>CAYMOX010000047.1:0-37368 GCA_964392245.1 uncultured bacterium
GGAGTCCTAAGTTTCGTTATTATTTTTTATGTTTTTCATCAGCAGATGATCTCTGCAGCCAGCCGTGTTGCCTGGTAGCATGATCCCAAAGCAATCTTTAATATTCAGGAGATAGATCTTGCGGACTCAGGTAGACGTGTCAAACGATGCCCTTTTGACCGTAAGCCCCTATGTGCTGCTAAATTTTGGCGCACCCTGGTGTGGCTTGTGTCGCATGATTGAACCGATCATGCAGCGTCTCGCAACGGAGTGGAATGGTTCCCTGCAGCTGGTGCCGATTGATGTGGATCAGAACTTCCTGCTGGCCTATCGCTTTCAGGTTAAGTCTCTGCCCACACTGATCCTGTGTAAGGATGGCATTGAGGTGGAGCGGTTGAGCTATTTTTCCAGTCCTGAGGATGTGATCACCCGAAGTGAAGGGTTATTGCTGCGGCATCTTCACTATGCCCAGGCCTGATCCTTTCGCTGCATCGATCACTATAACAGACGTTTTAAATGAAGACTTTTCCGGGGTGTCCTTTGGGCACTCTTTTTTTTACTGGCTATTGCTGTCAGGTCAGAACAAAACCAGCCTCTCATCCAGGATTAAATCCCACGGAGACTGGTTTGTAGGTATCTATGCCTGGATCGGCAGGAGATTATGGATTGACGGTCAGCTGCACCAGACTGACAGAATCATTGCCAGAGTTAGCTGTCACAATCTGATTGGTGCTGGGGATAAAGACAATGCCTTCCGGCTCCAGTTGAGCTTCCTCGTCATTGCCCACCACATAGTCAGGGCTACCAGGATCGGTAATCAGAACCACCGTATCCACCAGCTCGATATTGCTGGGAGTGGTGATGTCGTGGATGGTGATGGCATCGGAGCGCTCCAGGGAGGTAAAGACCAGGGTGCGGCCACCAATGACTCCGGTTTCCACCACTTCGGGCTCCGGTCCCTTGTCTTCGCAGCGCATGGGCAGACGCAGATCCACTACGGATTCTTCAATGGTGTTGCCGCTATCACCCAGTAGCGTGCCGGAGAGGTTGAAAACGCTGATGCTACGGGATCCGAAGGGGCTACCAGGGCCACCATTTCCAAAAGAAGCACCAATATTGTCTTCATCAGCGGTAACAAACCAGGGGAAGTTGGAAGTAATTGCAATCCCATCGGGTTCACGAGCAGAGTCGAAGGTAGAAGGGGGTAGGGCGTTGGCATAGCCATTACTGCTGAGGCAATCTCCTTCACCCACATCCCCAGCCACATTGATCCCCTGGACAGTCCGCAGACCCAGACTGACATTATTCACAGTGAAGGCATTGGGAACCCCGTTACCATCTGTTCCATCCACAGTGATCAGGGTAACAGCGTTATTCTCCTGCAGCGAGGCAATGATGGTGCCGCTGTCGGGAGTGATCTTCACGGTCTCAGGCTGCGGATCGGTGGGGAAGGTAATGGATCCGCCTGTGATATCCACAACCTGGGTTTGGGTGAGGTTGTCATTGTCCAGATCCGTGAGATCCAGGATGGAGATGTCCCCAGCAGGATCATCGGGCAGATCTTCTTCATCTCCCTCAGCTTCATTGGCTACGGCTGCATACAAGCCATTGGCAGCGATCGCAACCGAGTCAGGACCGACACCCACCTCCACCGAAGCCAGAATATCCAGTGAAGGGAGTTCTACCGCCAAGACCAGACCGTTGGTCAGATCATCAGCTTCTTTCACCGCCACCAGCGCAAAGGATCCATCAGGGCTAATATCAACACCTGTGAAATCAGCTTCGCTAAATCCCGTAGGGGTCGTCACACCCAGATCATCAAAGTCAAAATCATCAATTAGGGAAAGGCTATTGCCACTGATCCCGATCAGCGTCAGATCATCACTGCCGACCAGCACCGCTTGGGTGCCATTGGGAGCCACATCGATCAGCTCAGCGTTCACTTCTTCCAGCAGATCCACGGCTACACCCCGGACAAAGGGAGCATCTCCACAGGCAGCACTGGTGGCGATCTGGTTGGCGGCGATCAGCGGATCCTGACCCACTTCGTGAACAATGATGCAGTCGTCATCACCAACGCCATCAATATCCACCTGACCAAACTCAATGCTGAGCAGACTGGAGCTGGGCTCAGCCACATAGGTGGTAAAGCCAGGGAAGACCGTCAGGGGCAGTCGGATAAATGCAGCATTCTCGATCGTGAAGCTGGCGGTGGCCAGACCTGCATCCTGCACCGAGATCTGGAAGGATCCGGCGGGGCGGCTGGTCACGACTGGAGTAACAGTCACACCCCCAGAGAGGCTTTCTCCAGGAATAGCCACAATGTCAGCCGCAGAGAGGTTCGCACTGGGATCGAGGGCATTCACCACCGCCGCCAGATTCTCGGGGGTGCGCAGGTTGGGGGGCAGGAAGGTGGCGGCGTAAACCACCAGGGCATCCGTCAGATCGGGAGGCGGCACACTGCCGCCCGCAGCAAACTCGGTATTGATGTCATTAGGAACCGGCTCCAGATCACCTGCCATGAAATTCCCAGCAGGGAAGAGTTCATTGGCGCGAGTAGCAATGTTGGCGGCAGTCCGCAAGGCAGGAGGCAGATCGCCCGTCGCCCGCACCAGGATGTAATCTTCAAACGTGACGTCGGTGGGATCGCCCTGATAGATGAAGGACACCGCTTCAGCACTCACAGAAACCAGGATCTCGGCGCGGTTGACCCCCACAAAGATTGCTGTGATCCCGTCTAATGCGGTCGTCGCAGTCTCAGGGGTGGCGATGTAGGAGGTGTATCCGGGAACCACTTCCACCGGGATCTGGACAAAGGTGGCCTCACCCACTGAGATGCTGGCGGGCAACGCCTCATCAGAGGCCACCGAGAGGAGGACTTTCCCTGCTGCATCTGTAGAAATGGGGGTGGGCAGGGTATAGGAGCCTTCATTCCCCTGGGTAAACTCAGGAGCATTGGCGGTGGTGGTATCAATGGGGGCTGTTGTGACACTAGAGCTATTGCCGCCGCTGCAACTGTGCAAAGAGGTTAGTAGCAGGGCTGCTGAGACCAGCGAGATCGAGAGGGATAGGACACGTTTCATGGTTCACAACCTCTGAGAATTAAGACAAACAAACAACTTTTAGGGAGCCAGATCTACCCAAACCAAACGGTGATCGGAGCTGGCGGAGCGAGCCGGAAACACATTGGGATCCAGAGCAGGATTAAAGTCCCCGACGATATTAAACAAGGGATCCTCATCTTCAGGCCAGAAAACTTTTGCCTCCAGGATCTGCAGATCGGAGGAGGGCAGCACATAATCCGCCCGGAGGTTACCAGGAGCAGTATCGGCAAAGTCAGCTGTATCAAAAGCAGGATCGCTAAGGTGGTTAGCATTGATTCCAACCTGCCGGGCTGCAGCATCCGGTCCTCCCAAGCTGGAGGGTGTGACAGAGGTATTGGTTAGGGGGCTATCCAGGATCTGGTTGGCGGCTCCCGGGACGCTATCGCCATCGTTGGGATCGGAGTTCTGATCCCCCATGATCACAAAGTTGGCCCCGGGTGTCAGTCCTCCGGTTTGTCCCTGGTCATCGTAGATGTAGTCTCCCGAGCCGGGGGTGATGTAGTCCAACCAGAAACGGATCTCATCAAAGTTCCGACGACCATTGCGATCCTCAGGACCGTCAAACACTGGAGGGGTGGGATGACTCACCAGGGCATGGATGATCGTGCCATTGATATTAATGGGCAGATCCCAGTGGCTCTTCGAGGATAAACGGAAGATATCCAGTTCTGCAGGGGAATAAAAGTCAGCAGGCTCAGAGGTGCCAGGATCATCCGGCAGCAGAGCACCTGGCATGTCTTTCCACAAAAATTTCTGAAAGGTGCGGGCATTGGCGGTGTCGATGGGGAACTTAGAATAGACAATCATGGCAAACTGTCCAGGATAGTTCCCAAAGCCCAGGGCATCATCACCGTATCCTGAAGCTCCAGGAGTGGTGACCACCTGACCGTTGTTGTTCAGATCAAAACCAGACGCAATTCCTGTATTGGAGGGAGCAATAAAGTAGTAGGGATAGTTCACCCCATTCACTCCGTCCGCCTGGCTGATAGCCAGGTAGTTATCACGGAATAGCTCTGCTGCTTGACCTGCCTCGTCAAAATCAAACTCATTCACCAGAAGCACATCGGGATTGACTCGCTGGATGATCTCGGCAATGTTTTGAGCCTGGGGTTGATTGGGGCTGGAGAGATCTGTGATCAGCTGGCCCAATGCGTTGCGATTGAGGGAAGCATTGAACTGGGCAAAGCGGACACTACCAAGGGGTCGGCTTTCACCACAGCCTTCTGAGCGAGCGATCTGACTGGCTCCACTGCTGGGATCCTGACCGGGGAAGTGCACCACCACACAATCCGCTGCATCCACTCCATCGATCTGCAGCTGGGCAAAGTCCAGAGACAACAGACTGGAACTGGGTTCTGCGGCAAAGGTGGTGAAACCTGGGAACGGATCCACAGGTAGCTGGATAAACGCTGCATTCTCAATCGTGAACTGAGGGGTGGCCAGCGTCTCATCCTGCACCGAGATCTGGAAGGATCCGGCGGGACGGCCACTGACGGCAGGTTCTAGCGGAATTCCCCCTGGTAAACTGCCGCCCGGAATCGCCACAATGTCGGCCCCAGAGAGATTGGCACTGGGATCGAGGGCATTCACCACTGCAGCCAGGTTGTCGGCAGTACGCAAATTGGGCGGCAGGAAGGTGGCGGCATAGACCACCAGGGCATCCGTCAGATCGGGAGGCGGCACACTGCCCCCAGCGGCAAATTCTGTGTTCAACTCATCCGGGACCGGAGACAAAGCCCCTGCCGAGAAGGCTCCAGAGGGGAACAGCTCATTGGCCCGAGTGGCGATATTTTCAGCGGTGCGCAACAGGGGGGGCAGATCGCCAATCGCTCGCACCAGGATGTAGTCCTCAAACGTAACCTGGGTGGCATCCCCCTGATAGATCAGGCTTGACCCTTCTATCTCCTGCTGTAGGTACACCACCTCAATCGTGGCGCTGGTCACCCCCGGGATCCCCAGTTCCTGAATAGATCGCAGGGGTAGGGGAGCCGAGGCCGGATCCGCCACATAGGAGCGGTAGCCAGAACGCACTGGAATAGACAGCATCACAAAGCGAGCATCCTGAATCAGAATCTCTTCCGGCAACAGATCAGGGGAGGCAATATCTATTCTCACCAACCCTGCTGCCACGGTACTCATGACGGGTGAGAGAGCAAAGACCCCCTTGTCATCAGCCTGCAACAGAGGGCTGGCATTGGTGCTGGTTAATGCCGTCAGGCTCCCAGGACTGCCACTGCATCCGGGCAACAGGATCAGAGTGACTATGAGGGCCAGAGCTGAGTGGCGTAACCGTGGTGATGTCATTGCATACTCCCCTTCTTGATAAAGAACCAGGTACAGTTCCGCTGGTTGCAATGGGAAAACCCCCTGAGCAATTTGGACTGTTGGTCAGGAGGGTAAGAGCAGGATCCGGCAGTTGGACTGAGCCTGTCTTTCTACCGGATCCTGATAAGTTATGGCACCTGAACGATCCGAGTTCCACCACCGACTGCAACTTCAGGATAATCAGTAGTAGAGATCACACCAGCCAGTTCATCTTGAATGTAGTTGCTCAGGGCCAACTGATAGCTCACCCCAACAGAGGTAAAGGGAGCACCACGGAACGGATATTGATCACCACCTCGAGCTGAGAAGTCGTTGGTGGCAATGGTCAGATCAGGTCCAGCCTGGACAACCCCATTCACCACAATCTGAGTGCCATTATCCAGTGTTACATCCACTACACGACTGCCAGGGGTGAGGACAATGCCATCATCATTAACCACCTGTGCAGTGTTAGCCGGGTTATAGGTAAAGCTGAAACCAGAGACCTGGGCAAAGCGACCATCAGCATTGGGGATTCTGGAGACGGCATTCTCCAGGATCTCCTTGAACTGGGAGCGAGGAATGTTGGGGACAATGGCCACAAAGTTGGGGAAGGGAGCAATATCAAAGGTATTCAACTCTGTAAATGGTCCAGCAGGGATCAGGTTATTGTTACGGATACCACCCCCATTCTGTAAAGCCACATCGGGTGCCGCAACGCCAAAACCAGCAGCTAGTTCCTCACCCTGCCAGCGTAGAGCATCTGCCAGCAGGTTCCCCAGGTTGGTTTCCTGAGTTCGAACACCTGGATCACGACGACCTTCCAGGTCAACCTGACTGGTGGCAATCACGTTCGCGGCCAGTCCGTCAACAAAGCTTTGAACTGGATCCACGACCTGAGACTGAATTGTGGAATCGGGAACAACGGCATCTGGAGCGACTCCAGAAACACGCTTCAGCTCTGAAGCCTCGTTTACCCCCAATAGATTGCCTTCCTCATCAAAGTCGAGAATCAATTGCCCCAGATATTTGTAGTCACCAGGGGTTGTTACGACCGGAATCTCAATGCCATCACCATTGGTAACTGAAAGAGGATAGTCTCCGAATACCGTTAATCCTTCATCACCAGGGACCAGTAGGGTTCCCTTACCCTGAGTAACGAGGAGTTCATCTCCACCCCCGGCCACCGCAACATCAATACCGGACAGCTGCGGAATTATCTGAAGATCTTCATCAACATCCTGGAGGTGGCTAATAAAGATAATCTTGTCGACCCCCTGACCAAGAAGGTCATTGATTTCCGCCTGTACTGCCGGAACTACTGCATTAACAACCACATTCCGTGGACTGGAAATGGAGCGCAGTAACTCGGTGGTCGCACCCACAATTCCAAACTGCTCTCCATCTTTAGTAATGATGGTGGAGGCAGCGATCCGGCCCTGACCCACCAGGGCATTGAGTCCTGGTTCCCCAGAGAAGTCCAGGTTAGCGGAAACAAATGGTGCCAATGGCGGAGTCGTAAAGCCATTGATAAATTCAACCAGAATATCGGGGCCGAAGTCGAAATCGTGATTCCCCAGAGCAAAGGCGTCATACCCAATCAGATCTAGACCGATGGAATCGAAGAGCTCGCCTCCGCTTTCGACATTTTCTAATCCAGCAGTGAATTCTGGACCTGCCAGAGTGTTATCTCCAGAGGTAACCAGTAGAGGGATACTCTTAAAGCCACCCTCATCATCTTTAGCCTCAGCTTCATCCCGCAACTGATCCGCCAGGGTCGCAAAGCGGGCAATCCCGCCAAAATCAGACTGTCCGGGGGCACTGATCAGCTGAGACTCCCCATCGTTGTTGTGCAGGAGTGTCAGGGTCACCGCGGTGGGCTCGCCACAGGGTTCGGTACGGGAGATCTGGTTGTCAATCTTGGTCGGATCCTGACCAGGCAGATGCACGATCACGCAGGTGGTTTCATCTACCCCGTCGATCTCCAGTTGAGCAAATTCAACATTCAGGAGACTGGAGCTGGGCTCAGCGCCATAGGTGGTAAATCCGTCGAAAATCGTGATCGGTAGACGAGTGAAAGCAGCGTTGCCAATGGTGAAGCCAGGAGTATCAAAGGGGCTCTCCTGCACCGACACCTGGAAGGTTCCGGCCGGACGCGCAGTCACAGGCTGGATCAGGGCCACCCCTCCTGGCAATGAGGAGCCAGGGATGGCCAGAATATCTTCTGCAGCCAGATTGGCACTGGGATCGAGGGCATTTACCACTGCCGCCAGATTCTCAGGGGTGCGCAGGTTGGGAGGCAGGAAGGTGGCCGCATAAACCACCAGCGCATCGGTCAGATCGGGAGGAGGAACGCTACCGCCTGCGGCAAACTCGGTATTCAGCTCGTCGGGGATGGGATTGAGAGTCCCCGCTGTAAAGCTTCCGGCAGGGAAGAGTTCATTGGCGCGGGTGGCAATATTGGCAGCGGTGCGTAGGTCCGGGGGCAGATCGCCTGTTGCTCGCACCAGGATGTAGTCCTCAAAGGTAACATCGGCGGGATCATTCTGATAGATGAAGGAGGTTCCCTCTGCACCCTCGGATACTCGGATCTCAGCCTGACTGACCCCCAGGAAGATCTCGGTGACGCCCGCCAGAACCACGGTCGTCGATTCGGGGCTGGCCACATAGGTGCGGAAGCCAGCCACAATTTCCACCGGCAGCGGAATAAAGGTGGCTTCCCCAACGCTGATGGTCTCGGGCAGAGGCTCAGGGGAAGCAATATCCAGGCGGATCAGACCGGCAGCATCGGCGCTGATATTGACCGCAAAGAGCCCATTTTCCCCTTCTTCCAGGGCAGGGGTGTTGGCTGTGGTCGTGGTGGGGGTATCCACCGGAGCCGTGGTGACCGAAGAACTATTACCACCACTGCAACTGTGCAGTAATCCCAATAGAACAGCCGCAGGCAGGGCCGAGCGCTTTAACCAGATTGAGTTCATGACAAATTTCTCCAGGTTTAGTGCAAATGAGTGCCGTCAAGCAGAAGCAGAGCCCCAGGTGCTCATTCCCAGGGCTCATGAAATGGGTGATTACAAACCGCTGAAGTCGGTGCTATCCAGGGTGAGACCATTGGGACTGAAGGTCCAGTTGCTCAGCACGGGCAGGTTGCCGGTGTAGATCTGAGCCTGATAGCCATCCACTGTGGTCTGGTTGGAGCGGGATCCCGTGTACTGACCGTTGTTCTCCAGGCTGACGGCCCCAGCATCGATATTGCCATCCGTGACATTCAGGAGGCTGGGCAGATAGGAGAGGGTCTGGTTCGCGGTACCGGTGGTGATCCAGCCACCGTTGCCAAAGTTGAAGCCAAAGAGGAGGTTGGTCGGATCCTTGTCGCCCTGGAAGGCAAAGATCTGGTCGCCATCGGGGGAGAGGGCGTTGAGGATCCCGGTGACCTGCCCAGCATCAGTGGCGCGGGTGCTGCCGTTGATCACCACAACTGTGCCTGCGGGTAGATCGGTGGTGGCGGTCCAGGTGAGCAGGGTCTCGGTGGGGGGGAACTGGCTGCCGTTGCGGAACTCACCCGTGCTGGTGATGGAGTCGTCGGTGAAGTTGATGGTGGTGCCAGCAGTCACATCGGTCCAGAGGACAAAGGCAAACTGGCTCTGCCCTTCACTGCGGTACCCCAGGATCTGGACATCCCCCACATTCAGATCAGTGGGGCCACCGCTGACAGGGGGCAGGTTGAGACTGGCCAGGACCGGATCATGATCACTGGCCCGTTGTGGGGTCTCTGGAAATTCAGTGTTGACGTGAACAATATCCACATCAGCTCCGGTGAAGAGGTTGTCACTGACCAGAATGTGATCTAGCTGCTGCGAGTTGCCCTGGAAGATAAAGCTGTAGATCTCGTTGGCGGCGATGTTATTCACCAGGTTGGTTAGCCCAGCAGACTCCAGACCTGTGACCGGAGAAACAAACTCAAATTCATTCAGGTCACCCAGAACAACCACGTTGGCATCGGGATCTGTGGTCCGTAATCCGGAGACAAAGCCCTGCACCGCTGCAGATTGAGCCTGCCGCTCATCCAGGCTGCCATTGACGGTGACATCCTCTTGCCGGGCATCGAAGGGCTGCTCGGTTCCCAGGATCGGGGCGCTACCACCCTTGGAGGAGAAGTGGTTACACACCACACTGATCGTGTTGCCATTGAACGTGAAGTCCGCCACCAGAGGCAGGCGTGCTCCTTCAAAGGCCTGACCCGGTCCCTGACCATCAATGGTTTGCACAGAGCCACCAACCAGGGAAACACGGGCGGGGTTATACAGGAAGGCAGTACGGATGTTGCCACCGGGCTGGCCACCACCCAGGTTGTTGCCAATGAAGGTGTTGTCAATGAACTGGTACGTGCTGCTAGATCCGGCGGCGGCGATCCGGTCAACCAAGGTTTGCAGGGTAACATCAGCAGCGGTTACACCCGTGTCCTCAGCACCGTTGTTGTCTTGAACTTCCTGCAGGCAGAGGATATCGGGTTCGTTCAGGTTGTTGACAATGTGATCAGCGATGGTATCAAAGCGACCGTCACCCAGATCATCATCGACATCGTCAGGATCAGATAGATTCTCCACAACTGGATCCAGGTTGAGCACGTTATATGTAGCCACCAGCAGCTCATCAGAGCTAGGGGCAAGTGAGGAAGTTTCGGGAGTAGGGGCTCCAGAGCCAGTAAAGGTCTGGGTAGGCTGGATCTGATAGTTACCGAAGTCATAGGAAATCACACCCGTGACATTGCCCAGGGATGCACCCACACCCACCTGGGGTAGCGTGAAACCAGGCAGAATGCCGGTATCTTCATCGATCTGAACTTTCTCAGGGTTAAAGTCGGTGGGGCTGATGTTGAGGGTGCCGCGAGTGCTGATCCCAGTTGCACCAGCACCGTTATCCACCACCGCAAAGATCTCACCAAAGCCGTTAGTTCCAGCCACAGCCACAGCATCCTGAGCGGTAACTAGCATCGCCTCCAGAGACTCAAAGAAGTCGATCCCGTCATTGACTGCATCAAAGTCGGTCAGATCCGATCCAGTGCTGATCACCTGGTTGGGGGGAACACGACCACCGGATCCAATAGTCACAGGAGTCGGCAAGCTGGCAGTGCCCTGAGGGGTAATGTTAGTCACGCTACCTATCTGAGTGATCGGCAGGTTGCGGGTATCGGTATCACCAGGGAAGAACTCACTGACAGTTCCTGTTACCTGCACCACATCACCCACACTCACTGTAGGGCTGCTGCCGGTAAAGACGAAGATGGCATCCGAGGTCTCAATGTCACCATCTCCGTTTTGATCCTGGAGGTAGAAGCCATTGGTATCTGTGGCTGTCACCACACCCATGGTGGTTACCGTATCTCCAGAAACCGAGAGCGTATTGGGTGGCAGGTTGTCCAAATCTAGTCCCGAGACGAAGGGAGACACATGACCAGCACCCTGGATCTCAGGAATGCTCACCATATCTCCGGTGCCATCACCGTTCAGTTCACCAGGGGTATCCTGACTGTTGTCACCAAAGTCGAGCTGGGAGAAGTTCTCCGTTCCATCGGGAATGTCGCGGATCCCGGCGGGAGGGTTGTTGCCATCCGGACCAACGAGTGTAGTGCTGTAGTTGCGATCCGTGGTGGCATCACCATCAATGAGCGAGACAGAGTCGATCACCTCGGTCCAGGGCTCGCTGTCCAGAACACCATCATCATTGGTATCCAGATCGGCACCTTGAGTTCCGCTAAAGCCACTCACCACCAAGAAGGTAGACGGGCTACCGAAGAAGTCAAAGTCGGTCGTAGGAGTAATGTCTCCAGAATCGACATCGGCAGTGGTTTCATCATTGGCGAGCAGGAAGATCCCATCGGTGTCGGTTGCTCCACCTGTGAGATTAAAAGCAAAATCAATTTGACCCGGTGCAAACTCTCCAGAGAGCACCACAATCGTCAACCCATCCAGGGAGACAGATGGATCTCCAAACAGCTCCACAAAGTTGTCGGTGTCATCAAGAGCACCTGGGGATGAGATCCGCAACTCATTGATGGTTACATCAGCGACTGGAGAAGGACTGGAGCTCGGGCTTGGAGAAGGACTGGGGCTGGGGCTTGGACTCGGCGAGGGAGTCGGTCCAGCTGAGTTGGATACGCCGGGGGTGGGGGGAACCGCCTGGAAGGTGCTGGTGTTGCGCGCTCCACCCGATCCGTTGGGGATCCGCTGGATCGATTGAGTTGCACTAGCACTGTTAGCATTCTCATCCACTTGGGGCTGGCTGGGGTTGAGCAACACCAAGAGCCCTGCATCATCAGCATCACTAGTGTCGTAGACTACGGCATCCAGGAGGTTATTGGTGGTGACAGCGGTGCCACTAGGGAAGTCTGTGGCGTTTCCTGTGTAGAGAGCGATGGCATCCTGCCCGTTCTGGATTAAATCGGTATTGGGTGTTACATCCAGATCGCAATTGGGTACATTGGCAGCATTGCCGCAGAGGACAAAGAAACCGTTGGCATCGGTGGTTTGCCCATCCAGATCAAATGCTTGATAAGACTGATCATTGCTGCCGTTGTAGAAGACCAGCACTAATCCATCAAGAGACGCATTTCCTACACCGCCATCAAAGATCTCGACAAACTCAGCACTGTCGGTTCCAGGGGTGTCAGCATCCACCTCATTGATCAGGAAAACAGGCGTTTGTGGACCACTGTCACATCCTGGGGTGGTGGCCAGTTGGTTATCGGGATCAGAGGGATCCTGGCCAGCGGGATGCACGATCACACAGTCATCCACCCCAACTCCAGGAATATTGATGGAGCTGAAATTCAGGGGCAGAGTTAGGGACTGGGCATCTGGAGAATAGGTGGTAAAGCCAGTAAAGAGCTCAACTGGCTGCAGCACAAAGCGGACATTGCCGATCGTAAATTCAGGGGTGTCGAAGCTGGGGATCTGCACCGAGATGGAAACCTCTCCGGCAGCATTGGCCACCACAGTGTCAGAGAGAGGTAACCCCCCTGGCAGGCTCACCCCGGGAATGGCATTGATCTCACTCGGCAGCAGATCCGGATCGATGCTGGGATCAAGAGCATTGACGATCAGGGCCAGGTTCTCAGCCGTGCGCAGATTCACGGGCAGGAAGGTGGCGGCGTAGACCACTAGGGCATCGGTCAGATCCGGTGGAGGTTCACTATCGCCCGCATTGCTGGCAAAGTCGGTGTTCAACTCATTCGGAATCGGATCCAGAGCCCCAGCCGAGAAGGCTCCGAGGGGGAAGAGCTCATTGGCCCGAGTGGCGATATTGGCCGCCGTGCGCATATTGGGGGGCAAATCAGCCGTGGCGCGGATCAGGATGTAGTCTTCGAAGGTGACGTCGGTAGGATCCCCCTGGTAGATCAGCGAGGTGGCCACATTCACATTCACCAGGATCTCGGCTCGGGTTACCCCCACAAAGATCTCTGTAACCGAGAGGGGTACGGTGGCCGTTTCAGGTGTGGCAATGTAAGAGCGGTAGCCGGGGATGATTTCCACTTCCGCAGGTAAAGCCAGAAACGTGGCATCGCCAACGCTAAGGGTGTCCGGCAGCGGTTCAGAAGACGCGATATCCAGACGGATCTTCCCAGCTGCGTCCGTCTCAAGGGCCTGCCTCAAGACAAGAACACCATTTTCCGTCTCCGCCAGTTCAGGCGAAGTGACGGTGGTGGTAGTGGTCTCAACAGGAGCAGTGGTGACAGAAGAACTGCCGCCGCCACAACTGTGCAGCAAAGTCAGCAGCACAAGAGCAGGAAGGGCAGCACGAGTAAACCATGTGGATGTCATACGTTTAACCTTTGAAGAGTAAGCACTGAGGATCAACGAGACGGGTGAGGGGTGGAAAACTTGTTTCAGCTACAGCCGGAAGACACCGCCAGCTGATTGGCCGGATCGAGGGGGTCCATGGCGGGTTCATGCACGATCACGCAGTTATTGTTGCTAACCCCGACAATTTGCAGCTGGCTGAACTCAATCTGGATCGTGGCTGACTGGGCATCGGCAGAAAACGTTGTGAATCCTGGATAGAACTCCAGTTGACTGGGAACGAATCTGGCCTCCGCTGCCACAGGATCCGCAGTCGGAGAACTGACCAGAATTCCTGACAGCGAGAAGCTGGAGGTGGTGAGCTGAGCTGGAGGAATCTGCACCGATACCTGCAAGCGCCCAGCCGCAGTTGAGGCAACCGCTGGTGACAGGGTGATCACGCTGGGATCTGCTGATGGAGTGGGTGAGGGATTGGGGGTCGGGGAGGCGGCAGGGGTGGGCGATCCCGTGGGTAAGGGGGTGGGACTGGGTGAGGTTGCTGGCGTTGCAGTGGGATTGGCAGTGGGAGCTGATCCAGGAGAAGGAACGGGAGTGGGTGCAGATCCAGGATTATTGGGGGTTGGAGTCTCGGTGGGTACACTTCCTGGACTGCTTGGGGTAGGATTGGGAACTACAACCGCTGGGGTAGTGGTGGATCCAGGGATGTTGGATGTAGGAACTGACGAGGATGATGAGCACCCTGCCAGAATAACCCCAATCATTATGAACTGAAATCCTGTCAGGCGATCTTGAACTGACAAAACCATTCCACCCCCACTCGACAATCTCGTAAAACGCAACAAAGAATAACCACAAATAACCCTACCAGATTATTTCCTCCAGAGGTTTTTTTGCTCACGAGAAATCTGTCTGCCTGAGCTCTCGTCATTAGAGTAGAAGAGACATGCCAAAATCGGGTTATTTATTTCTTAAGAGGGGGTTATCCCTAGGTGTTTTGGGATACAGAGGCTTACGTTTATGCCGATGATCATGAAGTTGTCAAGCGATTAACTCCAAATCAATCGTTAATGCTTAAACTGTTTTGGTGGCAGGATCACTCCGCATTCCTAAGCAATAAAATACACATCTGCTACCAGATTCTGGTGAATTAGAAGGGATCATTTCTGTGGAGTTTGCCCCTGAGAAGAGGCAGTAGCCTCCTGTATCCCACGCTGGCTTCTTCTGAACTGCAGTAGGATCGTTCCAGTTAACCCAGTTTCCGAACACGCAAGAAAATCGTCCTGCCGATGGAGTCAACTTCAGGTCAGGAAGATGTTCTGCTTTTGAGACCTCCCTATGTCATCCCCATTCCTGCGTCTGATCCTGCTACTGCTGATTGTAGGAGGCTGGGTGGCCCTGATTGGGTGGTTGATCCAGTCCTTTCTCGATCTCTATCAAACCGTTCAGGATATTCCCGTACTGGGGGCTCTCCTGGTGATTGTGCTGCTGGTGATCCTGGTGGTGTTTCTGGTGGCCGCCGTCTATTACCTGTTTCTGTTTCGCCAGCCTGCTCCCACCCCTGCGCCTCCACCCCCCCGCCCGGCTCTACCCCAGTCCGCCGCCGAAAAGCGAGCCGCTGCCGAACAAAATTTGATCCAGGCGGAACACCAGGCCCAGCAAATCCAGGATGAGGTGGTGCGGCAATCGCTGGCGGAGAAATCGGCTGCTGTCGCTCGTAACCTGGCCCAACCCCGCCTGCGGGTGGTAATCTTTGGCACCGGATCGGCGGGGAAAACCTCCCTGGTGAACGCACTGCTGGGCAAGACGGTGGGGGAAGTGGGTGTGAACCTGGGGACCACGGGGGCTTCTGCCCTCTACCACTGGCCTTTACCCGGGATTCCGGAACCTGTGGAGATCCTGGACTCTCCTGGCATTCTGGAAATGGGACAGGCGGGGTCAAATCGGGAAGTTGAGGCCCGACGGCAGGCCCAAAAGGCCGATCTGCTGCTGGTGGTGACGGATGGAGATCTGCGCCAGTCGGAATATGAGCCCCTGTTGCATCTCATTAAATTGGGGAAACGCACGCTCTTGATCTTGAATAAAGCGGATCTCTACACCAAAACCGAGCAGGAGGTGCTCCTGGCCCATTTGCGGGAACGCTTGGAAGGGTTGGTGGCCTTTGAGGATGTGCTGCTGGCGGCGGCCAATCCGGCTCCCCTGCAGGTGAATGGGGGCATACCTGTAAAACCGACTCCCCAGATCCGGCAGGTGCGCGACCGGATCCAGGCGATCCTCTATGCCGAAGGTCCAGAGCTAGCCCTGGATAATGCTCTCTTGCAGTCTCAGCAACTGGGAGAAGAAACCCAGCGGATCATTGCCGAGCAGTTGCGGCGCCAAGCCAGCGAGATTGTGGATCGGTTCCAGTGGATTGTGACGGGGGTGGTGTTTGCCAATCCGATCCCGGCCCTGGATCTGCTGGCGATCGCGGCCATGAATGCCCAGATGGTGGTGGAGATTGGCTCGGTCTATGGCTGCAAAATGAACCTGCAGCAGGGGCGGGAGCTGGCGTATTCGCTGGCAAAGACCCTGGCCAGCCTGGGCCTGATCGAGGGGGCGATTCAGCTGACCACCGGGCTACTCACAGCGCTCGCGGAGGTGACGGTGGTGGGATTTTTGATCACTGCTCCAATTCAGGCGGCCAGTGCCGGATACCTGACGCGGATCGCGGGCCAGAGTTTTATTGAATACTTTCAGCGCAACCAAACCTGGGGGGAAGAGGGGATGCAGGCGGTGGTGAAGGCAAAAGCCCACCAGTTGCAACAGTCGGGGTGGTTTAACCGGTTTGTGCAGGAGGCCATGGCGAAAGTTTTTCAGCCTGGATTCCGCCAGAATTCCCGTCAGTCTAAAGACTGAATCCCTCAAGCTGCTGCGCCTTTGCGCCGGGGGAACCGATCGATGCGGGCAGTGCCATAGAAGATGATCTTGTGATCCCGTACTCGCACGCGGTCTACTCGGAGCTGGGTGCCATCCAGGGCAAACTTGTCCAGATCCAGCAGGTCATTGACATGATTGACCAGGGATTGGCTGATAGCCACCGCCTCCTCTATCCCCTTGTGTTCCACGTTGACAAATTGAATTCGCCGCCGTTCCTGCAGATCCACCTGGCTGGTGAAGTCGATGGGCAGCCACTCTTCTCCTGCGTTGACCTCAGCCTGAATCCGCAAGGTTCCTTCATTACTGATCTGGATCTTTACCCCCCGAATTTCCAGGGGGCGACCATTGATTTCCATACGGCGCAATTTCTCCAGGATGAAGGGCGTGTTGAACGACAGCCCTAGATCCTCCTCCGTCAGGACCACTCGCATGGTGGACTGGGTGGGTTGGCGCAGTTTCACCCTGCCCTGAAAGATCTCACTAAAGTCAATGGAAACCGCCTCTGAGAAAAGTTCCATCGCCTCAATGCGCATGCCGTTGTACATCTGCAGTCCCTGGGCCAGTAGATCAAAGCCGTCAATACTGCCCTGCAGGAGCTTGGCCACAGGCTCAGCCCGAACAATGGCCTCGATCTTTTCTGACCGCTTGAAGAGGGCAGCGATAGCGGCCCCCACTACCTTACTGACCAGCTGATCGCCACTCTGGGTCTGAAATGGGATGCCTGAGAACAAAGCTGATGCCATTCCTCTACGTCTGCACGTCGTTCTGCACTTTCATCATAGTCGAGATATTAAGAATATTTGCGTATTCTTGCCAACTCGATATAATTCACCCCTGAACGTGATAGAGCCCCTTGCGAAAAAGGGACTTTGCTGCTAGGGAAACGGGCCTAGTGGTGGTGATGGCCACCCGGTCCATGATGATGTCCGCCGGGTCCATGATGATGGTGATGGTGGTCATGATCGGGCAGATGCTCGTGCAGATCGCGATTGCGGTTGGGGAGGACCCCAGCCAGACTGACCTGACGATGGCCATTGCCGATCGCACTTAGATCCACACCTTCTCCTAAAAGTTCTGCCACCAGAGGCATGATCCAGTCAGCGGCCATGTGCAGAAATGTGGGATCGTCATTGAGGCAATCCAGGTGCAGGCATTCCACCTTGTCTTTGTAGCGCCGGATGGCATAGCCCACATCCAGCATGGTTTCGTGATTTTCGGTGGCAAAGCCGATGGGGGCAAACACGAGGGCCTTGGCGCCGAGTTTGAGGAGATTCTGGGCCGCCAGATCCATGTCAGGGGTGGTCCAGCGACCGGGGGTATCGTGGTTCATCCAGGCCATGCTGATCAGGGGATATTTGCGGATCAGTTCCTCACGGATCGAGTAGTAGAGGGCTTCACTTTCCCGAATGCCGCTTTCATAGCCCTTGGCATCAAGAGGACAGCCATGATTCAGGAGCATGATGCCAATCTGGGAAGGGGCATAGGATCCCTGGAGATCCGCCAGACGGGCTTCAATATGGGCGGCCATGCGCTGATGATAGTCCGTTCGCTCATAGAAGCTGGGCAGATAACGCATATCCTTGACCCAGCTCGCATCCTCTGCCAGCACCTCATTGATCTGCTCCAGCGCCAATCCACTGGTAAAGATGGAGTCCACCACCAGAAGCGGGTAGATGAGCAGGCGATCAAATCCTTGCTTCCGCACCTGCTGCAACACCTGATGGGGTAAAAAAGGCTCGCAGAAGTTGAAAGCCTTGAACACTGCCACCCGCTCTCCGTACCGCTCCTGGAGGACCTTCTCAATGCCTGCCCGTTGAGCTTCAAAGATCTCGTTGTGGGGAGAATGATACTGATCCTGACCGGACCACTCGCGCTGATCCGTGAACCCCAGAACCTTTGCCAGCCAGGGCACCACAAAATTGGGGAACTGAATAAACTTGGAAGCTAGCAGCCGAAGAGCGCGTTCGTTGTAGTCGGCAAAATCCTGGTAGTCCTCGATCTCTCCATACCCACATAGCAGGATGGCGACTTTTCCTTCCTGGCCCATCTTGATCAGCCTCCCTAGGCGCAACGGTCAGACCTCATGGGGATGACAGGATTACAGGTATCCCCCCCGAGGGCATTTATGCTCATTGTAAACGAGTTTTGCGAAGGTGTTTGCGAACCCTCCAGGGTCGTGATCTTGCCATGCTCGGCTTATTGGTCGATATGTTAGCGTTACATTTAATTGTTCTTGTATAGATTTTAACCAGGCTAGGTACAAATACCTTGGTCATCCGCCGAATTGCTTGAGGGGTGCACAATCATGGACTGGCTGGATCCGTTGCTGAGCTGGGGGGACTACATGCCTCACGGTCACTGTTACCTCTGGCAGCCCCCCTTACTCAGTCTGCATCTCATGTCCGACGCCTGGATTGCCTTTGCCTACTATTCCATCCCGTTGCTTCTCTTCTATTTCGTGCGGAAACGGACGGATGTTCCCTTTAAACGGATCTTTCTCTGGTTCAGCGTCTTTATTCTCTCCTGTGGCACCACCCACCTGATGGGGGTATGGACCCTCTGGCATGCCGATTATTGGGTGTCGGGCGGGATTAAAGCGTTCACGGCGCTGGTTTCTTGCTATACCGTCGTCGAACTGGTGCCGCTGATCCCTAAGGCTTTAGCCCTCCCCAGTCCCGCTCAGTTGGAGGCTATGAATGCGGATCTGGCGCAGCAGATTGAGGAACGCCGCCTGAGGAGGCTCAGATCCTTCAGCTCAATCAACAACTGCAACAGCAGGTGGAGGAATTACAACAATTGGATCGGCTCAAGGATGACTTTTTGAGTACGGTTTCTCACGAACTGCGCACCCCCCTCACCAGCATGCGTATGGCGATTCAAATGTTGCAGATGGATATGGCCCCTGCCAAGCAAAAACGCTATATCGACGTGCTGGCCGCAGAGTGTACCCGAGAAATGACCCTGATCAACAATCTTCTGGATCTACAACGACTGGATGCGGGCAACTATGAGCTGGATCCGCAACCGTTGCAGGTTTCCACCTGGCTCCCTGATCTGGTGCAGCGTTTTCAGTTACGCGCAGAAGAAAGTAAGGTCCAGCTGCACTTAGACTGTGATCCCGAGCTGCCCGTCCTCTGGACCGACCGTGACAGTCTGGAGCGAGTGGTAAATGAATTGCTCCATAATGCCTGTAAATATACGGAGGCTGGGGGCCAGATCCGGGTGAAGGCTTTTGCTGAGATCGGCTCCGACGACTCCAACGCTAGCCTGGGACTCAAGGTGATCAATACTGCCCACATTCCTGCAGAAGCTCTACCCCACCTGTTCGACAAACTTTACCGAGCCCCCCAATCCGATCGCTGGCGGCACGGGGGTACGGGCTTGGGACTGGCCCTGGTGAAGGGGTTAGTGCATGAACTGCAGGGGGAGATTGCGGTGACTTCTGGGGATGGAGAAACCATTTTTTCTCTGCGGATCCCCAGTATGACGGCGGTAGAAGCAGAAAAAGAACCGGAGAGTCTCAAGACCTAAGTTTGGGAAGCTCCATGGACAGAAACAGTCGAGTTAGACTGATACTTTGCAGCTGTTCATAAATCGTGACACTGAAGGTGAACCCGTATGACCGATCTGACTCCTGAGTGGCAGGAGGTTACCTCAACCGGCGCGGACAAACCGGAAGAAGCCTGTGGGGTTTTCGGGATCCTGGCGCCCCATGAGGAGGTGTCCAAGCTCACCTATTTCGGTCTCTTTGCGCTGCAGCATCGGGGACAGGAATCGGCAGGGATTGCCACCTTCGAGGGGGAGTTCTGCCGTGTCCACAAGGATATGGGGCTGGTGTCACAAGTCTTTAATGAGCAACATCTGGCCCAACTGGTGGGTCATGCTGCCATTGGGCATACCCGCTACTCCACCACCGGATCCAGTCACATTGCCAATGCCCAACCGATCATTGTGGAAACCCGTCTGGGACCTGTGGCGGTCGCCCACAACGGCAATCTGGTGAATGCGGATGCCCTGCGCTCTGAACTGCGGCATGCTCAGCGGACCCTGGTGTCCTCCACAGATTCTGAAGGGATCGCCCATGCAATTGCTCAGGCGGTGGATGAAGGCTTGGACTGGGTTAAGGCGATTATTCAGGCGCTGCGCCGCTGTCAGGGGGCCTACAGTCTGGTGATTGGCACACCCGAGGGCATTGCAGGAGTGCGAGATCCCCACGGGGTTCGGCCTCTGGTGATTGGCCTGCTCTCCAATAATCCTGCCCTTCATGATCTGCTGGATCAGCGCATTATCTGCAGCGATGGCTCCTTAGCTTATCCCCAGACGGATCCTCTCCACTACATTCTGGCCTCCGAAACCTGTGCCCTGGACATTATTGGGGCCGAGTACCTGCGGGATGTGGAGCCAGGGGAGCTAGTGTGGATCACGCCGGAGGGGATGGTCTCCCAGCGATGGGCCGAACCTCAGCCGAAGCTCTGTATCTTTGAGATGGTCTACTTTGCCCGCCCCGATAGCTGGATGAATGATGAAAGCCTCTACGCCTACCGCACCCGGCTGGGGGAGATCCTGGCGGAGGAGTCTCCTGTGGAGGTGGATTGGGTGATGCCGGTGCCGGATTCCGGAACACCTGCGGCGATTGGTTATGCACGGCAGCTGGGGATCCCCTACACCGAAGGGCTGATTAAAAACCGTTATGTGGGGCGCACCTTTATTCAGCCCACGCAAGCGATGCGAGAGCGGGGGATCCGGATGAAACTCAATCCCCTGGATGATATTTTGCGAGGCAAACGGGTGGTGATCGTGGATGACTCGATTGTGCGGGGGACCACCAGCCAGAAGATTGTCAAGGCTTTACGGCAAGCGGGAGCCACAGAAGTGCATATGCGCATCTCCAGTCCGCCGGTAACCCATCCCTGTTTCTATGGCATCGATACCGATAGCCAGGAACAGTTGATCGCGGCCCGTCACTCCGTGGAAGAGATCCGGCAGCACATCGGTGTTGACTCCCTGGCGTATCTCAGCTGGGCAGGCATGCTCAAGGCTACAGGTCGGGATCCCGGTGGGTTCTGTTCCGCCTGCTTCACCGGTGACTATCCTATTCCCATCCCTGAGGATCTGAAACCAACCAAGCTGATGCTGGAGAAGGTGTAGCAGGTTCACGAATCATCTTGAGGTGACCTCAATCATGAAATTTCGTGAACTCATCATGAGGGTAAAAGGACTGCAATCTGATATTGATCCCTTGCCACCTCCCATTTCCCAGATTGAGTATGTGGACATTCCGGCTGCCTAGCTCCCCGTTCCTGAAGTGGTAGATCAACCTGATGGCTTCCAGCTTTGCGACTTAAACCCGTGCTATTGAAGCAGAGGCCTCAAGTATAAACGCCGCCAGCTGCCCCAGGGTTGGTCCTTTCATGAGCAGGCCAAAAGGCAGATCAATGCCCAGCTCCGCTTTCACTTGATGTCGCAATTCTGTACTCATGATCGAGTCAATCCCCAGGTGGGGCAACGTTGCCTCAGCATCCAGGTGTACCGATGATTTGAGGTGCAGGATCCTGGCAATCGTGGACTGGAGAAAGGTAAACAGGACCTTTTCAGCCTCGATCCCATGCCCTTGTGTTAGGTGCAAAAGAACTTGCTGATGAACCGTAATCTGAGGATCTTCCCGACAGGAGCCCAGCCCAAGACTGCCTGAGGCTTGCCGTTGATCTTTTTCGACCTGATCCCAATGAACTCGACTTCCCAGAACATACAACTGACTTAAACTCAGGAGCATTTGGGTCCAGTCCGATTGCTGTTGACGCAGGCTGGGGATCCAGTGTCCAGTTGCTGCCTCGACAGAACTCATGCCCATACTTAAGGTGACGATGCTGGGTCCGATCTCCAGGAACGTCTGGCAGTGGTGTTGCAAACAGGTGCGTATTGCCCTAGAAAGCCGCACAGGTTGCTGGGCCATCTCCTTGCTGTAGTGAATGGGGGGCACCTCTCCCTGGGCAATCTCTCCGGTCACTGTCGAAATCAAGGGGATCTGCGGTTTGCTGAACTTGATGCCTTTGATCAGATTTTCCAGTTCTTTGGCCAGGGAGTCGATCCGGTGGGTATGCACCCCATAGGACGATTGCAGATCCACGGTGCCTGCCCCGGCCTGTTCGATCAGCGGCAGGATCTGTTGCAGGGCATGGGGAGGACCCACAATCGTATTGCGCCAGCCCGCCTGGGCTACCACCGAAATGTCGGGGATAAAGGGTGAGATCAAGTCCTCCACCTCTGCTTCTGTCATGCCTGTGATCCCAAGCATCTGACAATCGCGGGGCAGCGTTTCCAGCAGTTGACCAATGGCAACCGTGTAGCGGATCCCGTCGCTGCGGCTAATACATCCGGCGGTGCAGGCAGCAGCCAGTTCCCCCACACTACTCCCCAACACGAACGCAGGCTGAATTCCCCAGGATTTCCAGACTTCCACCAGCCCACACTGCAGGGCAAAGAGAGCGGGCAATGTTTTGGAGGTGGTGTCCAGATCAAAGACCGTAGCGGGGGAAGTGAAGAAATAATCCAAAAGGGACTGATCCTTGAGGTAGGCTCTAGCCTCGCGGTCACAGTCCTCCAGCACCTGACGAAACACCGAGTTGATCTGGAACAGTTCTTTGCCCATGCCCCAGTACTGGGTGGTGTGGCCGCTGAAGAGAAAGGCAATTGCCGGAGGGGCAGCGCCGGTTGCGCCTGTGAATAGATGGGGGTGCTCTTGCTCAGCCAGAAAATCAGCCAGGATCTCCAGAGCTTCTTTGCGGGATTCCACCACCATCGCTAAGCGGCAGGGAGACATCGCCTCGGCAGGATCCTGGTGTTGAGCGGGCTGGGACTGCAGGATCTTTTGAATGGCCACATGCTTGAGTTCAGGGGGTGTGGTCGCAGCGGCATAAAACAGTTGGATCCGCTGGGGCGGCGGCGATGAGGGTGATGGGGGTGGAGACATGAAAGCAGAGGTCTCCTGATCTTCTGAGATCTGATGGAAAAAGGTCGGGCAGGATCGGGTTTGCAGTTGCGGCTTTAACACCTCCCATCTGAGGTCGGCCACCACGGCCTGGGGGTGCCCTGAGGCCAGCAGATCTCCCAGAGCCTGAACCGCCAGCTGCGGAGGGAGGGGATCAATCCCGCTGTGGTGCAGCCATTCCAGAAACTCAGGATCCGCCATTCCCCCTTCGGCCCAGGGACCCCAGTTGATCGTGAGGCCGGGTAAGCCCCGCTGGCGGCGGTAATGGGCCAGCCCATCCAGAAAATGATTAGCGGCAGCGTAATGGGCCTGTCCCCGCGATCCCCAGACGGAGGCAATCGAGGAAAAGCAGACAAAGCACTCCAGATCCCAATCCAGGGTGAGGTGATGCAGATTCCAGGCCCCCAGAATCTTGGGTCGGATCACGTCCAGAACGTCACGGCTACTCATGTCCTGCAAAGGCACCGTGCTGATCACACCTGCAGCATGAAAGATCCCACCCAGAGAAGGAAGTGTGCGCTGTATCTGGGTGAGCACGGCACTGAGATTGGCAGCACTGGCGATGTCGGCACTGAGGGTGGTGATCTGGACACCGGACTGCCGCCAGTGATCTAGAAGGGTTTGTTGCTGCGGAGAGGGGAAGCGGCGCGAGATCAGGAGCAGATGACGCACCCCTTGCTGCACCAGCCAGCCAGCCACCTGCAGACCGAGATGCCCCAGACCTCCCGTGATCAGATAGGTTTTGTTGGAGGAAAAAGAGTTTTTGGGTTGGGGGAGAGGCAATCCCTGCTGCAGGCGAGCCCCGTACCGTTGGCCCTGGCGATAGGCCAGCTGCTGTTCTGCATCCGGTTGCAACAGATCGGTGGCCAGCAGATCCAGGTTTGCTGCTGCAGGTTCAGACCCCAGATCCAGCAAGCCCCCAAACCGATCAGGATGTTCTAATCCCAGGGTTTTACCCAGGCCCCAGAGGCAGGTTTGTACCAGGCCCTGCAGGGATCCAGATCCAGCCGCAACACTATCACGGGTCACCAGCCAGAGTTTAGCCTGGCAATCTCCAGGTTCCATTCCCAGAGACCGCAGGATCGGCAGCACACTGCCCCAGAGAAATTTCTGCTGTTCTGCCAGTGCCGTCGTGCTCAGGGGAACGCCCTGCAGATCGAGGCCCCAGAGATACACCAGCCCGTGCAGAGGGAGGGACCTTTGTTGGGTGGCCTGGAGAATATGATGAATATCCTGAACCTGATCCGGTCGGATCTGCCAGGTGGCTTGCGACTGCGGTTGCAGTGTCTTACCAGCAAAAACCAGAGTGCAGTACTGGCCCTGGGACTGGAGTTTGTGCTTGAGTTGCTGGCCGATGCCCCCCTGATCTGCAAAGAGAATCCACTGACCCGCTGGGATGGCGGATGGCGGAACCGCTGGATCTCTGGGGATAGGCTGCCAGGAGATCTCATAAAACCAGGATGGAGGGACGGCAGAGGGAGGGATGGCATGAACGTCCGGTTGCTTGCGGGCCAGCAGTGAGGTGGCAACACTGGAGAGAACCTGGAGATCCTTCGCAGTCAGAGCGGGAAGATGGTCCAAAAGAGAGGAGAGATCTGGAGAACTCTGGGGAGTCGGGGCCTGCTGAGATGGGTTCAGCCAGTAGGATTGCCGTTGAAAGGGATAGGTGGGAAGGGCGATTTTCCGGTGCCGAATCCCGGTCAACTGTTCCCAGCGAATATCGATCCCGGCGGTGTAGAGATCCCCCACGCTTTGGAGCAGTTGCTGCCAGTCCGGTTGTTCAGGATGCAGGCTGGGGATCCAGTGGCAGGAGGCTTCTGGCAAACACTGGCGCCCCATGCCCTGCAGGATCGGTCGAGGTCCACATTCCACGAAAACCGCATACCCTGCCGCCTGCAGACTCAACATCCCCTCAGCAAACCGCACGGGCTGACGAATGTGCTCGACCCAGTAGCTGGCTTCTGTGATCTCTACTCCCACTCTCTGCCCGGTGAGATTGGAGATCAATGGGATCTGGGGCATGGCAAACTGCACCTGCCTCGCCTCGGCGGCAAAGGCCTCTAGCATGGGTTCCATCAATGGAGAATGAAAGGCATGGGACACCTGCAGGGGCACCACCTTGATGCCGTGGGAGGCAAACTCGGCTGACACCTGCTCCACCAGCTCTTTTCGTCCAGAGATCACGCCATGGTGAGGGCCATTCATGGCGGCCAGCACGATCTGTTCAGGGGGATAGGCGGCCAGGACTTGCTGCACCTCCGTGGGGGAAGTCAGGATCGCGGCCATACCTCCGGTGGGGGGTAACGCCTGCATCAACTGCCCTCGGGCTGTGATCAGTTGTAGCCCTGCCTCCAGGCTGAAAACCCCCGCCACACAGGCGGCCACATATTCCCCGACACTGTGCCCCATGACGGCAGCAGGCTCGATCCCCCAGCTTCTCCACAGCTGAGCCAGACTGTACTCCAGGGCAAAAAGGATGGGTTGCGTATAGGCGGTGGCATGAATGGAGGGTGATCCCTGTCCTTCGGGATACAGGATCTGAAGTAAAGGAATGCCCAATGGCTCAAGAATGGCCTGACACTGTTCTAAGGTTTGCCGAAAGACAGGATGAGTCTCATACAACTGCCGCCCCATTTGCTCGTACTGGCTGCCCTGGCCCGTGAAGAGAAAGGCAATCTGGGCGGGAGTGGATCCGCCTGTTCCCTGCAGAACCTGCGGGTCTGATGAACGGCTTAACAACCGCTGCAGTTGCTCCCGCAGATCCGTTGGGGAATGACAAACCACGGCCAGTCGCTGGGGCCAATGGCTGCGGCCCGCTTGGCTGGTGGAGCAAAGATCGGCGAGATTGATCTCTGGATGATCCTGCAGAAACTTCACGTACTGCCGGACCCGATCCTGAAGAGCTTCAGCTGTGGGAGCAGAGAGGGGAAGAAGCTGGCACGGCTGAGGGGTCTGCCCTGAGATTGGCCCGATCGGAGCCTCTTCCACGATCACATGCGCATTGGTGCCACTAAAACCAAAGGCACTGATCCCTGCTCGCCGCTTGTGACCTGCTTGCCGCTGCCATACCCTGCCCCGGGTGGGGATCTGGAGCGGCACCTCCGTCAGCTGGATGTGGGGATTGAGGGTTTGAAAATGCAGATGCGGGGGAATGAACTCATGCTGCAGGGCCAGCAGGACCTTGATCAATCCCGCCATGCCTGCGGCTGCCTCGGTATGACCCACGTTGGTCTTGACGGATCCCAGCACCAGAGGTTGGGACGAGGTGCGATTTTCCCCATATACCCTCTGCAGAGCCTGGATTTCCACGGGATCTCCCAGAGCCGTTCCGGTGCCATGAGCCTCAACATAGTCAATGGCAGCAGGGGGCAGATCAGTGGAGGCCAGGGCTTGCCGGATCACCTGTTCCTGGGCCAGTCCATTGGGAGCGGTTAACCCATTACTGGCCCCATCCTGATTCAGGGCACTGCCCCGGATCACCCCCAGGATCCGATCCCCTGCCTGTATCGCTGCCGAGAGCGGCTTCAGCACTACCACCCCACAGCCTTCACTTCGGACATAGCCATTGGCTGAGGCATCAAAGGCTTTGCAGAGCCCATCTGGGGCCAACATACCCGCCTGCGCAAAGGTGTGGTTGAGCTCATCAGAAAGGATCAGGTTGACCCCAGCCACCAGAGCCAGCTGACAGTCTCCTGCTTGTAGGGATCGACAGGCCAGATGCAGGGCGGTCAGGGAGGAAGAACAGGCCGTATCCACCGCCAGTGCAGGCCCCTGCAAACCCAGGACATAGGCTAGACGCCCCGCCGCCAGCGAAATCGATGTTCCCGTCCCAAAGTACGCATCTATGCCTGCTGAGGACTTCTGCTTCACCTGCAACAGTTCGTAATCATGGGTAAAGATCCCCACGAACACCCCCGTCTGACTGCCCACCAGAGAGCTCGGATCCAGGCCCGCATCTTCCAGGGCATGCCAGCTCTCCTCCAGGAGTAGCCGTTGCTGCGGATCCATCACGCTGGCTTCGCGGGGAGAAATGTGGAAGAACGCAGCATCAAACTGATCGACTTGATCGAGAAAGCCACCGTGTTGAGGCGTGTGGACCTGATCGGGGGCGAAAGCGTAACGCTGGGGAGGTCGCTCCGTAATCCCATCCCGACCGGATGCTAATAGGTTCCAGAAGGCCTCTGGATTATCGGCTCCCCCGGGAAAACGGCAGGCCATCCCGATGATGGCAATGGCAGACTCCATGCCCTGGATCTCGCTGTCCTCTGGGGCTAGAGGGATCGCGGGGACTTCCTCCTCCGCATGAGCAGACCATGGAGCTGGGTGAGGTGAGGTCCCCAGGAGGCGGTCCTGTACATAACGGATCAGCGCGGTGGGGGTGCTGTGGCGGAAGAAGACCACGGGCTCCAGCTGCAGATGCAATTGTTTTTCCAGGAGTAACCGCAGTTCTAATAACTCTGTGGATTGCAGTCCCAATTCGCGCAAAGGGCGCTGTCGGGGCAGGGGATGGGTTGCGTTCACCACCCTCTGAAGACTCTGGGTCACGATCTCTGCAATTTCAGCAGTTGTGAAACCCGTGGACAATGGGGATGGCTGGATCGAGGGGCGGAGCAGCGAGGCAGGATCGTACCTGACCAGAACCCCACACCCCTGATTGCCTGTATCCTCAGGTCGATACCCAGGAACAAGGTCGATAATCCTGGCCCCGTGGCTCTCATGGAAGCGCAGAATTGGATCCTGTAGATAGCCCTCAGGATGCCGCAGATGAATGTAACTGCTCAGGGGCAATGAACTGTGCGCAGAGTAATGCTGGCATAAAGACACGGCCAGGATCTGATTCACCCCAGGTTGGAGCGCAGAGTAACGCAACATAAAGTCCAGCAACTGATCACCCAGGCCCAGGTGTTGCTGTGCTGGCAGTACGTTGATGGCTAGCAGCTGTACAATCGGCCCCCGAACGGTATGCACAGCAGAGATGGTGCGAAAGGTATGCCCCTCCAGGGCTGCCAGGCTAGAAATGCGCTGAGAATAAACAACGGCAACCACCTCTCCCTCCAGACAGAGGACACACTGCCCCTGGGGATAGGTCTGCAGACGCTGCCGGATCTCACCTGTGGAAGCTTGAAGTGGGGCAGACCAGCAGGCTGCTTCCAAAACTAATAGAGAATGCAGATCCCGATCCTGGGCCAAACGGATACAGTAGGGACGCCGCTCAAACAGGCTGAAGTCAATCCAGGTGATGACAGCCTGGCCCAGATCGTGGCGCTGGAAAAAGTCCTGTTGGGGAAAGAAACCGGAACTAGCCGCCTGCAATAGCAGCGTTGTGACATGGGGAGGAGGAACCTGAGAAGATGTCTGCCCTGTTACGCCTCTTCTAGAGGGTTGGCCTAGCCCCAAGTGGTCTTGCATTCAGGTCGTTCTCCTGCTGACACCTTGCCTGACCCCTCGTAGGGTACCTCAGACTTCTAACCTCTCCCACTCTCCCGATCTAGAAAGGGACATTAAGAGTCTTTTCGGTTGTAGTTGAAGATCGGTGCTTCTGATCAACTCCTCTCACCCTTTTCGGCGTAACTACACTCAGACGTTTTAATCTGGAAATCGGGATCCAAGAATTGAGATTGACCAGGTAGAGATCCGTTGGATACTGGATTATGCCCATTCGCAACTGCCAACAATATGCAAGCTATTGCCAGATTTCATCACTTTTTTGACTGCTGTATCGGGGGCTGGCATACGGAACGAACCTATCATGATCTCAGTCGACAGGACGTAGAACGCTCCCACACCGATTTCACCATCCGCACGTTGGGTCCCGAACTCAGGGCCAAGGTTCTGCAGGACAATCACTACCCACCGGATCTGCCCATCAATGGTCTGCTGGGATTTCATCTGGCCTTTGAGACTGTTTCGGAAACGGGGGAAGAAGTCTCCCAGTCTCTCAACATGCTTTTTTTGCCGGAACGGGAGGATAGCCCCATTCTAGAGGGAGCCTACCTGCGGGATCGAGGCTATGAAGAAGATCGCCCGATCGTAGCCCATTTCACCTTTGATCCCCACACTCTTTGTCTGCGGATGACCACAACCTACACCCGAGTGGTGGCGGTGGACAAGATTACTCTGCTCCATCCCCGTCTGCGTCTCCGGGAGATCATTACCTATCGGCGAGGAGAAGATGATCCTCCCAAGGAAGTCCTTTTGGTGGGATTTGGCGTGGAGCAGCGAACCATCTAGACCCTCTCTCCAGCTCTCCTGGATAGGCAGAGATGGTTTCACCCTTCTGTCAGTAAAATCTAAGCATGATGCCTTACAATCCTTGCAGCAATGGCGTCATGCGCCTAGTTCCGATCCTGGCAAGCAGGTTCTTGGAGTCTCCGCTATGTCCGCTTCTTCCACCCATGCTTCCAAGGGACACATCCTTCTGATTGAAGATGAGGCCAAACTGGCTCGCTTCGTGGAGGTGGAATTGACCTACGAGGGTTATCACGTTTCTGTAGCCGCTGATGGGCCAGAAGGTCTAGTGGTGGCCCGCGAACAGATGCCCGATCTGATTCTGTTGGACTGGATGCTGCCCGGCATTAGTGGTCTGGAGATCTGTCGCCGACTGCGCAGCACAGGCAACCGAATTCCAGTTATTTTGATGACCGCCCGCGATGATGTCACGGATCGGGTGGCCGGACTGGATGCTGGTGCTGATGACTATGTGGTCAAGCCCTTCAGCATTCAAGAATTGCTGGCTCGCGTGCGAGCTCATCTGCGCCGTTATCAGGGATCGGAAGAGAGCCGTCTGACTTTCATGGATCTGGTGCTGGATCCCCTGACCCGGGAAGTCATGCGCGGAGAACGGCGGATTGAATTGACCGCCAAGGAATTTGATCTCCTCCGCTACCTGATGGAACACCCCCGCCAGGTGTTGACTCGTCAGCAGATCCTGGAAAATGTGTGGGGGTATGACTTCATGGGAGACTCCAATATCATCGAGGTCTACATCCGGTATCTGCGGCTGAAGGTCGAGCAGGAAGGGGAAAAACGGTTGATCCAGACGGTCCGTGGGGTGGGTTACGTTCTGCGAGACTGAACAGCTTGTGAGAGGATGCAGGAAAGGTCCATCAATCCATCTGACCTGATTGTCATCAATGCGCTTAGGGACTGCCATGATCGCTGGTCTTGCCTCTCACCTGTCGTTCCCGATGGGAATCCTGTCTTTTTCTCCAGAGGGCTATCTGGTTTTTCGCTCTCCAGGGCCGTTTGTGTTTCAGTTCCCAGAGGATTGGCCAATTCTGGCTGGGTGGGGATTGCGCTGGTATGGGCTGCTGATGGCCATTGCGGTGGGGGCCGGTCTCTTTCTGGCCCGATCCCTGGCGGAGCGTCGCCGTCTGGAGCGGGAACCCGGCCAGGCCAGTGAACGCATTGAACAGCTAGCCCTCTGGCTGGTGATCGCTGGCTTTGCAGGCGCCCGTCTTTATTATGTCGCCACCCACTGGAGCACCTATGCTGCCAATCCTCTGGCCAGTCTAGCTATCTGGCAGGGAGGAATCATTATTCATGGAGGGGTTCTAGGAGGCGTCCTAGCCCTTTACCTCTACAGTCGCTTTACCCAGATTGATGTGTGGAGATATGCCGATGTCCTTACCCCCAGCTTAATTTTGGGACAGGCCATTGGTCGCTGGGGAAACTTTTTTAATTCGGAGGCTTATGGGCTACCCATTGCTTCAGATAGTGGCTGGCCCTTGCGGGAATTGATTCCGGAAGCGGCTCGGGTTCCAGAATTTAGCAACTTTGAGTTCTTTCACCCCATTTTCTTCTACGAAAGTGCTCTCAATCTCCTGCTTTTTTCCCTGCTGATGGTGATGTTTTGGAAAACACCCAAGCTCAAGCCAGGCACCTGGGTTTGGACTTATGTGGTGGGCTACAGCCTGATCCGTATTCCCTATGAAATTTTGCGCATCTCAGCAGTGGCCTACCTGGGGAACACCTCCATCAAGGTGGCTTATATTGCCAGTGCTGTTGGCATTGGGCTGGGGGTGGGAATGCTGGTTTACATGTATCGCTTTCGCTACGATCCAGATCTGGAGTCTCTCACAGCCTGGCTTAGCAACACAGCGGGTCTGGACCCAACCAAAGCAGAAGATCTGGTCCAGCGGGCCTGGTTAATTCAGCAACGCCATCGTCAGGTCGATCTAATGGATCGGGTGACGCTGGCCATGCCCAATTTCCCCAGCACCATGGCCGAGTCCCTGTCCCGCTCGCAGCGAGAACACCTGATGCAGGAACTCTTTCAGAGACTGGAAGGCAAATTCCCTTCTCCTCCGGCAGGTTTACTCACGGATGGCTAGCTGCGTATCGGCTTGAAAAGCCACAAAAATACTGCCAGCATCGATCCTGAACCCAAGGAGAGCTGGCAGCATATGGAAAAGCCAGGATGCTCGTTGAACTGGGTTAGGGATCAACGGCTCCTGAAGTGTTTGCAGAAAAGGCTATCGCTGGCGAGAGAAACTGTCCCGTGGCTGGAAGGAAGTGGTAGACTGGCGACGAGGTTGGGCTTTATTCACCCTCAAATCGCGGCCCATCCAGGTGGCCCCGTCCAGTTCCTCAATCGCTTTCTGCTCGTCATCCTCATTTTCGAGTTCGACAAACGCGAAACCGCGCTTCCGACCCGTTTCCCGATCCACGGGTAGCTTAATCTGCTTTACGACACCATATTCAGCAAATACACCGTGCAGGTCCTGTTCACTCGCCTTAAAAGACAAGTTACCGACAAAAATGGTCATGGAAGTTCTCCGAACCGGTCAACATAGCCTTCAGTTCGGAGCAAACCTGGACTCTCTACCAAAATACGAACCCAACGACCCGAACCTATGCCAACTTTATATTAGTGTGCTGCCTGGTGAAATGGAAATAGATCTGTCTCCTCCCTTGACAATTTGATGACAATCTGACAACAGGTGTCCGAATTCAAATTGTTAGAGCAAAGACCTGTATTTTTACCATCTCAAAGCAGTTTGCTGCCTCATTCTATCCTTGTCTTGCGCACACAGGACTCCAGGGCGATAAAATTCGTCTCGATAGAAACAGGTTTTTTCTTTCCGTATCCCCTTTCCACAATGTACAGCCTTGACTATGCCAAAGCGCTTCTGACTACGGTGGATTTTACCCAGCAAGCGGATCCTTGTCTGCTGGTGATCTGGGGCAATCAAAACCTGCCCGGGGATCCGGACTCTTCCACCCAAACGATTCTGGTGAACAAACCCCTGATCCTGATTGGTCGGGATTCCGGCTGTCAGGTGCGAGTACCGGATCGGTTTATGTCCCGCATTCATGCAGCCCTGACACGAGTACCCGCGGATGGAAGTTGTTGGCTACGGGATGGAGATGGACGGGATAAAGCCAGTGCCAATGGGGTTTTTGTGAATGGCCATCGCCTGCTGCAGGCGTATCAACTTCAGGATGGGGATCATGTGCGCTTGGGGACTCGGGTGTTTTCCAGTTTTCACTCTGTGCGGTCCCCAGAGGATGGAGATAGGTTGCGACATCAGACGCTGGGATTGTTGTTGTTGGAGGCGGGTTTGATTACCCCGACCGAATTGGAGACAGCCCAGACCGAACAGGAGAAAACCCAGATGCTGCTGGGGGAATATCTGGCAGTCACCGCTCGGATCCGGCCCGAGACGATGGAGTTTTTTCTGCGGGATCAGGGGGATGGGCAGCCCCTAGCGCAACTGCCGGGGAAACACCCGATTGGGGAATACATCAAGGCGGCTGGACTGGTGACAGAGCGCCAGATTGTGGAAGCCCTGCGCCTGCAAAAACGCAGAAAGATTTATTTTGGGAAAGCCTTGGTGGAACGGGGATTTATTAAGGAGCAAACCCTGGACTTCTTTCTGCGCCGTTACGGTGATCTGGAAACCTCGATGGCGGAATCCTGAGCGGCAGTCATCAGGGGATCAGAGGCTGGTGTTGGGCCATGCCTACGGAGCGGGGAAACTGGGATGGGGTCACTGCTGTTTTGCGGATCACCACACAATGTCGGGTACTGCCACTCAGAGGGGTAATGAACGCGTCTACTGCTGCCACCTCTCCCCCTAGGATCGCCAGGGCCTGCTGCAAACTTTGTTCCTCCATGTGACTCCAATGGCCTCGATAAAGCAGGGCTCGTCCTCCCACCTGCAGCAGGGGTAGACTGTACTCCGCACAAACGACAGCTGCCGCCAGAGCCCGAGAGAAGACCAGATCATAAACTTGTCGGTGCTTAGCAGTCCAGGTCTCTACCCGTTCACAGTGGGCTTGAGCCTGAGGCAGTTTCAGGGCCTCAATTGTGGCCTGGACAAAGGCAATCTTGCGGTGGGAAGAGTCCAGCAGGATCAGGGGCCAGTGGGGGTGCGCAATGGCAATGGCTAGGCCAGGAAATCCTGCCCCGGTGCCAATATCGATCCCGTGGTGAGGGCTTGCGGTGGGGTGGAGAAGATCAAGGGTTTTCAAGCCGCGCAGCGAGTCCCAGAGATGCTTCTCCCAAAACTCAACTGGATCAGTGATGCGAGTGAGGTTCTGGTGGCGGTTGCCCCTGATCACCAGCTCATAAAGGTGCTGGAGCTGTTGACACTGCGATGGGAGGGGTTGCCAGTCCAGGGTTTCCTGCCACCGTTCTACGGGCCACTGTTCAGGATTTGTCATGATCAACGGTTCACTATGCTATATTTTCGGGCAGTTGAGCCGGATTTGACTTTCTAGGCGTGAAGTCAGCAGAAATCGACTTCCCCTGGAGATAGGCTCATCTCCATCCTGGAACTCTAGGAGGCCAAGTTTGCAGAAACGATGTGAACGAAATCGCAAACGCTCTAAGCGTCGCGCGATCTATTGTCCTGAGCATGGCTGTTTGGTCGATAGTGTCAGTCCCAAGTTTCCGCTTTTTGCCGACTCGGCAGGGCAACTGCAGGTGCGGGGCATGGGCAGCAAAATGTCCAGGCTGGTACTGGCAGCTTATCGAGATGTGGTGCCTCTGGTGGGGGAATGGCTGGAGGCTTTCTGGTGCCCGGAATGCCAGAGCTCTCAGTGGTTCCACGTCAAAAAGGTAGGGGATCGAGATTACGAGGTGTGCTTTGCCCCTGATAGTCTCTGGAAGAATGCATCCAAGGTGATCGATCCGCACCGCAATCCATCCGTGAGTGAGTATAGTTTTCGGGCCTCACGTGGCTACAGCGCCTATGGGGTGAAAGGGTTTAATGCCCTCAAGTGAGATCAGGTCTGAGCCCCATCTCAAAAAAGCTCTCATGCAGTCTTTCTAGCTCAGGTGCTGAGATCCTCTTGATACAATCCTCAGTAGATCGCCATTACTTGTGTTCAATAAACCACACTAATTTACGGAGATAAATACGGACGGTCGTTGAGAACTCCTGTGCTACTCTTACAAGCACAAGCCAAATAGTGCATGCGATAGCAACCAGGTGAGCCTTGACGGTCTACGGATCTCGGCTTCCTGAATGTAGGGTTCAGTCTTTTGAAGCCGAACGTAGGATAGGACTGTCTTGTTTAATAGCTGGATTAACGCATTGGGTGCGCTGGGCGGCTAAGTTCGGAGCCGGATCAGGTCAATGGGTGGTGGTTTAAATAACTCTGGATCATGGCATGGATCACGTCTTTCATCTGATGTCTTGCCACCCAACCCAGTTGTCGCTGAGCATGGCCAGGATCAGCAAGACTCATGGAAATGTCGCTCGGTCTCAACAGAGAAGGATCAGTGACAACATGAGATTGCCAATCGAGATTAAAGTAATTAAAAGCACAAGCCACCCACTCTCTCAGTGAATGAGATTGACCCGTTGCGATAATGTAGTCATCTGGTTTGGGATAATTGAGCATTAGATACATAGCTTCAACATAGTCAGGCGCCCATCCCCAATCTCGATAAATGTCAATATTCCCTAAGCTCAGCTTTAGTGTTGATCCATGGGCAATCTGGCAGGCTGCAGAAACGATCTTTTGAGTTACAAATCGCGCTGGTCTTAAGGGAGAATCGTGGTTAAATAAAATACCGTTGCAACAAAATAAGCCGTACGCCTCCCGATAATTAATCACCGTCCAGAAGGCTGTGGACTTGGCGACTGCATAAGGACTGCGGGGATAAAAAGGAGTGTTTTCATTAGCTGGAGAAGTCGTGTTGCCAAAACATTCACTGGATCCCGCTTGATAGAGGCGAATGGGTTTCTGGGTAAAGCGGATAGCCTCCAGCAGATTAAGGGTTCCAAGGGCAATACTTTCCAGAGTCTCCACGGGTTGCTCAAAGGAAAAGCCAACAGAACTTTGGCCCGCCAGGTTATAAATTTCATCTGGATTAACTTTTTGTATCCCCTGCAGGACGCTACGAAAGTCGATTAGAGAAATTGACAAGGTCTTGACTTTATCTCTGATCCCAAGCTTGGTTAGATTCTGGAAGGAAGAGGCTTGAGCATCACGAGAGGATCCCCAAACGGTATAACCCTTCTCCAGTAAAAGGCTGGCAAGATAAGCTCCATCCTGACCAGAGATCCCTGTGATTAATGCAGTGCTCATACTTCCTAAGTTTTCTTCTCCTCAATTGTATATTCTCTCCGGATACGTTGTTGGATTTGAAGAGCTCTTCTCGATGAAACAGAAATTAGTCTAGGTTTGTTCAATCCACTAATGTCCACCAAACAAGGACAAAGGCAACGACAAGGTTGCCTGTGGATCTACCCCCACCTCCTACTCAGGATGATCTCCCATGTGATGATGGTGTGCCCTTGGAAACGCAACGCCATAAGCTTCAGATGGATCTGCTGATCGAGATACTACAACCCTCTCTGGCCAACCGCCACAATGGCTATGTGGGTGGCAATATGTTTCTTTAGTACAATCTGGCCCAGGTGCGTAATCAGGACTTTATGGGGCCGGATGTGTTTGTCGTGGTGGATGTTCCTAAGGGAGAACGAAAGAGCTGGGTGATCTGGGCGGAGGGGAAAGGTCCAAATGTCGTGATCGAGTTGTTATCCGACCCTACAGCGACCTATGACAAAACCACGAAAAAGCGGCTCTATGAAGATCAGGTCCGGGTGCTGGAATGTTTTTGGTTTGATCCGTTCAATCTTGAGGATTGGGCTGGATTTCGGCTCGAATTGTCTTACCCTCTAAAGTAAAAACAACCTGGCTACCTGGGGTAATTCCTAACTGTTACGAATGGTGGCTGGAGTACGGAATTCCGATGAGAACTCCTGTGCTACTCTTACAACCATAAGCATAATCATGCATGCGATACGCACTAGGTGAGCCTCGATGGTCTACGGATCTCGGTTTCCTGGAAGTAGGGTTCAGCCTTTTGAAGCCGAATGTAGGGAAGGTGTTTCTTGTTTGCGGCCTGAGCTAAGTTTAACGGAGTGCTACTCCCGCCTCTAGAATTTACGCTAATGCTGCAGCCTGAGTCCAAATTTATTACTGCCGAAGCGCTGGCTGATCTAATGCCCAGTGCTTTGGGGCTTCTGAGCGATGAGCCAGAAATGGAAAGCTCTCTGCATGCCTCCCAGCTATTGCTGCTGGTCACGATCCTGGAATGGATCTGGCAGGATCGGCAGGATTACTTCATCGGTAACAATCTCACGATCTATTTCAGCCGCGAGCAATTGAGAAGCCGCGACTTTCGTGGTCCTGATTTCTTTTTGGTCAAGGATGTGGTGAACTGGCCTCGGCCTTCCTGGGTAGTCTGGGAAGAAGGAGGGAAGTACCCCAACCTGATTATTGAGCTGCTGTCAGATTCGACTGCAGATAATGATCGGGGATTGAAAAAAGCCCTGTATCAAGATCGGTTCCGCACCCCTGAGTATTTCTGGTTTTCGCCAGACACGTTGGAGTTTGAGGGATTCCGGTTAGAGGGTCACAGTTACCAGTCAATAGAACCTACGGAGCGAGGATGGCGATGGAGTCAGGAGCTAGAGCTTTACCTGGGGATCTATAACCGACAGCTACGCTATTTTTCTGTAACAGGAGATCTAGTTCCTACCCCAGCTGAAGCTGCCAACCAGGAACGGATCCGCGCCGATCGATTGGCCCAACAGTTGCGGGAGTTGGGAGTGGATCCAGACTTCATTTAGCTGTTGAAGATTTACTCTAACCTGTTCTATTACTCTATTTTGCTTGGGTTAGGCTTAAGAGAGTCTGAATAGATCTGAAGGGGTAGTCTCGGTGTTAGTGTCTGAGTCTAAGTTCATAACTGCCGAAGCGCTCGCAGAGATCATGCCCAGTGCGGCAGGGCTCATGAGTGATGAACCAGAGATGGAAAGCT
>CAYMOX010000048.1:0-36846 GCA_964392245.1 uncultured bacterium
CTCAGCCTCCGGTTCACGAGCGGCCTGAGCCTGCTCCCCCTCCTCCCCAACCCCAGCCTGTATCCCCAACGATTGCCGGATCCTCAGCCTCTCTCCAGCCTCCGGAGATCCAGTTGCCTGAGGTTTTGCAAGCCGGAGATACGCTGGATATTGCCTTCTACCTACCGGAACGGCCAGAAGGTGTTCCTCTCCCCTGGATCAAATTCTGGGTCAAGCAAGGGGGACAAACGCGCTCATTGGTGGACGGTCCCCGCTGGCTCCTGGATTTCACTACCGACAGCCAGCAGCGCTGTTATGCTCTCACCCGCATGACCGTTCCGCATCGATGCCCAGAGCTGATCTTTGAGGCCTGGACGGTTTCTCAGGATCTCCAGAAAAAAAGTGAACATCGGATTGTCAGGCGAGCCGTTCAGCTTTAACGGGGTTCTGGTTGAGATCAAGGTCATGAAGCGCTGCGTCCCCCAAGGTAGATGTGCCAAGATTGGGGGCTGATCCCCTGAGTATCTGCAATTGCCTCCTTCCCCTCCCTCTCCCCTCCCCGCCTTACCCTCCACACGTCTGGATCCTCTGACTTTAGGTGTAACCGGGATCAGTCTTTGTCTCTGGTCTTCTGCTTTTGCAGGGATCCGCGCCGGGTTGGTGGCCTATGCCCCGGGCCAGCTTGCACTCCTGCGTTATCTGGTGGCAGCAGCTGTCCTGGCAGTCTATGCTTTGCTGACACGCATGCCCATTCCCGAGCGGCGAGATTGGCCCGCATTAGCAGGGTTGGGTTGGTTGGGGGTGACCACCTATCATCTGGCCCTGAGCTACGGTCAGAACACAATTCAGGCAGGATCGGCCAGTTTGCTGATTGCAGCAGCCCCCATCTGTGCCGCCATCATCGCTGTGATTAAGCTGGGAGAACGCCTGCGGATCTGGGGCTGGGTTGGTATCGGGATTAGTTTTGCTGGGGTGGCGTTGATTGCCCTGGGGGAAGGGGAAGGGTTGCACTTTGCGCCTGGGGCCTGGCTGGTGTTGCTGGCTGCTCTCAGTGCCAGCCTATATCTGGTGCTGCAGAAACCCTATCTGCGTCGCTACACCCCTTTACAGATCACCGCCTATGCCGCTTGGCTGGGATTGTTACCGATGCTGGTGTTTCTGCCGGGATTGCTGGCGAGCCTGCCTTCCGCACCTCTATCGGCCACCCTACCCATTGTCTACCTGGGGATCGGGCCCACAGCGATTGCCTACACAGGTTGGGGGTATGTTCTCAGCCGTATCCCCGCCTCCATTGCCGCCAGTTTCTTATATCTCCAACCCCCGCTGGCGATTGCCATTGCCTGGATCTGGTTACGGGAGGTGCCTTCGCTGCTCTCTCTCTGGGGAGGGGTACAGGCCCTGATTGGCGTGGTGATGGTCAACCGTTGGGGGCGTTCCGCTTGACCCCATCTCGGTATCCTGCAGGTATTCTAAAGCTTAAGGTTTACACGCATTGAGATGTATATTCACAGCAAACTGGAGCTGACTTGTCAGGGAGCCATGGTGATTCTGAGTGGAGCTATGGCCAAGGCCAAAGAAATGGGCGTACCCCAATGTATTGCCGTGGTGGATACCGCTGGCGATCTGCTGGCCTATGTCCGCATGGATGGAGCGAAACGGCTGAGTCAGCTTTCCTCAACCCAGAAAGCAGTGACGGCGGCGTCCTCGCGCACAGCCACAGGATCGGTGCCTGCTGAGGTGGAGGTCAAACTGGGGCTGGTGACGACAGGACAACTGACCAATCTCAAGGGGGGGATGCCGATCCTGCTGCAGGGCCAGGTGGTGGGGGCCGTTGGGGTGGGATCCGGGACCGGAGAGGAGGATGTCGAGGTGGCCCAGGCTGGGATCGAGGCTCTGCGCATGGCGATGGCTGCAGAAGGTTCCGGACTATGATCACGGAGGCGGATTTACAGGCCCAGCTGACGGAACTGGTGGCCCAATCAGGCGCACTCCAAACTGGACATTTTCTCCTGGCCAGTGGGCTACATGCCCGTCGTTTTTTTCGTTGCATTCAATTGTTCCGAGATCCGCGGGCTGCTGAGATCCTCTTTACCGGACTAGCCGAGCGGTTTGCTTCTCACCCTGTAGAGATGGTTCTGGGAGCCAATGAAGCAGGCAGTATTCTGGCCTTTGGACTGGCGGCTCGCTTGCAAGCTAAACTGGCGATTGCCCGACAACAGGATGGGATCTATCACCTGATCGAGGGATTTACCCTTCTACCCCACAGCCGCATTCTCGTGGTGGACGATATTACAACCACTGGAGGCACGGTCCGCCAGTTGCTGCAGATTGTAAGGACAGCTGGAGCTGAGCCCGTAGGCGTTGGACTGATCGCGAGCAAAGGGTTGTTTGATATCGATCTGGGCTGTCCCACCGAGGTCCTCCTACCCTTGGAGGGGATGGATGCAATGCCTCCAGATCAGTGCCCTCTCTGCCGCGCAGGGGTGCCTTTATCTACCTGAGTAAGTTGATGCGTCGGGTTAGGTGACGTGGAGGTCAGATTGGGGCAGGATCACGGAGGAATTCATCAGGAGTGTGTAGTGTCTGAGCCTGGGGTCATTCCCCCCCATCGCTTAAGTGCCTGGAAAGGGATGGTGATCTTGACGGCCTATCTATCCACACAGGTTGTTGCCAGTATTCTGCTGGGGGGATCCGTTCTGATCGGGATGATCCTGATCGGGGTTCTAGATGTGCAGGATCGGCTGCAGTTGGAGCAGGCCCAAACCCAGATCATGCCCCCGATTCTTTTGCTTTCTACCCTGATCAGTTTTGGGGTAGCGGTGGGATTAATGCTGAAGCTGGCACCACCAGCTCTGAGGGATTGCTCCCCGCAGGGGGTGGGATGGGCACGAGGGGATGGGTATCGTCTGGGCTGGGCCACCGTTGCGGGCGGGTTGCTGGCGAGCGTTTATCTGCTTCTCTCCTTGATCTATCCCCCCTCTTCCCATTTACCCTTAAGTCCCCTGGTGGACATGGCTACGACGCCCGGACTGACGCGCTGGATCTGGATGATCTTGGCGCTGGCGGTGGCCCCAATAGGAGAGGAACTGCTATTTCGCGGCATTCTGCTGGGAGGATTGGTCCACAGTGTGGGGTTCAGGCTGGCTGCGGTGGCAACAACAGTGCTTTTTGTGGTCCTTCATCCGGATGCCCTGGTCTACTGGCCTGCCCTGTTGGGAATTGGATCGCTGGCTGTTACCTGTGTTCTGTTTCGCTGGTGGAGTCGCGCCCTGGGACCCGCGATTGTGGTCCATTTAGCTTACAACAGTGTGATTGTTTGCTCCTCCTGGCTGTAACTGGCCTCTAGATCAGGGCAAAGGGGGGTCCTCTCCTTGGTCTTCTTGCTGAGGTGAGGCTTGGGAGCGTTGCATCCGTTCCTTGAGAACTTGATTTCGCTCCCTCACTTCCGGATTGTCCCGATACCAGGGGGGAATATCGTCGTAGTTGGGAATGCCATCGTCGATCAGGCAACGGGGGTTGTTATCCCTAGGATCTCCCGGCGCCACCGCTCCAGCACAGATGACAAACATCCCCTCCTGGTTAGCCTTCAGGGCCCGCTTCGCTTCCGGCGATACCCGCACAATATCTCCCCGCTCCAGGGGAATCACTTCCTCGTTGATCAGGATCGATCCACTGCCCTCAATCACGATATAGACTTCTTCTTGCTGCTTGTGTTGATGGGTGAAGGAGTATCCTGCCTGTGGAGGGAAGCGGAGCAGTCCCAATGCCACTCCCTGCAGTTTCAAAAGGCGGTTGGGGCTGACCAGCCAGGGAATGGTTTCAAAATCGAAATGCGCTTTGCTGTACCCTTCCGTCATCGGCTTACCCTTGCCAGGATCTATCATTGTTGTAGCTTGAACGGAAAAATTTCTCGAAGAAGTTATCCCAAGCTGTCAGAAAGGAAAACATTCTCATAGATTTGATCAACAGATAGCTCATACCCGATGCTCTCAAGTTTAAGTTGTTCTTCTGCCTGATAAGCCCTGTAAAGCCAGAGCCGACCCTCACCGCGACGGTAAACCTCAACAGAAATCTGAGTAGAACTGATCAGAACGTACTCTTCCAACGTGGCAAGTGAGCGATACTCCCTGAACTTCTTGCCACGATCAAGAGCTTCTGTACCTGGTGAAAGCACTTCTACAATCAGTTTAGGGAACTGAATGGCGTTCAGGGCGGATCGATCTTGCTCATCGCAGCTGACAATTAAATCCGGATAGCGATAGATGCTGGAGCTGATCCTGACTTTGACATCAGCAATATTGATGCGGCAACCCTGGGCACGAATGTGGGATCGGAGGATGCCCAGCAGGTTGATGGCAATATCGTTATGAGATAAGGTGCCACCTGTCATGGCAAAGACCCTACCGTTGACGTACTCATGCCGCAGTTCCTGGCCGGATTCCCATTCCAGATAAGCCTCAACACTCATTTTCTCAATTTGGGATTGGGCCATCATCGTCATCACCCTATTGATCGTGAAGGATCAAGCTGACATCTCTACATGTTGCCAGAGCTGATCCGCCAGATCAGTGATCTCGTTTTGCATGCGCAGGTGTTGCAGCCAGTGAGAGGGAATTTCAGACGAGCCGTAATAGGCTCCCGCCACCTGACCACACACCGCCGCGGTCGTGTCGGCATCATCTCCCAAATTGGTGGCTTTCAGGATCGCCGCTTCAAAAGAATCGGTGTGGGCAAAACACCAGAGTGCTGCTTCTAAACTCTCAACTACATACCCTGTTCCCAGGATCTCGATTTCGGAAAGCTGCAGGTACTCCGCCTGAGCAAGGGTCTGGAGCTTGGGAGACGTGAGGTCTGTAATGCCGTGATCGTGGAGGATCATCTGCTTGGAGGCACCCGCCAGAGCTTGAAACAGGATGCTTGTCAGGAGATAACAGGCTTCTATACACTCCACCGCTCCATGGGTGGTGCGAGCACTGTGTCCGGCCATTTGCACCGCCAGCTCCCGATTCGGGTAGTAAAACATGGGGACGGGAGCCAGCCGCATAATGCAGCCGTTGCCTGCTGACCAGGGATCAGAGGAGCCACTGTAGGGATTCCCTGTCAGTTGAAACTGCTCCAGAGCTTGATAGACCGTGTTGCCCACATCAAAGCAGCGGCCATTGCTGCTCATGTAGCCTTCTTTTACCCATTTCCAATAGCGTTCCATCTGATCGTAGGGATTAAATCCCTGACACTCCACCAAACTGGCGGCCAAACAGAGGGCCATGGAGGTGTCATCGGTCCACTCACCAGGCTTTAGATCAAAGATCCCGCCGCCCACCATATCAGTAACCGGAACAAAGGTTCCTCGAGGGCAGAACTCAGCAGTAGTGCCCACAGCATCCCCACAGGCCAGACCCAGTAAGCACCCGCGAAACCGATCCTTTTCTGTTAACGGCATAGCAGGCCTGATCCAGATTCACTCAGACCACCAGTTTAGCCAGGCAGGCCATTGGTTGATCCATGTTGCCAGTTCCTGATACCCCTGGGCGCCGGGATGGGCACCGTCTCCTGCCTCTACCTCACGCATCCAGATCGAGGAATTGATCAAGGTTGTAAACACCTCCAGATAGGGGACTGCCAGTTCAGCACTCAGGTGGCCCATCTGCTGGGAGAACTCTGCAATCCGCTGGTTTTGCTCAGGATCGGCTATCGGAGGAGGACCGATCATCAGCATGGGGTAGTATCTTTGAGCTGACTCCAGGATCTGGCGGGTATGGACCAGGCTGTTTAGCGGATCCACCCGTAATTGCCCCTGCTCCAGAGTGCAGTCATTTACCCCAAAAGAAAAGACGAGACGGTTATCCGCTGAAGGGGGACACCGACAGGCCACTTCTGCTGCCCAGCGGGCTGCAATCTCAGCACTGGTTTGCCGCCGAACTCCCAGGTTGTAGAGGGTCAGGGATCGGCCTGCACAAACCCGCCCCACCCATCCCCTCAGCTCGGGATCGCCCGTGCCATGGACGAAGGAATCCCCCACAAAACAGATGCGCCGATCCATCCTACAAATATTCATCCACCAGGCCCCGTTCACTCACCCGTTTCTGTTCCTGCAGCATTAACATGCCCATGTCGTGCAGGCGTTGCAGAGAGAAATGAGGACGCAAAAACTGCGGCGGACCTTCCAGGCTGTTTACCACCCGTAGGGACACCTGATCAATGCCGGTCTGGTAAATAAACTCACGGATCTGTTCGTCATACATGCGTGCCCGCAGACTGCTGAAAAAATCAATCGGCTGCTGCGGAAAGGTCTGGACCAGATAGTCAATGTCGCGGTGAGCAAGGCCATCCTCGGCAAAGATCCCCCCCACAATCCCCATTCGATCATTAAGATCCGGTTCCCAGAAGAACTTTTCCATGCGGCCATCTCGTACTAGGGGGCCATAGAGGGTAGAAAAGTCATTTCCGGTCACAACAATAGGGATCCGCTGGATCGGTTTCTCGTCATAACTGCCGGGGAGCTGCACATTGGTGGGGTTGTCGGCAATATTCATCAGGGTGGCATTGACCAGCTGGGTATTGACGGTGTACTGGGTGGTTTGATCCATGCGTCCTGCGCCTGCGTCCAGATCATTGATCATCAGCACACACATGCGGCCTCGGATTCTGACCAGTTCAGCCGCCTCGCGGTACCGTAACCGGATCAGACGCGCTGGATCTCCGGCATCTGGACTTTCCAGTTCTCCGCCCGATAAGGTGACCACTTCGATCCGCATTTGCTCAAAGACCAGCTGGCACTGAAAGGTTTTACCCTCCCCGCGGCGGCCATGGATCCCCAGGATCAGAGGAACCCGCAGTCCAGGAATCTTGAGGAAATTCTTGGTAATGTGAATGGCCACCTTGTCCAGAAAACGGGGAGATAAGTAGTAGTAGCTCATGAGATGACAGAAAAACAACCGGGAAAGACTGCAAATCCTAGAGAGGGAAAAGCCTGCTCCAAAGAACAGGCACAAATGCAGATAATAAAGCCAATGGGGAAAACAGGTTCAGGCGACTGCCACCACCGTGAGTTCAAAGGTGAGATCTTTAAAGGCTTCGGTGCTGGGAATTGTGATGGTGCGGGTCTGCCCTTCCTGCATGGTCTGCATGGCAGCATCAAATCCAGGGATCTGCTGACCGGACCCCACTTGAAACTCAAGAGGAGACTTCCCTTCGAAGAGATCAAAGATGGATCCGTCCTCCAATGTGCTCTTGTAATGGACCTTTACAGTTTTGCCTGGTTCAATCACCTTCAGCTTCTCCTTCTTCCTGACTGCACTCTTGGGGGCAAACCCAACCTATACTGCCTCCATGGATCATGCAAAGGTTAAGAGAATCCGATGAAGGGACTGTCTATGCAATTCTTTACACTTAATGATGGCCATCGCATTCCTGCCCTGGGGTTGGGGACCTGGAAATCGCGGAATGGAGCGGCCTACCAGGCAGTAAAGGTAGCCCTGCGAGTGGGCTATCGTCACCTAGATTGCGCCTGGATCTACCGCAATGAAGATGAAGTGGGCCAGGCGATTCTCGAGTCTGTTGCTGAAGGTGTGATCCAGAGGCAAGAGATCTTTGTGACCTCCAAACTGTGGAATGCTTACCACCAGCCGGAAGATGTAGAAACCCATTGTCAGCAGACCCTCACTGCCTTAGGAACCGACTATCTGGATCTGTATCTGATGCACTGGCCACTAGCCTTTCGTCCGGACAAGATCATGGCGGAGGGGAAAGAAGATTTTATTCCCCTGTCAGAACTGCCCCTGAGCAAAACCTTTTCAGCAATGCTGAAGCTCAAAGAAAAAGGACTGGTGAAAAGTGTCGGTGTTTCAAATTTTGGTGTTTCCAAGTTAAAGCAACTGATTTTAGAAACAGGGGTAGTGCCCGCCGTCAACCAGGTGGAGATGCATCCCTATCATCCTCAGGAAGATCTGTATACCTACTGTCAGGAGCAGGGGATTCACCTGACGGCTTATGCTCCGTTGGGATCGATGGATCGTCCCGACATCATGAAAAAGGAAAATGAGCCCCTGCTCCTCGAGAATGACGTGGTGAAGTCTACAGCCGCTGCAGAGGGGCTTACTCCTGCGCAACTCTTAATTGCCTGGGCCATTGATCGAGGCACCAGCACAATTCCAAAGTCAGCCAATCCTGAAAGGATCGCAGAGAACTTTGCCGCAGGATCGCATCCCCTTTCGGTGGAGTCTCGACAGGCATTGGATGGGTTGGAGATCCGCTTCCGCTTTATTAATCCACAGGGTTGGTTTATTCAGGGAATCACTTATGAAGGTGAGGATTTCTGGTCTTAGGGGAAAAATAAGTGGCCATGACAGTGGCAGGATCTTGAGGATCCTGGGTTGCAAGTTTCATCCCTCAGAAAAACGCGCCAACTCCAAAATGTGTTGCTGTCTTTAGAGATGGGCCATGGTGACAGCCATATCTCCATCGGTTTCCCTTCCTGAAATAAAGGGATCCAGAACGTGAGACTGGATCCCCAGGCAATGGGTGACATAAGGCTATGAGCCCGTGAGTTGAGAATAGATGGGTCTGAGATTGAACTCTGTGAGAAGCATCACAGCCCTATAGAAACATGGGTCACAGGCAGTTCGCTAACCCTGAGCTGGTCGAATCGTGCAGGCTGGACCTTACTCCCCATGAGCAGATCACGATTGCTACCAGTATTCTCGAAAATGACTTCCCTGATCCCATCTCTCTCTTGTGTCCTCGCAACTTCTGTATCAGCATCAGCAACACAGGTGTCCACATCCCTGAGTCTGATCTGCTTCAGGTCTTCAAACAGTTCTACCGTAATGATCCAGATATATTAGTATGGGCAACCCAACAAAGGCGTATCCTCATGACTCATGACAGAGCGACCATGCCTAATTTTGCCTATGAAAGAATTGTTAATAATCAACCCATGACAGGGATTTTTGTAGTTAAAGATCGGATGCCAATTAGACAGGCAATCGATGAGTTGGTACTCCTTATTGAGGGCAGTGAGCAGTCAGAGTAGGAAGGAATTGTGATTTATTTGCCTCTATGATCGCGCCGACGATTCAGCATCATCTGCACAAATTCAGAGAACAGATAATCGGCATCATGGGGTCCGGGGCTGGCTTCAGGATGATATTGAACCGAAAACAGAGGCAGACTGCGGTGCCGGATCCCAGCCACGGTGCGGTCATTCAAATTCAGGTGGCTGATCTCCACATCTGGAGAGGTAATCGAGGTTTCTGAAACCGCAAACCCGTGATTCTGGCTGGTGATCTCGATCCGCTGTTGCAACCCACAGGGATGATTGAGGCCACGGTGACCAAATTTAAGTTTGTAGGTATCGCTGCCCAGGGCCAGCGTCAGAATCTGGTGTCCCAAACAAATGCCAAACATCGGTTTTGCCTGTTCTAGCAGAGCTTTAGTGGTGGCAACAGCCTGCACCTCGGTGGCCGGATCCCCGGGACCATTCGAAAGAAAGATCCCTTCCGGGTCATAGCTAAGGATCTCTTCGGGTGTAGCACTGGCGGGTAAGACCATGATCCGGCAGCCATAGCGGCTGAGACGGCGGAGGATATTCCGCTTCATGCCAAAATCCAGGGCCACCACACGCAACGGCGGATCAATAGGCATTGATCCCGGACCGTAATCCCATTCCCTCGGGGTGGGCTCGATCCATTCATAAGGCTCCGCAGTTGTGACCTCTTTAACTAAACTCAGGCCCTGCATTGAAGGTTGTGCCTGCACCTGCTCCAGCAACCGATCAATCTCCAGAATCTCGGTGGAAATTGCCCCATTCATAGACCCCTGTTCCCGCAGCTGACGGGTTAGGGCACGGGTGTCTACACCTGCGATCGCGACCACGCCATGATCCTTCAGGTAATCACTTAAGCTTGCCTGCCCCCGCCAGGAACTGTACTGCCTGGAAATGTTGCGGGCGATCACCCCTCCAGCCTGAGGCCGAGCCGATTCAGTATCCAGATCATTAACCCCGGTGTTGCCCAACTCCGGACAGGTAAAGGTAATCAACTGCCCCCGGTAGCTCGGATCCGTGATCACTTCCTGGTATCCCGTCATGCCGGTGTTAAACACCACTTCTCCATAGGAGGTGCCTTCGGCCCCAAACGACCATCCCCGGTAGGCTGTGCCATCTGCGAGTACGAGCAGGGCTGGGGTGTGGATCCGCCAGGGAAAAGCAGAAGATGTAGCAGCAGGTGCAGGGGCAGACATGGAGGCTTCCTCATCGATGCTCACAAGCTTACAGCACCCCTGGTCCGGTTCTCCACTTCAGATCCCATGGGAGAAGGGTTTGCAGTAAGCTGGAATGACTGTACAAGATGAACAGATTCAGCCTGCTGTTGGGGAAGGTTTCCGGGGGGTCACGTGGAAATACAGTTAGGAATTGGCAGATCAGTGCGGCGAGCCTACGGCTTGGATGAAATTGCCCTCTCGCCCTCCGGTCGCACCATTGATCCCAGACTTGTGGATACCCACTGGACCCTGGGCAGTCTGGAACGCGAGATCCCGATCATTGCCAGTGCAATGGATGGAGTGGTGGATGTGGCCATGGCGGTGCAGCTCTCGCAGTTGGGGGCGATGGGAGTTTTGAATCTGGAGGGCTTGCAAACCCGCTACGCCGAACCGGATCAGGTGCTGGAGAAGATCACTGCGGTGGGCAAGGAAGAGTTTGTCCCCCTGATGCAGCATTTGTACACCGAACCCGTGAAACCGGAGCTGATCCAGGCCCGCATCCGTGAGATCAAAGCCCAGGGAGGGATCGCGGTCGCCAGTTCTACCCCGGCCCATGCCACGACCTATGGTCCCCTGGTGGCGGAAGCGGGGGGAGATGTGTTTGTGGTGCAGGCCACGGTGGTCTCGGTGCGACATCAGGCCCCGGAAGGGATCAATCCTCTGCATCTAGCGGAGTTCTGTCAGTCGATGCCGATCCCGGTCATGGTGGGCAACTGTGTCACCTACGAGGTCAGTTTGGAGCTGATGCATGCGGGAGCCGCAGCGGTGCTGGTGGGGATCGGGCCGGGGGCTGCCTGTACCTCCCGAGGAGTGTTGGGGATCGGGGTTCCCCAGGCTACGGCGGTGGCAGACTGTGCGGCGGCACGCCAACAATTTTTTGCGGAAACCGGACGCTATGTTCCCGTCATTGCCGATGGGGGTCTGATCACAGGGGGGGATATCTGCAAAGCCCTGGCCTGTGGGGCAGATGCGGTGATGATCGGTTCGCCGATTGCGCGGGCCGCCGAGGCTCCAGGACGAGGATTTCATTGGGGCATGGCCACCCCCAGTCCCTTACTGCCCCGAGGCACCCGGATCCGGGTGGGATCAACGGGCACATTAACCGAAATTCTGCGGGGACCCGCTCGCCTGGATGATGGCACCCACAACCTCCTGGGGGCGATCCAGACCTGCATGAGCACGCTTGGGGTCGGGACGATCCAGGAACTGCAACAGGTGGAGGTGGTGATCGCACCTTCGTTGCTGACCGAGGGCAAGGTTTATCAGAAGGCCCAGAGTTTAGGGATGGGTCGCTGAGCCCCTGTGCTCAAGTCTGATCACAAAGCCCCGGACTACTTCTGACTGCAGATCCGGGGCTGTTTCCTGGTCTACATGCCTGAGTTGGCCAGATCCAGTGTTTCCGGTAGCTTGGTGTACTCATCATAAAGAGCGGCACGGAAATTGGTGCCCTCAATTTTGGCCCCCCGCAGATCGGCCCCGATGCGCAGATCCGCTTTGGAGAGGTTGGCGCGGCTCAGATCAGCACGGATCAGCCTGGCCCGATACATGTTGGCCCCCTGCAGATCGGCGTCGGTGAGATTGGCTCCCACCAGATTGATCCGCCGTAGTTTTGCCCCTCGCAGGTTGGCACGGGTGAGATTAGCCCGCCCCAGATTGGCTTCCCGCAGATCAGCTCCGGCCAGATTGGCTCCGGTCAGATCCGCTTCACTCAGGTTGATACCCGTCAGATCGGCACCCTCCAGATTGAGCAGGGAAAAATTGCGCTGTCCACTGGCGTAAGCTTGTCGTAGCTGGGCGGGACTATTGATGGCGGTCATGGTTGCTGTCATGTAAGGGTTTCCAAATAAACCAGATCTATTAAGGATCCTATGGCAGGGGGTCGCTTTTCTTACCCCCCAATTGACGTTTTTGTTGATTCTCGATCGCTGCCCTGAGGGAGAGGATGGCGTTCGTAGGGAAGGGGAATGTACTGGACACTGGGTCGTAGACTGGCGGCCTGCGGATACAACTCCATTAACTGGTAGATCTCGGAAGGCAATCCGGTCTGCACAGGTAAGCCCATAGCGGTGGCTTCTTCGGCGGAGATGGGGTAGTCGTGGGTGACCCGGCCAGTGGTGAGAGCCTGGATCACTTCCTCGATCCGCTCCGGTTCAATTTTGCGTTTAGGAATGCTGTCTTCCAAAAGGGCACGGATAAACTGCTGCACCTGGGCGGTGGCTTTGCGGGCCAGATCAGCCATGATCAGGGTTTGATCTTCGATCTCCGCGAGCGGTTTCTGGTTCACCACACTGAGAATACTGGCGGCGGCATACCCTCCCAGCTGGGGATCCACTGGACCCAGAACCGCATTTTCATCCATCACAATTTCATCGGCGGCCAGGGCTAGCATCGTGCCTCCGCTCATGGCGTAGTGGGGCACAAACACCGTCACCTTGGCCTGGTGGCGCAACAGGGCGCGGGCGATCTGTTCGGTGGCCAGGACCAATCCGCCGGGAGTGTGCAGGATCAGATCAATGGGCGTATCGGCTGGGGTGAGGCGAATGGCCCGCAACACCTGTTCAGAGTCTTCAATATTGATAAAGCGAGACACAGGAAAGCCCAGAAAGCTGATGGATTCCTGACGGTGAATCAGCAGGATCACACGGCTATTGCGTTTTAGCTCGAAAGTGCGCAGACACTTTACCCGTCGCATCCCCTGCAGTTGGCGTTGCAGCAGCGGTTGCAGGGAGGAAATGATCAAAAAGATCCAGAAAAAGTCGAAAACGTTCATCTCAGCTCCCGTGCCGTTGTGGACTCTCGCCTGTATTCTGCCCTCCCATCCCCCGATCCCTCACTGCAGAGCAGGCAGCACAAAATGAAAGGCACTTCCCCGCTCCAATCCCTCCGACTCGGCCCAGATCCACCCCCCCATGGCTTCGATGATCAAGCGACTGATGGCCAGGCCCAGGCCAGTGCCCCCCACCGATCGACGCATCGAGTCTTCTGCCTGATAAAATCGCTCAAAGATTGCCTGTAAGCGCTCTGAGGCAATCCCTCTGCCGTTATCCGCTACCGTGAACTGTAGCATCGGGATCCGGGGACGATGACCATTGAGCTCCAGATCATGAACATCTGCAGGCGGGGGGAGATGGACAAGCTGCAGCCGGATCCTGATCTGGCCCGAGGCAGGGGTGAATTTACAGGCGTTATCCAGCAGTTGCCGTAAAACTTCCACCAACCACTCTCCATCCGCCCGCACCCAGGGGAGGGACTCCGGGATCTCTGTAGAAATGGTGGGTACAGGTCCCTGACGCCGACGGGCATTGATCGTACTCAGGGATAGTTCGACACACTCCTGGGCAGACACCGACTCAATGTGCCAGCGAACCCGGCCACTTTCCAGCTTTGAGAGCGTGAGAAAATCCTGAACCAGTTGTCGCAAGCGCCCGGCATCCTGGAGGGCCGTATCCAGCATTTCCTGCCGTACCTCTAAGGGCATCTCCGGATCAGAAGCCAGAGATTCCAGACAGATCTGAATTGTGGAGAGGGGGGTGCGCAACTCGTGTCCGGTGACAGCAATCAGATCACTTTTGGCCTGATCCAATGCCTCCAGCTGATGATTGAGTTCATCCAGGTGCTGGTAGGCTTCCGCCTGAATCAGGGCTACCCCCAGCTGCAGAGCAATGGATTCTGCCAGTTCCACAGTGGGTAGGGGCCAGGTGTAGGGCTGATCCTGGTGTAACTCCAGCATGCCCACCAGTCGGCCTTGATTGAGGATCGGCACCGCCATCCAAGCCTGGATCTGGTAGGTTTGCATGGCTTGCTGCACAGCTGCCAGGAGTGGATCCGTAGCTGTATCCTGGCTCACCATGGTTTCTCCCTGACGGATGACCTCCTCCAGAAAGGGATTTTGTTTTAAGGGCCACAGCTGACCCCGCAAACAGGGCTGACCGGAACGGCAGTATTCCTGCTCGATCTGCACCTGATCTTGATGGGCCTGGCAGCGGTAGACGAGGGCACGTGAGACCGCGGCAGCTTCCCCCAGTTCCTGAACAGCAATTTGCAGAATATCTTCGGGATCAAGGGTGCGGCGGATGGCACTGCCAATGCGGTTCACCAGTCGTTCTTTGCGCTCCTGCACTTGGATGGCCCGATAAGTGCGGCGCAACTTGTACTGACCGGCCTGCAGATAGGTGATCAGCCGCTCTGCAAATGGAGCTGGATTCAGGGGCGTTGTGTTTTTTTTCTTCGGAGAGGTCGGTGAGGCTTTCAGCCGCCCTTGGACTGCGTTAAGCGATGATTCTAAATCCGGACGATAATTCAGGATCCGCTTGATCAAATGTTGGGCTGCCTTAATCACCACCTGGCGCTCAAAGGACCAGATCCCATCAAATTGGCGAGCCGCATCCATGTCCCGATCCATCCATTCTTCTCCGGCTACCTGTTTGCGCAACAGGCGCTCGCGGCAGATCAAACAGGTGGCAAAGTGATCATCGATCACGATTAAATGCCACTCCTGGCTCAGGGGGTCAGCGGGATCAAGGGCGATGGTTTTATAGGGAACATCAGCATTGGCAAAGTCAGTTTCCGGTGCTGCCAGAATATACACCTGTCGGGCCAACTGGCTGATGCGCAGATAACGACGGGCCTCCTGTCGGTAATACCGTTCCCGCTGAAAGTTGGCGAACACCAACGGCTGCCCATCCCCCGCCAGCACCTGATCCTCCATGGCATGGCTGAGGGCCACCAATGAGGTTTTAAAGTAAACCTGCGGACGCAGATGAGGCAGATCTTGGAGAAGTTCCGCCAGGAGAGAAGGGTGAAAATGGCGTGAGGTCGTCGAGGTCATGGACTGCGAACTCGCGTATACGTTAGTCTATCCCTCTTCCGACCCTCACCTGTAGCCAACGTTTCCAATCCACAAGAGATCTCAACAAATGGCAATCTCACAGGCCAATGACCTCAGCGGTTGGGATCCGCCAGATTACGAAACTGGGTGAACTGACTCTCAAATAAAAGCTTGATGGTGCCCGTAGGGCCATTGCGGTGCTTGGAGATGATCACCTCGGCAATACCTCGCTCTGTGGTGTCCTGCTGGTAGTATTCGGGGCGATAGAGCATCATGACGATGTCGGCATCCTGCTCAATGCTGTTGTGAACCAGAATGCGGTTAGCCACAAAGTTGTGGTGTCGTGGCATCTCCACATCGTAGACAGGAACGGCTTCCGAGGGTTCACTGATCGAGCAAATCGGATCCCAGACAATTTCGTCGTGCATGGCCAGGGCGATCTCTTCATCCAGTTGGAGATCATCCAGATGTTTCCAACCCTGCCGCGTGAAAAAGGGATGGTTAGAGGTGGCCTCAATCGCGCAATTTAAGCGGGTTTTCAGCTGATAGGTGGTTTTACAACCGTTCTGAAAGACTTTCACCGGTTGCTGCGGCACCAGCCGACCCCGAGTATTCATGCTCAGCAGTCGAGGCAGCACTGCTCCTTCCTTTAGCTCCGCCAGTTGTGCCAGGGTCCAGTGCTGGCCAGAATCAACATCCAGCAGTTCGGTTGTTCCTGCCAGACATCCGGATTCCCGCAGATCGGCCAGTTGGGGACGTTTGTCAGCTCGGGATTCCACGGCCCGGCTCAGCTGAGAGAGCACCATCACAGGTGTAGAGAGTTCTTTGGCCAATCCTTTTAGCCCCCGTGTCATTCGCGACAACTCCTGCACTCGGTTGTCCGTTGCAGTCCCCTGCATCAGCTGCAGATAGTCGATCAGAACCAGTCCCAACACCCCGCCCGTTTCTACCTGCAGTCGTCGTGCCTTAGAGCGGATCTCCGTCACATTGCAATTGGGAGTGTCATCAATATAGAGGGGCACCTGCGCCAGATAGCCAAAAGCCTGGCTGAGTCGCTGCCATTCATCCCCGCTGATCCGACCTGAACGCAGGCGTGTACTTTCGATGCGGGCTTCACTGGCGAGCATCCGCAGCACCAGCTGCTCCCTAGACATTTCCAGGCTAAACACCGCCACGGGAAGTTTGGCATACGTGGCAATATTGCGAGCAATGTTGAGGGCAAAGCTGGTTTTTCCCATGGCCGGACGACCCGCCACGATCAACAAATCAGAGCGCTGCAGTCCCTGAGTCAGGTTATCCAGATCAATGAACTTGGTGGGAATTCCCGGCAGATCGGAGCCCTGCTGAAATTTCTCTTCCAGATCCGAAAAGATATTGATCAGAATTTCGGAAGCGGGCATGAGGGAGCGCTGGATCCGTTCCTGGGTGATATTAAAAATCTCCTGCTCCGCCTGATCCATCACCTGGGGCAGGGGTTGGCTAGCGTCATAGGCCAGGCGGGCAATCGAGTTGGTGGATTGGAGTAAGCGCCGCCGGATGTACTTATCCAGCACCAGTTTGGCGTACTGATCAATGTTGACACTACTGACCGTTTGCTCCAGCAAGCGCCGAATCGCAGCGGTGCCGCCTACCTTCTCCAGCAGCTGATGATCATCCAGCCAGGCGGAGACAGTCATCAGATCGGTGGGACGACCCTGGCTATTGAGATGCAGGGCTGCGCGGTAGATCTCCCGATGGGCCGAGATGTAAAAGGCATCGGGTTGCAACAATTCAGCCACACGCGTGATTGCATCCGGATCCAAAAGCAGTCCGCCGATGATCTCCTCTTCCGCTTCAATGTTTTGGGGAGGAAGTCGCTCTCCCCCCGTGAGGTCGTAGCTATTCACGACAGACTCCCCTTGCGCTGGAATCGAGGCCTATTCAGGGATCACCTGGATGCGAATGGTGGCTGTGACCTCAGGATGTAACCGCACCTGGGCTGTATAGTTCCCTGTGGTTTTGATCTCGTCCTCCAGCATGATGTTGCGACGATCGATATCCAGTCCACTGGTTGCCAGGACCACCTCGGCAATGTTTTCGGTGGTGACCGTCCCAAAGAGAACTTCTCCTTCCCCAACCTTTTTGGCAATCGTAAAACGACCAATGGTTTCCAGGGCGGTTTTGTAGGACTCTGACTGCTTCTTCTCCGCAGCTTTGCGGGCCAGGGCCTGAGCTTCCCGCATTTTTTGTTCCTTGATCAGGCCAGGGGTGAGGCGCACGGCCATCTGCCGCGGGAAAAGGTAATTGCGAGCATAACCAGGCTTGACTTCCCGCACATCTCCTGGCTGGCCCAATCCCGGAACTTCCTGGCGGAGGACCACCGCTACATTTCGCTTCGACATGTTATCTAGTGAAGACGACAAACTTTTATTATAGAGTGAAATCCCTGAAGAATAACAGCCCATAGCCAAGGATCCGCAGGGTTGCAAAATTAATGGGAGTGCCCTTATAGTAGAAGACTGTCACATTATGGAATTGGTATGCCGAAGCTGAAGACACGCCGCGCTGCTGCTAAGCGTTTCCAGTTTACTGGCAGTGGCAAGATCAGCCACCGGAAGGCAGGACATAATCACCTGCTAGAGCACAAGTCCTCTCATCGCAAGCGGCGTTTGCGGGGGATGGCACTGGTGAACGAGCGGGACGCTGAAAATGTGCGCCTGATGATGCCCTATTCCCGTTAGCCTCAACTGCCGATCTATTGAGTTCAGCCAGCCATGACACGTGTTAAACGGGGCAATGTCGCCCGTAAGCGCCGAAAAAAGATCTTTAAGCTTGCCAAGGGTTTTCGCGGCTCCGGTTCCAAGCTGTTCCGAACGGCTAATCAGCGGGTGATGAAAGCGCTGGTCAATGCCTATCGAGATCGGCGGCGGCGTAAGCGGGAATTTCGCCGTCTTTGGATTACGCGCATTAATGCGGCGGCCCGAGCTCAAGGGATCAGCTACAGCCAGCTGATGAATGACCTGCGCAAAGCCGATGTGCTGCTCAATCGGAAGATGTTGGCTCAGTTGGCGGCCCTGGATCAGGCGGCATTCACTCAGGTGGTTAACGCTGTTCGGCGCTCAGCATCTTAATGGGGGTTGATCCCCGATTTGCCTTGCCTCGTAACTTCAGGGATTGGATGTCCGGCCACCTGGCTGCTTTCGCCCTCCTCAGTTTGGGCTTGATGGTCCTGACCCAGCCTGGGGCTGAGGCTCGTTCTTTGCAGGACATTCGGGCATCAGGGGAGTTGCGGGTGGCGGTGAAAGATAATTTGCCCCCCTTGGGCTTTCGTAATTCAGAGGGTCAGCTGGTTGGGTTTGAGGTGGATCTGGCCCAGGAATTGGGTCGGCAGTTGCTGGGAGACACTGGAAAAGTTGAGTTAGTTCCCCTGACGAATCCTGAGCGATTGGAAGCCGTGGTGCAGGGGGATGTAGATCTGGCGATTGCCCAGGTGGGGATCACCCGTGAACGCTCCCGCTGGGTTAACTTTAGTCCGCCCTACTACTTTGATGGCACCGCCATCGCTGTGACGAAGGATCCCCGCTGGCAAACCTGGAGTGATCTGGCCTCACACCCGATTGCAGTATTGCAGGGTTCCGCAGCTATTCTGCATCTCAACGCTCTCTTGCCCGAAGCTGAATTGATCCCCGTTGATTCTTACCAGGATGGCGTGACGATCCTGACGGAGGATCTGGTGGTGGGGTTTGCCGCCGATGTGACGGTGCTCACCGGGTGGGTGCAGGCGGAGCCGACTTATCAGGTGCTGGGCCCCCTCTCCAGCGTGGGATTAGGGGTGGCCATGCCCAAGGGCATTGAATCTTCGGATCTGACCCGGCAGGTGAGCCAGATTGTGGAACGTCTGCGATCCTCTGGCTGGCTGGAGGAAAGAACTCGCTCCTGGGGATTGCCCTCCAGTCTGCGTCCTTAGAGCACCGGACCGTCTGAAAATCTTCATCGTCCCTGGGGTTTTGCGGAGCAGGCTGAATGAAGAGGCTGATTATACTGGAAGAGCTGTGAAGCCAACTGCCCATGGCCTTTCTTGATTACTATCAAATCCTGCAGGTGGATCCCAGGGCCGATCAAACCACGATCAAACAGGCCTTTCGCCGTTTGGCCCGTCAATTCCATCCTGATATTGCGGGGGCTGCCGCCACAGCTCATTTTCAGCAACTGAATGAGGCCTATCGTGTGCTTCTAGATCCGGAGCAACGCTGTGCCTATGATCAGGTCTGGTCTGAGCATCAGCAACAACTGGTGAAATCTGCCCGCTCACGGCTGCATGACCATCGCATTGTGGTTCAGGTTTCCTCCCGTCCCCCCCAGCCCGATCCCTCTGCTCAGGAACGAACTGAAGGTCTGCACCGGATCCGACAAGCCCTTCGATTGCAGCGATTCGGGGAAGCCATTGCCTCTGCTGAAAGTTTACAGAGACGTTTTCCGGATGCCGAGGATGTGACCCACATTGCGGCTCTGGCCTACTACCGCTACGGCAACAGCTTGATCTTGCTGGGTCAACCCGATCAGGCCCGCGCCTATCTCTACAAGGCCAGAGATACCGAACCCCACAACCGCGAATTGGCCTTTGAGATTCAGCGGGATCTCCAGCGTCTGGCGTCTCAGGTACCTTAATCCGGACAGTTTAAGGAGTCTCGGGTATCTCGCCCGGTGATGGGATTGGTACCTGCAGCAGAGCTACACAGCGTCGTGAGGGTGTCTTTGCGCATCAGGGCATTCGTAAAGTCGGCCCCTTCAATCTGGGCCCCCTCCACTTTGGTTAACCACATGAGGCTGTTCTCCAGCACTGCTCCCCGCAGATCCGCATGTTGCATATTGGCCATGTCCAGGGTCGCTGCTGTCAGATCGGCCTCCTGGAGATTGGCATTGATCAGATTCGCCCCAAACAGATCCACACCCCGAGCCTTGACGTGACTTAAATCACTATTGCGCAGGTTGGCCTTGAGAAAGGCGGAATTGGTCAGATCCTGGTGGGCAAAATTCGATCCCTGTAAATCACGTTTGGTGTAGTCCTCCGCCCGAACGGGACCTGAGCTGCAGCAGATCACCACCATCAGTAAGAGGCATGTCACTCTGCTCAGAAATTGCCTTGGCCATAGGGAAAAAGGTCGCGGCCCTTTCATTCTGAATGTCTCCAGGAAGAACTTGCTTTTCCATCCTCACATCAAAAAGCCAGTATCTGGAAGTCCTTATATGCTGTTCTCAGCATCCCCTGACTGCAGACTGCAGGGATCATGCCTCCATGCTTTCAGGTTTCCTTTCCGGTCTTCCAATCCAGGCTCGCAGCTGGTTACTTCCATGTCTGGTGGCCGGATCGACGACGGGAGGGGTAAAGCTGATCCAGCAACAAGGTGGGTTACAGGCTGCCGAGTTATGGATCTGCGACACCTGGGTCCGCCTCGGCCCTGATCGGGGACCGGATGCACGGTTGCTGCTCGTTGCCATCACGGAGCAGATCTGGCTCGCTACGGCTATCCGTTGCCAGGAGAGTCATCCCATTGTCATTACTCTGGAGGCAATCTTCTGAGGTCATGGCCTATCAACCAGGGCCTTCGTCATTGTTTTAGCCCAGATCCCTGCGCTCAACCGCACGCCCATGGCAAGGGATGGCAGGGCAAGATGGTAAGGTGTTTACATTTCATTACATCTCGCCTCATTGTCCTTCTGATCCCCTTGCATCTCTGACTTCATGCAACGCTCTGTGCGCCTTAATCTAGTTATTTTGTTCATGGCCGGACTCCTGTTCTGGTCGGCTCTGGCTTCGATGCTGCCCACACTGCCTCTCTATGTGCAGGATCTAGGGGGAAGTAGCTTGCAGGTGGGCTGGGTAATGGGATCCTTTGCGGTGGGGCTGTTGGCGGCCCGTCCCTGGCTGGGCTCACTCTCGGATCTGCGCAGTCGCAAACTGGTGCTGTTGATTGGCATGGCGACAGTGATGCTGGCCCCGATCGGCTACTGGTTGACTGGATCAGTGCCCGTATTGATGGGATTGCGAGCCTTTCACGGCATCAGCATTGCGGCATTTGCCACGGGCTATGTGACCCTGGTGGTGGATCTGGCGCCGGAAGCACGGCGAGGGGAGATGATTGGACTGATGAGTCTGGTGAATCCGATCGGGGCAGGGGCAGGCCTAATCCTGGGGGGACTGTTGCAGGAAGGGTTTGGTTACACTGTCCTCTTTCTAACGGCAGCCAGTGTGGGCGCCTGTGGGCTGGTGTTGACCATGTTTTTGCAGGAGCCTGCCCGCCACCCGCATCCAGAAGGATCGGCGGCCCGAAATACCTCCTACTGGGCCCAGCTGACCAATCCCCGCATCCGAACTCTGGCGGTGGTGCTACTTTTGGTGGGACTGGCCTTTGGTACCCGCAGTACGTTTGCATCCCTTCTGATTCAAGCCTCTCAGGCGGATCTGAATGTGGGCATTTTCTTCGGGACTTCGACGCTGTCAGGCTTTTTTGTGCGTCTAATTACCGGACGGGCTTCGGACCGCTGGGGTCGCGGTGTTTTCATTACCACCAGCCTCAGTTGCTACACGCTGGCCATGATCCTGGTGGCCCTGGCGGATCACACCCAGGCCTTTTTAATGGCAGCCCTGATCGAGGGGATCGGGTTTGGGATTCTCATCCCTATGATCTCAGCCCTGGTGGCGGATCGGGTCCAGCCCCATCAGCGGGGTCTATTTTTTAGTCTGGCCATGGCCGGATTTGATCTGGGGATCGGGGTGGCTGGGCCTGTGTTTGGCAGCCTGGCGCTGTTGGGAGGCTACCGGGTGGTGTTTTTAGCGGCGGCCCTCCTCTCAGCCTTCTCCCTGGCAGCCTTCCTGGGCTTCTCCAATGGGGATCGGCAGCAATCCCTGCGTTTTGCGCTTGGCTTGAGCCATGACGCTTACGCTTTAAAAGATCTGCGGCAGAATGCCAGTGCCTGAAGCAATGAAAGTCAATTACAGCGTGGCACTGATGGCCTGCACCGGACAGGTAGGAATGCATTGTTCACACATGACACAGCGGTTGCGCAGAAATTCCAGTTGCCAGGTTGGGGCTTGAATCCGCAGGGCCTCAGTCGGGCAGACCCCTGTGCAAAGACCACAGTCCACACAGAGAGCTGCATCGATCTGGATTTCTCGCTGGCGGTCGTAGACTGTGACCCCCTGCGTCCGAGCCCATTCCAACCCGGCCTCCACCTGATCAATGTCCCCCGACAGTTCCATCACCACTGTCCCCACTTCATCCGGCGCAATGCGGGCACGCACGATGTTGGCCGCAACATCAAAATCGCGAGCCAAACGGTAGGTGAGGGGTAAATTCACCAGGGTGCGGGGAAAGACCAGGGTAACTCGCTTACGCATGATAAAAGCGGCGGCGCTGCCCCCTGATCATAACGTCCTCAGTTGACTGAACCGGGAAATTCTGCAGGAGGATCAATCACATCCTCTCCCCTCCTGCGTTGTGGGGAGTTATTCCACCCCTTCAATCCGATCCTCCACCTCCTGGTAGAGTTCCTGCAGCCGCTCCAGGTTGGTTTCACTGGTTTGCCAGTAGCCGCGACCATGCACCTCCAGCAACGTGCCCACAATCTTGCGGAAGGAGTGGGGATTGAGGTTCATCAACCGTTCTCGCATGGCTGCATCGGCAATAAACGTGGCATTGGTCTCCTCGTAGACCCAGTTGTCCACAGCCCCTGCGGTGGCTGACCAGCCGGAGGTGTTCACCAACCGCTTGGAGATCTCCCTCACCCCTTCATAGCCGTGCTTGAGCATGCCCTCGTACCATTTGGGATTGAGGAGCTTGGTGCGGGTGTCCAGTCTCACTGTCTCCGAGAGGGTGCGGATCTGGGCGTTGGGGGTGGTGGTATCTGCCATGTAGGCCGCCGGACGCTTGCCATCTCCCCGCAGTTTCTCCACCACCTTGGTGGGATCGGAGTCAAAGTAGTGGCTGACATCCGTAAGGCTGATCTCAGAAGAGTCCAGGTTCTGGAAGGTCATGTCCACGGTTTTGAGGGAGGACTCAAACAGCTGCCGCATGTTCTGGTTGTTGAGATCCGAACCAAAGGCAAAGGCCTTACGGCTGAGGTACATGTCCTGCAGTTCGGTCTCCTGCTCCCAGGAACTGTTTTCCACCGCCAGGTTGACGTTGGCCGCATAGGATCCCGAGGCATTGGAGAAAACGCGGGTTGCTGCCTGTCGCAGACTGATCCCGAGACTGTCGGCCTGGGCGAGTGCATGCTTGCGGACAAAGTTTTGCTCCAGGGGTTCCTCCGCCTCGGCACAGAGTTTCACTGCCCGATCCAGTAACTCCATCTGGTTCACAAACAGATCACGAAAGACGCCGGAGCAATTCACCACCACATCAATGCGGGGCCTCCCCAGTTCCGGCAGCGGGATCAGTTCCAGTTTGTTCATGCGTCCCAGGGCATCGGGCTTGGGCCGGACCCCCAGAAGACAAAGCACCTGCGCCAGCGACTCTCCGTAGGTTTTGATGTTATCCGTTCCCCAGAGCACGACTGCGATACTCTCCGGCCACTGGTCCCCCTGTTCAGCCCGTTGCCGCTCTAGCAGCCGCTCCACCACCACCTCAGCCGACTGGATCGCCGCCGCCGTCGGGATGGACTGGGGATCGAGAGCGTGAATATTTTTGCCGGTGGGCAGCACTCCAGGGTTGCGGATCGGATCGCCTCCCGGTCCGGGCAGGATGTAATCTCCCTCCAGGGCCCGCAGCAAGGATCCCAGCTCATGATCAGCGGTGATCTGCTGCAGACAGAATTCTAAAAACTGGAAAAGCGGCTTCAGCAGGTCTGGATCCACCTGGGGATACCCGGCCTCCCGCAAGGCTTTTAGCCAGGGAGCAGTGCGACCCATATTCAGGAAATTGAGGCGCGTCACCCCCGAAACCCGCCCATCCGCGTCGGTTTGTTCCTGCACCATGGCGGCAATCGCCTGTTGACTGGCCTGATTGATCCGATCCAGCAGCTCCGTATCCTGCAGATGGCCTCGATCGCGGTTGCGGTAGACCTCCTCCAGATCGCGACCCAGGCTTTGGCAGAGAATGCGGGGCAGACCCACAATTCCCTCTTCTGGACGGTCAATGCTGGCAATGCTGACCAGGGTGGCCACAGCTTCTTCTGCTGTAGGAGGCGCACCGATCACATGCAATCCACAGGGCAAGAGTCGCGATTCAATCTCCATCAGCCGCGCGTACAGCAGACCCACCACTCGATCCCGTTCCTGTAGGGAGAGCTCCTTGGCATCCACCTCCGGCAGGGTGACATCCTGATCCAGGTTGACCAGGCGGGCCTTTTCGCAGATGGTGTTGACGATCTGGACCCCTCGACCCCCTTCCCGCAGGCTCTGGTAGGAACCAATCAGATCCCGCAGTTCCTGCAAGCCTTTGTAGAGTCCGGCGTTCTCTGCAGGAGGAGTGAGGTAGCTGATGGTGCAGGCGTATCCCCGTCGCTTGGCAATGGTGGCTTCGGAGGGATTATTGGCGGCGTAGTAGTAGAGGTTAGGGATGGCCCCGATCAGGTTGTCGGGATAGCAGTGGCCGGACATGCCGATCTGCTTGCCGGGCATGAACTCCAGCGATCCGTGGGTGCCAAAATGCAGGACCGCGTCTGCTTTCCAGATCTTTTCCAGATAGGTGTAGTAAGCAGCAAAGCCGTGATGAGGGCTGGCGGACTTGGAGAACAGCAGTCGCATCGGATCCCCTTCATAGCCAAAGGTGGGTTGGACGCCCACAAAAAGATTGCCGTAATGCTTGCCGTAGACCAGTAGATCCTTGCCATCAGTGTTTAGCTGGCCGGGCGCTGGTCCCCACCACTCCTCCAGGGCTTTGTGATAGGGGGTGAGGGACTCATACTCGGGCACCGAGAGGCGAGCCGCCACATTCAATTCCGGGCTGGAAAACTGGGCCTGGGCATCATGGATCACATCCGCCATCAGTTGCTCTGGGGTGGCAGGCAGATCCTGGACATCGTAGCCATTGCTTTGCAGGCTCTGGAGGACGCGGTGGATGGAGGCAAAGACATCCAGATAGGCGGCTGTGCCAACGTTGCCCTTATCCGGGGGGAAGCTGAAGACGGTAATCGCGATCTTCTTGCTCAGTTTGGGCTTGCGCCGCAGGTTGGCCCAATTGATCGCCCGATCTGCCACGGTTTCAATCCGATCCTGCAGAGCAATCGCTTTCCCCGTCATGCCATCCCGACCCGAGAGCACGATCGGCTCAATCGCTCCATCCAATTCCGGCAACGCAATCTGCAAGGCCACCTGAACCGGATGCAGACCCAGATCACTGTCCTCCCAGTCTTCGGTGGTTTGAAACACCAGGGGCAGGGCCACCATGTAGGGGCGATTCAGCTTCTGCAGCGACTGAATGGCTTTGGGGTGATCCTGGCGAGCTGGACCTCCCACCAGGGCAAATCCCGTGAGCGAGACCACCACATCCACCAAGGGTGTTCCGGCAGGGCTCCAGAAAAAAGTATCCACAGGTTTAGAGAAATCCAGACCGCCCGCAAAGATCGGGATCACCCGTGCCCCTTTGGACTCCAGTTCCTGCACCATGGCCACATAGTGAGCATCATCACCCGTGACCAGGTGGGTGCGCTGCAGAACCAGACCCACACAGGGGGCCAGCGGATCTTTGTTGTCCACCGGCAGATCATCGCGACTGTTGGTCCAGTTCAGGTACGCCTGCACATCCTCAAACATCTGGGGGGCCAGGGGGTGCCAGATGCCCAGGTCTGGATAGGTGACGGGATCCTGGAAGCTCAGCTTTCCCTTCAGGGAGGGGACATACTTGTCCGCCAGCATCAACAGGAAGTTTTGCAGGTTGTCGGAGGATCCCCCCAGCCAGTACTGGAAGCTGAGCATAAAGTTGCGGGCATCCTGGGCTTTCTCGATCGGCAGGTATTTCAGCACCTTGGGCAGGGTTTGCAGGAGCTTGAGCATCCCATCCTGGAAGGAGCTACCCGATTGCTCCTTGCGTTTGCGCATGAACTGGGAAATGGCGCTCTTGGATTGTCCCAGCTGGGCCATGGAGAAGCTGCCGAGTTTATTCAGGCGCATCACCTGGGGCATGGAGGGGAAGACAATGGCTGCATCCAGCCGCTCCCGCTGAGGTTCTACAGCTGCCACGACTTTTTCGGCCAGATCCTCAATAAAGATCAGGGACCCCAGAAAAATGTTGGCCTCGGCGACCGCTGCCTGAAATTCTGCATAGGTTTCGGGATCCCGTAGTTCTTCGATCAGAAAACCACTCAGCTGGATCGCCAGTTGGGGATGGGAGGCATTAATCGCCTGGGCTGCTCCGGTGAGGGCGCTCTGGTATTGGGGCTCCAGAACCACGTAAACCACCTTGACCAGCTCTCGATCCCCCAAACTCTGGGGAACCAAACGACGACTGCAGGGCTTAACAAGCGTGAACATGCGAGAACTCCGTATGCAAACAGCGGGAGAGGAGCCTGATGCAGGCCCCAGTGCTGACCTTCGTTCTACCAGAGCTCGGAACCGATCATGAATTTTGCCTCGACTTCAGTAACAAATTGCAATAATCGCTTACATGAGCCAGATGTCGGAACCCAGTGCGATCCGTGCATCCCCCCTATGCGGGCTCCTGGCTGGACGCCAGCTCAGGGCTAGCGTTGGGATTGAGCAGCCGCTCCCGTTCCACATGAAATAGCTCCACCAGCAATGCTTTGGCCATGGCGAGGGTGGCAGGTTCGGCCAGGGGGGTCCCTTCCGGTCCAGTCATGGTTTCCACGCGATCGATCAGATACAAAAGCTTGCTGAGGGGATAGGGGGATTCCAGCCAGACAAGTTCGTCCCCAGAGGTGGGTACGCTGCAAAAGTAAATGTAAGGGAGAACATCCTCCTGAAATGATTGGTACCGATCCCGAACAATCATGTCAGCGGTAATGCTACCCACACGGAACATACGGGTGACCTGTTTCGCCACCTGTTCAGTGATCAATTCTTGATGTTGTTCCACAATCCATTGATGTTTACTGGCAAACCGCAGCATCACTTCCAGGACAAAATCCTCCTCATCCATACTGCCAATGGCCTCTACCTGAGCTTGAGTGCGATCATTGGCATACTCCTGGCGGGCAAAAGCTTCCCATCTCTGAATCAGATCTTGTTCCTGGGGAGTCAAAAGCGTCAGATATTGCTCATCGGTGTAGCGATACAGGTGTTGTTGCAACAGTTGCTTGTCCCATTCATTCAGCCGCTCAAACTTGAGGGGTAACCAGAGGGTTCGCTGCAGGTACTCGGTTTCATCCTTGATCGCTTGGGTCCACTGATCGCAGTACACCATGAAAATATCTTCCAAGACTTTTTCCAGATTGAGCTCTGTTTTAATGGAAGGTCCCTGAATGTTGCGCCGTTGTTTCAAGACTTGTTCCCGTTGCTGTCGGTGCTGCAGCTCAGCAACTAAGGCTCGAAAATCTTCCCGCAGCGAAACATTGCCATCTTCACTATTGAGCAGGCTAACTGAGTCGTCATCCGATCCTGTCAAGTATTGGAAACGATTGCTGCGCGAGGCTTCAGGTAGGTTTAGGTGTTCAATTTTTAAACCCCCAACCCGCACAATAGAATAGAATGCCTTAGTGAAAAAAGTGCGGATTAGCATCTGACGAATGATGGCATCCTCGGAGCTTTTTTGTTTCGTGGAAAAATGAGTATCCAGGTAGAATTGAAGTGCAAGAGAAGGAAAATCTCTGTTAATTTGATTAATGGCGTAATAAAGCTTATTTAGGGGCAATCGCAGAAATTTAGGGATTAGCTCAATCATAATCCCCAGGCCTTTTTCGCGAATCATTTCAAAGTCTTGGGGAGAGAGAGGCAGAAGATCATCCTGAACATCCAAATAGCTCAAGGGTAATACCGATGAACTAGCATTTTCATCTCCACTTAGCAGAATCATTTTGGTCTCTAATGCAATCAGCTTCTCAAGATGATCCAATAGTCCAAAACAGAATTGTTCATGAAAAACAAGAGCAATATGTTGGTTAATGATCTGGTCGAAGATACTGGAAAGATTTTTATTGCGGGTTGTGTCCAGCAGCAATTTAGCTTTACGAGTAACTAACCTTCCTCGTTCATCCTGGCACCTGACAAGGATCTCTTCTGCAAAAGGATTGCTTTCATTACTGCGGGTTGCCAACTTCTGCAGGAGGCGTGTTTGTTCACTGAAGGGAAGTGTGGACCACTTACGTTCATCTTTGATAAATTGAATTAGTGCTTCCTGCAAATTAATGCGAATGCGAGTGTCCAGTTCTTCTAGATCAGGGGTTTTACAGAGAACTTCAATGTAAGAAAGATGGGCTCGTCGACCTGGATACATGGCTGAAGCAAGGGGGTGAGATGATTGAGTATGCTGCTGCATAGCATCTAGAGAAGGGATCAGTAATTCACCGGAGAAAGCAACACCAGGGCCAACCTAGGATTGGATGACAGCTTGCACAAACTGCAATTGAACCCTAAGCTTACACAGACTCATCAACTGTCCTGCAACAACCATTACACCTGTAGATTTCAGGTCTATCCGCCCAGACTAGCCTAAAGACTGGCTGGGATTTGTGTCATTATATCTACTCCAGAAGATGGTTTTCCCCAGTAAATCTCCCACCATTCTGGGGCAGTGTTCCCTTATTTGAGGAATCTATGCTTGCTAAGCGAATTCTTCCTTGCCTGGATGTCAAGGCTGGACGGGTAGTCAAAGGGATTAAGTTTGTGGATTTGCAGGATGCCGGGGATCCGGTGGAACTGGCTCAGGCCTACAACCAGGCGGGTGCGGATGAGTTGGTATTCCTTGACATTACAGCCACGCATGAGGATCGCGATATCATCTTCGATGTTGTCCAACGGACGGCAGAACAGGTGTTCATTCCCCTCACGGTCGGGGGAGGGATCCGGGATGTTGACACCATGCGCGCGCTGCTCAGAGCTGGAGCTGATAAAGTTAGCATTAACTCGGCAGCGGTTCGCGATCCTGACTTGATCTCCCGAGCCAGTCGCCGCTTTGGCGAGCAATGCATTGTGGTGGCCATCGATGCCCGCCGCCAGTCTGGATCTGCCGATCTTCACTGGGAAGTGGTGGTGCGGGGGGGACGAGAAGCCACCGGATTGGATGCGGTGAAATGGGCGGTGGAGGTGGCCCAGAGGGGGGCTGGAGAGATCCTGCTCACCAGTATGGACGCCGATGGCACCCAGGCGGGCTATGACCTGGAGCTGACCCAAGCGGTGGCGGCAGCTGTCCCCATTCCTGTAGTGGCCTCAGGAGGAGCAGGAACCTGTGAACACATTCGCCAGGTGTTTGCAGACACTCAGGCAGAAGCGGCACTCCTGGCCTCACTCCTCCATTTTGGTCAGCTAACGATTGCTGAGATCAAAACCTATCTGCAGACCCATCAGATTCCGGTTCGCACGTCCTGAAGCAAACTAGTCGTTCATGGTCTTATAGGTGGCCACGGCTGAAGGGGAAACGCGGTTGAGATACCTGAAGATCCAGTACTTGAACATGGTGTCCAGAAACACAGGAAATGTGGCAATAAAGGCAAAGATCACCTCACGATTTTCCGGCAACCCCAGATGACGTGCCATATTTCCCAGCAATACCTCCCAGCCATGAGGAGAGTGATAACCCACAAACACATCGGTAAAGAGAATAATAATAAAGGCTTTGGCGCTATCGCTAAGTCCATAAATAATTTGATCTAAAAAAGACTTGAGAATATTGATCTCTTCTCGCCCAATAAAAATCAACCAGGCAAAAACCCCTAGAGATAATAAATCAGCGAAGACATTTTTGAGTCCTTCAGAGCTGCGATAAGCATATTTGCTTAGGATGCTCTGGGCCTGACTGCGTAGAACTTCCTCCTGGTTGGAATTGCCTTCTTCTGACGTATCTCCAGCAATCAGGTGTTGGAGCTCCAGACGTTCTTTAAAGTGTTGAAATTCAACGAGGGCTTCTTCCTGGTATTCCTGGCTGAGGACCACCTGCTGAGGATCACGCTCGCGAAAATGTTCGACTAAGGGGCCAAAGATAAAATTTTTGGAGATAATTTGGGCCAGCAACGGCAGAAAGGCCAGCAGCACCAGAAAGCGAATCGAGGTCATGGTCTTGGCCCGCGAGGTGCGGAAATCTGTGATCACCTCCTCTTCATAATCCGGACTAAATTCTCGGCGCAGGCGGTCAAATGTTCGCAGGATCGAGCGAGGTAAGATTCCAGTTTTACTGGTCTTGTAGTTTTGAGGTGAGGATCGGGGTTGGCTAAGAGAGGGTGGGGGTGGATTTTCCATCACGTTAGTTTTGGATGCCGGAATGGTGAGGGGCCGTTGGGGATCCGCTCCATTCTGCACCGGAGTCAGTGCTGAGGATTCCTGTGATGATTGGGATCGAGCAGCCTCCCTCTCCTTACGCTCTTGGGACCGAGAGTATTTGCGAGTGACGTCATCAATAAACCGCAGCTTTTCCAGGATCATTTCTTCCTGGTTGCGGGGACTGGATCCATGGTTGACCTCAGGGGAGGTCGAGTTTTGCTGACTGTTGGGAGAAGGGGGGGTGATGGCATTGCTGGTGTGAAACTCCGCCAGCCGCACCTCAATCGTACTCAGCTGTTTGCGAAGCTGTCCCTGAAAATATCTGCTGACACTCTCACTGTGATTGGATCGGGGATGGATCTTTTCTCCCTGGAAATGAGTTGCCTCGATGGATTGAATCTGCAGAGCTGCCTGATAAGCCTGGTCCAGAGAACGAAGAGGTGTGCTAAATATCCATTGGCCTGCTCGCTTAAAGATGGAGTTTCCCATGGTCTGATCCTGTGGCACCGTGATCTCTGACCCCAAGGTTGATCTGTGGGGGTCTTGAGCAGCTCAGTCCATTTTAACGGCCACCTGCCCCTGATCAATTGATTATGAGGCTAGTAAGCCTGTCTGAGAGTTAACTGTGGACAGGGGGGAAAAAAAGATTAGGGGGAATGATCAGGAGGACTGATCTAGCTTTTGTTTGAGCAGGTCATTGGTCACTTGAGGATCGGCCCGCCCCTGGGTTTTTTTCATCAGCTGCCCGACAAAAAAGCCAAAAAGCTTGCTCTTACCGCCACGGTAATCCTCGACCTGCCCAGGATTTTCCTGCATGATCTCCTCCACCAGCGCCTCCAACTGGGAAAGATCAGAAATTTGCGTCAGCCCCCTGGCTTCCACCAATGCCATTGCCGATCCTCCTTCCCGCAGCAGCTCAGGCAGGATTTCCTTGGCGATCTTGCCGCTGATGGTGCCCTTCTCAATCAGAGTGATCAGCTCCGCTAGCGTTGCGGGTTGCAGAGCAATTTCTGGGTAGGTCAGTTTCTGGGTGTTGAGATAGTTGGCAATGTCACTCATCATCCAGTTGGCTGCCGCCTTGGGATCGGCTCCGGTGGCCAGTACGGCTTCGAAGTAAGCGGCGGTTTCGCGATCATCACTGAGATAGCGAGCATCATAGGCGGAAAGCCCCAGCTCTTCCTGGTAGCGTTGCCGCTTCCGGGCCGGAAGTTCCGGCAGTTCCTGTTGCCACGCTTGCAATTGCTCCCCCGTCAGGCGGATGGGCAGTAGATCCGGTTCAGGAAAGTAACGATAGTCGCTGGAGCCTTCTTTGGAGCGCATGCTGGTGGTACGCTGGGTATTTTCATCCCAGAGACGGGTTTCCTGGCGAATGGTCTCTCCCGCCTCTACCGCCTTGATCTGTCGTTTGATCTCGTACTCAATGGCCCGCTGGATGGCATTGAAGGAGTTCATATTTTTAATCTCGACCTTGGTGCCAAAGGTGGTGGATCCCTGCGGGCGCACCGAGATGTTGACATCACAGCGCATGGATCCTTCCTGCATGTTGCCGTCACTGGCCCCGATGTAGCGCACGATCCGTTGGAGTTCCTGGGCATACTCCGCTGCTTCCTGACCCGAACGCAGATCCGGCTCCGAGACAATTTCCACCAAGGGCACGCCTGCCCGGTTGAAATCTACGAGGGAGTAAAGCGATCCCGCCAGCCGATCACTGCCCGCGTGCACCAGCTTGCCCGCATCCTCCTCCATGTGCAATCGCGTCACGCCAATGCGTTTACGGGCGGTGGCCTGTCCCGCCTCATCCAGGAGTTCAATTTCTAACCAGCCTTGACTGGCAATCGGAATGTCGTACTGGGTGATCTGGTAGTTTTTGGGTAGATCCGGGTAAAAGTATTGCTTGCGATCAAACTTGCAGTAGCGGGCAATGTCGCAGTTGAGGGCCAGCCCCACCTTCACCGCATACTCCAGCACCTTCTGGTTCAGAACTGGCAGGGTTCCGGGCAAACCCATGCAGACCGGATCGATATGGCTGTTAGGGGGCGCCCCAAAGGCGGTGGAGCTGGAGGAAAAGATCTTGGCCTGTGTGCTGAGCTGTACATGGGTTTCCAGACCGATCACGGCTTCGTACTGGGTCTGTACTGGCGTGGCTACCATGCGATCTCTTCCTCCCCTTCAGCTGCGGTGGTCCTGATCCTAGCCTGGAACGGCAGCCGTCGTCCTAGCTCTCCACAGATTCGGTGGCGCGGGCCATCTGCATCTGGATCGGTGCGGCTGGAAATCGCCCCAAAATTTTCTCGGCAATGCCAGCGCTGTTCAGACCGAGCTCCGCTAGAGTCTCCTCGGGTTGGGCGTGATCCACCAGCTGATCTGGGATCCCGATGCGCAACACGGGGACAACAAGATCCGCATCCATGAGCGCCTCGGCCACAGCTGTACCAAATCCACCCATGAGACAGCCTTCTTCCACCGTCACAACCCGTGGGATCCGTTGGGCCAGAGGCAGGATCAGATCCGTGTCCAGAGGTTTGGCAAAGCGGGCATTGACCACGGTGGCATTCATGCCGTGTTCCTTCAGGATCTCGGCAGCTTGCAATGCGGGGTAGACCATAGTGCCATAGGCCAGGATCAGCAGATCTTCCCCATGTCTCAAGATCTCACCCTTACCGATGGGCAGGGGTTCCCATCCCTCTTCAGCCAATGGGGCTCCCACCCCAGTGCCGCGGGGATAGCGAAGCGCAATCGGCCCCTCTGTATACTCGACCCCCGTGACGATCATCTGTTGGAACTCGGCTTCATCTTTGGGAGCCATCAACACCATGTTGGGGATGCAGCGCAGATAGGCAATGTCATAGACCCCCTGATGGGTGGGACCATCGGCCCCCACAATTCCGGCCCGATCCAGGCAGAAGAAAACCGGCAGATTTTGAATGCAGACATCATGGATGATCTGGTCGTAGGCCCGCTGGAGAAAGGTGGAATAGATCGTAACTACGGGTCGCATGCCCTCACAGGCCAGACCTGCCGCCAGGGTTACGGCGTGCTGTTCAGCGATGCCGACATCAATAAATTGTTTGGGCAACTTCTCTTTCAATTTGCTCAACCCCGTGCCCGTGTCCATAGCCGCCGTGATCCCAATGATGCGCGGATCTAGCTCTGCCAGCCGGGTGAGGGTGTGCCCAAAGACCTTGGAGTAATTGGGCGGCTTGGGCTTAGTGGAAGGATTGGGTTTGCCTGTGGCCAGATTAAAGGCTGATTGGGCATGATAGCCGACGCCATCCGCCTCTGCCGGGGCATAGCCTTTGCCCTTCACGGTGGCCACATGCACCAGCACCGGACCCGTGATCGTATGGGCTAGTTCAAAGGAATCGATCAGTTCCTTCAGATCATGACCATCCACCGGACCCACATAGGTAAAGCCCAGCTCCTCAAACACAATCCCGACTTTGTTGTTCTGCACCGCCGTCACCAGCTTCATGGTCTCCTTGAGGCGATCAATCTCAGGACTGAGGCTGGATCCGAGGATGGGTAAATTCTTGAGCTGTTCTTCTAGGCTGTCGGTAATGAACTGGACTGGAGGGCTGAGGCGCAGGCGGTTCAGGTAGCGAGGGATGGCCCCCACATTGGGGGAGATGGAAAGACCGTTGTCATTCAGAACCACCATCAGGTTGGTTTTGGGTAAGTGCCCGGCGTGGTTAATGGCTTCATAGGCCATGCCGCCTGTCAGCGCCCCATCCCCGATGATCGACACCACCTTAAAGTCTTTGCCCTGGGCATCGCGGGCTAGAGCCATGCCCAATCCTGCCGAAATGCTGGTGGAGGCATGACCGGCCCCGAAGTGATCAAAGCAGCTCTCACAGCGTTTTAGGTAACCCGCAATCCCGCCCTTTTGCCGCAGAGTGTGGAAGCGCTCGTATCGCCCGGTCAGCATTTTGTGGGCGTAGGCCTGGTGTCCCACATCCCAGATCACTTTGTCCTGATCCAGATCCAGAGTTTTGTACAGGGCCAGGGTTAACTCGACAACCCCAAGGCCAGGCCCCAGATGACCCCCACTGGTGGAGACAGTGTGCAGATGCTTCTCGCGGATCTGCCGAGCCAGATTGCGCAGTTGCGTCAGACTGAGATGATGAAGTTGGTTGGGATGAGTGATTTCACTCAGTTGCATGGTACTCGCCTGTCTTCAATAGTTCCACTATAGCCAGACCAATCTTTCACCTGCGGTTGGCAGGCGGAGAGGAGAAGATCCGGATCTCGGGAAGGCTTAGCTTGCCTTGCGGACCGGATTGATGCTTCAGTCTACCGCTACTCTGAGTCCACCTTGGGGAGAAAGTTTGCAAAATCGGCAATTTTTTAAGCAATGTGTTGGAGTATTAAGGAGCAGCGCGGTGACGCCTCGGCTGAGGAAAACATTCCTGCCGCAACTGACCGACTTCCTCAGGGGTCAGGAAACGCCACTGCCCGCAGTCTAAACCTGTGAGGCCCAGGGGTCCCAACTTCACCCGCACCAAACGCAATGTGGGTAACCCCACCGCTGCTGTCATGCGTCTTACCTGCCGATTGCGACCCTCGGTCAGGGTTAACTCCAGCCAGGAGGTCGGGATCGAGCGCCGCTCTCGAATCGGAGGATCGCGGGGCGGAAGATCAGGTTCTAAAGTCAGTACCTCAACCTGGGCTGGGCGAGTCCGCTGATCCTGGATCAGGACCCCCTGACGCAGGGCCTCTAAAGCAGATTCGGAAGGCAGTCCTTCCACCTGGACCCAATAGGTACGGTGATGACCGAAGCGGGGATCCAGAAGGCGGGCCTTGAGTTTGCCGTCATCACTGAGCAATAGCAGCCCTTCACTATCTTGATCCAGCCGTCCCACCGGATAGACTCGGGGAACCGAAATGTAGTCTTGCAGGGTGGGGCGACCTGCTGCATCGGTGAACTGGGTCAGCACTCCATAGGGCTTATAAAAAATCAGATATCGCATCGCTAGAGTGGATCAAGGTTCAGGGGCATGGACAACATCAAGGCGATAGAGTCGATCCGTATCTGGGTCAGCTATCCTCAGGGTGCAGGTGAGGGATTCCCAGAAGGCAGGGCAACGTGACACTCGCAACAGGTCAGATCATTGGTAGTCGCTACCAGCTTAGTCACCGACTGAGTGCTGGTGGAATGGGGGAAGTTTTCAAGGGCGTAGATGTCCAGTTGTTCCAGCGTCCAGTTGCCATTAAGTTTCTGCATCAGCACCTGGTGGGGGAAGATAAGGTTCGTCGCCAGCTGCGTCGCCGTTTTGAGGAGGAAGCTCGCGTGAGCACCCTCTTGGGGGAACATCCTCGCATCATTAAAATTCTTGACTACGGACTTTTTCAAGATCAGCCCTTCCTGGTGATGGAATTCCTTAAGGGACAGGGTCTGGGGGATGTCATTCTCAAAACGGGTCCCATGGATCCTCGGCGGATGGTGCATCTGGGTCGTCAGATCTGTGCGGGATTGCATTACGCCCACAGCTTTGAACGCATGATGGAAGGGCATTTGATCAAAGGGGTGATCCACCGCGACATCAAGCCCAGCAATATCTTTGTCCTCAGTGAGGACAGCCTAGAGGAAAGTATCAAGGTCCTAGACTTCGGCATTGCTAAAGTGATCAGTGATGCTTCGGTGGTCCTGGGCACCCAGACCTCGGGTTTCCTGGGCACCGCTCGTTACGCCTCACCAGAGCAAATGCGGGGGGAGGATCTGGATGCCCGCTCCGATATCTATTCCCTAGGGCTGGTGCTCTACCGGATGCTGGTGGGGGAGATGCCCATTGAACCGGCCACTGATTCTTTTGCAGGCTGGTATCAAAGCCACAACTATCAGGCTCCACGCCCCTTCCAACGGGATCAACTTCCCTATCCGATTCCCACCGCCCTGGAGGAGGTGATCCACAGCTGTCTGGCTAAAGACCCGGATCAGCGACCCCAAAGTATGGAGGTGCTGGGTCACGCCTTGGCCACGGCCATCGGATCCACCACAGTTTCGTTGCCCCCTCCTCCGCCCGCCCCGGTTTTTTCTGAACACACCATGGCGGAGATGGATGGGGCGTGGGAGGATCCAGCACAGGAGGGGACCGCGGTTACAGCCATGACGGCTGCAGAAGCTCCCGCTGTTGCCCTCCCTCAGCACCCTTCAGCTCCACCCAAGCCCACCCCACCCCCTCCGCTGGATGCTGATCCTGCAACCGAAGCAGGAACCATGGTCCTGCCTGGGGCATCTTCTGAAAAATCCTTCCCCCCTGCTCATTGGCCCATCGGGTTACGGCAGGGGTTCTGGTGGATCCTGGCAGCCACTGGTCTGGTGATCACGGCTTCGTTAGGAGCAGTCCTGCGCCTGATCAGTACTTCCCCCACGCCTCCGGCGACTTCAGTTCCTGATCCCCCCCTAGCTACCCCTGCACTGGCCTTCCCCGATCCC
>CAYMOX010000049.1:0-35934 GCA_964392245.1 uncultured bacterium
GAGGAGGGGTTGAGACAGGCGTGGGAGGAGGGGTAGCGGGAACGGGTGTAGCGGGGGGTGGGGTGGCGGGGACCGGCGTGGCGGGAGGGGGGGTAGGAGTGGGAGTTGGAGTCGCGATTGCCTGGGCCACAGGTTCTGGTGGCGGAGCCTGGACAGGTTGCTGGGGTTCGGGTTGCTGCGGTGGGGCCGGGGCAACGGGCGGGGGGGGTGCTGGAGGTGGCGGGGCGGGGGGTTGCGGTGGCGGTTGGGCAGGGGCGGGTTGTGATTGCGGCGGACTGCCTTCGGAGGGAGGCTCAGGTCTGGGTTCGCCTGCATCCACTGAGTTGCTATCGGATTGTAAATCGGTATCCGGAGGTGGGATCTCGGAAGGATCCACCAGGACAAATTCGATGATCTCTTCGGTCTCTTCGGGGGGGCGCAGACGACTGGACCACCGGAACCCTAAGAGAAAAAGAATATGAAACAGGATCGACAACAACAGAAATATATACAGTCGTTGGGATTCAGCTTCACGGCGTTTTTCTTCCGCCCAACTGGTCATGTTCTACCCGTCCTCATCCACACTCAGCTTGTTTTATAACATTGCGGCTCCGGCTCCCTCATTGCGTTAGGGCGCAGACTCCTCGGATCCTATAATCTCAAACATCATTTCCACCTGATCTAGCAGATCTTGAGGGGATTGATCGGCCATCCAGATACGAATCTGCTGGGTTTGGGTTTCCTGATCATCCATACGCCCCAATTTCGTCATGGCTTTGAGTTTGGCTTCGGCTTTGCTGCGGTTGCTGAGCAGATCCAGTCGCTGATCGGGGGTGAGGGCTCGTGGGTGCTGATCCAGCAAATAATCAACAATCTCTAAAAATAATAGGGGGCCACTGACCGTGATTCCCTCATTGCTCGCCTCTCCCTCTGGCTGATCCGAGGATTGCTGCTGCATTTCCTCCTCAGCCACATAGTGATACAACAGCTGCCAGAGATCTTGAGGGGAAAGGGTTATCAGTTCGACCCTTGCTAGTGCTCGCAATCGAGCCGGATCCACCGATTGATCGGAGGCAGTCTGGGCCAGTTGCGCTTGCAGTGCCTCCAGGTTGAGCTGTAGACTCTGGCGCTCGGTTTCCGTCAGATCTTGCTGCAAGAGTTGCTGCATCACCTCTCCACAAACTACCAGACGGGGCAGGCGCACAGGATACAGTTGACCCCTAGCGGCTTGCAAGAAATTCTCTAGATCCGGTCCTTCACCCTGGTCCAGCAGATCCTGTAAGAGGGCCATCAACGCCTGCGGATGGGTGAGCCGGAGTAAATTTCTCAGGTCTGATCTCAACCCTTCTGGCCAGGCAATGTCTAGCTCCTGGAGTTTGGCCAGCGCAGCAACGTGGGCTTCCCTGATCCGCTCAGGAAACTCGGCTTCCAGGCTTCCCTGGGCGAGAAGCTCCTGACTGGAGGGGAGAAGGGCCTGGGTGGCTTCCGCCAGGATCAGGAGATCAGGGGCATCAAGATGGGGAATGGTCATGGGATTGAGACCCTTTGGAGGCATCTGCAGGAGTGGAGTGCCAGTGGATCCCGATGAAGGCATCGTAAAGAAAACTGAAAAACTCTCTTCCCTGCCAGATTCCTAAACTTTGTTTACAGTTATGCTGATCCAGGACAGGTTTGGCAACGTGATAAGCCGCTTGGTATTTGTACCAGGGTACCGAAGGCCAGAGGTGATGCACCAGATGATAATTCTGTCCTAGTAACAAAATGTTGGTCAGCCAGCCAGGATAAACACGGGCATTCTGCCAGCGGTCTCGATCCTGAAAGGGACGATGGGGAAGGTAATCAAAGAATAAACCCAAGAGTAGGCCCATGATGCACGCCGGGGGCAGCCAGTAGTTCATCAGGTAATCGGTGTAGCCGTAGGCAATGGCCAGGGCAAACGTGATCACCACCAGCAGACGACTCAGTCCCCACTGCAGCAGATCCCAGCGTCCCTTTTTCCACAACTGCCGCTTAAAGAAAAAGACTTCGTGATAAAAGAAGCGAGGGGCAATCAACCAGAGGGGACCTCCGGTGGAAACATAATGATCTGGATCATTTTCAGGATCATTAACATGGGCATGGTGCTGCATATGCACCCGCTTAAACACGGGATACACGAACCCCTGCAACAGGGCCGATCCATGGCCGAGAGCCTCATTCATCCAGCGGATGTTGTGAGCTGCCCCATGAGAGGCATCATGAATCACGGTTCCTAAAACGTATAAAGCCAGAAAATTAGAACCAAATATGACCCATTTGGGCCAGCCCCAAACACTGTACCCACAAAAATTGGCCACACTCAGGAGGAGTGACGCCAAAAACATGATCAAATTGGGATTCCAAAAACCGGAAGGAGGACCCACGAGATCCCTGGGCAGGGTAAAACGGTGGACAGGTCCGGCTGCCTCAGGCGATTCAGGAGAAAAGCTGCCTGCGTCCGCAACCGTCATAGACCTGTACTCCCCCTGTATCGACAGTTAAATGTTGAAATCATAATCGGCACGTTTCTTAACGTTGCTTAGTATAAGACAGCTGCCGATCCCTAGCTACTCCTCTTCCCCAGCCCGTTTGAGATCGGCGATGCTGGAGTTATGTTACCGCTTGAACTGCATGTCTTTCCTCCCCCTCCCTGAGCTGGCTGTTCTCTCCCCCTGGATCAAGGGCCTGATCTTAAACAGTGGGATTGCATTGCTGGGCATGGTTTCTTCTCAAAAGGCTCTCACCCGTCTTGGGGTCTTGCATGCCTGGATTCTGGGAGTGGTGATCTGGGGTTGTTGGGGCTGGCGGGGTTACACCGTGGTGGCTCTCTACTTCCTGGTGGGCACTGCCTCAACACGACTGGGAAAACGGGTGAAGGAAGAACGCGGGATTGCGGAAAAAAGAGGAGGAGCCAGAGGTCCAGAAAATGTTTGGGGATCGGCGTTAACAGGCTTCGTCTGCAGTTTAGGGTATCTTGCTTTCCCCGATCCTCTCTGGTGGTTGGCCTACACCGCCAGCTTTGCTGCCAAACTCGCGGATACCTGCAGCAGTGAAATTGGCAAAGCTTATGGACGGCGGACCTTCCTGATCACCTCGTTCCAGCCTGTTCCCCCTGGCACTGAGGGGGCAGTGAGCTTAGAGGGAACAGGGGCAGGGGCGGTGGCGGCAGCTGGGTTAGTGCTGTTGACCTACACAGTCAGCTCGCCCGATCTGATCCGGGATTGGGGCCTTGGGTGGTTGGGGATTGGCTGGCTGGCGGCAATGCTAGCCACAACTGCGGAAAGCTGGATCGGAAGCGTCTTACAACCGCGTCTGTCCTGGCTCACCAATGAAGTCGTCAATGGCATCCAGACTACTTTAGCGGCTCTGATCGCGGCTTTAACTGGAGGTCTCTATCTGGTGTTATCCCAGACCTGATCCCATGTCCACCTGCAAGATAGCCCTGGTTAAAATCAATCAGGGCACAATTAGAGAGAGCACTACCCAATGCCAGGAGGCCAGAGATGACCGGACTTCTTGTCGCAGCACTACTCGCAGCTCTTGTGTTTCTCGGCTACAACCGCTTGACACAGCCGGAATCGGCGCAGGATCCCGCCAACCCGACCACGGCTGAGGAAATGATGGAAACCGCACCTGACAACTCTGCCGTCGAGGCAGTGAAGACGATTGATCGGGTTGAGAATCAACTGGACGCCAGCCTGGAGCAACAGCAGCAAGAGCAGCAACAAGCGATACAGCAGCTGGAGAACTAGGATCTTCTATCCAGAACGGATGAAGTGACCCTGTTCCGGCGGACCAAAACACGGTAGAGTCAATCCGTTGTCTTTGCTGATTGCCTGTTGATGCGGATTCCACTTGTTACCGCAGACGAAGCGGATAAGGCCACCCAGAAAGTTTATGAAAGTCTGGAGAAAGCCTACGGTACAGCCCTCAATCCGTTGAGAGCCATGGCCCATAAGCCGCAGCTGATGCGTGCTGTGATGACGTTATATGGGGCCATTCACGCTGAAAACCCACAGTTGCCCGAAGATCTCAAAGAGCTGGTCAGCATTCGGATCTCTCAGATCAATGGCTGTCGTCACTACTGCCTTCCCTACCACACGCTACAGGCAGAGAAGCTCGGGGTGAATGCTGCCAAAACTGCAGCCGTTGCCCAGGCACGGCAAAGTGACTTGTTCTCCCCCGCTGAAAAGCTGGCCATTGAGTATGCTGAGCGGATGACGGTTCCCACCATGCTCGTGACTGACGCCTTCTTTACTCAGCTCAAGACCGTCTGGTCTGATGCTGATCTGGTCGAGCTGACGGCGCTGATCGGATTTATGAATTTTTGGACCAAGGTGATTGCAGCCCTTGATGTCCCCCTCGATGAGATCTTTTCTGAACAAGTGCAGCATTAATCAAAATCTTCATCCTTTGTCCCAATCAGAAACTCACGCCATCCATGAATGACGTGAGCCTTAGTTAATCAAGAAAAATTGATTAATCAATTAGCGAGCAGCAGCAACTGTTGTTGTTTTAGCAGTTGCAGCCCTGCTGGATTTTGAAGAGGAGGGTTTGCTAGATTTTTCCGCTTTCTCAGACTCAAGTAGAGACTTAAGACTGGGAAACAGGAAATGATTTTCTTCCACGTACTGAGCCCCAAACAGACCTTTCTCAGCCCAAAAGAAACGATCAATTGTATGTTCATTTCGGCGGACGAGAATCAGCGCAGGAGGCGCGATCGACTGCTCATGAATATACTTGCGGGCTGCTGTGACAGATTTTTCCTCTCCACTTTCCAAATTAAACTGAGGGATGTGCTCCAGAATCTTGCGTCCCTCCTGTCTCCTGCGACTTTTGCGCTTCCTTCTCCTAACCAATGTTGACCTCCTGCCGAGTCTTCTTAAGCAGAACCGCATGGAATATAACAGGTTCATTCGAAAATTTCAATGTATTTTTGCATTCTGATAGATTCCATAAGGAAAGGAAGTCCATCAATACAAAAACAATTGACTTGCATGGTAGAGTGAATCTCTTGACTCATGGCTGGGAATCAACCCAATCATGAAGAAACTCAAACAGCGTAGGAATGCTTGCAGCAACATTCCCAGACCACTGAGTAAGTGGCTTGGGTCATCACGGGTGCATAGCTAGCTAAATCTTGAGGCTTAATCTTAGAGATTCCTCGACTCTAATTATCTAACATCTAAGTAGAAAAATCTCAATAGAGGATATACCTAACTACTGAGAGTATCTGGAGGGATGAGTGATTGTTTCGGGCATGTTTGTATCATGACTCCACCCAAGTTAAATCTCTGGACCAGGCTGGCTTATGGGGCAGGGGATCTGGGGCCAGCCATCACCCAGAATATCCTAGCGTTCTTCCTCCTCCCCTTCTTAACTACAGTGGCAGGCTTGGAAGCGGGGCTGGCCGGGAGTATTCTGGCTCTCAGCAAGGTTTGGGATGCTGTCAACGATCCCCTGGTGGGGATTCTCTCCGACCGGACGCAAAGTCGTTGGGGCCGCCGCCGACCCTGGATTGTGATTGGAGCTGTGCCATTTGGGATCAGTTTCCTAGCCCAGTGGCTGGTGCCCTTTCCGGGAAGCTCTTGGAATCTGTTCTGGTACTACCTGGGGGTCGCTGTCCTCTTCAATAGCTTTTATACGGCGGTGAATTTGCCCTACACAGCCCTCACTGCCGAACTGACACAGGACTATGATGAACGGACTCAATTAACTCATTTTCGTTTTGCCTTCTCCATTGGAGGCAGCCTGCTTTCAGGTCTGCTTTATCCCAGGATCATTGGCTGGTTGAGCGGCGCAGGGGTCTGTGGAGACGGGGCAGCCTCACCCTACCTGGCCTATGCTCTCTCTGGGGGACTGTGGGCCCTGATTGCTACTCTGCCTCTGTTTTGGTGTGTTGCTGGGATCCGTGAGACTCCTCAAGCTCCGCCAGAGTCGATTTCCCTACCCCAACAATTGCGCCTTGCCTTTGGTAACCGTCCCTACTTGTTTGTGATTGGGCTCTATCTCTGTTCCTGGCTAGCCTTGCAGATGACGGCTACCATCATTCCTTATTTCGTCACCCTCTGGATGGGGTTATCGGGGGCCTGGGTGGGGAACGTGATTCTGGCGGTCCAGGGGACAGCTTTCGTCATGCTCTTTGTCTGGAGCCGAGTGAGTGTCCGGCTTGGCAAAAAGGCGGTCTTCAGCCTGGGCATGGGGTTATGGATTCTGGCCCAATCCGGATTGCTGATCCTGCAACCTGGTCAAAATATCCTGCTCATTGCTCTGTCGATCCTGGCTGGAATCGGGGTGTCAACCGCCTATCTGGTTCCTTGGGCCATGGTGCCTGATGTGATCGAACTGGATGAGTTGCAAACCGGACAGCGGCGGGAAGGCATCTTCTATGGATTTATGGTGCTCCTGCAAAAGATCGGTCTGGCCCTGGGTTTATTTCTGGTCGGTCAATTGTTACAGTGGTCGGGTTTCATCAGTACCGTGCCCTGCCAGACCCCTCCGACTCAGCCCGACTCAGCGTTGCTGATGGTAAGACTGTTGATCGGCCCCGTCCCTACCGTGATCCTGGTGGGGGGCTTAATCCTGAACTACTTCTATCCCATTACCCGCAATAGTCATGCCCAGGTGTTGCAGCAACTGGCTGAACGCCGTCACCGTCGATCAACCGATCCGATGCCCTGAGGAAGCAAGCGGTCCAGAACTACTTGCGTTTGAATAACCGACCCAAGAATCCACCCCCTCCTTCTTCGGCAGCCTTCCCTTTAGATGCGATCTTTTGGGGCTGAGGGGTACGGGGACGGGGGGGAGGAGCGGTGGGATCATCCAGTCCACGGGTTTGCGCCTCCTCCTTCATCCCCTGTTTGGCTTCTTCATTGGTGGGGTCGATGCGGTAGGCATGCTGGAGATCTTCTTTGGCCATGGTGCGATTTCCCTGCCGCAGTTGGGCAATTCCTCGCAGGGCATAGAAGCGGGCCTCCATCGGGGACTTATTGATGGCAATGGTCAGAAACTTAACAGCCTCGCGGTATTGCTTGTTGTCGATCATTTGCTGGGCTTGCTTAAATCGCGTTTCGGCATCCAGTCTTGCCGCTTCTTCAGGACTGACTGCAGGGGGTTTTACTGCCCCTTCAGCAACCGTGTGGGGTTGGCCGGAAATGGATCCAGGCCTCGATCTTGTGCCTGCCCCTGGAGCTGTGGATGAGGTGCTGGTGGGGCTTGTTGAGGAACTTGCGGCCTGTTCGGATTGACCTGTTTCCCGCAGGAGCAAATAGGCCAGATTTAATTCACTCAGCTGGGTGGTCATCTCAGCAATCTGATCCAGGGAGGCATACTGTTCCTTCGCCAATTGCTGGATCAGTTCTTCATACTCTGTACGCCATTGGGGAGAGCGCCGCAGTCTGGAAACCTTTTCGGTATTGGGCCATAGTTCCGCTAAGGGCTTTTGTTGCAGAAGGCGTTCTACCCGGATCTTGAGCACTGCATCATACTCAATCCGTTCCTTTTCTTTGCAGAGGATTTCTTTAGCGGGGTTGATCACCTTGGCAATTAGACGGGTGGCCCGGTCAGCCTCTTCAGAACGCCCCACAAAGCCAACCCGCAGCGCTTTGCACACCTGCTTATAGCTGTCACTGATTTGCTTTGCCTCCGCGCTAATGGGAGCACCCAGGATTGCGTAGTAGTCGGATTCGTACCGAGCTAATCCTTGGTTAATGGTGGGGAGTTCAGAGTTGGATCCCATAGCTGCCATTCCTCCAAGATTTGTTTCAGCGAGCCATTCCCCTTAAGGGAGGTAATTGATTGGTTAAGCATTTCTAGCAGGGTATGCTGTCCAGGGGCTACAACGCCCACCAACGGCTGAGGGAACAACGGGGGGCCTGATAAACGGAGAGGAGGACCAGGCTCGGAAAGCGCAGTCACCGCCACAGGTTGATCCACGACAACAGCATCCAACTGCCCTGATCTTAGCTGGTCAAAAAGACGCTCCGGATGGCTGGTGGCAAACAACCTGATTGGGTTACCTCGACTCTGGTTATAGGTTTCCAACAATGCAGCCCCTGTACTACTCACTACAATGCCCACTTTGCGGCCAAATAGTTGCGCCAGTCGTTCAGGAGGATCCGACGAATCGGCTGAAATCACCAGGCGTTGGGGACTGAGAAAATAGGGTTGCGTGATCAGGTAACCCTGCAGTTCTAGCTGATGAGCCTCCCGCCCCCCCAGGACCAGATCAACCTCATCCTGACTCAGGGATTGCAACTGTTGACTCCAGGGAATGTATATCGGTTGCAGCTCAAGGTCCAGTTCAGCAGCCATTGCCTGTAGAATATCCCATTCAAATCCGGCATAGGTGCGCTTTTCAGAATCAGCATAGAGATAACCTTTCCCCACACTGGGATCCAGACCCACTCGAATTTTTCCCTGCTGTTCAATGCGCTGCCACAGATCTTGAGGATCGGTTTGCTGAGCTAGCAGTAACGGGTTGTGATGGGTTGGCTGCTCAGATCGGAGGGGAAAGCCTAAGGCATGCTGACTTCGCCACCATGGGTTGACGGGTAGTCCAGTCAGTTCCATCCCCAAGACAAACCCAAGTCCAAATAAGCAGGAGTATCCCCATTTCTTCATGGCTGTGTCTCCTCAGCGGATGTGAATCGCATGGGAAACCCTTGCTGCAGCGGTCGAACCTGAGCCAGCTCGGTTTGCATTTGCACATGCAGATGTCCGTTGGTGGCCAACAAGCGTCCTGAAAAAATATCAACGGGAGATCCATCATAGGTGCTCACCTGTCCCCCCGCCTCCTGAACCAGCACGATTCCTGCGGCAATATCCCAGGGAGACAACCCCCGTTCCCAGTAGCCGTCGAGCTGCCCAGTCGCCACATAGGCCAAATCCAGAGCGGCTGATCCCCCTCGTCGGACCCCTTGAGTCAGATGGGTGAAGTGGCAAAACTCGGCGTAATTATTGTCCTCCACCTCCCGCCGATCGTAAGCAAAGCCAGTAACCAGTAGACTCTGGGCAAGGATTGGGGTTGTGGAGACGTGAATGGGACGGCGGTTGCAGGTGGCCCCTTGTCCATGACTGGCCTGAAACAGACGGTGGTGAAAGAGATCGTAGACCACTCCTAAAACGGGTTGCTTCTGATAGAGCAGGCCAATGGAAACGGAGGAGAACGGATAACCATGGGTGAAATTGGTGGTGCCATCGATAGGATCGACAACCCAGCAGAATTCTCCTTGATCCAGCCCATGCCAGCCAGTCTCCTCTGTCAGCACAGGATCGGAGGGAAAGTGGCGGTTCAGGATCGTGAGAATCAGGGCTTCCGCTTTGGTATCGGCGGCGGTGACAAGATCTCCGGGTCTTTTTTCCTGGATTTCCAACTGATCCTGTTGCCAGTTTTGCAATAGTCCTGCAGCGGCGGCGGCAGCTTCACTAGCGACATCTAATTGCCGAGACAGATCCAGACGGTAAAACATCGGGGACTCCCTTGCTTGCGATGGTCGAATCCAGGATAGGGGGTTGGGTGTACCTTCAGGATAGAAGGGAATGGCTGAGGCCCGAATCGAGCGTTGTCAGTGACACCTGGAATGTCGTTGTGGTTAACTGAGGATAGCCCGCTCAGTACAGTCATGTTGTCCAAGTAACCTAAATTGCGGTTTGGGGTTGATAGGGTTGCAGAAGAATCATCTTGTATCCGGACCTCACTCAGAGGAACCCTGGGGATCTTCGGATTCCCTGGCTCAAGATTTATTTGATGATGATGCGCCCCTAAAGCCGCTTCAACAACCAGAATTTACCCTAGCCCTCTACCATCCCTCCCGCCCCTGCAGCTACATTTTACGTGGGGATGCTTATGCGATTGGCCGCGATCAGACGAATGCCATCCGCATTAACAACCGCTTTGTCTCCCGTCGCCATGCCTACCTCGTGCGCGTACCCAATCAATCGGCGCGTCAACGGTTCACCTATTGCCTTATTGATGGGAATCGCAAAGGACAGACCAGTACGAATGGAGTATTTGTGAATGGTCGCAGGGTGGCCACCCATTATCTTCAGAGTGGGGATGTGATCCATTTTGGACCTGAGATTAAAGCTTATTTTTTTGAAATTGTGCCGGTGCCTGCCGTTCCCCACCCCTTTGATAGCCAATTTTCTTTCAATGGGCCCAGTGCTTGACAGCTGAGAAACCCGATCGCTAGACTGTTTAAGCGCAACTGAGCAATGGGGCATCGCCAAGCGGTAAGGCAGCGGGTTTTGGTCCCGCCATTCGGTGGTTCGAATCCATCTGCCCCAGTTCTAGATTGATTTCCTCGTGAGAGTCGCACCCTTCAGGGGTTAAAGGAATCGGCTGGGTGAAAAGTGATCCATGCACTCTTGGGGAGAACCACAGAAGTGCTCGACAAACAATTGAGCCAGAACCGGAACAACGGCAAGGGGATTGCTGAATCCTGTGAACAGGTGTAGTCCCGGACAATCTGAGACCTCCCCAATCAGGGGAAGCTGATCTGCAGAAAAGGGAACCAGGCAGTGATGCCATGCACCGGGGAGTGCTGCCACCTGTGGCAAAAATTGGCGGATGCCAGATCGGATGTGGGTTTCACTGAGGGCAGCGTCAACCGTGGCTTCTGGATCTGTCAGCACACGACTGATCTGTCCAACTCTGAAACAGCCATCTTGGAACTGGATCACCCCGGGGTCAAGAATCGCCGCCACGGGCTCATGTCCCGCCTGATTCCAGAGGGGATCGATGTCAAGGGTGCTGGCTTGCTGCTCCATCTGCATTCGTTGCAGACGAGAAGGCATCACCAGGGTGGAGAGATGGATCCCCTCTCTGGGGGGAATCTCGATGAGCTCAGCATGTGTAAAGTAAAGCCGAATGGAGATCCCTTGCTGCTGGAGCAAGGCGCGACTGATCCCCCCCGCACAAACAGCAACATGGGCAGCATGGAGGGTGTCATGGGTCAGCACTGCGCCCGTAACCCGTTCGCCTTGACGCTGCAAGCCCAAGACCTGATCAATTCGGACGTCTCCCCCTGCGCGGACAAAAGCTTCTCTAAAGGCGGTGGTCGTTAATTCTGGCTGAAGATGTCCGTGGGGAACGACTAATGCGGCCTCCAGGTGTTGCGGATCCAGGAGGGGCTCCAGCCCACAGGCCTCCCCTCTGCTAATCAGGGTGGGTGGGGTCAGGCATTGCTCATAGTTAACAAGAACGGCTTGCGGATCCTCTCCAGTGGGAATGGGCATGAGCAGAGTCATGAGTCGAAACTGAATATCCTGATCCAGTTCCATGGACAGCTGCTTGTACCTTGCTTCCCCGAGCTGACAGAGAGATTGCATCAACGGCGTTTTGGCAGCCCAGAAGGCTAGGCCCCCATAGCTGTACCGGGTAGCGCCCTGTAGCGGGACGTCTTTTTCCACCAGACCCACGGAGAAACCCCGACGGATCAGCTCATAGCCAAGGCAGGCTCCAGTGATGCCCCCACCAATGATCACCCAGTCATAAACCATCATAGGCAGCGAGCTCCGGACAAGATCTCAGACAGACTAGTGGGAAGAGATATAGGGGGTAATATCCTCGTGACAGGTATCCGCCAGAAAGGTCAGGGCTCTAAATCGGAGGGCAACCACTTCCTCAAAAAAAGGATTGAGTTTGCAAAGAGCAGGAATATGCATGATCTTTCGGTGGAAAAGGATCACGTCCCGTTCAAAGGGGCACTGAGGGGGAATCAGGTGGCAAATGAAGTGGGCCAAGCGTGGGTCAGTCACCTGGATCTGATCTAAATGCTGTCGAAACGGCTGAAGCGGGTGCCAGGCAAAGCTGAAACGGGGGGCAACGGGGAAGCGGTGGAACCGCAGCAACAAATTCATATCCATTCCTTGCAACTCGAACGAGGCTTATGGTTAAGCCGGGCCCATTCCATCGGTGTGTCTTTAAAACAGGAACCTTGAGAAACTCCTGATTCATCCTTGAGCCAATCCAAAAGGATCAACACCCAACCGAAACAGCGATGAGGCCAGTACTGAAAGGGTATACCCTTCTTCACTGTGCCCTCTTCCATTGGCCCCCATAATTTCTTGGAAAGAAAATCCGCGATTCGACAAGCAGCGTTGCCTCTCTTCACAAGATTTAACAGTCCTCTGATGAAAATCTGTGCATTCTGAACCGACTTCCCGAGGCATGAAAGGATCCAGAATGAATATCACCCGAGTTCAATCAACTGAAGGCGAATTCGCTAAAGTAGTGTCGCTGAGTTGGGAATCTAACCGGGATGGGGTGGCTGGATTGGCTGATTGTACCCCCTTGCTGTCTTTGCCAGCGATTTGCACGGGGAGGGGTGGGTTGCTTTTGTCTGGACTGTGCTGAACAGTTACAACAACAGAGCTATCCCGCATGGGACGGAGTTGGGCAGGATTCTCGTCCACCCGTTTATGCCTGGGGACCTTACCAGGGTGTGCTGCGCCGTGCATTACAACAATTGAAATATCACCGCCAAACCAGGGTGGCAACGGTTCTGGGAAGATGGATGGGGCAGGCCTGGAATCAAGCCTCACTGGCTGCTCCCAGATCTCTGGTGGTTGTGCCCATCCCTTTGCATCCGGATCGGCTGCGGCAACGGGGTTATAACCAGGCGGAATTGCTCAGCCGTGAATTTGCGGCCACGACGGGTCTCGCTCATGGGGTCAAGATCCTGGAGAGAGTGCAGGCCACCCAACCTCAGTTCGGCCTTTCTCGCTCCCAGCGACAGGAAAACTTACAGAAGGCGTTTCAACTCCGAGTCCGCCCTAAAGGGGCAGTCTTGCTCATGGACGATATCTACACCACAGGCGCCACCATCTCAACAGCGTCTCAAGTGCTAGCGGCTGCCGGAGTGCAGGTGGCAGGAGTGGTGGTGGTCGCTCGAGCTGAGCTGCAATCTCAGTTACATGATCAACCTATTCAAGCTTAGGCCTCACCTGCCGAAGCATAATGTTGTACAGGGAGAGTCGGCTAATGGGATCCTGAAAAGAGAAGGAAGAGAGACTGGAGACAATGTCTTTGTCTGTCAACAGCGCTGCCCTGCTTGAAAAATATAGTCAAGGTCAACGAGATTTTAAGCAGTGTCATCTCGCTCAGGTGCAACTGCAGGGGGTACGCCTACCTGGGATTATCCTGAGTGGCGCAGATCTGAGTGGTCTGTGTTTGGCTGAGGCCGATCTAGAAGGGGCTAAACTTCTGGGCACTCTATGCAAGAATGCTAATTTTCGGGAGGCTAACCTAACCCATGCCCATCTCCATCGCATTAACCTCACGGATGCCATTCTTTGCAAAACCCAGTTGATGCACACTGCCTTAGGAGGAGCACGGCTACAACGAGCCCTGCTTGTGCAGGCGAATTTAACGGGAGCGGATCTATCTCATGCCAACCTGCAGGCGGCGAACCTCTGTGATGCCAACCTCAGTCAGGCGAATTTGACGGCGGCCCAGCTAACCAATGCCGATCTGCGCGGGGCGATCCTCTGGTGCACCAATCTTTCCGGCAGCAATGTCGAGGGGGCGGATCTTACGGGAGCCTGTCTGGATCAAGCTTTTCTCAAAGGGATGGTGATGAGTTCCCAAACCCACATCGATCCGAAGTGGCGGCTAGTGTGGGAACTGGTCAATCGGGATGGAGAGGCACGGGATCTGAGTGGAGCGGATTTGAGCCAGGCGGATCTACAGGGGGTGAACCTGCGAGGAGCCCGACTTCACAGGATCAATGGTGAGTGGGCCAATCTCAGTTACTCCGTGCTGGCGGGGGCCGATCTGCGCGGGGCGAATCTGCAGTTTGCGCTGTTGCGACGGGCCAACTTAGTCGGGGCCCATCTTGGAGAAGCCCATTTACAGGGAAGCAATCTTCTGGAAGCCGATCTTGCCCATGCTGTCCTCAAAGGGGCCCAAGTGAATGAACACACCCAGTGGCATCCCAAGTGGCAGTTGGTGTGGCAGATCATGAACTGTGAGCGTGACGCTTGGGCATTGCAGGGGCAGGATCTGCAGCAGGTGTATCTCTGGAAAGCTCACCTTTACCGCGCCAATCTACAGGGGGCTCTTTTGACGGGCTCAGATTTGCGGGAGGCCAATTTAACGGAGGCTCAGCTCCAGGGGGCGGATCTGCGGGGCACTAATTTTCGCGGGGCAATGCTAGCGGGGGCGGAATTGGCGGGGGCGCTTTTCGATGAGAATACAGAAATTTAATTACTGCTTGAGCCGGGTCAGGATCTGATGGGCAATCCGATCGGCAGCGCCCGGAACTCCCATGCGTTGGAGACCATGCTGTTGGAGTTGAGTGGTGAAGGTAGGATCCGTTCGCAGCTGGTGGATCAGGTCTAGAATCGTTGTTGCCGCCGTGTCAACCGTGCGCAAGCAGACCGAGGATCCCAGCAGGCGTGTTTGGGCTTCCGCAAAGGCTGGCGTAAATTGAGGACCGTTGCCTGGGAGCGTGACCACAGGTTTTCCCAGTCCCACACACTGCTCGGTGGCTGTCCCCGCCATCGCCAAAGCAACGGTTGCACGCTGAACGCAACTGGCAAAATCCCCTACCCTGAGATAGACAGTCACCCCTGCCGGAATTTGGGTGTGCAGTCTAACCTGATCCAGGGTTGGCGAAATGGCAGCCAGCAGTCCAACATCCCGAGGCAATTGTTGGATCACCTGCATCATCAGCCTCCAGTTGGTATAAGCTTCTGGCGGTCGGGACCCGGGAAGCAGGAGAAGCACCGATTGTTCAGGATTCCACAAATCTGACCAGGCTTGAGGGTGCCCCTGCTCCAGTCCATCCATCATTGGGTTGCCCAGATCCAGGGCTGGCAGTCCCAGGGCTTTCAACCCTTTGGCAGTGAGGCTATCCCGGACAAACACCCCATGGCAATGGGGGCGGGCCATCAACCAGCGTTCCCAGGGCAAATAATCGGAAGCAGGCTGGAACCATGAGATCCAGTGGCGTTGGTAGGGACCGTTTTCATCGCGGTGGTAATAGTCAGACTTCGCTGTTCCCACAAACATGAAGGGCAGACCACTCCACCAGGCCATCAAGAGAACCACAATATCTCCAACCGCCAGCACCAGATCCACATGGCCTCGCTGGTGCCTGATCTGCTGCAACTGCCGCCAGGTCAGCCCTAGCAGCCCCTCCTGCAGATCTCGCCAGAATTGTCGCCAGTCCTGATAGATAAATCCCCCCGAGGGCATGGTCTGCACCGCATCCAGAATCGGCACCCCCAGGCGGCGGTAAGCTCCTCCTTCTCCAACGATCGGTAAGGCAATGATCTCGACTCCCCGCTCCCGCAGGGCCATCACAATGCGACTGGCCACCTGATCCTCACCATGGCCGTTACTGATGCAGAGGATTTTGAATGAGCTGCCCATGAAGCTGAGTTGTCTATGGAATCGGAGAGACTACACTTCCACTTCCTGCCAGCTTGCCATGGATGGGGATGGGAAGTTACTTCATCTCAGGAAACATGCATTTATCAGAATCACAACCAGCAGGACCGGCTTCTGACAGGAGCCCCTGATCGTATTTCAACAGAGCCTGGTGAAAATCATCGGTGCGCCGCCGCTGCAACACTTCCCGGAGCACCTGGTCATACCGTTGCTTACTGATCGGCTCAAAGGGCAAGCGTGGAAACGTTTGCAGATCATCGAAGCGGGCCAGCAAGGCAGAGGAGATGTAGCCCTCATCCTGGGCGATGGTCTGATAGATCCGCTCCCCTAACGCCTCAATCTCATGCTCACGCAATTCAATCGTCGAGCTGGTGTTGTGGGTGGTGTAATACTTCTGCACCTGCATGTAAAAGTCAAACTGCGCCAGCGCGGAAAAGGACTCAATCTGGATCTGGTCTGCCCCAGGCAAGTTGGCCCAGGGAACTTCGACGGGCATTTCCACCAGCCACTCTGTACAACGGGGATCAAACGGATCATTGAGGAGATTTCCCTGCTCATCTTTATCGGATTGGGAGGGCACCACGGAGTAACCATAATCCAGACAGGCCAGGGCGACTGGATCGTTTTTCCCAAAGGTGATCCGGCGGATAAACCACTGGGCTTTGGGGGGATGCCAGCCGGGAGAGGCGTTGGTCAGCAAGCTTTTGGTTCCGGCAGGCTGGACGGTTGTACACCGATTCGGCCTTCTTAACCCCTGCCGATCACAGTAATCCCATACGGTCTGATGGACCGCATCCCGCCAGCGGATCAGGTATTGTTTTTCCTTCTCTTTAAAATCTAACCCTCGCATGGTTTCGGGACGTCCTTCCTCCCACCAGCGCAGCCAATCCACACCCAGGGCATGGACAAAAAAGTCAAATAATCCCGTGAAGGAAACCCCCACAATCGGATCCAGCTGTCTAGATTCGCGGTAACGGGCCTCCAGAAACTCATGATTGAGCAATGATGCCACCGACAACGCCCCGGCTCGAAAAGCTCGATCTTGATCTTCAAAATCGTGGGGATCAAGTTGATTAAGATGAACCTCTGAAAGATTGCAATGAAAATCGGATCCGATGATCTCACCACAATTATGAACAATCAATCCATTCGCATCAAAGCGATTGGGACCAGGAACCGTACAGTCATAGACTGCTTCTACGCCATCAGCAACGAAACTCTGCACGGTTACGGTGAATCGTTCACGGTTGGGAGTCCGTCGATAATTTGACAGCAACTCCCTGAGTTTTTCTGCCTTTGCAGGCTCCTGGAACCCAATCAGATCCTGGTAAACAAAAAGATTATCGTTGGCAATGACCAGCTCATGTTGAGCTTTACAGAAATAGGGTGATAATTCCCGCTGAGAATTCGGAAGGAGGCGGTAACCTTCTGGTCGTCGAGATTGATAAATACTGCACAGTATTCCCAACCGTGCCAACATTCTCTGTACAGCTTTCAGATCGTCAAGGTCACTCTGAGCAAGTCGGATACTAATGCCCTTGCCCTGGTGACCCTGCACAGAAGCATCGGCATCAAAGAGACCCCTGAGAAACCCACAGTAAAAGTCAAAGCTCGCACGTTCAATCGCTTCCGTAACCCGTTTTTGCCCCTGAACAATCCCAAATGAAGCTGCCAGTTTGGCTAAACCAGCTGAAGTAATCACAAGATGTCTCAGTTGTAGGTGGTAATGGGCTGCATCAGTTCGCCGCTCATAACCAACAGCTTTTTCAAGCAGAGCGATGGCATGCTCACTCATTTCATGCTGCGAATCTCCCCAATAACGCAGCAGGGCATTGTCATGCCACTGGGTTTTAGCAACACTTCCATCCCCAATTAAATTGCCCAGAAGCCACCCAGCTTCAACACTTCCCTCTCCATCCCACGGTTGCAACCCACGGTGATTGTGCAGGAGGATGCGATCTCCAGGATTTAAAGCATCGGCAGGGATCCACTCTGCATATTGACTTTTTTGGGTTTGGGTGGTTACTTTTAAGACTCTGTGATTTCCAGTTAATCTCAGTGTGTATCCTTCTTGGGTGACAAGCTTGAAAACAGGCTTTGTCCCCGAATAGAAAAATCCCTCAGGAGTGGTGCTGAACAATTCGCCATTCACATAAGTGCTGTGTTGCTTGCCGATCAGATCTTTGACTCGTTTTGGCCCTTCACCCGTATGAATCCATACATCTGAGGTGATACAGGGGTTCAAGCCATACCGAGAAACACGGTCGTTTAGTTCAGATTCCGAAAGATTGGGATCCTTCCGCAACAGCCACTGTTTTGCTTCACCCGCCACATAGGCGGCAATGAATGCTGGGTTGTCTTCAGGGGGCACCAGATCACGGTTGGATCGAGCCACAGCTTCACCCGCCCACTGGATCGCGCCTTCCCCAGAATAATACTGCTTGCGAACTGCTTCAATGGATTCCTGCAGTGTGGGTTTCTGGTGGAAGACCCGGGTGTGGTTGGCCATACGCAGCGCGTCGCGCTCCGGATCTATGCGCCAGTTCCCTTGGTCGTCCTGTTGCCAGAGGTTGTCTTTGGCGGTAGCTGCCAGTTGATCCTCGCTATCGAACTGTCGCATACCCGCGCTACGACGGATGTTTCCGGCCACCACACAGGCCGCCGCTTCATCGATCAGCAAACAGCACTCTACAGAATTCAGTTGCCGACCGACGGCTTTGTTCAGAATTTGAGCACAGCGCTCGTATAGACCTGTCAACTTGATCGGATTGGCCACTCCCCCAAACCCTTTCAGTTTTTCTCCGGCAGGGCGCACATCACTGAGATCGACAACCACTTCGACCGTATCGGTAAAACGATCAGAGCTGGCCAGCTCGAGCAGGGTCTGATAAGACTTCACCCAACCCCGGCGGCTATCCCCCACAGCGATGCGCACACAGTTGCCTTCCACCCGGATCTCGGTTTCTTCGCGGCGTTGCTCCGCAGGCGTGATCCCAATGCCACCTTCCAAGCGCACTTGCAACCGATGTCGGATTGCAGGCAGTTGACCAATATATTTGGGTTCCAGGACCGCACCTGTGCCACAGCCCATCATGGCCAGATCCATCATTAAGCCAAAGGCCCGCCAGTCAGAAACATTGGTGCTCGTGCAGTTGTAGGCCCCAGAAAAATTGGCAGGTCGATGGATCCAGTCGGTGCCCATGACCCAGAGAGCCCGACCCGAGGCCAGCGCTTTCAGCTGACGTTGCATGCTCTGCAGCAGAGCGGTTTCCTCGGCGGTCAACTGGCCCAGCTGACTGATATCTGCAACGGTCCGCTCACAGACCTGCTGCCAGGTTTCTCGATCTTGATCTCCAATCCGACGGCTGTAGGTGCGGTAAAAAACAGGGTAGGCAGAGGGAGCCGACTCCGGAAAGTCGCTTGCGGGCTGAAGCCGTTGGAGATCCTGGACCATATTCCCTTACCTTTCAAATCGGTGTATAGGGTAGCATATCCTTCATATATCTAGTGGTCAAAGCTTGACAAGCTGGGAGTTTTTCACTAGGTCTGGGAAAGTTTGATATGAAAGGGGTTCGACTCTTGAAGGACAACATTTCAGCCAGCGCAGAGCTGTGATTCTGCTGGCTTAACTTAAAGATAATCTTAAGTCGCCGAGCGGGCTGTTCGTCCCATTCCCCGTCTAGAGTAGAGGTAGACCAGATCAGCACAGAGGCCTGAAGTGAGCTGCCCTATCAGCCCCTGGGCCTGGGAGGACGGTTAGCATGGAAGTTGCGCTGTCTACCCAGCACTGATCGCAAAGGAGCCCAACATCATGCAAGGTGGAATCCGTGTCGGCAATTTGCTGGGGATCCCGTTTTATATCGACTACTCATGGTTTCCCATCGCCCTGCTCTTTACCTTCTTTTATGCGCTTGATCTCAAGGGCCTGGAGCCAACTCTGAGTCCAATCGCGACGGTATTCGGAGGGGGGATCCTGGCGTTAGGTTTATTTGGCTCAATTTTAGGGCATGAGTTAGCCCACAGCCTGGTGGCGATCTCACTGGGGATGAAGGTGAAAGCTGTCATGCTGTTTGTCTTTGGGGGAGTTGCGGCTATTGAAAAAGATGCTCCCCATGCACGGGGTGCCTTCTGGATCGCCCTGGCAGGTCCTCTATTTAATCTCAGCCTCTTCTGGTTGATCACGGCAGTAGTGGCAATCCAAATGATTCCTTCTGAATCCCTGGCCATCCAGATGCTTTTACGGTTAGGTCAAGTCAACCTGATCGTAGGTATTTTTAATCTGTTGCCAGGACTTCCCCTGGATGGGGGACAGATGCTGAAGGCCGTCGTGTGGGGCCTGACGGGTGAACGTCGCAAGGGAATTCTCTGGGCAGCAACCACAGGCCAATGGCTGGGATGGGGGCTAATGGGCTTGGGGATCTGGGGGATGTTCCAGGGGGATTTCTTCTCCGGCCTCTGGTTAGTCCTGATCGGCTTATTTATTGCCAACAATGCCCGCAACTACGGTCAGTACAATCAGATGCAACATACCCTCTCTGCACTTAAGGCTGGAGAGGTGATGACCCGCAACTTCCGAGTTCTGGATCTAGGCATGAGTCTGAGAGAGTTTGTGGACCGCTTCGTGGTCTCAGAACATCTCCATGCCCTAGAAGAGGATCGAGAGGATCCCAACAGTGCCGCTCATGAGGCTTATTTTGCCGAAGCTGACGGTCGATACAAAGGTCTAATCAAAACGGAAAAGCTCAGCCATATTGAACGCAGCCAATGGGATCGTTTGAATCTATCTGAGATTCTGTTACCCATGGAGGAATTGTGTTCTGTATCTGAGGACACTACTGTCGCTGAGGTCATTGCCCTGATGAATCAACAGCATCTGCGTCAGATCCCTGTGCTGACCCCCACTGGCGCAGTGGCCGGTCTCATTGATAAGGGGGACATTGTGGCAGGATTAGCCAAACAGATGGGATTGGTCGTTCCCTCTGAATTATTGCACCAGATTCGTACCAGCAACGAGTTTCCCCCTGGTTTTCGCATTGAAGAACCTCCCCACCCTCAGGAGTCCCACTCCGTTCAACCCTCCCGAGAATCTCCTCCCCCCACCTAATTTTTTCCAAAACCCACGGGTAGCATCCATGCTGATTAGAATGAGGGGTGTACATGATGCGCGGTAGCACTTTGAACCTAGCACCCCTCTTGCAACCGGCCCTGACGGAGCAGCTGGACAATGGCCTAACTGTCATTATTCATCCCATCCCGATCTCCAGTGCTGTCACCGTGGATGTTTGGGTGCGGACCGGAGGACGATACGAGCCGGATGAATGGGTCGGAATCTCCCACTTTTTGGAACATATGGTTTTCAAGGGCACCGATCGGCTCGCGCCGGGGGAATTGGATCTGGCGATTGAGGGACGCGGAGGCATGACGAATGCTGCCACCAGCCAGGATTACACCCATTACTTTATTACGGTGGCAGCCGCAGATCTGGCGGATACGCTTCCTTATCTGGCGGAAGTCCTGCTGCGGGCTTCGATCCCGGGGGACGAATTTGAGCGGGAACGACAGGTGGTTCTGGAGGAAATGCGGCGGGCGGCGGACAATCCGGATTATGTGGCCTACCATCAACTGCTGCAAACCGCCTATCAGGTGCATCCCTATCGCCGCTCAGTGTTGGGAACAGCGGCCAGTGTCATGGGGCTGACTCCGCAACTGATGCGAGACTACCACCAGCAGTGGTACCAACCTCAGCAGATGACGGTGGTGATCACAGGCCAGTTGGAAGCTGAGCCAGCACTGGAGTTGGTAAAACGCTATTTTGGTGCCCCAGGGGCTTCCCTGCCCCCCTCCTCTCCCCCGATTCCCCAGGAAAGTCCCCTGCAGGAGATCCGGCGTTGCCCCATGACTTTGCCCCGGCTGGAGCAGACCCGCCTCCTGATGGCCTGGCCAACAGTGAGTGTCTGTGATTGGGAGATTGCCTGTGGGTTGGAATTTCTGGCCTCCCTTCTGGGGGATGGTCGCACTTCACGGCTGACCCGGATCCTGCGGGAGCAACGGGGGTGGGTGCAGGGAGTGGGCTGTTCCTCCATTGCCCAACAGGATCCTGGATTGTTTTACATCAGTTCCTACCTTGATCCTCTCCATGTTGAAGTGGTGGAGGCCACGATTCTAGATCAGATTAGCCAGCTCCAGGAGGGCGATCTCACCCGTGAGGAACTGGAGCGAACTCGGCGGATCCTGCTCAATGAGTTCACCTTTTCCACCGAGTCCCCCGGACAACTGGCAAGCATTTTTGGCTACTACGATAGTGTTGCCCGATGGTCTGGATTCACTGGACCGCAAATGGATCTGGCCAGCCAGTATCTCGAAACCGTGCAAACCATGACCTCTGAGCAGTTACAGGCACTGGCACAACAATATCTCCCCATTGATCAATATGTGGTGGTCACCCTGAACCCTGAATTTTCCCCTGCCGCTTCGACCCCTACCCCTCAACTGGTTCTGTGTTAATTCCCTCTTGAGTCTATCTGTGACCTTGACTTCTCGCACCGTAGCCTTGAACTCGCACCTGGCCCATCGATTTCACCTCAGCAATGGCATCAGGCTCCTGGTGGCCGAAAATCCGCATGTCGATATTGTGGCCGCCCGGTTTTTCTTCAAGGGGGGCAGCCGAACTGAGCCCACAGAGCTAGCTGGACTGGCGAATTTGGTGGCAGCTGTGCTGACCAAAGGGACCCATGACAGGGACGCTCATGCAATTGCAGCCGCCGTAGAGTCCCTGGGGATCGGTCTGGGTTGTGATAGTACCCCCGACTATTTTGATGTGGGATTGAAATGTGTCACATCCGATCTGGAGGAGGCACTGGCCCTCACCACTGAGATTATCTGTAGCCCCAGTTTCCCTCCCCAGGAGGTGGAACGAGAACGAGCTATGGTACTGCAGGGGATCCGCGCCCAACAGGAGCGGCCCTTTTATTTGGCTTTCGATCAAGTGCGCATGGCCCTATACGGACCGAATCATCCTTACGCTTCATCGGTCCAGGGCAATCTTAAGTCCGTCAACCGTCTGCAACGTTCACAACTGCTGGACTACCATGCTCGGTATTTGCATCCCGAACAACTGGTGATCTCCGTGGTCAGCCCTCAGCCTCGAGACGCCATGGTCAAGCTGGTCAGCCATGCCCTTCAGCCCTGGAGCCCTGATCCGGTTGCACTGCCATCTGTTGTGCAGGCTGTTTTCCCGCAGCTGCGACCCCAATTGCACAAACACTATCAGCCCACCCACCAGAGCATTGTCATGATCGGGTTCCGCGGAGTGGCGGTGAATCATCCGGACTATCCGGTTCTCAAACTCCTCAGCACCTACCTGGGCAATGGACTCTCCAGTCGCCTGTTTGTAGAACTGCGCGAGAAACAGGGCCTGGCCTATGAAGTCTCAGCCTTTTTTGCCACCCGCCATGATCCCGCCCCCTTTGTGGCTTATCTGGGTACCGCCCCTGAAAACACAGGACTGGCACTGGAGGGATTACAGGCAGAATTGGAGCGGATCCAGCATCACATTCTCTCAGAATCCGAATTGAACCGAGCCAAACGGAAGCTGCTCGGGCAATATGCTTTGGGAAAACAAACCAACGCTCAGGTGGCCCAGCTCATGGGTTGGTATGAATGTCTGGGGTTAGGGATGGAATTTGATCAGCACTACCCCGATCTGATCCAATCCGTTTCCAGTGAGGATATTTGCCGTGTGGCTCAGACCTACCTGACCACTCCCGTGATTTCGCTGGTGGGACCGGAAGAGGCGCTGCAATCTTTTTAGATCAAAGCAGTGATCCTACTTTTGGGCAGAAGGCTTTGGCAACCGCACCAGGATCAATGATGATAAATAAGGTGAAACCAGCCCGCAAGCCCGTGACTGCAATCCATGTCTGAGCTATTACTTGACACCGCCTGGTGGGTCCCGATGTATGGACTGCTGGGAGCCCTGCTGACTCTTCCCTGGTCAGTGGGTCTGATCCGGCGCACGGGGCAACGCCCTGCAGCTTATATCAATGTGTTGATGACGGCCATCGCCCTGATCCACGGGTTTCTGATTCTGCAGCACATCTGGACCCGACCGCCGCTTCAGCAGGTGATCCCCTGGCTGGATGTTCTGGATTTACATCTGGATCTGGTGTTTGATCTTTCCCCCGTTAGCGTTGGGGCGGCAGTCCTGATCACGGGTCTGAGTCTGCTGGCCCAGATTTTTGCACTGGGATATCTGGAAAAAGACTGGAGCTTGGCTCGGTTTTATGGGCTAATGGGTTTTTTCGAAGGGGCCATGAGTGGCCTGGTTTTAAGTGACTCCCTCTTTTTTAGTTATGCCCTGCTGGAGATGCTCACCCTGTCCACCTATTTGCTGGTGGGGTTCTGGTATGCTCAGCCTTTGGTGGTAACAGCAGCTCGGGATGCCTTCCTCACTAAGCGGGTAGGGGATCTGATGCTACTCATGGGTGTGGTGGCGGTCGCTACCTTTTGCGGCAGCCTCACGTTTTCTGATTTGGCGGATTGGGCAGCATCTGTGGATCTCGCCCCCTGGCTGGCGGCCTTGATTGGCCTGGCCATGATCGGAGGACCGATTGGCAAATGTGCTCAATTTCCTTTACATGTCTGGCTGGATGAAGCCATGGAAGGCCCGAATCCGGCCTCAATTCTCCGCAACTCGGTGGTGGTGGCCTGTGGAGCCTATGTCCTGATCAAACTGGAACCTCTCCTAGACCTCTCACCCCTGGTATCCGTGTTCCTGATTGCAACCGGCAGCCTGACGGCGATCGGTGCTTCTCTCATTGCTCTGGCCCAAGTGGATATTAAACGCACTTTTTCTTACTCCACCAGCGCGTATTTAGGACTTGTATTTGTAGCTGTGGGCATGCAGCAACCGGATCTGGCCCTGGAATTTCTGGGAACTCATGCCCTGGCGAAAGCCCTCCTGTTTATGGGGGTAGGGGCTGTAATTATGACCACCGTCAGCCAGGATATTACCCATCTGGGGGGACTACGCTCACGCATGCCTGCGACCACAGCAGCTTTCCTAGTGGGTTCAGCGGGAATGGTGGCGGTGGTGCCTCTTGGATCCTTCTGGGTGATGCTGCGCATGGTGGAGATGTACTGGGTAACCCAGCCTGGTTTGGTGCCTTTAGTGTTGCTGGTGAATGGATTGACTGCCTTCAACCTGACTCGGGTTTACGGACTGGTGTTTGAGGGACCGATCCAGCCCAAAACGCGGCGCGCCCCCGAAGTCTTTTGGCCCATGGCGGTGCCCATGGTCTTTCTGGCGGGACTCACTGTTCACGTGCCGCTGTTTCAATCCTGGTGGCATCTGCTGCCCGAGTGGACTCCAAGAGTCCAGATCCTGGCCCTGCTCCTGGTTCTCTCAGGGGTTCTGGGGGTGGGGATTGCTGCGGCTCGCTATCTGTTTCGTACCCATCCGCCTGCCCCGATTCCCTTGACGGGTCTTCAGGATCTGCTAGCCCATGATTTCTATATGGATCGGCTATATCAGCTGCTGGTGGTGCAGCCTTTCCGCTGGGGAGCCGCTTGGATTGAATGGATTGATCGCTATCTGGTGGATGGTCTGGTCAACGGCGTGAGTTTAGTGTTGCTCATAGGAGCTGAGAGTTTGAAATACTCGGTGTCAGGACGAATGCAACTTTACCTGCTAACGATTGTCCTGGGCACGATCCTGGTGATTGCCCTGCTGCTGCAATCTTTAATCACTGGCCCGCCCATTCTCCCCTCCTGATTTATCCTGTTTGCGGAGCATTCGACCCTTCTATGTTGAGCGCTTTAATCTGGGTTCCTCTCCTGGGCAGTCTGCTGATCTGGCTCTACCCCCAATCGGACGCCAGGCAGCTGCATCGGCTAGCTCTCGTGGTTGCGGGCCTGACTCTCCTTGGTTCCCTGGGGCTGTTGTTCCGTTTTGACATCACTGCCGCCCATCTGCAGATGAGTGAGCACATCGTCTGGCTGGAGCAGCTTGGCCTCACCTATGACCTGGGGATCGATGGTATTTCCCTTCCCCTGGTGATCCTGAACAGTCTGCTGGTAACGGTGGCGATCTGGGGTAGTAGAGTTCGGGACCGTCCCCGCTTATATTTCAGTTTGCTCCTGGTGCTGGAAGCTGGGGTCACCGGAGCTTTCCTGGCCCAGAATCTGCTTCTCTTTTTCCTGTTTTATGAAGTGGAATTGCTGCCCCTCTACCTCCTCATTGCGATCTGGGGGGGCCCGCGCCGCGGCTATGCTGCCACCAAGTTTTTGCTTTACACCGCTCTTTCAGGCATTCTGCTGCTGGGGGTGTTTTTTGGGCTGGCCTGGTTGAGTCAGGTGAACAGTTTTACCTACACCACCCTGCGTCACCACCCGTTACCCTTAGGATCGCAGATCCTGTTATTAATTCCGTTGCTGATTGGATTGGGAATCAAGTGTCCGCTGGTTCCCTTTCACACCTGGTTGCCCGATGCCCATGTGGAAGCCTCCACGCCTGTGTCTGTGTTGTTGGCGGGGATCCTGCTGAAGCTGGGAACCTATGGTCTCTTACGTTTTGGCCTGGATCTGCTGCCGGATGCCTGGAGGGTTGCGGCCCCCTTTCTGGCCATCCTGGCGGTGATCAACGTCCTCTACGGATCCTTTAATGCTCTGGCTCAACAGGACATGAAGAAGATCGTGGCGTATGGTTCGATTGCCCATATGGGGTACGTGCTGCTCGCCACTGCCGCTGGCACGCCCTTAAGCGTTTTAGCCTCTGTCTTTCAAATGGTGAGTCACGGCTTAATCTCTGCCCTCCTGTTCATGTTGGTAGGGGCGGTGTACGCCAACACAGGAACCCGTGATCTCACCCTTCTCAAGGGATTGTTAAATCCAGAACGGGGCTTACCTCTGGTGGGCAGTCTCATGATCCTGGGGGTGATGGCCAGCGCGGGCACCCCGGGGATGGTGGGATTCATTGCTGAATTTATGGTGTTCCGCAGCAGTTTCCCTGTCTTTCCCCTGGCCACACTGCTGTGCATGGTGGGAACCGGATTAACTGCGGCCTATTTCCTCTTGCTGGTGAACCGCGCCTTTTTTGGTCGTCTCTCGGCAACTGCAATTGCCATGCCTAAACGAACCCTTGTGGAACGGTTGCCTGCCGCCACTCTAGCTTTGATCGTGGTGCTCTTGGGACTCCAGCCTCAGTGGGTGGTGGGTTGGATCGAAAAGACTACAACCGCTCTGGTGGAATTTCACGATCCTGCCTCAATCACGGCCAGTTCCTTCCCAGCTGTAGAGCCAATGATTATCTCTCCCAAGCCGCCCCAAAGTGCTATAGGTTAGGGGCGGAATCTGCCTTGAGCATCGATCATGAAGCTGGCTTATTTAGACTGCTCCGCCGGAATCGCCGGTGACATGTGTCTGGGGGCCCTCCTGGATTGCGGGGTTCCCCATGAGTATTTACTGCAGCAACTGCAGGGAATGGGGTTGGCTGGAGAATTTGATCTGAAATTTGAACGGGTGCATCGCGCCGGTCAGCCCGCTCTCTATGCTGTGGTGGAAGTTCTGGCTCAGGAAGGGTACGAACGCAAAGCCCGCCACTGGCCTCAGATCCATAAGATGATCGATCAGGCTTCCCTCTCTGCCTGGGTGAAGGAGCACAGCCTCAAGGTGTTTCAGCGCTTGGCAGAGGCCGAGGCACGGGTGCACCAACAGCCCATTGATCAGGTTCACTTTCACGAAGTGGGGGCAGTGGATGCCCTGGTGGATATTGTGGGGACCTGCCTGGGTTTGGAGTGGCTGCAAGTGGATCAGGTGTTTTGTTCTCCTCATCCCATCGGCGGGGGATGGGTCCAGGCGGCTCATGGCCAGATGGCGGTGCCCGTGCCCGCCGTGATTGAACTTTGGGAAATGGCGCAGGTGCCCGTTTTCAGCAATGGGATGGAGGCGGAATTGGTCACCCCCACAGGAGCCGCCCTTGCCACTGCCCTTGCCCGAGGATTTGGACCCTGTCCTGCCATGCGTGTGGAACGGGTGGGAGAGGGAGCAGGTACCCGCGAACTGGCCATTCCCAATGTTCTGCGGCTCTGGTTGGGCCATAGCTCAGGATCTGATCTGAGTGAAACCGTCAGTGTGCTGGAGACCCAGATCGATGATTTGAACCCGCAGGTGATTGCCTATACCTTTGATCAACTCCTGCAGGCTGGGGCTCTGGATGTCTATACCCAGTCCATAACCATGAAGCAGGGCCGTCCAGGCACGTTAATGACCGTGATCTGTTATCCCGATCAGGTTCACACCTGTCAGACCATCCTGTTTCGGGAAACCACGACGCTGGGGATTCGCTGTAGCCAGCAACAACGCACCCTACTTGATCGGCGAATGGAGTCGGTGCAGACTCGATTTGGGGAGATCGCGGTGAAAGTGGCCAGCCGGTACGGACAGGTGCTCAATGTTCAACCGGAGTTTCGGGATTGTGTGGCCTGTGCCCAGCAGCAGCAGGTGGCGGTCCAGACCGTTTGGCTCGCGGCTCACCAAGCCTGGCAGGAGCAGCAACAGGGAGTCAATCGTTAGCGGCAACGCCGGACTTCCCTCGGCAAGGGATCCATTTTCAGGCAGAATTGAGGGGCTCGACCTCGCCAGACCTTCCTCATGTTTTCGCTTTCTTCCTCCATCAAGCGGCTGCTACTCAACTTGCTGACGCTGATTGCTGCTCTGGCCGCAAGTCTGGCCCTGCTCAATAGCTGGTTTCAATCTCCTCCCCAAACGCAGCTGGATCTGTTTCAGACCAATCTGGCGCTGCAGGCTTCCCGCACCTTAGATGCTCCCGACTATCAGCCTTTTGCTCAGGCGTTGCTGGGATCTGAGGTGGTTTCACTGGCCGCCAAACGTTATGAAAAGGCCACTGCCAGTCTGGAGGAACGGTTGACCCAGATGCAGCAGGGGATCACTCCCTCAACCTCTCCTTCTCCCACCCCAACACCCATACCCGAGGTGGCGGCTTCAGAATTGAAACCTATCACTGGAGATCCAGATCCCACTCCATCCCAACTCAAGTATTTAAGGAAGGAACTGGATGCTCTGTATTTGCGAACCGGAATTCTCAAGGCTTATCTGGGAGATCTGGAAGCCGCAGAGAACAATTGGCAGAGAATTCAGGCCTCCGAAGGGGTGGACACTGCCAGTGTGGTCCGGGGGCTGTGGGGGACACCGCGACGGATCCTGCCAGAGGCGGAGAGTCAACTGCGGGAGGATCTGAGTGGGTGGTTTGAGGGGATTACTCTGCAGCGGCTCTTTAGCCTGCAACAACGCAGTGATGCTCTCACGATGTTGAATCAGGAGCAGGAGCAACTGGCCATTTCTGCCCTGATGCGCCTGAGTTTGGTGAGCGGCATTCCCCTGATCGGATTCGGCTTGGGTCTGATCATCTTAATCGGCTGGCAGGTCCGCCAGGTCTGGTCGAAGCGAACCTTCTTGGCCGCAGCCTGGGAGGTGCCCTGGGAAAGCGTGGATGTACAGGCCGCGCTCACGGGGTGGTTTCTGAGTTTCCTGATCCTGGGCGAATTGGTTCCCAAGCTTTACTTGATCCTCCTGAAAATCCCCTCCGGGCAGCTGAGCTACTGGCAACAGGCGGTTGAATTATTTCTTACCTATACCTCTGGAGCCCTGGCTGGGCTGGCCATTATTTACGCTGTCGTTCGTGCTTATCGCCCTTTACCCCCCGACCTTTTCCGCCTGCAATTGTTTGATCATTGGCCCCTGTGGGGAATAGGAGGCTATCTGGCTGCCATGCCCCTGGTGCTGCTGGCCAGCGCGATCTCCCAGTTACTCCTCTCTCAGGGGGGAGGTGGAAACCCCTTACTACCCGTGATTTTAGAAAGTCAGGGGTGGGGACCACGACTGCTGTTTTTGGTGGTAGTGTCGGTCTGCGCGCCTGTGTTTGAGGAAATTCTGTTTCGCGGCTTTCTCTTCAGCTCTCTCACACGCTATCTGAGCAAAGGATCTGCTCTGGTGGTGAGTGCCTTCCTCTTTGCGGTAGCTCATCTCAATCTCTCAGATCTGTTGCCGTTAACCATGCTGGGACTGGTATTGGGGGTGATTTATTCCCACAGTCGTAACCTGCTGGCTCCCATGCTCCTCCATAGTTTGTGGAATGCAGGGTCTCTGGTGGCCCTCCTGATCCTTGGCAATAGCCGTTAACGGCTCAAGGTTGTATCTCTTTGGGAATCACATCTTGAGATCAAGAGCCGATGCTGGGTCCACTGGCACAGTAAAATGGGGATGACTCGGGAGAGTTGTCGTTGACTGGGTAAAGCACGTGGCGAGCTTAGAAGAAATCGAAGAGTTAATGCAGAAATCGGTACAGGCGACCCAACGGGCGTTCAACACGGTCCGGACCGGTCGGGCCAGTACTTCCCTGCTAGACCGGATCCAGGTGGAGTATTACGGGGTTCCCACCGGATTAAAATCACTGGCCACCATCTCCACTCCCGATGCCAGTACGATCCAGATTCAGCCTTTTGATCCCTCCACCCTCGCCCCCATTGAACGGGCCATTGCGACCTCCGACCTGGGACTCAATCCTAGCAATGATGGCAAGGTGATCCGTCTCAACATCCCTCCCCTAACGGAAGAGCGCCGCAAAGAGTTAACCAAATCGGTGGCCAAGCTGGCGGAAGAAGGACGCGTGGCGATCCGCAATATTCGTCGCGATGGCATCGATGGAGTGCGTAAACAGGAAAAAAGCAACGACATCTCTGAAGATGAATCCAACGACCTCCAGGATCAGATTCAAAAGCTGACTGATCGCTACACTAAAAAAATTGATGAGTTACTGGCGGAAAAAGAGAAAGAGATCACGACCGTCTAAGTTCTCTTCGTCAAGGCAGACCAGCCTGTCTCGGGGGATAGATGCTAAGGTGGAAGGAATGAGTAATTCATTCATTTCTGACTAAGAGCATGGTTTGAGACGATATGGCGCAACTTCTCACTTCTCTAGAAGATGCCTATGAACGGTGTCGAGAACAAAATCTCCGCCTCAGTCGTCAGCGCTGCTTTATCCTGGAACTGCTCTGGCAATGCGATGAGCATCTTTCTGCCCGAGAAATTTATGACCGCCTGAACCAAAGTGGTAAATCCATTGGTCACACTTCGGTCTATCAGAATCTGGATGCCCTGGCCAGCCATGAGGTGATTGAATGCCTGGAACGTGCTGAGGGACGCCGCTATGGTCGAGCAACGCATCCCCACAGTCACGTCAATTGCCTGGACAGCAACCGCATTATAGATATAGAGGTGGAGCTTCCCGCAGAGCTAGTGGCGGCTGTCGAGACCCAAACCCAAACCCGGATCCAATCCTATCGGATTGAGTTCTATGGCCAGGATCAATCCCATTTATCCTCAACTCCTGAGTCTGCATAAACCTGTCGCAATCTGAGTGGTATCTTGGGCAATTATCTCAACCGACAGTTACTGGCACAACGGCTGGCAGATCAGGTGGATGGCCTGACTCTACGGGTGGCTTCTGCAGCCGTGCAAGTTTTGGTGGAAACGATGGCCGAGACCCTGGTGAGTGGGGGAGAGATCCGCTTAACTGGCCTGGGATCATTTACGGTGCGTTATCGCCGTGCTCGGGTGACCCGCCACCCCCGGACCCAAGAGCAGATAACCGTTCCCGCCGCCTGGGTTCCTCGCTTTTCCCCCAGCCCCCAGCTTCGACACCAGATCCAGGAGGCAGGTCTACAACGATCCCTGCCGGTGGATGTGCTCTGTACCCCTGAACCCCAAATTCTAGAATAGCCCCTGGCAGGAGACAGACATGCGCCGCGCTATCCTGTGGTTTCGCAGTGATCTTCGCTTGCACGACCATGAACCCTTATGGCAAAGCTGTCAGTCAGAAGCCGAACTTATTCCGCTCTACTGCCTCGATCCTCGCCACTGGCAGACCACCACCTGGGGGTTTCCCAAAACCGGATCGTTTCGGAGTCAGTTTTTAATCGAGAGCCTCCAGGATCTGCGGACTGCACTACAACAACGCGGAAGTGATCTGCTGATTCGTCGTGGCACTCCGGAGACCGTGATTCCAGCCTTAGCCTCGGAGTTGGGTTGTTGCAGGATCTACTTTCATGCAGAAGCGGCAGTGGAGGAACGAGCGATTGAATCTGCATTGGAAACGAACGATCTGACCCTCATTCCTTTTTGGGGACATACCCTCCTTCATCTCGATGATCTCCCGTTTTCTGTAGATCGCTTACCCCAGGTCTTTACCAGTTTTCGCAAGCAAGTGGAATCTGAGACCTTTCCCCGCACCCCCCTAGCTACGCCTGCCCAGATCCCTCCTTTACCCCCAGGATTGGAGACAGGAGAACTCCCTGGCTGGGCTGAGCTGTCTCTGGATCCTCCTGCGAAAGATGCCCGCTCACTATTCAGCTGGAGAGGGGGAGAACAGGCTGGGTTAGCTCGTCTGCAGGAATATGTCTGGGATCTAGATCGGCTGAGGTTCTATAAGGAAACCCGCAATGGGATGCTGAATCCTCAGGACAGTTCGCGTTTGTCGCCCTGGTTGGCGATGGGAACACTTTCACCGCGACGGATCTGGGCCGAGGTGCAACGGTATGAACAGGAGCGGATCCGCAATGATTCCACCTACTGGTTGATCTTTGAGCTGCTCTGGCGAGATTATTTTCGGTTCATCACTCTGCAACAGGGAAAGAAGTTGTTTCGCGCCTCAGGTCTGCAGGGATTCTCCTTCCCCTGGAAGCAGGACTGGCAACAGTTCGATCGCTGGCGTCATGGTGAAACAGGCTTTCCTCTGGTGGATGCCTGCATGCAGGAGTTGGCCGCAACCGGATGGATGTCCAATCGGGGTCGTCAGAATGTAGCAAGTTTCCTCACCAAAAACCTGGGTTTGCACTGGCACCTGGGGGCGGAGTGGTTTGAGTCTCTTCTGATCGATGACGACGTTTGCAGCAACTGGGGCAACTGGAACTATGCTGCTGGCGTGGGCAATGATGCGCGCGGTTTTCGTTATTTCAATATCCCCAAACAGTCTCGGGAATACGATCCCCAAGGGGATTATCTTCGGCACTGGCTTCCGGTTCTGTCCCCTTTACCTTCGGATCGCATTCATACTCCAGAGCGGCTAACCCAGGCAGAGCAACAGCGATGGGGTGTGAAGATTGGCCAAGATTACCCTTTACCGATGGTGGATCTGGAACAGTCGGCTCAAGCTAATGAACAGAGCTATCGAAAGCGCAAGCCTCAATCTGGTCGTCGCTAACCCTCACATTCGGATTTCTGCAAGGATACAGTCTCAGGAAGCAGGCGCAAAGCCGTCCAGGCCAGAGACTTAATTTCAGCGGGATCTTCTCCGTTGCGGGCAGCAATGGCCAGGGTATAGGTGATCGCGCTAAAGAAGGCCGCTAAAGTCACCGGATCTTCTGACTCTGGAAGCTCACCCCTTACCTTTGCCATCTGGAGTCGCTGGGTCATTTCTTCGATATTGTTCTGGACAAAGTTCTTCAACTCCGCTTCCACCTTCGGATCGGGACAGCCAGAGGCAAGAGTCAGGGCCACCAGACAGCCAGGGGGGGTTTGTTTACAGGTCAAGAGATCCACAAGTTTTTCAAAAAATAATTCAAATGCCTGTCGGGTGGATCCTGATCCCTGCAGTTCGGCAAACACTGTATTCAGGTAGCAGGCACGGTAATGTTCCAGGGACTTGCGAAAAAGTTCCTGTTTGTTACCAAAGGCTAGAAATAAGCTGGGCTTGTTGATCCCCATTGCTCTCGTCAACCGTTCCAGGGTTGCGTCGTGATAGCCATACTGCCAAAAGACTCGTGCAGCCCGATCAAGAGCCTCAGTGATTTCAAATGAGCGGGTACGTCCACCAGCTGAACGAGTCATGCCTAATCCAGGATTAACGCATCTATCCTCAGACTCTACTATCTTATTATGGTATACCAGGTGGTACAAAATTTATTTCTTCCCCCCTCTGTTCCTTAAAGCTGAAACTGGGATGCGCATCAGATCTGGCTGAGCAGGTTCAGGCTAGTTTTAGCTCTGATTTTTTAGGGGAGTCAGTTCACGAGTTGACTCAATATTGTGTGCATAGATAGTTCAGTGAGGGGAGCCTGGAGAACATTCCAGATTTGGAACCTGAGGGCATCCAGGCTTACCTGTTGTTTGCCGCTCACCGCATGGATATTCCGCATCTCAGAAGTTTTGTAATTGAGGCGACCGCTTTGCCCAATAGGAGCGTGTTGCACATGAAAGCGAAAGTGAATCCAATAAATTTGTGATATCTGTTTTTTCTGGTGAGGAAAAGGAGCTGATCGGATCAAAACTACGCTCAAAGATCGCTTGGATTAGATCAATAGCCATGATGAGCGGTTCGTACTCCAGCCACACTGGTAATATTCGCACCTCAATTGTGTGCTTATGGGGAGTATTATAGATCATATTGCGCAGGTTAAAGTCCAGATATTTCGATATTTGTAATTTCTTCAAAAACTCGCAAGCCTCTGCCCAGTTCAATGAATTCCATACATCAGAGTGGACCATTTCCCATAGGGGTTTAGGAATCGATCCAACTTTGCGGCAGTGTGGATTTGTCTGGAGCAGTGTCCGTAACGGCTGTCCATAGATCCAGATCAACGTCACCAGATTCCGAAAAATTGACGGGGAGCAGAAATGAGAAGCATCAATATGAATGTGGGTTGCTCCTTCATGGGGGGCAGTGAAGTTCAATTCGCGAGCTAGATTTATCCACTTTTCAATTATTGGGAGCTCAGATCTCAATAAAGGGGGACTGATCAATTCGCAGGGCCGCTCCCGCTCACCCGGTAAAGGAGCAGCAACGGCAATGGGAAGGCCATCTTCACAACTCACCTTCACCATTCCACCTGCCCCCCGGATCAGCTCAACCCCAAAAAGCCTGGCAACAGGTTCTAAAACGGCTTCTAAAGGATCTGAAGCTCTACAAACCTGAGACACCAATCGTAATAAGCGGGGATCATCACTGACGATCCGATACCAGCCAGGACGCGGGGGAGTTTGCTTGTGGCAGTCGACCTGGAGGGTCAGATCATCCACACATTTGGCCACCAACTTGCCTGCAGGATCGTTTACCTCAAAGCCAAGGGTCAGGTTTTCCATGACGGGGGTGGTGGGGATCTTGCTGGGCTCCGATTGGGGATGAAAAAAACGATTGATCTGACCCTGATGCAAATTTGCTAACTCTTCAGCCAAAACAAGACGGCTTGATCCCCGCGGTGCGAGGAGTTCGATCTCAATACCCAATGTCCAGGGATAAGCCATCGGATCCTTCCCTTCTAGCTGGCTGCCAACAGTAGTGCTGTATCGATTGCCTCTTTCTGATCCAGAATCAGGTTTCGCTCGATACGCAGTTTGGCTTCATAAGGTGAAGAGTCCCCCCAGAAAGCTGCCAGAGCCTCTGCATCTTCATAGGTATAGCCAGCATCTACCCAGTAGCGTAGATCTTCGGCTGAGTTCAGGGCACTGATTCGGGCATCAGTAAGGCGTTGAGTGAGGAGAGATTTGCCTGTTGGCCCCAGCAGGATTTTAGAACCGATGACAACCTTGGCATCTTCCAAGGATGAACCGAAGAAATTGGCCAGAATGCTGGCATCGAAATAGTCATACTGGCTATTGAAGAAAGTATCAAGGGCTTCATCTTCTTGACTTTGAGCCAGTAACATTTCAGGTTGAGCAATAGCAAGTTGCTCCTCCTGGCTGTCGAAAACACCGATCAAGCCAAGGAGAAGGGAAGCCATTACAGTTGTTAGCAAAAGCTGGTACGAGACTGATTGAGATCTAACCATGACACCCTCTGATCTGATAGCTAGGACTTTATTATTATAAAGAGGATCAAGTAAAAAACCTGCGGTATTTATAAAAAACTATTTACAATCTGAATTATCAGTTTTTTGACTTAAGCTGGGATGGTGGCATTATTTCATTCAGATTAGGCAGTTAAGTGATAGGTGAATAAATATTGCTAGAGTTTGCTGTTTCTTTGTTTGTCTGGAGGAGGACTTTCTGTCCTGACTGAAGGGTGATATGCCTGCACCCTAAACCCAGGGGCAATGTAGTCTGGCGGCAGATAAGATTGTGGAATAGTTGTAGTATTGCCATCTCGTAAGCCCGTGTAGTGGGGAGACATGATCTCAATCCCTACTTCATTACAACAATCTTGAATATTCTGGTGTAGCTCAGAATAGATCAAGGCCATTTTATGAGGATGTCGAGTATAGGCTTTCACTTCATAAGTGACATAAAAGTCATTGAGACTGGTTTGTAAAACAAAGGGTGCGGGATCATTCAGTACGTAGTGAGTTGCTGAGGCAGCCTTAATCAGGGTTTCATGAACCTGCCTCCAGGGGGCATCATAGCCCAGAGTTACTACAGAATGCAGGATCAATGGAGTGGCTTCCTCTTTAGCAGATACCGAGAAGTTATCGATCTTACTGGAAGGCACCTCGATTAATCCTCATTTTTCACCTTCAAGTGTAGAAAAAAAGGTC
>CAYMOX010000050.1:0-32516 GCA_964392245.1 uncultured bacterium
ATCTCTTCAATTTTACCAAAAAACTCCCATTATCAATTAATCGAAGTCCCCTATACTTGGTTTGACTCGTGGGCGGATGGGATCTAAAGAGTCATAAGTAGGGTTTGCTGAAAAACGTGGGTAGATCAGGATGGATAGAAATATCTTGTTAGGGGAATACCAGTCTCAACAACCAATTTTCATCTTCAGCTAGCCTTCATGCTTTCGTTACTCCTGAACAGGGTCTTTAGAGCTCTTTCCATCTCCCTCAACCATGACAATAACCATAAAAAAGTATGCGGTATAGCCGCCGACACAGATTCATCACCAAAAAGATCACTGCAATCGCTGTCTCTGCTGTTTCGGCTAACTTCGCCTGCACTCGACTCAGACTGAATCTCCGTTTTGCCTGCCCAAACTTGCCTTCAATCTCTACGCGAACTTTCTCATCTTCTCGGGCTTGTTTCTTCAGCTCAGCTTTCCGTTCAGGGTCTTGACTCGGCCTTCCTAATGGGGGACCGCTGAGTCGGATACCTCGCTCTTTGCACCACTTTATATTCGCTCGCGTTCGATAGATTTTGTCGGCATGCACTGATTCTGGATAGTGACCAAACCGCTCTCGAAATCGTTCCACCTGTTCTATTAAATCTACTGATTCATTATAGTTATCCCAACTAAGACGCTCTAGGAGTCTCTGAAAAATTGGCTGGCGAGTGGCTTAAGAGAGCAGAAGAGCTTGGTAAAATTATAAAGCTTCAACGCCCAGTTCGATACATCGCTGTTTCACATATTTCTCACGAACAATTATCGGTCAGTCTTCAAATATAAGCCTATGCCAGTCGACTGCTAGATAAATGCTTCAAGTTCGGTGGCTACTTCATCGAATTCTGGCATATTAAACTTTGCTACAATTGCATCAGAGTTTAGTGTTATGTGAGGTGTTATGCGATCTATTGAGCAACTGACTGAGGAAATATTGTCCCTGCCTAGTGAGTCAAGAGCACTCCTGGCAGACAAGTTGGTGGAAAGCTTGGAGTTCGACACCGACTCAGAAATTCAGGCAGTTTGGGTAACTGAAGCCAAGCGCCGACGAGATGAGGTAAGAGATGGTTCTGTTCAGCCAATTTCAGGGGAGGATGCTTTAGCACAAGTCAGACGGCTGATTGAGCCATGAGATATGTATTTCACCCTGAAGCGTTGAATGAGTATGCTGAAGCAGTTCAATACTATACAGAGCAGAGAGTTGAAGTTGCTCAAGCGTTCATAAACGCGATTGAGGATACAGTTTATCGGATCAGGGAGTCTCCAACCCGTTACACTGCAATTGATGAAGATGTTCGGCGGTGTATGGCGCGTAAGTTTCCATATGGTGTTCTCTACACAATTGAGCAGGACTACATTTTGATTTTGGCGGTTATGCATTGCAGTCGTGAGCCTGGTTACTGGAAAAGCCGCAAGTAGTTGAAACCACCAGCCGCCTAACACTGCGCTGCAACGGACAGGACAGAGATCTTGGTTGTGTCTCCAATGTTGTCTGCCGCCGTTGAGCTTCACCGTTATACTGCTGGGTTATCCGTGGGGGCATATCTTAAGGTGATCTGTGAGACAAGATCATTCAGTCCCCAGAAGCCATCTGTTGGGACATCATTGACAAGCCGTCTGCTTCAAAAAAGCCATCATGAGTCCCTTTGAGCACTCCATCCAAGAACTACGCGACATCCGAGCTACGGGATCTACGGTCAAGCAAACCTCTTAACTATAGCCCCCTAGCCAATCTGTTCAATGCGATCGGCTCAAGCGGGTTCAGGACTGAGATCGGTCAGTAATCGTTGGGCCAGTGCCACCTTACTATCGAGACGCATCAGCAGCCGACTTAAAATTAGGATCTGACCTTGTTTATCCTCCAGTTCCAGGGCCAAATCGCTAGGAACCTCTGTGTCCTGCCGCAGACACTGATCCACCTGATATTGCAGGTACCTCAGATTCATGATCTCGGTTGCCAGCGTTTTTCTGAGCAGATGGTGCAGATCCTGTAGGTCTAGAACAACGCCCGTAAGATGCTCGACGGGAGTATCTGTCATTCTGGCGATATGCAACAGATCCAGGTTGATGGCTTTATAAACCCGTGTCAGTAACCCCATCGTCCCTTCTCCTTTTTCCCTGCTCCCAGTCCCGGAGTGGTGAGACTGAGTCTCAGGATCTATGGTAAAGAGGTATTGCACCGGAATGGTCCGCCCATGTTTGCCCGATTTGCTCAAAATAGTGCCCGTCAGGGAGAGATCCTGGAGGTGGTTTTCCGGCATGGCTGGGATTATATGCGCCAGCTGCTCATGGGGGCGAAAGCCAATGAACCCAAACTGCCCCCGCCCCAGATTCTCTGTAATATCTTGGTGGATCTTGGGCCTGTGTACGTCAAACTGGGCCAGTTGCTCAGCACCCGTCCGGATCTTTTACCCCGTCCCTACATTGAGGCGCTGACCGATCTGCAGGCCAATGTGCCCCCGGTTGCCTGGGGAGATATTGAAATTGTTATCCGTCAGCAGTTGCAGAAGCCCCTGGAACAAACCTTTGCCTACATTAACCAGGATCCTGTCGCAGCAGGCTCTATTGCCCAGATCCACAAAGCTCGGCTTCTGGATGGTCGGGAAGTGGCCTTGAAAGTGCAACGACCGGGGATCGAGAAGATTGTGGACCAGGATATGGCCCTGATCCGGAGTCTGGCGGAACTGGTGGCCCAAACCGAATTTGGTCAGTTCTCGGATGTGGTGTCGCTAGCGGATGAATTTGCCAATGCCCTGCGCAATGAGCTTAAGTTCACACAGGAGGCCACCTACACAGATCAACTGCGCCGCAATATGGCCGACAGCAGCTGGTTTGATTCTAAACAACTGGTGGTGCCTGAGATCATCTGGCCCTTGACCACCGATAAGATGCTGGTGCTGGAATGGCTGGATGGCGTCCCGATCCTGAAAGCCTCCTACTCGGGGGCTAGCAAAGGGGGAGACGCCACAGGCGAGAAACGTGCCATTGCCCAGATGCTCACCCGTGCCTTTTTTCAGCAAATTTGTATCGACGGCTTTTTTCACGCCGATCCTCACCCCGGCAACCTCTTCTTCCTGCAGGATGGACGGGTGGCTCTTCTGGACTGCGGCATGATTGGCCGCCTCGATCCCCGCACTCAACAGATTCTGCTGGAACTGATTCTGGCCATTGTCAGTCTGGATGCCCAGCGCTGCAGTGAACTGACCCTGGAACTGGCTCCCCCCGTGAAGCCGATCAGTCTTTCCCAACTGGAGCGCGACTACGAACGGTTGCTGCGGCAGTATTACAGCTTAAATGTTTCCCAGCTCAACTTCAGCGAGCTCTTTTTTGATGTTCTGGAAACCGCCCGCCGCAATATGATCCGTCTGCCCGGTAATTTGGGTCTTTGCTCCAAGTCTCTGGCCAATCTAGAGGGGGTGGCCCGCGAACTGGATCCGGAGTATAACCTGCCCAATCAGCTGCGCCCCCTGATGACGGATGTGTTTCGCCAACAACTGGTGGGCAATGCTCCCCTGCCTGCCCTGCTGCGCACCGCCCTGGATCTAAAAAACCTTTCCCTGCAGTCCCCGCGTCAGGTGGAAGTTTTACTGAGCCGCATTACCTCAGAAACGCTGCGCTGGAACCTGAGTGTGCAAGAACTGGAATCTGTCCGTCGCAGTCTGGATGACTCAGCCAACCGTCTTTCCTTCAGTGTGGTGGTGGGGGCCCTGATCATTGGGGCCGCTACGATCTCGGCGGAGGCCCAGAGTCTCCAGGTGTATTGGGTGAGTCAGGTGCTTTTTGCCGCGGCCAGTCTTTTAGGCTTGTGGCTGATCATCAGTATTTTGCGTTCTGGGCGTTTGCGAGGATGATTTTCTCCTGAGAGGACCCTTTACAACCCGACTCCTCATACTACACTTATACTACAGATAAGCCTGTTAATTTTTGGGAGGAAACTGCAAATGATGAGCCCCACCATGCCTCGCTCGTCCACGACAGAGATGGAAGTTACCAGTATTCGGTTGGAGCGAGAACTTAAGGATAAGCTCAAGCAGCTGGCGGGGAATCAGGGGTATCAAACCCTGGTGCGGGAAGTGCTCTGGACCTACGTACATCAGCAACTCCACCCCCAGAGATCAAAGGTAACGAGACAGCATATCCGAGCAACTGTCCCGGCCATAGCTCAGCAGAAGGAGTACTGTGCACTGACGGGCCAAGCTATCGCTCCTTCTCAGTCGATGCTTCTGGGACTGACGCAGGAGGGCGAGTGGGTTCCCCTCAGTTGTGCCAGTCTCGCGGAAGAAACTAGTTCGACCAGGTAAACCGCTTCCCATTCTTAGGCCACTCACGCGGATCAGGGCTCGGATTTAACCGATACCCCTGATCTCACGGTACCGTTGCTGCCGCAATTCAGCAGGGTCAGGCTTCGTGGCTCGTTCCGCAGCGTCCTGGATGGCCTGCTCCAGTTGAGACCAGAGCGCCTGGATGTCATCACCACTGCCCATCCGCACTACGTAGAACGTGAGATTAATAGCTTCCATAGAACTGACCTTGAGATCAGCCTTGTCGGAAGGTACCAAGGCAATCTTTCCGTCAGTAGTCATGATTATGACATGCTTGCCTTGACCAACAATCTCAAGGGCTTTTTCGAGAGTGACCAGCATAACTCATCCTGTTTGGGTAAATTCCTGCCTTCTTTAGTCCTACCTTAAATTTTGTGCAGAGAGCAATCTACACGGGTAGAATTCCCACCTGACTAGAGTATATTATTTTACAAATAAAATCAAGAGATTGGCTGGTATCCAGCAGTCAGGAGATATACTGGCCTTGAGATCGGGGGGCCCCGAATCTTTGCTGTGATTTCCTTCCTGGATCCTCTGGAGTGCTATCCATGACGCGAGAGTGTTGGACCGACGATCGCATTGATCGGCTGGCGGATATTATCGAAAACATTGCCAAAAGCCAGGGCATGTTGCTCCATTCTGTGGAGCGGATCACGGACACTCAGGCCAAGATGGCGGATGCCCAGGTGCAGTTAACCCAGTACCAGCCTGAGATCACCAGTGCTCAAGCAGATCTAGCCCATTCTGTGGCCCAATTAACCCAGACCATCATGCAGGTGCGGGAGATGTTGATCTCCACCACGGCAGCCGTAGAGCGTCTGGATCGGCTGGTGGATTACTTGATCCAGAAAGATTGATAGACCTAAACTTCTCCCCAGCCCGGTTGTAGCTTCTGCATCAGAGGACGATACCCCTTGAAATAGGCAATCGATCCTAGCTGGCGTAGTAAAGTTTTGTGATGGCTGTCGGCTCCGATGCAGCGTTGGCAAATGGGGTTCTTCACTTGTAAACGGTTGAATCCCTGCCGCAGGCCGCAGGCTGGCTGATCCATCAGGATTTCTGCTAGCCGCTTTTCCCGCACATTGCCCAGGGGGATCAGACCCTCATAGTCTTTACAACAGGGAACGACGGTGCCGTCATAGAGAATGCCAGCCTGTTGCGCAGCACCATTGCAGGTGCCAAAGGAGGCCGGATAAACTCTGGCGGTTTCCACATTGCCCCAGCTGTCCAGTGGAAAGGTTTCTAAAGCCAGGCGAGGGTGCAGGGAAATGATCTGCCAGCGTCCAGGATGATAGCGGCTGAGTTGCTGCTGGATCCAGGCATCACGGGGAGCTTCGGGAAGTTTTGCCAGCAGGCGCTTGGCCCAGCTCAATAACTCGGCCCGCATGACCGCAGCATCATCCAGCACCGATAGTCGTTTGTGGGGAACCAGAAAGGGATGAGGAGTGGTATCCAGAAACTTGATATGGACACGGGTAGGGCTCGTGGCCAGCAGGTGAGTATGGATGTAGTTAGTAATGCCCTCAAAGTACAGTTCTGGAGTCAGGCGGGGGGGAGCCCCCCGGATCTGAAAGGTTTCCGGATCAGGGGTTTGCAGAGAAATGGTGACTTTGGGGACCGGCAGGCTCACCAGCTGGTGGATATGGTCCGGTTTGAGGGCAAAGGTGCTGCCATTCGTGGTTAGGTGCAGGCAGATCCCGAGATCCAGGGCCGTGGTCATGGCGGTGAAAATGTGAGGGTAGATCAGGGGTTCACCCATGAGGTGGAAGGTGACGATCTCGGCCATCTCTGTTTCCGCAATCTCCGCCAGAATGTTCTGCAGTAACTCCAGATCCATGTGTCCCCGCGCCCGACTCATGATCGCGTCCGGACAAAATTCACACTTGAAGTTGCAGACATTGGTGACTTCCAGATGCAACCGTTGCAGCTTCACCATAGTGATCCTGACTTCCATGGGCTGTGGCGCATCCTAGCACCGACTTTACAGAAAGAGCTGAGGCGGAGCTGAGAGTTGTCTGTAACGCCCCGGATCGGGTTAACCTGGTTGAGGAGCTTGCCCCTGGGATTGGTTATGAGTCGTACCTCTTCTCGCCAGACTTCTGGATCGAACCGGCAACAGTACTTGCCCCTGGTGGGATTGGTTCTCCTGATTCTGTTTATCCTGCCCCGCTGTTTGCTGGTGGTGCAACCGGGCTATGAAGCTGTGGTCTTTAATCGTCTGGTGGGCACGGAGATGAAGCCCCGCCGCGAAGGTATCCACCTCCTGATTCCGGTGCTACAGTTTCCTGTCCTCTACGATGTCCGCACCCAGACCTATAGCATGGCCAGTCAAACAGAGGATCGGACGGTGCGCACCAACGATTCCCTCACGGCCTTAACTGCCGATGGCCAGCGGGTGGATCTGGATGTCTCGGTGCGCTATCGCCTGCAACCGGAAACGGTCCCCCTCCTCCACCAAAATGTGGGACCAGAGTACCTGCGCAAGATTATTCGTCCCGCCTCTCAAGCCGTGGTGCGCAATGTCATCGCTCGCTATTCGGCCATTGGGGTCTATTCGGATCAGCGGGCAGAGATTCAGGAAACGATCCGGCAGGAATTAAGTGATCTGATGGAGCCAGAGGGAATCATTCTCCAGAGTTTGCTCCTACGCAATGTTGAATTTTCACGAGAATTTCAGTCTGCGATTGAAGCCAAACAGATTGCCGAGCAGGAAAAACAGCGGGAGGTTTTCCGGGTTGAGCAGGCGGAGCTTACCAAGCAAAGAATGATCGTCAAAGCCGATGGGGAAGCCCAAGCGATTCGCCTCAAGGGGGAGGCCCTGCGCCAGAATCCTGATGTGATCCAGCTTGAATACGTGCGCAATTTACCGGAAGATGTCAAAACGATCCTAAGTGAACAGAACACTATTCTTAACTTTGGCGATTTCTTGAGTCGAGAATAGGCAATTTGTTACGCATCCTCCAGGCTTTGTTGCTTGCGGACACGACGGGACGAAAGTTTATGCTGACCCTGCAAGCGGGGGATGGCCTGCACCCTCTCCTGTTTGCCAGTTGACTTGTATTTGATGTGGGATTCAGTTTTTTTGCTACTCGCCCCCTCCTCAAGCTGAAGTAGTTCTTCTAATCCATCCAGGTACCAGGGATATCGTTCCCAGTCCCTGTTGTTCACCTGGCATCCGGGTTCTTTCTGATGCAAACAATTGCGAAACTGACAGTCTCCAGCGCGGCCTCTGATCTCCGGGAAACACTGGATCAGGTCCTGGGATGCACAGTGATAGCGCTCCACCTGATTAAAGCCAGGAGAATCGGCCACCCAGCCACTGGCCTCCTGCAAAGGAAACAATTCCACGTGGCGGGTAGTGTGTCGTCCCTGTTGTAGACGACCGGAGACCTTTTGGGTGGGGAGGTCCAGATCCGGCACCAGCTGGTTGATCAAACTGGACTTGCCCACCCCCGACAAGCCCATCAGGACCGAAATTTGATCGGTACATACCCGCAGCAACTCCGGTAGCCCCTCGCCCGTGTGGGCACTCACCAGCAACGGATCATAACCCCAGCGGCCTAACCGTTTGACCCAAGCCTGTAGTTCTGCCGGACTGAGCAGATCGCATTTGTTCAAACACAGTTTTACTGGCAATCCTGTGGTTTCTGCCTGAACCAGAAAGCGACTCAAGCGATAGGGATCCAGGTCCGGCTCCGCCAGTGCAAACACAACCACCACCTGATCCAGATTGGCAATGGCAGGGCGAGGGAGGAGACTGGAGCGGGGTTCGACGGCAATGATGGCCCCCCGTTGATCACAGGAATCGCTGGCCGGGGTTTCTCCTCCAATCACAAACTGGACTCGGTCTCCCACCATGACCTGATAGCCCATTTTCTTGAGACGAGTTCGGCAGGTACAGAGGATCTCTCGCCGGGATGGATTGGAGGTGGGACTGTACAGATCCGCTCCCTTGAGGTCGGTGACTCCCACCCGATAGAAGTTAGCCTGGGCCGCCTGTACCACCCCATGCCAGACCGTGGTTGTCATGAACCCCGCTCAACGACTAAGCGAAAATAGCCCTCCGTCTGGGGCTCCAGCTCACAGATCCGGTGTCCGGCGATCTCCAGACTGTGGGGGACCTGCTCCACGGGCTCCCCTGCATCCAGCCATACCTCTAAACTCTCACCCACGGCCAGTTTCTCCAACCGCAGTTTGGTGCGCACAAAGTTAAGGGGACAGGGGACACCACGGAGATCCATATCAGGCATAGGGCAACTCAGGGGAGATCAAGGGTTCACTGGCAAACTATCCTCTTTTCCTGTCTGCCTGGGATGAAAGCCGCTAGGCCTCCTCATCCCGGTGTGGATGGGCGAAGCCACGGAAAAGATTCCCCAGGAATCCCTGGCCTTTTTCCAGGCGTTCACCCCGAATCTCCGCCAGCTTCTCCAGCAGTTCCCGTTCTTCATGGCTAATACGTGTGGGAATTTCCACCACCAGCTTGATGCGGTGATCGCCACGGCTAACGGAATTGCCAATTCTCGGGACACCCTTGCCATCCAGGATCAAAATGGTTCCCGGTTGGGAGCCTGCGGGCACGGCCAGCTCCGACTCTTCCTCCAGAGCGGCACGGGAGTCCAGCGTGGGAATGTGGAGGTGGGTGCCCAAAATGGCCTGGAGATAACTGATCTTGACCTCAGAGGTGACATCCAACCCATCTCGCTGAAATTCGGGATCAGCTTCCACAAACAGATAGACGTAAAGATCGCCCGGAGGTCCACCGCGCCGCCCCACATCACCTTCCGAGGACACGCGCAGACGCGTACCACTGTCTACCCCTGCCGGAACTGTGATCCGCAGCTTTTTGGTGGCCTGGACCACCCCATCGCCAGCACAATTGGAGCAGGCTTCTTCCACCACCTTGCCTTCTCCATTGCAACTGGGGCAGACCGAAACCTGGGTAAAGCTGCCAAACGGTGTCCGGGTGGCTCGCCGCACCTGACCCATCCCATTGCAGGTGGGACAGGTTACCACATTTGTGCCAGGTTTTGCCCCCGAGCCATCACAGACCGAGCACATTTCCAGATGGCTGATGCGGATCTGCTTTTCTCCCCCAAACACGGCTTCTAAGAAATCTAATTTCAGGTCAAAGCGCAGATCATCCCCACGAACCGGTCCCTGACGGGTACGGGTGTAGGGATTGGCCCCGGTAAAGTTGGTGAAAAAACTCTCAAAGATATCGGCAAAGCCGCCCATGCCCATATCCTGAAAGCCCCCGGCTCCTGCAGCGGCTCCCCCCAGCCCCGCTTCTCCAAAGCGATCGTAACGGCTCTTGAGTTCGCTATCCGAGAGCACTTCATAGGCGCGGTTGATCTCTTTAAACTTTTCCTCAGCATCCGGTTCTTTGTTCACATCGGGATGATATTTACGGGCCAACCGCCGAAAGGCTCGCTTGATATCTTCCTTGGAACTGTCCCGGCTTACTCCCAAAACTTCGTAATAGTCACGAGGCATAGTGGATCCTGTCAGGGAATGATCAAGGGGACAAAAAAGGTGAGGATGAGCTCACCCATAGGAGAATCGGTTGCTTGTGTTGGGCATGCCGTTACCCCTCCTACCCCAAGGGCATGGGCTCAGGAATAGATCTCACTGCCCATATCCAGGAGCGTAACTCGTAGGTCTTCCATTGCGGAACGTAAAGTTGCTAGTTCTACGTTATCATCTGAGAGCAGGCCTCTCAAGCGCCCTGCCACGACGGCCCCCTTCTCTTTCCGTTCGCGACTCAGACGTCTGTTGTTCTCCTCCAGGGTTTTCTCGTAGTTGTAAAGAAGACTGTCCGACTGATTCTTAATTTCAACCAGTTGCTTGCGGACGAGATCCTGCCCCTGGTAAACCTCTGCCTCTGTGCGCATGCGCTCAATTTCAGAAGCACTCAGGCCCCCATTGTTGGTGATCGTAATGCTCTGGGCCTGTCCTGTCCCCTTGTCCTGAGCTGAAACATTGAGAATACCGTTGGAGTCAATCTCAAAAGCAACCTCAATCTGAGGAACTCCACGGGGGGCTGCCGAGATCCCTGACAATTGAAATCGCCCCAGACTCTTATTGTCCTTGGCCATGGCCCGCTCCCCCTGCAGGACATGGATCTCCACAACGCTCTGGTTATCAGTGGCGGTGGAGAAGATCTGGGATTTGCTCGTGGGAATGGTGGTGTTGCGCTCGATAATCTTGGTGAATACACCTCCCAGTGTTTCCACCCCAATCGACAGGGGTGTGACATCCAGGAGCAGCAGATCCTTCACTTCTCCTCCCAGCATGCCCGCCTGAATCGCAGCGCCCAGAGCCACCGCTTCATCAGGGTTGACGGAGCGATCGAGGGAGATCTGGGTAAAAATACTGCGCAACTGCTCCTGGATGGCGGGAATGCGGGTGGATCCTCCCACGAGGATCATGCGATCAATTTCCTTGGCTGAGATGCCCGCATCTTTGATCGCCTGCTCCGTCGGCTCAATGGTGCCCTCCACCAGATGCCGCACCAGCTGCTCGAACTTCCCGCGAGTTAGCTCCACCTCTAGATGCTTGGGACCGGAGTCATCCGCGGTAATGAACGGCAGATTAATCGACGTGGACTGGGCTGAAGACAGCTCAATTTTGGCTTTCTCGGCGGCTTCCCGCATCCGCTGCAGGGCCATCCGATCCTGAGAGAGATCAATCCCCTCGGCATCAGCAAACTGGGCCACCAGCCAGTTCACGATCTGTTGGTCAAAGTCATCTCCCCCCAGGTGATTGTTGCCTGAGGTGGATTTGACCTCGAAGACGCCATTCCCCAGTTCCAGGACCGAGACATCAAAGGTGCCTCCCCCCAGGTCAAACACAAGAATGCGAATATCCTGATCCTGTTTATTCAGTCCATAGGCTAGTGAGGCAGCCGTGGGCTCGTTGATGATGCGCAAGACCTCCAGACCAGCAATCGTGCCTGCGTCTTTGGTGGCCTGCCGCTGGGCATCGGTGAAATAGGCAGGGACCGTGATCACCGCTTGAGACACCGCCTCTCCCAAATAAGCTTCCGCATCCGACTTCAGCTTCTGCAGGATCATGGCGGAAATTTCCTGAGGCGTGTAAGAGCGATCCTGAATCGCCACTTCGACCATCTCATCCCGCCCCGGTACCACCTTATAGGGAACCCGAGAGCGTTCTTCCTCTGTTTCCGTCCAGCTTCGCCCCATAAACCGCTTGATACTGAAAACCGTATTCTCAGCATTGGTGACGGCCTGCCGCTTGGCCAATTGCCCGACCAGGCGAGCATTATTCTTTGCAAACCCCACAATACTGGGGGTTGTGCGGCCTCCTTCTGTATTGGTGATCACTACAGGCTGACCACCTTCCAGAACAGCCACACAGCTGTTGGTTGTACCTAGATCTATGCCAATGACTTTACTCATAACCTAAAGCATCGCTGTAGAGTGCGGGGCTTGCGGAACACCAGTGAAATCTCAATACACCTCAACCTTGAACACTCTGAAGATAAGGATGCCCACCCATGCCGTCCCAATCAACAATTGAAGTCCACTCCCTGCCAGAAGTTTATCCCTCCTCGGCAGGTGTGGCTACGTCTCCACTGTCTGAGGACGGTTCAGCTGCAGCGGATGACTCCACCGAAACGGTTGATCCCTCTTCGCTCGGGGCAGCCTCAGCACTGTCGTCACGAGCAGAAACCACCACCATGGCATGGCGAACCACCATCTCTCCCAGCTGATAGCCCGGTCGAAATTCCACCAGGACAGTTCCGTCAGGGTGATCATTGTTGGGCTGTCGCTGAATGGCTTCGTGCAGCTTGGGATCGAAGGGCTGCCCAGCGGCTTTCATGCGGGTCACCCCCATCTTTTTCAGGGCATCCACGAGCAGGCGATAGATACCCTGGTAGCTGTTGTGGATTTCCTTTTCCCGCTCGGTTTCCAGCTTCATCTGCTGCTGGGCCTGCTCAAAACTGTCGATCACCGGTAGGATCTCCAGCACAAACTTTTGCCGTTCCCGCTGACTCAGCTCCTCCTTCTCCCGCTGGGTCCGCCGCCGAAAATTCTCAAAGTCGGCATATAGGCGCACATAGCTCTCTTCCTGCTCTTTGAATTGGTGGCGGGCGACCTCCAATTCCTGCTGAAGCTGCTTCACCTGCGCACTGCTCTCGTTGCTCTGCTCCAATTGCTCACTGGCGGCAGCAGCAGTGGCTGCAATATCGGTGTCTTCGATAATCAGCTCCTCAAGCTCTGCGTCTTCGCCTTGAGCCTCTTCAATCAACTCCGGTTGTGCATCTTCAGGTGAAATGGGATGTTTCTCTTCTAGGGCCATGGGAAATAACGACTAAGTGGGTGTAACTAACGCTAAGTAATCCTATCTTAAACATTATTGACTATGGAAAAAATGATATCCGCTTGCTTCCCTGCATTCCCTGAGTTTTGCCATCACAAGGCGGAGGCTGAGAAACTGAGCTCGAGATAGTGATGATACAGATCGGGAATCAGCTGAAAATTGCTCTGGACTAACCTCGAGGGATGGAGAGGAGAATGGGCTCGGATATAGTTGACCAGATAATCTCGGAGATCCTCTGCTGATTGCCAGCGCAAGTTTCCCTGCCGAAACATGGGAAATCCTCCTCCCCCATGGGCTCGATAGCTGTTCAGCACCAGGCGAAAGCGATCTGCGTCATCCACGGGTAGCCCTTGATACATCAGGGACTGGACCCGTTTTCCCACAGGCTGCGTCAGATCCAGAGTGTAATCAATGCCAGCGTAGATATCCCATTGATAGGGGCGGGAGCTGGGTGCAAGCACTTTGCTCGGGTCGGAGGGTAGAGGGTGAGGATCCAATTGCCGAAAGTAGGTGGCATTTTGCTCTAATGCTGCCCGGAGAATGCTGCCAGAGATCTCCAGAACACAGAGAATATTCTCGTAGACCGTTACACGATAGGCATCCCGCAGGGTAATGGGTCCCGCCTGCAAATGCCCCTGTTCGGTGTAAATACAGGCGAGAGAAAGATCCACAGCGACCCCTGCAGCTTGTGCTGTTTCGAACTGCATCTGGTTGATCAGCCCCGCCAGGGCCCCATGGTGAAACCGGGCCTGCCAGCCCGCCGGAATGGTTTCCAGGGTTTGGCCAATGTTACGGTCCAGATAGGCCAGGGTTTGGCGGTGATGGCTCTGGGTGAGGGCCAGGATCTCGGGATCGGCAGGCACCCCTACCACAGAAACCAGTTCTGCTGCTTTGTGCTGAATCTGCCAGTGTCCCTGTTCCTGTTCTAAATGCAGCCGCACCCGTGAGAGCTGCGATCCCCAAAAATGGGGCTGCGTAATCAGGACGTTGCCCACCCACATCTCGGGCACAGCCTGGTGGGTATGTCCGCATAGGATCACATCAATCTCCGGAACGGCCTCCGCCAGCGCCAGAATCATGTTTTCTCCCTCCAGACTGGGCTGGTCTACCCAGGTCGAATTCTGGGACTGCCCGGAGAGGGTTGAGTCCGGTTCGGCAGGCAATCGCTCCGGCCCACTGTGCACAGAGGCAATGATCACATCCACGGCCTCGGCCTGCAGTTGGGGAAGCAGCGCCTGAGCAGCGGGAATAATTTCCTCAAACTGCAACCCCTGAATAAATTCCGGACGTTCCCAGGTGTCGATGCGGGGCGTGGTCAGACCCAGGATCGCAACCCGTATCCCCTGGATGTCCTTAATCAGGTAGGGGGCAAAGCAGCGCTGCCCATTGGCGTCACGGACATTGGCACCAATGAGAGGAAAGGGAAGAGATTGCCGCCATGTCTCCAGCTGGGCAGCCCCATAGTTGTAATCATGGTTGCCTGGGATCATAGCGTCGTACCCCATTGCCGCCATGGTTAGAGCAACGGGATGAGGATCCTGGACATTGACCCGACCAAAGTAGGTAGCGAGGGGATTGCCCTGAAAGGTATCGCCATTGTCAACCAGGATGACCTGACCGGGGTGGCGGGTGCGTTCCTGCTTCACCAGCGTCGAGATTTTCGCCAACCCCAACTCCGCCTCCTTTCCCCAGAAGTAATTCCAGGGATAAATATGGGCATGAATATCGGAAGTTCCTAACAGGGTAAGGAGGGGCATAAATGCAAAGGAATCGCTCACTCTCAGCTTAAGAGATGGATCCCTCCCATGCGAAGCGACGCCTGAGGCTATCCACCCCAGAAATAGAGAAAGCCAGCCTGCATACAGCCGACCATAAAGCCCAACACTCCCCCCAGATTGACGATCCCCTGCAGCTCCTTCTGCACGATTTGCTGGATCGCCTTTTCTAGATCCGCAGGGGCAGTGGCATTGACACGATCAATAATCACCTGATCCAGATTCAGCACCGGAATCACCTGGGTCATCAGCGATTCCAGATCTCGTTCCAGATAGCGCTCCAGCACCAGAGCCAGATCCAGGCTCACCTGTTCCAGTGAATTTTGTAGGACCTGCGAAGTGCGCAGCCGGTTCAAGATCAGCACCGAGAGACTGTCCCAATCCACCGAATGGCCCAGGTTGATTATCAGATCGGGTCCCTCACTGCGCAGATACTCCTGGATACTCTGGCGCAATTCTTTGCGTAACTGTCGCACAGCGGCCACGGGTAAATTTTGCAGCGATAGGTTCTGCAGGATCTCGGTCAGGCGATTCCCCGCTCCCACCTCCCGCAGGATCTGCTCGAGAATTTGCTCGGCTCCCTCCGGATCCTCCAGGCAGAAGCTGCGCAGTCGTAAGAGGGTATTTTTAATACCGAGAAAGTTGGCCACCAGCCAGTAGGTGCCCGTGGCCCGCTCCCGAAATTCCAGATCCAGGGCCTCAATGTTGCGATCCGTGAGGAAGTCCACCAGGCTTTGCCGCAGCACTGCCGGAGGCAGAAGCAATTCCAGAATCCAGGTGCTGAGGGCCTGTGCCTGCTCCTGAGTCAGCCGGATCTCTAGCAAAAACTGATCAAAGAGCTGATTTAACTGAGGTTCCAGAAAGTTTTCCTGCCGTGTCCACACCTTGAGGAGACGGGGGAGGGATTGATTGAACAGATCCGCCAGGATCCGAGCCAGCACCTGCGCGGTGTGATGCTGTTGAGAGGGGCTATCCAGCCGTTCCAGAGCCGATTTTAGCAACCAGTGGATGGCACCCTGCATGCGTTCTGTCTGCAGCAGTCGTCGGGCCAGATTCCGCAGTTCTTCCGGGGTGAGCAGGGATTCCATGATCGTTTTGGAGATCTGCTGGGCCAGACGGGGTTGGTTCTGGGGAATGAGTCCTGGGGTGAAGGGAAGTTGTCTGCCCAGAATCATGTAGGGGCGGTAGGGGCGGAAGAGCATTTTGATGGCGAAATCATTGGTGAAATAACCAACCACCAGACCCGCCAATGGGGGGACAACCAGATTCCAAACAGCCATGCCCGCCAACGGGGGGACAACCAGATTCCAAACAGCCATGCCAGTGCATCCAGCAATCGTCTCTAAGCCAGCATAAGCGGTCATGCCCTAGGGGAGGGGATTCCCCTCAGTCTTGCAACCACCCGTCACGGACGCGAATGATCCGTTGGGCCGCCTCACCCACACCCGGATCATGGGTCACCATCAGGATCGTCATGCCCTGCTGATGCAGATCAGCAAAGATGGACAGAACCTCCTGGCTGGTTTGACTGTCCAGGGCCCCTGTGGGCTCATCAGCTAGTAATAAAGCCGGACGGTTGACCATCGCCCGTGCAATCGCCACCCGTTGCTGCTGTCCGCCCGAGAGCTGGCTGGGGCGCATCTGCAGTTTGCTGCCCAACCCCACCTGTTCTAGAGCCCGTTGGGATCGCTGGCGTTGTTCCCGCTCCGGCAGTTCGGCATAGGCCAGGGGCAGCATCACATTTTCCAGCGCGGTGAGGGAGGGCAGAAGATGAAACTGCTGAAACACAAACCCCAGCTTGCGATTGCGGATCTTGGCCAGTTGGGGATCGCTGAGGGTAGACACTTCCAGCCCATCCAGCCAGTACCGTCCACTGCTGGGCCGATCCAGACAGCCGACAATATTCATGAGCGTGGATTTTCCAGAGCCGGAGGGCCCCATGATGGCACAGTATTCCCCCCGCTGGATGCTGAGATCGATGCCTTTGAGCGCCAGGAACTCTCCTTCCGGCAGGTGATAGCGTTTGACCACCTTTTCCATGCGGATGGTGGTGTTCTCTACGCGGTGCCCATTGCGGCTGGAGAAGGACTGGGGGAGAGAGGAGGTAAGAGACATGTAGACTCGGGAGATGTCAGGAAAAGTTGCTTAAACTCGCAGGGCTTCAATCGGATCCAGCTGAGAGGCCTTGTGGGCTGGAAAAATGCCGAAAACCAGGCCGATTCCCGTGGACAAACTAAAGGCCACCAACACAGTCACAGGATCCACAATCGTGGCCAGCCCGGTGGTGAACTGCAGGATCAGTAACAGCCCACTGCTGCAGAGGATCCCCAGTGTGCCTCCACTCACCGCCACCAGCACCGCTTCAATAGCAAACTGCTGCAGAATGGAACTATTGTCGGCTCCCATGGCTTTGCGCACCCCAATTTCATGCGTGCGTTCCGCCACCGAGATCAACATCACATTCATGATCCCCACGCCTCCCACCAGCAGTGATAAAGCAGCCGTCCCGGTGAGCAGGAGCCGCAGCAGACTGAGAATGCGGGTGGCCCCATCCAGAAGCACCTGTTGATTGCGAATGATGAAATCATCTTCCCCCTGCAGTTCATGCCGCTGCCGCAGCAAATTTCGCATCTGGAACTCCGCCGCCTGCAACTGATCCGTGGATACGGCTGAAACAAAAATGGCGGTGAGAGGAATGCCGTAGGGAGAGGTACGCCCCACAAACTGGCGAGCCACCACATTTGCAGGTATGAAGAGGCCCGAGTCACTATTGCCAAAGACCGTGGGCTTGGCCTTGAGAATGCCGATCACCTCAAAGGGGAGGTTATCCAGCATCACCGTCTGGCCGACAGCGTTGTTCTTGTCCACCCCAAACAACTGCACTGCCGCTTCACTGCCCAGCACCACCACGGATCGGTGCTCCTGGAGATCCTGGGGGTTGAAAAACCGCCCCTGCTCCAGCTGCAAGCTCAGCACCGAAAGATAGTCCGGCCAGGTACCGGTCACTTCGTAGCGCCGATCCACACCCCCCCGCACGGCCCGCACATTCGTGGAGATACTGGGAACAGCCTCCGCCACAGCAGGCACCTCGGAGGCAATCGCCTCCAGATCCCCAAGGGTCAGGGGCCGGATCGTTCCTGCATCTGCAAGTCCGAGACCGGTGGAAAAGACGATCAGCAAATTGGTGCCCAGATCCCGAAACTGATCCACGGCCTTCACCTGAGCCGCATGACCAAACCCTGCAATCGCCACCACCGCTGCATTCCCGATCAAGATCCCCAGCATGGTCAGGCCTGTGCGCAGTTTATGCCGCCGTACCATCTGCCAGGCCATGCCTGCACTGGTCCAGATCCGCATTACTCTGCCTCCTCGCCTGTGCGACTGGCCCGGATTAACTCCTCCAGTGTTTGACCGGGGGGAAGAGCCGTAAAGACCTGCTCACCTGGTTGCAGTCCCTGGCGGATCTCCGTCAGGCCTCCCTGCGTGACTCCGGTCTCCACAGAACGGTATTGGGGTTGCTGCTGGATGGGATCCCAGACGATCAATCCGGCCTGATTGTTCTGATAGATCAGGGCAACTGCCGGAACGGTGAGGGCATCCGTAACGGGATCCCCTACAAAATCCACAGAAACATTCATGCCGATCCGCAGGATATCAGCGGCGGCAATGGGGGTAATCGTGACCCGAAAAATGGTGACCTCCTGTACCACCACGGTGGAGGGTGCGATCCGCTCGACCTGACCCTGCACCACCTGATCTGGAAATGATACCGACCGGATTTCCACCCTTTGGTTTTCCTTGATCTGTCCGATCAGCGCTTCGGGTACATCCGCCCGGATCTCCAGCCCCTCCGCCAGGGCAAGAATGGAACTCGAAGACGCTGCTGTCGCTGTGGAGGCAGAGGTGGTTGGCGCCACAAACGCTCCGGCATCGGCATAACGCTGGACCACAATTCCGGCAAACGGAGCGCGGACTTCAGTATCGTTGATGCGAGATTGTTGCTGCTGCACCTGTGCCTGCGCCTGCGCGACCTGCGCTTCGACCTGGCGGATCACTTCAGGACGGGTCCCGGCCCGGAGACGCTGCAATTCCTGTACTGCTGTTTCCACCTCCGCCCGCCGTTGCTCCAACGTGGCCTGCCGCCGATCCAGCTCTCCGAGGGCAATGGCACCTCGTTCCTGTAACTGGCGAAAGCGTTCCACATCCTGCTCGGTCCACTCCAGCTCAGCAACAGCAGCCTCCAGACGCGCCTGAGCTGCAGCAATGGTCTGTTCTCGTTCTCCCGCCTGCAATTCAGCCAGACGTGCCTGGAGTTCCGCCAATCGTCCCTGGGCTTGCTGCAGTCCTGCCCCCAGATCACCGTAATCCATGCGAGCCAGCAGCTGTCCTGCCGCCACGAAATCCCCCTGCTCCACCAGAACTTCCGTCAGGATCCCAGCCTCGCGCGGACTGACATTCACCTGCCTGATCGGGTGAACCTGACCACTTACGCGCAGATTTTGACTTAGATCGGCCCGCTGACTGGGAACGGTCAAGGCCAGGAGTCGCTGCCGCTCTTGAGATTGCAGATGGGTGTAGAACCCCCAGCCCCCCCCACCGCAGGCCGCCAGAACCAACATGAGAAGTAACCAGCGCCAGGGAAACGGAGAAGGAGCTGGAGGCGTCAGACCCTCGGGCTTCTGGGAATACGGTTCGGGTGGTTTTTCCGCAGGCGGAACCGTCGGTTGTGAGGAGGAGCCAATCACAGGCAAAACAAAGTACATTTCTTTACAAAATCCTAAGCCCAGTCAGGGGGGATCGGAAAGGAGATTTCGCGTGCTGATCCCTGCCACCCTGCGGAGGCTCTGCATACAGCTATTGATCTGTGTTACAATAGCTTGCTGTCTCTTTGCTGAAAGCCATGAACGCGCAAGACATTCTTCACTCTATTGAATCTGAGTACCTGAAGACAGACCTCCCGCGCATCTATGTCGGTGATCAGGTACGGGTTGCGGTCCGTATTCAAGAGGGGGGCAAGGAGCGGGTCCAGCCCTACGAGGGAACCGTGATCGCCATGCGCAACAGCGGGGTTAACCGCACGATTACAGTTCGGCGCATCTTCCAGGGGATTGGGGTGGAACGGGTGTTTCTGGTGCATTCCCCAAGGGTGGAGTCGATCACAGTGTTACGCCGTGGTAAGGTGCGGCGGGCCAAACTGTTCTACCTGCGGGATCGGGTGGGTAAAGCCACTCGCATTAAACAGCGCAGCGATCGCAAGATTTAACATGACCTCATCCCCAAGGCAGATCTTGACAGTGGGCCTCAGGGTGGGCTAGACCTGATAAGCTTGGGAATAAGTGCGTATTCTCTGAGGCTCGATTCTCTAGCATGCGCGTCCTTAGTTCAGTTGGTAGAACGTCGGTCTCCAAAACCGAATGTCGGGGGTTCGAGTCCTCCAGGGCGCGTTGGCACTTTTGCTACAGTAGAGTTCCTGCTGTTGCAGCATGAGTGTTTCTGCATCCGCAGTTGATCCGCCAGTCCTGAGGAGAATTTCATGGCTAAAGGTACGGCCCCCAGCCAAGACAAGCAAAAGGTTTCCGAAAAAGGCAAGAAGGGTAATGCCTCTGATCGCCTGGATCCAGCTTCACGGGGAAATAGTGGTCAGGGCGCTGAGGTCGCCAAGGGGCCGCTGGGATTTCTTCTCTCCACCCGCCAGGAACTGGATAAGGTGGTCTGGCCCGATCGGCGGCAATTGATCAGCGAATCGGTCGCAGTTCTCCTGATCGTTCTGGCTTTTGCATCATTTATCTACCTGATTGATCAGGCCTTCGGGTGGGCGGCCCAACGAATTTTTGGTTAGTCATCGGCCCAGGCTTGTCCGAAGGAGATAGGCATCGTGTCTCCTGACCAGGCAGTGGTAGGGCGAATGGGCGTGGAAGGACATCACTATGGATTTAGATCAGGATTTGTATCAAGTAGAGGAAGAGCACCGAGGCCGCGAGCAGGATGAGGCGTCCCGCCAACCCCCCCGTTGGTACATCGTGCAGGTGGCCTCTGGGTGTGAGAATAAGGTGCAGAGTACGCTCATGCAGCGGGCTGCAGCTTTGGATGTCCAGGAACAAATCCTGGAAGTCGTGATCCCCAAGCGCACTGGCTTCAAGCTGGATAAAGCGGGCAAGCGACAGGGCACGGAGGAGAAGATCTTTCCCGGTTACGTTCTGGTGCGGATGGCGCTCACGGATGATTCCTGGCTGGTGGTCAAGAGTACCCCCAACGTCATTAACTTTGTGGGTACGGAAGAAACCCGCCGTTACGGTCGGGGCCGGGGTCATGTGAAACCCAAGCCTCTCAGCCACTCAGAGGTGCAACGGATCTTCAGTTCGGCTGAAGTGGAAGAAGCCCCGCTGAAGATCGATATGGCTCCTGGAGACAAGATTGAGGTTCTCTCCGGTCCCTTCCAGGGCTTTCATGGTGAGGTGGTAGAGGTCAGCCCTGAGCGAAGTAAGCTCAAGGCCTTAATCTCAATCTTTGGCCGCGATACCCCGGTAGAATTAGAGTTTGGTCAAGTGCGTAAGGAAGGATAAGTCAAATCTATGGGCAAAAAGCTCGTTACTGTCGTCAAACTGGCGATCAACGCGGGAAAGGCCACACCAGCTCCCCCCATCGGCCCTGCTTTGGGTCAGCACGGGGTGAATATCATGGCCTTTTGTAAGGAGTATAACGCCAAAACCGCTGATAAGCCCGGCATGATCATCCCGGTGGAGATCTCTATCTTTGAAGATCGTAGCTTCACTTTTATTCTGAAGACTCCACCTGCCTCTGTGTTAATTAAAAAGGCCCTCGGGCTGGAAAGTGGCTCCGGTGAACCCCACAAAGTCAAGGTGGGGACCCTGACCCGTGAGCAACTGCGGCAGATTGCTCAGGAAAAAATGCCTGATTTAAATGCCAATGATATTGAGGCGGCCATGCTGATCATTGCGGGAACAGCTCGCAGTATGGGAGTATTGATCGCTGACTCTTAATGGTATTGATTCTGTTCACATTCAGGGGGAGAGCTGAGCTCGCCTGCACCCCAAGGAGTTGTTCTCATGACCAAGAAAGTATCCAGAAGGATGAAAGCCCTGCTGGAAAAGGTAGAGGAGCGCCTCTATCTGCCGGAGGAAGGGCTGGCCCTGATGAAAGAGACAGCGGTGGCCAAGTTTGATGAAGCTGCAGAGGTGCATATCCGCCTGGGCATTGATCCCAAATACACCGATCAGCAACTGCGGACGACAGTGGTTTTGCCCAAAGGCACGGGTCAGAAGATTCGGGTAGCGGTGATTGCTCGTGGGGAGAAAGTGAACGAGGCCCAGGAGGCCGGAGCCGATATCGTGGGTTCGGAAGAACTGATTGATGAAATCAGCAAAGGCCGCATGGATTTTGATCTGTTAATTGCGACTCCCGATGTCATGCCGCAGGTGGCCAAGCTGGGACGCCTTCTGGGTCCACGCGGATTGATGCCTTCTCCCAAAGGGGGCACCGTCACTGCCGATCTCACCCATGCGATTCAGGAGTTCAAAGCAGGTAAACTGGAGTACCGCGCCGACCGAACTGGCATTGTCCACATTATGTTCGGCAAGTGCAGCTTTGCGGTAGAAGATCTGCTGGAGAACCTGAAAGCCGTGCAGGAATCGGTAGATCGAAATCGTCCCTCGGGGGCCAAAGGCAAGTATTGGCGGACTCTACATTTGTCTGCTACAATGGGACCCTCGATTGAAGTTGACATCAACGCGCTGCGTGATATGAAGCTCACGGCCTGAACCGTCTGAGTTTGTTGTGATTTGAGGGTAAGTCTAGAGATCACTCGCAAAACAATCACATCAGTTCGTTGTGGAAACGAAGCCGTAGACAGCAGGTGCATCAGGCTTAATACCCTGCCGAGGTGGAGAACAACATCCAGGACATTCTTGTCTTTGAGAACCTGTTGCTCTTTACCGCATGCACACTGCGCCAGTCTCTAACCGGGGGCTGGCGTTACTGTCGAGAGGGCTAGACCACCGATGCTGTCGTACTCCTGCTCCAGGAGAGTGCTTATGGGTAAACAACCAATTACAAAAAAAGCTGAAATTGTTGAAGAGGTAGGATCCCTCCTGGATAGTGCCCAGATGGTGCTGTCCATTGATTACAAGGGATTGACCGTCTCGGAAATGACCACATTTCGGGCGGAACTCAAGGCTGCAGATGCGACATGCATGGTTGTGAAAAACACACTCATGCGCCGGGCCATCTCAGATCGTCCCACCTGGGCTGGACTGGGAGAATTCCTGTCGGGACCGAATGTCTTTGTCCTCATCCGTGGGGATATTGGCAAGACCGTCAAGATCTATCAGGATTTTCAAAAAAAGACCAAGAAAACTGAGTTTCGCGGTGCAGCCATTGACGGTATGGCCCTCAATCTGGAGCAGGCCCAGGCTGTTGCCGATCTGCCCCCGAAAGAAGTGCTGCTGGCTCGAGCAGCCGGTGGGATTCAGGCCATCGCCACGCGCCTGGCGGTGTCTCTCAACGGAGTCCCGACCCAGCTTGCCACGGGGCTGGATCAGATCCCTGCTTCGCTGGCCCGAGCCATCCAGGCGGTGGCGGATCAGCGTCAACAGGACGCCGCCTGATCCTGATGGGAGTGAGCAGGGTGTGTGTTGTTAGTTCATTGTCAACGAAAAGGAGTAACTCATGTCTGAGCGTGTAGAACGGATTCTGGAAGAGCTGAAAGCCATGACCTTGCTGGAGGCCTCTGAATTGGTGAAAGCCATTGAAGAAACCTTTGGCGTCAGTGCAGCAGCTCCAGTGGGGGGTGGCATGATGATGCCCGCCATGGCCATGCCTGGGGCAGCAGCGCCTGCGGCGGAAGCGGAACCCGTGGAAGAGAAGACTGAATTTGATGTCATCCTGCAGGAAGTGCCCGCCGATAAGAAAATTGCCATCCTCAAGGTGGTGCGGGAGATCACAGGTCTCGGACTCAAGGATGCCAAGGATCTGGTGGAATCTGCTCCCAAAGCGGTTAAGGAAGCAACCTCTAAAGAGGACGCCGAGGGCTTAAAGAAAAAGCTTGAGGAAGCCGGAGCCAAGGCAGAAGTCAAGTAAGATCCCAAGTTAAGGGTGGGTGCTGTCACGGATCGTTCTTGTGACAGCATTCACCTAACGTTGGAGAGCCTGAAAAAATCGACGCAAACCAGCCCAGATGTTGCTGGCTGAGGGGTTACTCCGGGCAAAGATCTCCGCTAAATCTTCCCCAGAAGGTTTACTGTCAGTGGTTTCCAGCAGCTCATACTCCCCTGTTTCACTGTCCTGTGTCCAGATTGTCCAGGGATGAGGATAAACACGAAAGAGAGCACCACTGGCCAGGGGTCGCAGGTAATAGCAAGGCTCAAACGTATTGATAAATCGCTGCTGCAGTCGCCGACCTGACAACCCCACACCGACAGTGGCTGCATCCTGGAGTTGCGGGTTGAGCAAGACGACTGGGCGATGATCGGAGTTCTGTTGGCTGATGGCATTGCACACCTGCTCCACCTGCTCGATCCCGTAGACTGCAGGAGTTACGAAGAGAACCGCCTGCTCCTCAGCCGCAGAGGTGCGACTACTCAAGCTCTCCAGAACCACATCCTCAGGGATGGGAGGATCAGTGGACATCCAGTCCCGCTGGGCCAGGGCAGCTCCGCCAGCATCACTAAAAATCACCATCAGCGGCGGATCACATACCTGTAAAAAAGGTCGGGCCAGGATTTCAGGCTTCAAATCAGGGATAAGAATGTCAATTTGCAGACGCTGATATCCCGCGTTCACTGCTCTTTGCACCGCTGCCATGGCCTGAAACTGAGCATCCGCGAGATCAAGAGGGAGTTCGGGATAGTCGAAAGAACTTGACTGGGTCATAGGAACGGCCTAGATACAGCAGGGCAGTCGCGTTTTAGGATAGTGAGTCAACCTCTACTTGATCCTGCGCTTCAGGGATGCCCTGAATCCAAACCGACTATCGTCATCCTACTCGAGTCCCCCTTCACTCAGCTCAAAAGCGGCGGGAATATACTGTTCCAGTTGCCAGAGAGGGGCACCTTTGGGCGAGATGCTGTGCCGGACCAGGGCCACGTCAAAGCGATACTCCAGATCTGGGGGAAGATAACGCTGCTGCTGACTCAGGTAGGCCAGAGCTGTTCTGATAATCTTATGCTGCTTGCCCTCATGAACCGCCAGGAGTCCGGTTTCATCCCAGTTTCTCGACCGTCTCGTTTTCACCTCAACAAAAGCCAGCACAGATCCTTGACGAGCCACCAGATCCAGCTCTCCCCAGCGACAATGCCACTGCTGACTGAGGATCTGCCACCCCTGCTGACGCAGATAGTTGCCAACCAAGTTTTCGCCCCTGTCTCCCACCAGCTGTTGCCGGGATCTTTTGCTCATGAAACCCTACCTAAGAATGGGGAGATGACTCTGTCGGGGTGTTCTGATTCACTACCAACCCCTGATCAAAGTGAGCAGCTTTCCGTTGAATCGTAGTCTCCAGCATGGCCCACACTTCTGGAGAGCGGTAGATCACCGCCAGGTCCTCCATAATGCCCTGATCCGCTTCAATTTCCTGTCGGGCCCAGGCTGCTGAGGTAATGCCAAAATCCTGTTCGACGACCTCTTCATGCCTGCGTGTTTGTCGATTCAGCTGGCGAGCCCGGTCCTGGGTCAAAAGGAGAATCGCTTCATCCAGCAGGGTGGTGAGGCTGGTATTTTCCTCCTGAGCAATCAGCAGCAATTGATCCATGGCTGGGAGGAGGGTGGACGGGTGTGCAAGCTCAGTTTCCATGGCAAAATTCTCCTGATCGGCGGATAGCTGCTTTGAACATCCCAATGCCAAAGGCACTTCGAACTTCATCCTGGCTGATAGAGTACCCACAGGCACAGACTTCAAGCAGCAACAGGGCTCGGGATATATAAACTGTTGCAGTTGCTCAGTACAGTCCGATATTCCCATGGTAGACGGATCCCTGCCGTCACGCATCCAGAACAACACGAGTAGAGATTGATCCTTCCCATCTCTGAATAGGTCCTGGCTAGATGTAATACATAGTCCCTGCTCTCTCCCGTTGCAAGAGTTTCTCGTAAACATCCTGGAGGGTTGTGGTTTGGAGAACAGTGATCGCCGCTGCCTGGGCCTCCTGCCAGGTGTTCCGCAAGGTTTCCAGTTCGGGGGTGGGATCGAGATCAGGAGAGCGGCGGTTGTTGCGGGTGAGATCTTCCCCTTCAATCGCCTGGATCACTTCATAGAGGGTGATCGTCCAGGGTGGGCGAGCTAACAAATAGCCGCCACGGGCACCCCGTTGACTTCTCACCAGTCCTGCTCTCCTCAATGTAGCCAGGAGTTGCTCCAGATAACGATCTGGAATGGATTGATGAGCAGCAATCTCCTTGATCTGGAGAATCCGATTCTCTTGGTACTGCTGGGCCAGTTCCAGGAGAGCCAGGAGAGCATATTCACTTTTACAGGAGAGATCCAAGAAGCCGTCCCTAGTGCGCAGCAAGCCCAGTATACTCCGGCATCCGATCGGGGATTGAGGGGATTTACCCCTCTTCGGCGTTAACTGTCGGCAAAGCGGTGCTGCCAGACGGTCAGGGCAATGGCTAAGGCATCGGCTGCATCATCGGGACGGGGTAGGTGGGGGAGATGCAGTTCCCGTGCCACAGCTTCCTGAACAGCATGCTTATCAGAACGGCCATACCCCGTCAGGCTCTGCTTCACCTGGGCAGGGGTAAATTCACGCGGGCAAAGGTGTCTTTGGGCCAACACCAGCAGGATCACCCCCCGGGCCTGGGCAATCTGAATCGTGTTCCCCATGCGGTAAAAAAAGAGTTTCTCCAGACCAACCTGGTGAGGGGCCAGTAGATCCAGCAATTGGGCAAGATCTTCGTAAAGGATCTGCAAACGTGCCTGGATATCTCGGTCTTTGGGGGTACTGATCACACCGTAGTCCAGCGCCACCACCTGCTCATCCGGCTGGATTTCTAGGCAGCCAAAGCCCATGGTGGCCAGACCTGGATCTAGCCCCAGGATCCGCCGAGGAGAAGATGGGGGGGCCGTTGCTGTGGTTCTCAAGTCCTGAAGCACAGGGTGATTCCATAGATGTGATCCAGGTAACAGCTGTGGTGATCCACCTGATTGGTGTCGCTCAGCTCCAGATTGAAGAAGGCCATGGTGGGAGCGCTGAAATAGGGACCGGCATGCCAGGTGCCACGGTGAAGTTGAATCGCCTGATCCCCAGGGATCTGGAAAGCCCGAATTGCTTCCAGGGATGGGACCGCCTCAGGATTGTCCAGATCGGCAGGGGGGGCAACCGCCAGCAGCCAGGGGTCCTGACCCACCGCTGCCAGACACTGCGTAACGCGCAAATGTCGTGTGATCTGGCGGAATCTCAACCCGCGGTCAGGCAACTGCATAATATAGAATCGGGGCTGGCCCTGCGATAGATCCAGCTGGGCTTCATCGGCACCAAAAGGTTTGCCATCCTCTGCAGCCGTGATCAGGGTGCCGTAGGGCTGAAAATTTTCGTAACTAATCGCATCAACCTCTAGCTCAAGGACGCAAATATCACTTGAGATTTTAGAGGCATTGAGATCCGGATGATTCATCTTCGCAAGTATCCACCCCTGAGATCTGAGCCAGGACCAGCCTTCCAGAAAGCCTGAAGCCCCTTCTCACCCTGCCCTTAGTCTATCTCAGCATTTCGACCTTCTCCCCTCAGCCATCTCTTAGATCCTGATCAGGATACTTTCAGACGTGACTGTCATTATATAAACAGTTGAAGCAAATCGATTGTTCCCTGACCGTTTGCAGTCCCTGCTCGCAATTATCACCGGAGGTTTGTTATGAATACCCGTTTCCTGACCACCACCCTCTCTGTCTTGATCCTGATGGGAGTTGCTGCGCCTGTGGCCCTGGCCAAAACCACGCCCCTGCAACAAGCTCTGACTGAGGCCCGGATCCTGCAAGGCCGAGGGGAAGACATCATCCGCCCCAGCGCTGAGCTGGATGTAGATAGCAAGTTGGTTGCTGCTCCAGCATCTGATCTGCGTCCTGTGGTCGAAATCTCTGCTTCTCTCCTGGACATTCGTGCTGACAGCGAAGCCAACTCTCGCCGCTAGATTTTGAGCGCTGGTGGATCCTTTCCCCACGAGAACGCAGGGGTTGGGATCCGCCAGTCAGCTCAAGGTTATCGATAGGAGCAGGTGTTCGTCCTGTGATTCATTTTCCCGATCAAATCATCTCTCAGCGTCCATCCTTGAAGGTGAGCCTTGTTCCAAAAGCGAATGGTTACAAGATCTGAATGGGGGCTCTAATGTTATCGTGGAGCATAATTTGTGTCGGTGGGCTCCTGTTTTCTCTATGAAAAAGCTTTTGCTCTTCCTTGGGACTATTCTGGGCAGCTTGCTGATACTCAGTACCCTGTTGGTTCTAGCATTCAATACGTTAGTAGCGCTCCTAATTAATGAGAGGAAAACACCGATTATTCGCTATGCATGTGGGGGAGGAGATCTAGAATTTGTTGACCATGCCTGGAGTGATGCAGGTGGACGACGACACAAGTTGCTCCTTCTTTACCAGGGGAAAGCAGTGGTCACCAGTGATTGGCCCTTAGTCATCCCAAAACAGAATACGATGCCGCCTAACTGGGTGATTAAAGCCTATGATCCCCAGGCAATACCTGGTAATACCATCTTTGCAACGAATTTATTGGTTGACCCGCTACAGTTCAGCCAATCTGAGTTCGAGGAAATTGTTCGTTGCTATGAACAACATCGACAAACGATCGATCAAGCGATTGCCGCTATTGACCCCAATAATGATCGCCTCCGGATTGGCAGCATCATTTATGCTGATCCTCAATCGCTATTTTAAAGCGATAGCAATCAGGCATGACTCATGAGATCCACAAGGTTGATCTTCTTGATAAATCGGGACTTAAATCTGTTTGTGTCTTCCATTTCAAGAATTGCTGCAGGAAGAAAACCATATTTTTTCAACGAGATCGCTTTTCCTTTGAGCATTTTGTTATCCAGACGGAGCACTGAGAAATGCGATGGCCTCCCGCAGCCATACTTCGGTGCTTGCAGGTAAGCCTTTGCCGGAGAGCATCTGCAGAGCCTGAACGATCTCCTGCGGACGATAGCCCAAGGCCAGGAGTGCCATTTCCACTTCTTCCTGAATCTCTGCAGCTGCCCCTGTGATCGGGACGGGGGATCCAGAGTGGGTACGCCAGGCAGCCAGACGTGTCTTCAGTTCCAGCACCAGGCGTTGAGCGGTTTTTGATCCCACTCCCGGGGTGAGGGAAAGGACACGCAAATTATTGGCAAACACCGCCTGCACCAGATCAGTTAATCCCAGCGTGTTCAGTAATGCCAGCCCCAGCGCAGGTCCCACACCCGACACCTTGATCAGTTCGGAAAACACATCGCGTTCTGCAGCCGAGGCAAAGCCATAGAGCACCATCTCAGTTTCCCGCAGTAGCAGCTGAGTGTAGAGATGGATCGGTTCCCCCACTGCTGGTGCCTCTTTTAGCAGCCGTTCCGGCACCATGACCCGAAAACCAATCCCCTGCACTTCAATCAGTAACGCGATCCGATCCCCTCGTTCAACAGTGATCAGGGTTCCCGATAAGGTGGCGATCATCCCCTACTCATCACTTTGTAAATGGCGAGTAACCTCTGTCTTTAAGAGTCGCCGGACACGGTTCTGAATCCCCGTGATGCGGTCGTAGGCATCCATGAGGGCAAACAAATTGCGGGTATCCTCAATGACCTGACGGGTGTAGGTGGGATCCAGTTGTGGCAGCACATTGTCGTTGAGAGCTTTCAACTCTCGTTCGTAGGCCGCCTGCACCTTGGCCTGGCGAACAAAAAAAGGCAGACTGCTGTAGCGGCGGCGATCCATCCCAAGCCAGTACTGGATCAGAGCATTCAAGCTGGTTCCGGGAGGATCCAAGGGATTTTGGGGTGGAACCAGCAGGGTTCCTAAACTGCAATCCCCAGCAAACCCGTGGACATACAGATAATTTTCCAATTCTTCCGTCAGGTGGGAGCACTCTGCCACGTCATCGTTTGAGGAATAAGGGGAAAGAGGATTTTCAGCCATTGCAAGATATCTATCTGCGCCTAACTTATTCTAGGCGTCCGCACCCAGTCAGCCAAGAGTTCCTTCTTGATCCCATCTGGGTCCAGCGTGAACTTGCTGCCACTCTAGTTCCGTTTGCCAATCAGTTCTAAGCTTGGAGTGGCCCAGTCAACCTGAGATGACCATGCCCCTGTCTCTCTGTCAGCGTTACCACGAGTTCACCAAGTATTTTCCGGAAGGACTGGCTCGCAGCAATCACCAGCTGGACTGGAGTCAGCAGCCTGTTCCCTTTAAAGAATATCCTGTTGAGGTGAGTACCACCCTGGATCTGAAACCCTATTTGAAGCAGACCCCCGCGCCAGGGGAAACCGCTACTGAGGTTGATGTGCTTGGGGCAGAAGAAGCTGAAGCGGTGCGCTGGCAACGGCAACGGCTGTCTCAGATGCTGTTCTTTAGCTATGGCGTCACCCTGACTCTCACTTATCCCAGACAGCTGCTCTATCTTCGCACCACTCCTTCCGCTGGTGGATTGTATCCCGCCGAGATCTATGTCATTGCCAATGCCAATCAGCAGAAAATTCCCCCAGGGATCTACAACTATCAGGTGAAAGATCATACCCTGGTGCGCATCTGGGATGATCCTCGCTGGTTGCAACTGCAACAAAGCTGCTGGGATAGCCCAATTCTGCAAACCACCCCACTGGTTCTGGTCACTACGGTGGTGTTCTTTCGTTCGGTCTGGCGCTATCAGGATCGGGCTTACCGTCGCGTCTGTCTGGATACTGGACATTTGCTGGGCAATATTGAGCTGGCTGCTAACCTGACTGGATTTCGAGCGTCGCTTTTGGGAGGATTTGCCGATCAGCAGCTGGGGGAGCTCTTGTTCCTTAACTTTAGAGAAGAAAGCCCCCTGGCTGTGATCCCTTTACAGGATCTGTGGCAGGATGCCGAGGCCGATGTCACCGTCTACCCTGCCTGGCAACGACCGTCCCAGTCACCCACCGCCCTTGCCTCCGCCATTCACACCGATACCGTGGAGTTGCAGTCTGGGGAATGGTTGTTTTACCTGCATCAACACAGCTGCCTGCAAACCCAGCCCCCTTCTCCCCCTGATATCCCTGCCGCGAGCATAGCGGGCAATAAGTATAACTTTCCTTTTTGTCTGAAAGCCTCCACCGAGGTGACTCCGATCCGCTGGGGAGGGCATCTGCAGCAGCTGGTCCAGAGCATTCTGCGCCGCCGTTCCACCCGTGAATTTACCCAGGAGTCACTGGATCTACCGGATTTGCTCCGCTTACTTGATTTCACTTATCACCCCGAACACTACGGGGATCAGGGAATGGATCCAGCTCCTGATTTTTTTGATCTGAGCTTGATCGAAACCTTTGTGGTGGTGAACAGTATTACCGGATTAGAGGAGGGATGTTACTACTATGCTCCCCAGGTTGAGGAGCTGCGGCAGATCCGATTTAAAAACTTTCGCGAAGAAGTCCACCACCTCTGTCTAGGCCAGAACCTGGGACGGGATGCAGCTGCAGTGATCTTTCATACGGCTGATCTGGATCAGGCTGTGCAACGCTATGGAGAGCGGGCCTACCGTTATCTGCATATGGATGCGGGCCACCTAGGTCAGCGCATAAATCTGGCAGCGGTACAGCTCAAAATTGGGGTCAGTGGTATTGCGGGCTTTTTTGATGATCAGGTCAATGAAGTCCTGGGAATCCCTGTCTCCGAAGCCGTTCTTTACATCACCACTTTGGGACATCTCCCCAATCCTTGATTGGGTTTTGATGTTGAACAGAAGGTTATGATATCAGAGTTACGGGAAAGACCAGTGTCGACGCCTTTAGCCTGAGAGAAGATCAAGATAGATTCATTGACTCCCTCAAGGGAACTGACATTAAGCATCTCTAACGGTCTTCAACGGCCAGCAATTCATTACCGAGGAGATGAAAGGAGATCAACAATGCAACAATCTTCTCTATTCAGTCTTACCCTGGCAGGTCTGTTGACAGTATCACCGGGGGCATTGCCAGTCCTGGCCCAGCAGCAATTTGACGTCACAATCATTCATCTCTATGCGGGCTCAAGGTTGCCAGCAGGTCTCGCCTTTGAAAACCAGCCGCAGTACTTTGATCCCAATGGTGTCCATCCTCTGGTCTTGACCGTTCAACAGGATGTTTACAACAACGGTGGCTGGCTGGTGATCCCGGCAGGAAGTCAGGTGCGAGGGAATCTCTATCCTGTCCAGGGAGGATTGCAGTTTGTTGCCAATGAGCTGGTCAAGGGTGGACGTTCGTTCCCGTTGCAAGCCACCTCCGATCTGATTCATGACGAAAAAGATCCGCGACAGTATTCCAGTGGTGCGATTACTGAAGATGCCATCATTGGGGCTGCTGCGGGTGCTTTACTTGGCGGGATCTCTGGAGGAGTAGGCGTTGGAGAAGTGCTTGGTGGAGCTGCGACAGGTGTTGGAGTTGGGAATATTACTGCCCCTCAGGTGGTGGTGCTGAGACCTGGGCAACTGATCAATTTAACACTGGATGCTCCGCTGAGATGGTAACCCTTTAGGATCAACGAGTTAGTGTATCCTTTGGCCGTAGAAGATCAAGACACCAAGCAAATTGATGCAAGGCACCTGTCCATACAAACCAACAAATATTGTTTTGGGATTCAAGGCGCTCTCCGATCCTCTACGGCTGCAGGTGATTGAGTTACTGCGGGAGCAAGAGATGTGTGTTTGTGATCTCACCCAACAGCTTCAGGTTTCTCAGTCAAAATTGTCTTTCCATCTCAAGGCGCTCAGGGACGCTGGTCTGATCCGCTCCCGTAGACAGGAGCGCTGGATTTACTACAGCCTGAATTTACCCCCACTGGTGGAACTGGAACAGTATCTCGCTGATATCCGCCGGTTTAGCCCCATGCAGCCAGCCAGGATATGTCCACCTG
>CAYMOX010000051.1:0-32032 GCA_964392245.1 uncultured bacterium
GTATTTGCTCAAAATTCTGCTAAACGGTATACAGATTTAGATGCGTTTGCCCTGGATTCTGTGGGGAGCAATAGTCATTAGTCACCCAGGAGATAGGCAAATAGAATTATCTGTTCACCTTATCCCACGAATCTCATCTTCCTAAGGTTGAGATTGTTTGCGCTTTTGTTTTTGCCGATAGCTAAACTGTCCATGAATGTTCACGCCGTAGGGAACCAGATACGTGATCCCTGCAGAGAACCAGCGTTGCCTGGTCATATTGCCCTGAGCTAGAGCCGCCCCATGATTGATCAGAAAGAGCACTGTTCCCACAACCACCGCCACTTTGATAGCTGTGGGAGCTAAGGCAGGGTCCGCCAGGCAACGAAGATAGGCTTGCACAGTTCGCATCAGATCTGATTGAGAGCTTCCAGAATCTTGTCTCCCATAGCACGACAACCCACCTGGGTCATGCCTGCTGACATGATATCCCTAGTCCGATATCCCTGCTCCAGGACTTTTTCAACGGCAATTTCAATCTGGGAGGCTGCCTGAGGTTGATCCAGGGAATAGCGCAGCATCATGGCTCCTGACAACACCTGGGCAATGGGGTTGGCCTGATCCTGTCCGGCAATATCGGGGGCCGATCCGTGCACAGGCTCAAACACTCCCGGACCTGAGACCCCAAGTGAAGCCGATGGGAGCATACCAATGGATCCGGTGAGCATGGCTGCCTCATCCGATAGAATGTCCCCAAACAGATTCCCCGTCACCAGTACATCAAACTGCTTGGGCCAGCGGATCAGCTGCATGGCAGCATTGTCCACGTACATGTGGGAGAGTTCCACCTCTGGATATTCAGCTCCGATGGCTGTGATCCGTTGCCGCCACAACTGCGAGACTTCCAGAACGTTAGCCTTGTCTACCGAGCAGACCTTGTTGGATCGTTTCCGAGCCAGGTCAAAGGCCACATGAGCGATCCGATCCACCTCTGCCTCGGTGTAGGCCATGGTGTTGACGCCCCGCTGGACTCCATTGGCATCCCTGAAGATCCCTTTCGGCTGACCAAAGTAGATGCCCCCGGTCAGTTCCCGGACCACTATCAAATCTATGTCCTGGACCACCTCCGGTTTTAAGGATGAGGCCTGGATCAGTTGCGGAAAGAGCTTCACGGGTCGCAGGTTAGCAAATAATTGCAGCTCTGAGCGCAAGCCCAGTAAAGCCCGTTCGGGACGCTGATCACTGGGAAGGGAATCGTAGCGAAAATCCCCCACGGAGGCGAGATACACAGCATCACAATGTTTGGCCAGGGTCAGGGTCTCTGACGGCAGTGGTTGTCCTGTTTGCTCAATGGCAACGCCTCCAGCCAGGGCAGATTGCCACTGGATCTGAAACCCCAATTTCCTGGCTGTTGCTTCCAGGACCTCCATCCCCACCCGCATGATCTCAGGACCAATACCATCACCAGAAATCACAGTGATCTTGTAGGGGGAAGAAGAGGAAACCATGGTCAGGACAGATAAAAGAGCATTGTCGATTATCGCATCCAGCGGATCGAGGTGAGAAAACTAGTCTTTCACCGCCTCGCTCACCCCATAGAAACTAGGGGGTGCTTTTTCTTCTCCGTTTTCGATCACATAGGCCAGTTCTGCAGCCAGATCAGATTCCATGTCCTCTAGTTGAGCCAGATCTGCTTCCGCCTGCTCCAGATTGTCCATTTGCACATGCAATGCTCCCCGATACATGTAGGCTTCGGCCAGATCGGGATTGAGGCTGATGGCCCGGTTATAGTGTTCCAGAGCCTGCTCAAAGTTTTCGGGATCCTGCTTGCGCAGCACATAGCCCAGATTATTGTGGGCTTCGGCAAACTCATCGTTGATCTCCAGGGCTGCTTCAAACTTTTCCTGGGCCTCGGCAAAGCGTAACCGCCGCAGGAGGGTAACCCCCTCGTTGTAGAGCTTTACTTCGGGGGAAGATTGAAGTTCCGAAGGTGGTACGGGAGTATCTCGGGGTGCACTGGGTGCTGCCATCGTTGCGGTTGGAATAGTACTGATCCCGATCATGACTAGAGCTGCATAAACCGCACGCATTTCGGATCCCTCCTGCTCAAAATGAGGACGTTCTGCGATGAATTTAACATGGCTTCATCGGGCTGGCTAATCTGCGATTGCTGGTTTCTGTGCGTTTACTTCTGATCATGAAGACTTTGCAGGTTGATTTGACAGAGGATACCCTGTGGCTTCAGTTCTGAGGTTGCTTTCGTCCCCTCGGATGGGTGGGGATAGCACAGGATTCAGATCCGGGCACCTCTATCAATTCGGGACTTCAAAGAAATTGAACTCTGGATGCTTGATGATTCCGTTGGGGATTCACCTCTATAGACGGATCCTGAGGGCATAGAATAAGAACTGCTGCTCCGAAGGGTGAAGACCTATGCTCGATTCCTTCCCGCTTCTGTACCTGAGTATTCTCACCACGATCCTGGGGGTGCTTGCCTTTTTTGTGATCAGAGAGGTTTTGCGGAACCGTCGGCAGGAGAAAACCCTTCGCCAACTGCGCAGTAAGCTATCCAAAAACAAAGGCACTCCGGAAGAATATTTTCAGCTGGGCAGTGTGTATCTCAACAAGCGTCTCTATCAGCAGGCGGCGATTCAATTCACCAAGGCTCAGGATCAATCTGAGGAGCCGTTACCCGTCGTGTCCAATGCGCTGGGATACACCTACTTCAGCCAGGGCCAGTACGATGTGGCGATTCGGAATTACAAAGAAGCCGTCAAGTCTGCCCCCGACTATGTGGTGGCCTGGAACAACCTGGGCCATGCCTATGAAAAGAAAAATCTGATCGTTCCGGCCCTGGAAGCCTATGAAGAAGCCCTGAAGCTGGATTCTAAAAATGGGGTTGCAAAAAGGCGGGCAGATTCGTTGCGTAAACGTCTGTCCACCAGTCAGGAATCTAAGACATCCTAGACAGAGGATCCTTAAAAACCAGCGATGAACAATCTGACCAGCATTGATCCGACCTGCAGATCTAGACAAAAAAAGCTCAGCTGTAGCTGAGCCCAACCGCTGGAGCCTAGGATCACGAGTTGAGACGGATTAACTCACCTTGCTGCGCTGCTGACGACGGGCCAGGATCTCGTCGCGCTCTGGATGCGGAAATGACTCCCCCACAGCCGTCACCACTCTTAACCCGAAGTGACCGACCGACAGATCTGCATTGAGCTCCTCAACTTTGACAACACTTCCATCCGTAATACAGCGGGCAAGACGACGCAGAAGGAACATATCGGTGTCGCCACATTCTTCTCTAAAAAGTAAGACATTTAAGCTGTGATCCTGAGCTGAGGTCAGTACGCCTGTCATAATTGCGGTTTGAATGATTTTCTGGACGGTCATGGCCTGCCTCGCGTTGCATCAAATGACTATTGCTATACGTAGTGTGGCCATTTACCGCAGCATTCTACTCAGCCATATGGCTGAATCAGGATCAGCATATCCCCGTATTAAGGTAAATTGTTTCGGAATTTATAGCTTGAATTAACAGTAAAAACCTTTGTGTAGGCAGGATCTCAGTCTTTCGGTTACCTATTTGTTCTTAATTTATCTGCTGTCTTTATCTGGTTTTCATGTGAAATTTATACACTCTGCGATGCCTTCATAGTCGAAGAAAATACATGGAATGTATTGAGATGTAAAGCATCATGGTCAGTACTTCCAGGTGTAACTTATTCAACAATCGTGATCTCTTTGCGAGATACTTTTTCCTGGATCTCACGGACAAGCTTAAATTCCTCCCCTGAGATTTTCCGATCCAGGTTCACGGCCAGCAGGATCCGGTCCATTTCCTCACGAGTGAGCTTGCCATCCGCCAGAGCACGATCAATGAGTTCCCGCAGAGTTGTGATATCCATTGCTGAGGTTTTATCCACTTAAATCACTGCTGTAACATCTTATAGCCATTTCTGCTTTGGCATGAATCCTGGGATAAGGTGAGTCACGATGCTGTTGTAGAGATCCATGCAGGCTGTTGTCATTGATGCCTACGGAGATGTGGATGTTCTGTCTCTGCAGGAGGTTCCTTGCCCCACCCCAGCTGCGGGAGAAGTCCTGATCCAGACCTCTGCCATTGGGGTGAATCCTGTGGATTGGAAAACGCGCAAAGGGCGAGGTGTCGCTCCCCGGATCCAGCAGCTTCCTCTGATTCTGGGTTGGGATGTGGCAGGAACGGTGATCCAGGTGGGCCCTCAGGTCACCTCCTGCTCTGTGGGTTCCTCGGTTTTTGGCATGGTCAGGTTCCCCCAGCCGGGGGCTACCTATGCGCAATTTGTAACTGCTCCTGTAGAACAACTGGCTCCCATTCCCGACAAGGTCGATGTTGTGCAGGCCGCAGCTGTGCCCCTGGCAGCCCTCACCGCCTGGCAGGCCCTCTTTTCCACCGCTCAACTGCAGAAAGGACAAACCGTTTTGATTCAGGCGGCAGCCGGAGGGGTTGGGCATCTGGCGGTGCAATTGGCCAAGATCCACGGAGCCCATGTGATTGCGACCGCCTCCAGCCGCAATGTGGACTTTTTGCACAGGCTCGGTGCAGACCAGATCATTGACTACCAGGTCACCCCCTTTGAGACTCTGGGCCCTGTTGCTGACGTCGTCCTCGATCCCTTAGGTGGGGAGATCCTGACCCGTTCCCTCAAAGTGTTGAAACCTCAGGGCTATTTGGTCTCGCTGGTGCAGGACCCCGATGCTGGACTCCTAGCTCGCTACAGTGTCCAGGGAAGACGGATCCTGGTGCACCCCGATCAGGAGCAACTTCAGGCGATCACCCACCTTCTTGCCATTGGTCAGCTCCGACCCCATGTGAGCATGGTCCTCCCCCTGGCAGAGGTTCGCAAAGCGCATACCCTGAGTGAAGCGGGACATACTCGCGGCAAGATTGTGCTCGTGGTTTCTTCTTAAACCCCACCGCTCATGTGGAGGGCATCAGAGGACGAAAACCATGTTTGCGAGAAAGCTCCCCAATTTCCTCAATTTTGTCCACGGTGATCAGGTTGCGCCCCCAGCTGAAGTTGGTGTGCAGTCCCTCAAACTCCAGCAACATGGATTCCGCAAAGCAGGCAAACAGCTGCCGGGCGGGGTTGGGAACATTCAGAAACTGCATGATATTCCACTCAATGTCTAGAGAATGTTCGACCATGCCGCCATCAATGACGTGCAGATCATGACGCTGAATGGTTGTTGCTAGATTCTTAGGATAGCCACCGTCGATAATGACCGAATTGGGTTTCAGTTGCTGAGAGTCGATAATCATCCCCTGGCTCATGCTGGCCACCCACACAATCAGGTCGGACTGAGGCAGAGCTTCCTCAATCGAGGCCACCCGACCCTGGCCAAGGGCTTGCTGTAGACTTGCCAGGCGTGTCTGATCCCGCGCCACCAGCAGCAGTTGTTGGAGACGGCAGCGAGCGGCCAGCCAGTGACAGACTGCACTGCCAATATCTCCGGTCGCTCCCACGATGGTGATGGAGGCATCCGCCAGATCAATGGCATAGCGCTGGGCAGCGGCCTGGATCTGTTCACAGATAATGTAGGCCGTGTGGGTGTTGCCTGTGGTGAAGCGGCGAATTTCCAGATCAATATTGCGCACCCGCTTCAGGGTCTCCAGCTTAAAATTTTCAAAAATGATGCTACTAAAGCCCCCCAGGGCCGTAATGTCAATACCCCGCTTCTGGGCCAGGGCCATGGCATTGAGAATCTTACGGCAGGCGGTTTTCACCTTTCCCATGGCCAGCATCTCTGGCAAAAAACAAGACTCCACATAATGGCCGCGAATCGTCTGGCCAGTAACGCTAGTAACCGTGATCTCATCCACAACTTGAGCTGGTGCCATACACCAAAACTCCAGGTCGCTGTCAGCATATTCGGCATAGCCGAGCTTATCCGCAACGCGCTGAGCATGGGCAAGATTGGTTAGGTGCCCGATTAAGCCGAACATAACCCCTGTTTACTCCCCGCAATGGGCGATGAACACCGATCCAAGTCAACCTGATGGTAGCTGTGGCCTGCGGACGCAGTTGAGCTGGAACTCAGATCGGTTCTGAGCTTACCATCCTACATCATCCCGGCAGGGCTTGATTGCACTTGTGCTCAGGCTGCTCTGAGGCCCTGAGCAGATAGTTTCATGACCTCACGGGTTGTGAAGCCGATGGTGTTCAGAGCTTCTCCGTAGGCAATCATAAAATCTTCAACAATCGCCTCACGGTCCATACTCAGACCGTCCACATCCTGATCCACCTGATGCAACATCTTCCAGATGAGTGGAAGGTTCTCAGCATTGGCTACCTCAATCTGGTCTTTGACCTCGGCAAAATGTTTCTGCAGCCAGACTTCACCAAAATTGAGGTGCATGTACTCATCCTTGACCACTCCTTCTGTAATCTTGCGGGCAAAGTCATCCGCAACGGGAATGTAGATGTTGTAAGCAGCGATGGCAAAACACTCAATGATCAGAGACTGGATCACAAAGCAAGTCACCAGATCCCCAGCTGCTGCTGCTGTTTGAAAGTTCTGGTGGAGTTGGGCAAAGAAAGCGCGAGCAAACTCCATATCGGGTTCCACCTGCAGATTGCGTCCACAGGCCTGGAAGCCTTTCATGTGGCGCTGTTCCATTTTGGCTAACCGTTTCAGCTCATCCGCTTCTTCCGGTAGCATCTCCGCTAGCTGGAGATAGTTACGATAGGCCTCCAGCTCCCCCTCAATCACGATGGCATTGATACGAGAATAGGCATCGCAGTAGGCAGGGCTGCTGTAATCAATTCCCTGCGCGCCTGCCTGGGACGCGGGGGCAGTGGGTGTCAACTCTTGGACATGTGCCATGGTGAGAGGATCTCCTCGTACGTCTAGGAAGCAGGTCTGCAGCATTGCAGGAGTTCAGGTTTGTCTACCTTCTCCCCCGGAATAGGGTAGACCGAAAAGTGCAATTGACTCATTTGCCCTTCAGCATACACTGCGACAGAGTCTGTGTAGGGGAGATTACTCTTTATTCTGCGTGCCACTAGACGCAGACCCTCCTCCCTGGTTTCATAACGTCTTTGTAAAGATTATGCTACACTCTTAACGTTCATTTGATCTTCCGCCCGACGTGCGCTATGGATATCCAACTGCCTGAGGTAATCCAGGTTGTCCTTCCCTTCTTTCATCCGGTATTGATGTTTGCCACCCTGGCCCTAGCTCTTTACGCCCTCTACCTGGGCTGGCAAGTTCGCCGCACTCGCTCAGCTTCGGGTGAGCTCAAAAAAGAGCTGGTGAAAGGCAAGTTTGCCCAGAAACACTTTCAGATGGGCTCCCTATTTCTGGTCTTGATCGTGATGGGCACCATTGGCGGCATGGCGGTGACCTATATATCCAACGGAAAGCTTTTTTTGGGTCCGCACCTGCTGGCAGGACTGGGAACACTGGCTCTGGTTGCCATTTCTGCGGCCCTCTCACCCTCGATGAAAGATGGCCAGAAGCAGTGGGCTCGTAACCTTCACATCCTTCTCAATGTTGTTGTCCTGGGGATCCTGGGGTGGCAGGCAGCAACAGGGGTGCAGATTGTGCAGCGGATTCTGGATCAGATGACTCAGCAGGTGGCTAGCATTAGCTAGGCTGGAGGCCTGAGAGAGTTAAGGACGTGTTGGTTTGCTAAAGCTTCCTGGTCAAGAGCTTGCCTCTAGCTCAATTCTGGATGTTTCCACTTTTGCTTTCCGTCTTCAGGCATTGCGTCAACTGCTGCGGGATGAATATCTGGACGGATTTCTAGTTCCCTCCACGGATGAGCATTTGAATGAGTACCTGCCTGCTGCACGGCAACGGCGGCGGTGGTTGTCAGGCTTCACCGGATCCAGTGGCGATCTCCTGGTCACTCAGGATCAGGGGTGGCTGGCTGTCGATTCCCGCTACCACCAGCAGGCTGAGGAGCAGCTCAAGACGACGGGTCTGCAGATCCTGAAGCTGGGATTGCCGGATCAACCGAGTCTGGAGGAGACCATTGCCAGGTTAGGCAGCGGATTCCGTCTGGGGCTCGATCCCTTTACGCTGTCTGTTCAGCGCTATCGAGAGCTGGAACAGCAATGCAAGTGCGGTGGGATTCAGCTGCTGCCCTGTGCCGAGAATCTGGTGGATCGGCTGTGGTTACACCTGGACTCTGGGGCACAAGCAGCCTACGCGGATCAGCCCATTGAGCTCCTGCCTGAGACGATCACGGGTGCCTCGATCACTGAAAAGGTGAAGCAGCTGCGGGAGCGAATGGCCAAGCAGCAGGTGCAGTTGTTGCCTATCACCAAGCTGGATCAGATCGCCTGGCTCTTCAACCTGCGGGGAGCGGATGTCCCCTATAACCCTGTCTTCATCGCCTACGCCCTCGTGACTCCAGAGCAGCTGGGTCTCTTTACCCACCATCAGCACCTCAGTCCTGCTGCCCAGCAGCACTTGGCGGAGGTGGGAGTTGAGGTCTATGAATATTCTGCCTATTCGGAAACTTTGCAGGCCTGGAGTCAAAAGGGGAAGCGGGTGGGGATTGCTCCTACCCAGATCACCCAGGGCTCTTTGCTGCTGCTGTCCAGCTGTACCTGGTGTGAGATTGAGTCTCCGCTGGACTCGCTAAAAGCTCAGAAAAATGCGGTGGAACTGGAGCAGATCCGTCAGGCCAATCTGCAGGCGAGTCGAGCCAAGCTGAAAACCCTCGCCTGGCTCTCACAGCAAATGGCTCAGGGTGCGGCCATCAGTGAGGCCAAGGTGGCGGAGGTCATGGAACAGCACTACCAGGCGGAACCAGAGTGGCGTGGTCTCAGTTTTGCCACCATTGCTGCTGCGGGTCAGCATAGTTCCATCGTCCATTACAGCTCTCCTGATCCGAACTGCCAGCTGGAACCGGATCAACTTTTCCTTCTGGATTCTGGTTCCCATTATGGGGGCGGGACCACCGATGATACCCGCACGGTCAGCTTGGGCACCCCCACCTCCTTACAACGACAGCACTATACAGAAGTTCTCAAAGCTCACATTCGCTGCGTCACTCAACCCTTTCCGGTTTCCGCCACGGGAGCTCAACTGGATGGGATCGCGCGAGCCAGCCTCTGGCAAGCAGGTCTGGACTATGGTCATGGCACCGGACATGGTGTGGGGGCTTACTTAAATGTTCATGAAGGTCCGAATGGCATCAATAAACGGGTGCAGGCTTGTTTTAAACCGGGCATGATCACCAGCGTGGAGCCCGGCTATTACGAACCGGGATGGGGTGGGATCCGATTAGAGAATTTGTATGAGGTGAAGACCATGCCCGAGCGGGAGGGATGGCTGCAGTTCTCTCCCCTCACCTGGATCCCCTTTGATCCTCAGCTTATCGAGCCTGATCTGTTACAGACCCAGGAAAAACAGTGGCTCCATGACTACCACCAGCAGTTGCTTCAGCGCTTCCACGGCACCCTGGATCCAGAGTCTACCCGGTGGCTAACTGAAGCGGTTGCCCAGATCAAAATCCTCTGTGCAGGGTAGCGAGTACCCCCCTCTACACTCAGGAACCCCGTGTTGTCCTAAAGTAGTGCTAGGGGTGTGAGTTCAGCCAATTGAGGTCTCATCAGCGAGGATCAGCATGGAGTGGCATGTCAGTGACGCAGAAAGCCTGGCCTTGATCGATCAGGAGGTGGGCCGCCATGACCTTTCTCCGGCGGAATATGAAGTGGTCCGGCGGATCATTTTTGCAACGGCTGACTTTGAATATCTCCATCTCATTAATTTTGAGAACGAGGCTCTCCAGGCGGGCGCTGCTGCCCTGGCAGCCCGTACGACGATTGTGGTTGACGAGCCCATGGTGAAAGTTGGCATCGCGCTGGCGGTCCAGAACACCTTTTCCAACCCGGTCTACTGCAGCACCGAAGCCGTAACCCGACCCCAACGGGAGAAGACACGCTCCGCTTGGGGCCTGGAAACTCTGGCCCACCGTTATCCCGAAGCCATTTTTGTGATCGGACAATCCCAGACCGCTCTCGCCTCTCTAGTGACCCTGATTCGGCAGAGAGAAGTTGCGCCTGCCCTGGTGATTGCAACCCCTGCGGGCTTTGTGGATGTGGTGGAAGCCAAACGGGAACTCTCAGAGTCTTTGGTCCCCCATGTCCGCACTGAAGGCCGCAAGGGAGGACCCACCGTGGCCTCTGCCATTCTGGACAGCATGGTGGATCTGGCCTGGCATGCCTATGATCAACGCACCCCTGTTTAGGCACGGCTTGACCTTTCAGTCAGTTGAGAGCGACGGCTGCCAATAAGAAACTTATCAAGATCGAGGCAATTTTCCGAAAGGACTGGTCAGGAACCAGGCCAACGTTGCATGATAGATCTAATATAGATTTCTTAACATTCTTTCTCATAATGATAAAGAAAAGCTTTCTGATGTTTCCTCTCAACCGCCGCGTGGCTGGCTGGCTGGGGCTGATGGCCAGTTTGCTCCTGCTCTTGGGGTGGGGTCTTCCCGTCCAGGCGCAAATGGCTCTACCCACCGTAGAAATGGATCTGCCCCAGCCTCCGGTGATGGTTCTGGATCTGGCGGGTGAGCTGAATGAGCAGCAAAAGCAGCTGTTGAGCACCCAGCTGCAAAAAATTGAGACTGATACGGGCTGGAAATTGCGAGTGCTCACCCAGTTTGACCAGACTCCTGGCCGACAGGTTAAGGACTACTGGGGTCTTGATGAAAGAAGTGTGCTGATGGTGGCGGATCCACGGGGAGGGAATCTGCTGGCCTTCAATGTCGGGGATGAGGTGCGCCAGATTTTGCCGCGGACCTTTTGGGTCGAGCTGCAGTCGCGTTTTGGCAATCAGTTCTATGTGCGGGATCACAGTGAAGGTCAGGCCATCCAGGCCACCGTCGATACCCTGGATCAATGTTTTCATCAGGGAGGTTGTCGAGTCGTGCCCGGGCTGCCCTACGAACAGTGGGTGCTGACGTTGGTCACCTCGATCGCTGGTGGGATTTTGTTAGGGTTTGCGGGTAAGCCTCGCAACAACCAGGAGATCTTCAACTGGCGGTGGGCCCTGATCTTCTCCCCCCTCTGGTTCATCCTCTTCGGGGCTTTTGGGATTGGCCCGGTGATTTCTCGCACGTCCGACTGGTTGCCTCTCTTACGGAATGCCCTGGGATTTTTCACAGGGGCACTTGTGATTTATCTTCTACCCACACCATTCCGCCGACCCTCTTCAGACTCTACAGCTTCTTAGTCAACTCAAGATACAGACGAAAAGGGATCCCAAGTTGACCTGAGGGATCCCTAAAAAATTATGGTTAGCAGGTTGGAGGAAGGCAGCCGATCTACATCATGCCCATGCCGCCCATACCCATACCGCCCATGCCGCCCATACCCATACCACCCATACCACCACCAGGGGCAGGAGCAGGAGCTGCCGGTTCTGGCTTGTCGGCAACGATAACCTCGGTGGTGAGATACATGCCTGCAATGGATGCTGCATTTTGTAGAGCCGAGCGAGCCACCTTGGCGGGATCGACAATACCATTTGCCACCATGTCCACGTACCGATTTTCCATGGCATCAAAGCCAAAGCCTGGTTCCAACTCTTTCACCTTCTCAACAACCACCGATCCTTCGAGTCCGGCGTTGGTAGCGATCTGTTCGAGGGGATGGGTCAGGGCCTTCATGACAATGTTGGCACCCACCTGCTCTTCGGCATTCAGACTAGCTTTGAAGTCAGGGATGAGTTTGGCCAGGTGGACAAAAGCGCTGCCTCCACCCGGAATGATCCCCTCTTCCACGGCGGCTCGGGTGGCATTGAGCGCATCTTCAATTCTGAGCTTGCGATCCTTGAGTTCTGTTTCGGTAGCAGCGCCCACCTTGATCACAGCCACACCACCGGAGAGACGCGCAATCCGCTCCTGTAGCTTCTCACGGTCATACTCCGAATCGGACTGATCCAGCTGCTTGCGAATCTGAGCAACGCGTTTTTCCACCTGAGCAGTGGTGTCCCCCTGCCCAACAATGGTGGTGGTGTCCTTGGTCACCGTGATTTTGCGAGCCCGACCCAGCATCTGCAGTGTGGCGGTATCCAGACGCAGACCAATATCCTCTGAGATCATCTGCCCGCCCGTGAGAATGGCGATGTCTTCCAGCATGGCCTTGCGGCGGTCCCCAAAGCTGGGTGCCTTGACAGCGGCAACATTGAGCACCCCCCGCAGGCGATTGACCACCAGCATCGCCAGGGCTTCGCCTTCAATGTCTTCGGCAATGATCAGAAGAGGCCGACCTTCGCGAGCCACTTTCTCTAAGATCGGAATCAGATCCTGAACGGCAGCGATCTTGGAACTGGTGATCAGGAGGAACGCATCCTCCAACTCCGTTACCATCCGCTCGGTATCGGTCACAAAATAGGGGGACATGTAGCCGCGATCAAATTGCATCCCCTCCACGACTTCCATGTCGGTGTCCAGGGACTTGGATTCTTCCACCGTGATCACCCCTTCACGCCCGACCCGGTCCATGGCGCTGGCGATCATTTCCCCAATCTCAGGATCATTGGTGGCTGAGATGGTGGCCACTTCGGCAATGGTCTTGCGATCGGTGATGGGCTTGGCCAGCGATTCAATTTCCTTCACCAGATAGGCCACCGTTTTGTCGATCCCACGCCGCAGGCTGACCGGATTGGCTCCGGCAGTTACGTTTTTGCTGCCTTCAGAGATCATGGCGTAGGCCAGCAGGGTGGCGGTGGTGGTCCCATCTCCGGCCACATCGTTAGTTTTTTCAGCAGCTTCGCGGATCAGACGTGCACCCGTGTTCTGGAGCGGATCCTCCAGTTCGATCTCCTTGGCAATGGTAATGCCGTCGTTGATGATCTGGGGAGCCCCAAATTTCTTCTCCAGCACGACATTGCGGCCCCGTGGTCCTAAAGTGAAACGCACCGAATTGGTTAGTTGTGCAATCCCCTCTTCCAGCGCACGACGGGCCTTATCCTTAAATACAACTAGCTTCGCCATAGATTAGAACCCTCAAGATGCCAGTAACTTCAAACGTGCTTATCTTTCAATGAATCCTCAGGCTTCGACCACTGCCAAAACATCTCGTTCGGTCAGCAGCACATGGTCCACTCCCGCCAACTTCAGCTCAGTGCCTGCATATCTGCCGTAGAGCACCTGCTGGCCTGCAGAAAGTTGGGGAACCAGTCGCTTGCCTTTGTCGTTGACCTGTCCAGAGCCCACGGCCACCACCTCACCCACCTGTGGTTTCTCCTGGGCAGATTCAGGGAGGAGAATTCCCCCTGCTGTTTTTTCTTCCTGGGGCACAACTCTTACTAAAATGCGGTCCCCTAAGGGCTGCAGCGAATTTGCCTCTAAACTGACACCTGCCATAGTGATTGTCTCGATTGTCAGAACTGCATCAGTCGATGGATTCCTCAGAAGTAACTGCGTGGGAAGCAGCCACTGAATCCGTGATTCCCTCCACGCCTTCTGAGCACTAGTAACGCATCCAAAGCCTAGCACTCCATGGGAGCGAGTGCTAACCGTTTTGAGGGGGAAGGAAAGAGAAAAATTGCAACTGAGATCCTGGGGAGGAGCAGGCTCCTAGACTCTCAGGCGTTTCCCCCAATTAAAACATCAGGGAATTTGGCTTGAGCTTCCCCAATGGGGCGGCTGCGGCCTTCCCCCTGCCAGTAGTTGATCACTTCCGTGGCGCGGTTGAGCAGGTCAATCCGTTCGGTTTCAGAGATCCAGCTTTTGGCCTCCAGCTCCTGCTTTAGCTGTTCCCAGGCATCATCACGGGGCCAGAAAAAGTAATGGGTGAGAGGGCTGCGATTCTCGGCCACTAACTGATCCACTGCTATGGCCAAATCCTTGTCCAGCCACATTGCCTTCAGTGCAAATCGAGCCAAGGGTTCCTCCTAACTTTTTGAGACAGCCAACCATTGTAACCTCAGCGGCTGTGCTTTGATGCAGCAATTTTGGAAACAGAGAGGCTCCCTACTTCCGGGCTTTTACCCGCTTAGTTCTGCAATCTGCGGAAGAAACTTACGAGATAGTGCTCAAGGCTTCCTCTCCATCTGTTCCCTATGATTTGAGGAAAGCATTGGCATCCGCTCAATCTCAGTTTTCAGAAATTACCCGCCCCCAGTTGAGTTTTCAGCCTTATTGATCAACCACCCCTGTTAGTGCCTCTCGTGCAAGGACCTTCGTACCATGCTTGCTCCTGCCTTTTTTTCTCCTGCTATTCAATCCCAACTCCAGCGAAATCTGGTGATGAAGGTGCTATTAAATGGCTGTAAAGCTTACGAATTAAAAGCAGGACGGCACACCATTGGCCGATCCCAGCAAAGTCAGATTCCGATTCAACATGATCTGGTCTCGCGACTGCATGCAGTGCTCTTCTGTACAGAAAAAGGGCAGGTGCGGCTCGTCGATGGAGATGGGGAGCAGGCCAGCCGCAATGGCACCTATGTGAATGGGGTCAGGATTAAGGAGACCTGGTTGCACCCTGGAGATACGATTCATTTTGGGGCCAGCCAGGTGATGGCTAAACTGGAGATCTCTGAGCTTCCCCTTGCCCAGGAGGATGATTTCGAGGACGCTCTCAGCCTCTATACAGAAGAACCAGGACTGGCAGAGGAATTAACCTCTTTGAGACCTGCTTCGGATCCACAGGCATCCTCAGCACCTATTGCCGACTCTCAGGCTTTATCGGTCAAAGAACTCACGGGCAAGATCAGTCAGCTCTATTACGAACTCAGCACGCTGGAAAACCAACTCAAGGAACGGGATCAGAGCTATGCGGGCCTCCGCGATGACTTTGAAACTTTTCGGCGCCAAGCGGAACAGGAAAAGAACCTGGCGAATCTGCAAATCCAGCAACTCTCCCAGAAACTACAACAGTCCCCAAAGCTGACCCGGCTCGATTTTCCAGGTGGCGGTGCACATCCCGAAGACTCTCACTGCCGTCAGCCCCATCTTCCCACAATAAATTCCCAGGACCTGCTCACGGATTTGCTGGCCATTGTGGATAATTTTGAGATCGCACAACGGATGGTTGAGGTGAAAACAGCGCGGGAAAGTGAGATCCATCACGGGTATCAGAGCATCCACCGCCTCTTACTCAAATCGCTGCGCAAGGCAGGTGTGCGTCGTTTCCATTCCCTGCATGCCGTGTTTGATCCCCACCTGCATGAAGCGGTGGCGGTGGAGACGGCGCAAGGGTGTCCAGAAGATACCGTGATTGTTGAACATCAGGCCGGTTACATGCTCGGAGATCTGGTGATCCGTCCGGCTAAGGTCACGGTTTCCCGCTCTGCCCCCGTCTGATTGCCGTTTCTTTCCGGATCCTGCTGTAGGATAAAACCAGTTTGCCGAAGGTGTCTCTGCATGGATCCGCATCACTCCCCAGCTTTTGTGGCTCTGGTGGATGCTGCCAAACAGCGGATTCAGGAAATCAGTGTGGATCAGGTGCGGACCCGCCAGTTGCAGGGGGATTCCTTTTACCTGATCGATGTGCGTGAAGAATCGGAGTGGCAAGCTGGACATATTGTCGAGGCCATGCATCTGGGGCGGGGTATTTTAGAGCGAGACATTGAGCAACGGATCCCAGATCGGGATGCTGAGATTGTTCTCTATTGTGGGGGAGGATACCGCTCGGCCTTGGCCGCTGATAACCTGCAGCAGATGGGTTACACACAGGTCAGCTCCCTGGCGGGAGGTATTCGTGACTGGCGAGCGGCAGGGTACCCGGAAGCTCAAGACTAATGCCCATGCATCTCCTGCAGTTCAGTACATCTCACTACTGTCGCAAAGTGCGGCTGGCCCTGGGGTATAAGCGGATCCTCTATACGGTGGAAAACCTTACTCCTGGTCTGCATCAGTTTCGCATTCGTCCCCTCACGGGCCTGACCACCACCCCGGTCCTACTGCCAGACCAGCCGCATCAGCCACGGGCGGTGGGGGATTCCACCCTGATCCTGAAATATTTGGAACATCTGCAGCCCGAGCCCTCTCTTACGGAACTGTCGCTGGATCAGGAACGGGAAGCCTGGATGATGGAGGACTGGCTGGATGAAAGCATCGGCACCGCCACCCGCTTTGTCTACTATGCCTACCGCAGTGGCCCGGGACGAGAGCTAGATCCCTCCTGGCCCAGTCAACTGGTGATCCAGACGGTGCGCTGGCAGTATGGCATTCACCCCGCCTCGGTAGAGCTGGCTGCCGGACGCCTGTATACCGCTTTGCAGGTATTGCAGCCCCGATGGATAGCAGCTCCTTTTCTGGTGGGAAACCAGATCAGCATTGCCGATCTCACCGCTGCAGCTCTCCTCAGTCCGCTGGCACGTATTCCCAAGTACCGGCAAGATTATCCCTGGCTCTTTGAGCGGATTAGCGAAATTCATGATCTCTGTGGGGAACCCCTGCCCCCCGGTTTACCCTGATTCAGCGCTACCCTGGCCCCATCCATCCTGAACATGAGCAACAAGGAGAGAGAATGGCTCGACTTTTCCTGATTGTAGGTGCCGTCACTGCCGGTCTGGGAGTTGCTCTTGGTGCGTTTGCCGCCCATGCCCTGAAACCAATGCTGGAGGAACGGGCTCAGGATCTCTGGGAACTGGCATCCCGCTATCAGTTGCTGCACGCCCTGGCGCTGATCCTGGTGGGAGTACTGCTTACTCAATCCCGTCTATCTCAATCGCTTTCAGCTTCAGCGCCCCTGGTGGGAGCGGGCTTTGCCTTTGTCGCGGGGATCCTGCTCTTCTCCGGGAGTCTCTATGGCCTGGCCCTCACGGGCGAGCGCCTGTTGGGAGCCATCACCCCGATGGGTGGAACCGCTCTCCTGATCGGCTGGATCTGTTTGACCGTGGCTGCCTGGCAGTGGCCGCATTAAAGCTTGACGGCAGTGCCTCGGGCTGTTACCAGGATCAGAACGCCTTCGGTATCAATATTGATGGTGTCGGTACTGATCTCAATGCCAATGACTGCATCCGCCCCCATTCGCCGACCACGAGCTTCCAGCTCCTGCAGAGCATCCTTTTGAGCCTTTTCAAACACCTCTTCGTAGGCTTTGGTTCGCCCTCCAATAAAATCGCGGATGCCCGCAAAAAAGTCGCGAAAGGCATTGCTGCCAAACACCACCTCCGCCGTCACAATCCCCAGATAATCGCTGATCTCCTTCCCCTGCAGAACATCCGTTGTGGCCAGCAGCATAGGCCCATCCTCCGTGACTACCTCCCAGCTTCGCATGGGTAGTGGCAATCTGAACTGCAGAATCAGACTAGGGATACTGCTGTTTTGTCTGTTGCCAGAGGGCTTCCAGCTCCGCCAGGGTACAGTCGGTCAGGGTGCGATTGTGCTCTGGAGACGACTGGGCCAGCAGAGTTGCCATCAATTGGAAGCGGCGGGCAAATTTTTCATTCGTCTGCTGCAACGCGGCACTGGCATCCAGGCCATACCAGCGGCCCACATTCACCAGGGTAAAGATCAGATCCCCCAGTTCACCTGCCTGTTGCTGACGCAGGTGGTCTCGCTGCTTTTCATCTTCGGGCAAGGGGCGATCCAGAACCTCCTGCAGCTCTGCTTCTTCCTCCGCCACCTTGGCCCAGAGGCTGGCGGCATCCGGCCATTCAAAGCCCGCTCGCACCACGCGCTTGGAGATCTTGAGAGCTGCCATCAGGGGAGGTAGCGTCTGGGAATCATGCCATAGTTTTTCTGCCAGCGTTTGCTGGGGTTGCTCACTCTGCTTGATCTGTTCCCAGTTGCGGTGGACTTCGTCAACATCAGGAGAGGCTTCTCCATCAGCGGCAAACACATGGGGATGACGGCGGATCATTTTATCGGCAATCCTGGCCGCCACCTGGTTCAGATCAAATGTTTCACTCTCACTAAAAATCTGTGATTGCAGCACCACCTGCAGGAGGAGATCCCCCAGTTCCTCCGCGATCGCTTCAGCATGCCCCTGGCGGATGGCCGCGACGGTTTCATAAGCTTCTTCCAGGATGTAGGGGGTGAGCGACTGGGGGGTCTGAGCCAGATCCCAGGGACAACCCTGAGGAGAACGCAGCTGGGCCACAATAGCCACCAACCGCTGTAGATGCACCAGAGAAGTCGATGGTAGGTAGAGGTGCGAACAGTTGACCGCAGCTCCCAGATCCAGATCTCTCAAAATCATGGAGGGAGAGACAACTTCCAGGTTCTCAGACAAAAGCACAATGATCTGAGTCGATGGCCAGGAGGACAGAAGCAGATCTTTACAATGTTGACGGTCGGCAATCTGCAGCTGATCCCACCCCTTGATTAAGCATGCCGATCCGATCTCTCCCAGCTTCGTCAGTTGGGGGATGGCTGTATCCAGGCTGTGGGCATCCAGAACATGGAGCATGGGATCTAGGTCCAGTGGACACCGTACAGATTCAACAGGCCACTCAGCTGATCCAGGTCAATAAAGCTGAGTTCCAGCAGGATCATCACCAGGGGACCCCGCTGGCGCTCCTGCAATTTTTTCGCCAGGTTGAGCTGGGATTTATCAACAATACCGGTGTCAAGCAGATACTGCTCTAGCGATGGTCGCGGGATCGGGTCATTCATGAACTGCTCCTTTTTTGCTGTCTCCGTTAATACATTCCACACCCACAAGCGCTCTGTGAAATAATGTAAACATTCTTAACACTTCCAGAAATGATTCGCAAAAGAGTACATATACTCAAGCCCAATGATCCTGAGAGGTCCAGAGTCGCTTTCGATCCCCAGTCAGTCCTGATTTCATCGGTAAACCGCGCTATCGTTTGGACGGGTTGTCTTCACGGGGTGCGTATTCTACCACATGGAGGGGGGAAAGACCTCCAGAGGATCAGGGTTGAAATTGGTTAAGGACTATCCTAAGGCTGAAATGATTACCTTTTCTTCCGGATAGTCACTGATCTTAAGGAAATGCTAATCAAATATGACCATTTGATACATACCTGTCAATGGGAGATCTGAATGGAACGATTTGCGGTGGGGAGCCTGGTCCAACTGGTCCAGCAGCCCCCTTACTTGAAAACAGCGGATCCGATGCCGATGCTGCGCTCAGCTGAGGTGGTGCAGGTGGGGGAAACCGGCCGTGTTGTGGGGATACGACCCCTCGGAACCTATAGTGTGCAATTCACAAACGGTGTGTTTCTGGTGGATCATAAGTATCTGATCCCCCTGGGAAAAGATCCTCAGGATCCAGGCGACCAGACCTCTCCACCAAGCTAGGTTCCCGTGCTCAGCCCAGATGCAGATCCGTGACCGCCCCCAGACTGCTACTGGACACCAGATGCGCATACTTCGCCAGAACCCCTCGGGTGTAACGGGGCGCAGGAGGCTGCCAGGCAGCGCGGCGGCGGGTCAGTTCTTCCTCGGTAATATTGAGCTGGATCCGACGAGCCTGGGCATCAATCGTGATCGAGTCTCCCTCTTGCACCAGGGCAATGGGGCCACCGACAGCAGCTTCCGGGGCTACATGACCCACCACCAGGCCATAGGTGCCTCCTGAGAAGCGACCATCGGTGATCAACCCCACCTGATCCCCCAGACCAGCCCCAATGATGGCGGAGGTGGGGGAAAGCATTTCCCGCATTCCCGGTCCTCCTTTGGGACCCTCGTAGCGGATCACGAGAATGTCACCCGCCTGGATCTGCCCCGCCAGGATGCTTTGCAGACACTCTTCCTCGGACTCAAAGACGCGCGCGGGTCCTGTGATCTGGGGCTTCTTGACTCCACTGATCTTGGCCACACAGCCCTCGGGGGCTAGATTTCCCCGCAGGATCGCCAGATGCCCTTGAGGGTAGAGCGGTTGCTGCCAGGGACGGATCACCTCCTGGTTGGAGGGTGGCTCTTCGGGAACTGAGGCCAACACCTGCGCCAGGGTTTGTCCGGTGATGGTCAGGGTGTCTCCGTGCAGGCAACCGTGCTGTAACAGGATCTTCATCACCTGCGGAATGCCACCCACCCGATGCAGATCCACAGCCACGAAGCGTCCGGAGGGTTTGAGATCACACAGCACCGGCACCCGAGCCCGAATGGTTTCAAAGTCATCCAAGGTCAGGGGCACTCCTGCAGAATGAGCAATGGCCAGCAGGTGCAGCACCGCATTGGTGGATCCCCCCACCGCCATGATTACGGCAATGGCATTCTCAAACGCCTCCCGGGTCAGGATCTGCCGGGGCAGGATCTGCTTTTCAATCGCCTGGGCCAGCACGGCTGCAGACTGGATCGTGCTTTCGGCTTTTTCGGCATCCTCTGCGGCCATGGTGGAGGAGTAGGGCAAGCTCATGCCCATGGCTTCAAAGGCAGAGGACATGGTATTGGCGGTGTACATGCCTCCACAGGAGCCAGCTCCCGGACAGGCCCACCGCTCCACCTCCAGCAATTCTTGCTCATCAATGCGTCCGGCACTGTATTCACCCACCGCCTCAAAGGCACTGACGATGGTTAGATCCCGATCCTTGTAGTGGCCAGGCTTGATCGTACCGCCGTAAACAAAGATGGCGGGAATATTCATACGGGCCATGGCGATCATCGCCCCGGGCATATTTTTGTCACAGCCGCCGATGGCCAGGACGCCATCCATACTCTGGGCATTCACCGCCGTTTCAATCGAATCGGCAATCACATCCCGTGATACCAGTGAGTACTTCATGCCCTCAGTGCCCATGGAGATGCCATCACTGACGGTGATCGTGCCGAACAGTTGCGGCATACAGTTTGCTTCTCGCAGAGCTTTCTCCGCCGCCAGGGCCAGAGTATTGATCCCCATATTGCAGGGGGTAATGGTGCTGTAGCCGTTGGCAATGCCCACAATCGGTTTGCTGAAATCTGCATCCCCGAATCCCACCGCCCGCAACATGGCCCGGTTGGGGGTGCGCTGGACTCCCTGAGTGACGGTTTGACTTCGCAAGCGGCTGGACATGGGCACGGATTCTCCAAAAAATAGGGTCAACGACTGTAGATCCAGTATCCCTCGGGACGGTTAGCTGATCTGCCCTACAACCCAAAGGGTTTGTAAAACTGAGAGCAGGTTATTGAGGGTGTGCATGGCCAGAGGAGTGAACAGAGATCCGCTACGCCAGCGGGCCAGCCCCAGCACAAGGCCCACCCCAAAGATGAGGGTGATGTCGAAGAGATCGTACTGCAGATGCATGCCTGCCCAGAGGCCCGAGGTCAGCAGCAGTGCTCCGATAGGACCAGGCCAACTGGATTGCCACCCGGGTAGCAGAAATCCGCGAAAAAAAAACTCCTCCGTTAGGGGAGCCGCGATCACCAGCGCCAGCACCAGAGGCACCAGATCCGCGCTTTGAAAGGTGCGGATGGCAAATTCCGGCACAATCGGTCGGTTCAGCAGCAAGCGCAGGCCATCCGTGGCCCCCAGCAGCAGCAGAGTCAAGAGTAACCACCGCCCTAAAGCCCCCCAACCGGGTAGGCTCAGTCCCAGATAATTCACCACCGACAGGCGACGGCGCAGCCAGGCCAGCAGCACCACCAGCAGCGTACAAATGGGGGTGGCCACCAGGGTCGCCAGAGCCAGCACCTGCCCATTGAACTGCAGATCGGCCATCAGCGAGTCTGGATCGGAGGGGATCCCCTGGCTGGAAAACTGTTGGGCCAAATACACCCCAGCCACCAGGGTTTGCACCACCACAAACACCAAACCGATCAGCAAGCCAAAGCCGAGGGTGGGCCAGAACCCCCAGGGGCGAGAATCGGGGTGAGTTGTTTCAGGAGAGGCAGACATCAGGGATCCCAGCTGGGCAACAGACTAGACAAAAGTACGCTGATAGACCGACTGCAGCAGCAGGAGTTCCTCTTTGCGATTCTCGCGGCGCAGCATGCGGATTCTTTCTTCCACTAATTGGCGGGCTGAATTGCGGCTGATGGGTTCAAATGCCAGCTCTTCCTGGAGCATCCCCTTGCTATCTGGAACTCCCGGACTTGCACTGACTCGAAAAAATAATCTCTGGGCATAAAGGGTGGTATAAAGAGCCTGTTTCTCCCCCAATGAACACAGACTATAAAGTAGACCAAATGTGGGATGACTCAAGTAGTTCTCTTGCATTGGAGTCAGGGATCACTTCTCGAAAAAAGAACCGGATCAGTCTTTGGGGCTGCAGTCTCCTATCAATTTAACCAGTCCAGGTCCGGCAGGTTTTATGCTGGGAGATGGATCTGTGACACCGCAAAGACACCAGCGCTACTCTACCAATATGGGACGATCTTGCATTATCTATCGCCGAGCAGAATTTTCGGCCAGCCACTGCTACGGGTTGCCGGAGCTTTCTGCAGAGGAAAACCTGATTCGCTTTGGTCCGACCGCCCGCTTTCCAGGACATGGACATAACTATGTTCTCCTGGTGGGAATGCAGGGAGAGGTGGATGAGCAAGGCATGGTTTTAAACCTCTCGACAGTTAAACAGATTCTACGTTCTCAGGTGATCCAGGAGCTTAATTTTGCCTACCTGAATCAGGTGTGGCCTGAGTTTGAGCACACTTTGCCCACCACGGAGTGGATGGCCTGCGCAATCTGGCGACGGTTACAGGACCACTTGCCGCTGGTTTCCATCAGACTATACGAAGATCCCCATCTCTGGGCGGATTATCGAGGAGAAGACATGCAAGCCTATCTGACCATTTCCACCCACTTCAGTGCCGCCCACCGTCTGGCCCTGGACAGCCTCAGTTTGGAGGAGAACACAGCCATCTACGGTCTCTGTGCTCGTCCCCATGGTCATGGCCACAACTATCTGCTGGATGTGACCGTCAGCGGTGAGATGGATCCGCGCACGGGCATGATTGTGGACCTGAGGGCCCTGCAGGACAGGGTCGATTGCACTGTGGTCAAGCCCTTTGATCACACCTTTCTCAACAAAGACATTGAGTACTTCCAGCGGGTGGTACCCACCGCCGAGAATATTGCCCTGCGCATCCAGGAACTGCTGACGGATCCACTGCGGCAGCTGGGGGTCAAACTCCATCGCATCCACCTGCAGGAGAGCCCCAATAACAGTGCTGAGGTTTTTGGAGAATATCCCGCCTATGATCCTGAGGTTTTGACAGAATCTGTTTCTGAGTTGACTGGTGCTGGATCTCGTTAAACTCACGGCCCAGGTCACGGAGTTAAGCCAGCATTTGTGGCAGGAAGCTCGCATGACTCAGCAGCGGCTGCAGCAGGCGCTTCTGGTCTTCGGTCAGTTGTGTCAAACCCCCGAGGCGTGGCAGCAGCGTTATGACCAAAGTCGGCAACAGCTGATCTTTACCACGGCAGTGCCCACAGAATCCTTGCCGGAATGGGGGTCATCGCTGCCTCAGGATCTCTGGCCGCAGATCACCCCCTATTCTCTTCCTCACACCGTGGTGGCCACCGATGGCTCTCAGATCAACCCCAACCACCACGAGATTGCCTTTTGCTCCCTGATCAATGTGGGGCGGGTGGCTCTCTCCTATGGGCGTTCCTGCTGGCCGCTGCTGGACAGTATTCCGGTGCTACTTTACCGATCCTCGGAAGAGGCCCCCACTAGACATCTCGGCTCCGAAGAGTACCTGGCCCTGAAACGGACGCAGTCGGAAATGGAAGAACTGGGGCAACTGGCCCTGGCCGTGCAGCCCCGGGATACCGTTCTGGCCCTGATCGATGGCTCCCTGATCCATTGGCATCTGGAGGGTTTACCTCAGGAAGATCAACAGCAATGGCTGCAACCGCTTCTGGAGGTCTACGGTCAGTTACAGACCGCCCGGATCCCGATCGTTGGATACATCAGCGCTTCCCGCAGCAGTGAAGTTACCAATTATCTGCGCCTGGGTTTGTGTCCTTACCTGAGTTGTGACTGTCAGCGCTACTGCCAGGAGGAGCAAACTCCTCCCTGTTTACCTTTTCGTGGCCTCACGGATCGGGTGTTCTGGGGCTCGCTACTCCAGCCTGGTCAGCGCAGTCCAGTCTGGCGTTCGGGAGCACGGTTACTCCAGCATTACGGAGATCACACGATCCACTGCTGCTATCTACATGTGGGGGAAGAAATTGCTCGCCTGGAATTTCCCGCCTGGGTGGCTGAGGATCGAAATCTCCTGGATCAGGCCCTGAGTATGGTGCTGGCGCAAACCCAGAAGGGGTTAGGGTATCCGGTGGCCCTGGCGGAAGCCCATCATTTAGCCGTGGTGCGGGGTGGGGATCGGCAGCGTTTTTTTGCCCTGGTGGAACAGGAGCTGATCCGGACGGGGTTGACCCATGTGGCGGTTTCTCGTAAAGAGGCCCGCAAGCGGGGGGGGATCGCTTAAAAGACTCTCCATTCCACTCTTCACCGGCTGTAATCGACCTATTTCAATGGCTTGAAGTCGATTGATCCCAAGCCTCTAGCCATCAATCGGGAAAAACCAGCAACACTACTCCCGCGTCTGGCAGGTTGGCTTCGGATAGGACTAAAGAAGCTCCTGGTGCTTCCTGGACAGATGCCGCAGGAAACAGGGAAAGAAACGCCTCTAATTCCTGCAACTCACAACTACTGTCCGCCGCTGCCGTCCGGTACATGGTGGGTACCACCACTTTGGGATTGAGAGTCGCAATCGCCTCTTTTGCTCCCTCCGGATCATAGTTTTTGGGTCCGCCGCCCACGGGAATAAAGAGGATATCCGGTTTAGACAGCAGGATCTCCTGTTCCCGGGTAATCGGAGCCGCCGCCCCCCCCAGATGCACAATATCGATCCCCTCCTGCTCCCAGCGCCAGCCCACATTGATGCCAAAGCGAGTGCCTTGAGAGGTGGTGTTATCGTGGGCCATCCGCACCCCCTGAATCCGGATCGACTCCACCGTGTAGTCCCCTGGCTGAAACAAAACCCGAGGATTGCCAGGCACCACCCGCAGAAACCCTTCATCAAAGAGACGGCTGCTCAGGAGCACCAGATCGGCAGGCACAGCTGGAGGGGGATAGCCTGCGGTACAGCCGATGGAACGGAAGGGGTTGACCATGATCCGAGCATCCGGCGACTCAAATAGAACACAACTGTGGTGTAGCCAGTTGATCCGTAAACCACGGGTGGGGGCCACAAACTCAACGGTCGTGGGATCTTCCGCACCTGTCTCGGGACTGGCGGTCGGTATTGGCGGCGGTGGGAGAGGGTTGAGAGGATCCGTCGCTGGAGGGGTGGTGGGTAAAGCAGGCGGACTTTCCTGGGCTAGAACCCTGGAGCCACTCCGGACACCCACCAGACTGCTGCCCAGGGTCAGACCCAATCCCTGGATCAACCAGCGCCGCTTCATGCCTGCATACTCCCAGATGTAACAGCAGCCCGGAGGGCAGAAGAGGATTGCTGCCAGTAGGCTGCTGCTTCCTGAAGAAAGTTGTTGAGTAAGCGCTTACCCTGATCCGTCAAAATACTCTCTGGATGAAATTGCACCCCCTGCAGGTGGGGATACTCCCGATGTCGCAACCCCATAATCAAGGGATCCGCGTCTGGGGCCTCTTCATTTTCAACCCAGGCGGTGATCTCCAGAACCTGGGGACAGGTTGTTGAGTCTACGATCAAGCTATGGTAGCGGGTGGCCTGGAAGGGGTTGGGCAAATCCTTAAAAATGCCAGCCTGTTGGTGCCGAATCCAGGAGGTTTTGCCGTGCATGAGTTGGGGTGCTCGAATCACCTGACCCCCGTACACCTGACCCAGACATTGATGACCCAGACAGACCCCCAGAATCGGTAGGGTGGGACCCAGATCGCGGATCAGAGCCAACGAAATGCCTGCATCCTCCGGACATCCTGGCCCCGGTGAAATCACCACCGCCTGCGGCTGCAGTTCACGAATCTGGTCCAGGCTGATCTGATCATTGCGATAAACCTGCAGTTGACATCCCAACTCCCCCAGGTATTGCACCAGGTTGTAGGTAAAGCTGTCGTAGTTGTCGATCACAAGCAGCACAGTGTCAACCTTCCTGCACACGGTACGTTTTATCCTAGCGTGTTGCCGCGATCCCTGTCAGAATTCCCTGAGTTTAGAGCTACAGGCAGCCAGAAGGATCAGGCTAAGCTGTGGGTGTTCTTGGCGGAGGCTGACATGGATCTTGTGAATATTCTCAATCTGCTGTTGACGGTAGGGATCTTTGCCCTGTTTGGAGCCATGGTGGGACTTGCTCAGTGGTTGATTCTCTCTACACGCGCTCAACGGGCAGGATGGCTGGTGCTGCTCAATGGGGTTGCTGGTGCTGCCGCCGGATTGGTATTGGTCCTGGTGGGCACCTTGCTGGAGTCTCTTCTGCCCCGTATCCTACCCATCAACCTGGCCCTGATCCTGAGCAATCTCCTGGCGTTAGGCACAGCGGGTGGAGCTTACGGAGCCATCACTGGAACGGTGCTCCAGCACCTGATCCTGCCCCTGGGCAACAGCGCAGATCCTTCCCAGTCACCATCTTCGTTTTTGGGGCTTCCCAGAGGCTAGCTCAGGGTTCAGCCTCCCTATCCCAGGAATCCTGGCTACCCCCTTTCCGATCCGGTTGTCTGGGTTGAAAGTGTTCGCAGCGACAACTCCCGCCGGGGTTGACAGCACAGGGCAACAGGGCAGATCCAGAAAAATAGATGCAGGTAGAGTCCCAGCGTTTCTCCCTGCCTAATCCAGCTCTTTGCAAGCGCTTGCGGTAACGGTGGTAGTCCAGCACCAGGGTGAGATAACCCACCCCCAGAAATCCGATCGGGCACAGAGCAAGGACAAGGAGCAGAGTCACCGCCAGACAGCCTCAGAAGATACGGCCCTCCTCGATTGCCTCTAGCCTAACTTGACTTAGGGCGGTTGCTGTATCAAAAGATAGCTTTCTACAGTCGCTCAGTGTCTTCAGCCTGATTCACCGACTCACTGTCTGGGCCATGTTCAGCCGCTTCAGCAACAGGTTGGGGACGAGCCTCCTCCGCAGGCAGATCCTCCTCCTCCGTATCGTATTCATCTTCGTAATCCTGTTCATACTCCTCTTCGTATTCTTCTTCCTCCATGTCACGAACACTGGAGGAGGCACTAGGTAAGGCTGGAACCGCCTCCTCTTGTTCCCAGGCAGGTTTGAAGAGGGGAATGAGTTGCAGCAGACCCTGTTGCTGCTGTTGCAGGCGGGTTTCTGCGCCTTCCGCCACAATAAAGCGATTGGATCCAACTCTGAGAATGTCTTGAGCTGGCAAAAGGTAGGTGGTATCGATCCGCCCCGAGAGCAGGGGAATGCCCAGCCTGGAGATCACCAGGTCGCTGATCACCCCGGATGCTGCATTGAAATAGTAGTCTTTGACCTTCCCCAGTCGCAGGCCATCCTCGGTCATGATCTCAAAGCCAATGATCTTTTCCAGGCCTGTGGTGTCAAAATCCCCCAGCACCTCATCACTGCTGATCAGCAGCGCATCCCGTCCCAGGGCTGCCACCTGACTCAATTCCAGCATGAGGGGACCCACCCCCTGTCCGGCCCCACGAATACCGAACACCAGCACCTGTTGCTGCTCCACGTCCACCAGGATCCGATCGATGATGCCGATGCGAGCGGCGTTCTCCTGACTAATTACCTGGGTTCCGAGCAGATCAGAACGCCGACAGACGGCGGTACGCGCTAGTGCCACAGACTCGTTTGCACTTGTCATGGTGTTTCCCTCATCCTGCGCTGGGTCAAATTTATTAAATCAAACTCGTGTCACACGACTTCGATATGTTTTGTAACTAGTGTAAAGGTCTGTGGGAACCCATTAAAGAGGAGATTGGATAGGTCTAGGCTTGAGAGGATCTGATCTGTTCCGTCCAATGCTTAAACTGAGTGGCCATCGCCTGCAATGAGTAGCGGGTCTCCGCCTGCTGGCGGCAGGTGTGCCGATCCACTTTATCGATCCGGTCCAGTGCCGCGATCATCTCGTCAACATTATCCGGCTCCACGATCCAGCCCGTCAGGCCATCCTCCACAATTTCAGCAGGCCCCCCGCGACGGTAGGTGATCACGGGTACCCCACAGGCGAGGGCCTCCACCACCACCACCCCAAAGGCCTCGGTCCATTTCTGGGTCATGAGCATGGCGCGGGATTGTCCCATGATTGCCTGCATTTGCTCGGTCGGGAAAAAACCCAGATAGTGTAGCGGAGCCTCAGGGTACTGTCGTCGCACCCACTGCCAGTAGTCCACATCCTGCAGTCGCCCCAGCACATTCACCGGTATCTGCAACCGCTGGGCAATGGCAGCACAATCCTCCAGTCCCTTTTCCGGGGAGATCCGCCCCACCCAACAGAGGGGGCCCTCCGCCTTAGGCACAAACCTGTAACAACTCAGATCAATGCCACAGGGCAGAACAAAAAAAGGGTTCTCACCAGCTGCAATGGCCGATCGGGCGAACTTAAAGGTGGTGGCCTGGGCAATCGAATGGAGGGCAACGCGACCAGGGAATGCCTGCAAGGTTTCTTCGAGGGTCAGATCGAGGGCATCCGTTAAAGATCCCATACTAACAATATGGGCCACTGGGGTTTGAAAAAAGCGGGTCAGATAGAAGGGTAACCAGTCGTAGGCCCAGTTGATGATCACATCAAAATCCTCCTGCATGGCAAAGGCTTTTTCCCAGAGGTGTGCCAGGACGGAGGGGAGGGTAATTTCAATCGGTCCACTGCGGGCGGAAGCCTGGGCATAGGTAGGGGACAGACCCGGCGCTGTTGTACAGGGAACCCCCTCCACGATTGATCCCGCCGGAGCCAGGATATGCACTTGATCCCCTTGACGAACCAGTTCCTGGGCCAGATTGGTGAGGATCAGCTCCACGCCACCCCCGGCCCCAGAACCAAGTGGTCCCATGGGGGTGGAGACAAACAAAAAACGGGTCATAAGGGCTATCCGTAAGGTGAGTGGATCTTTGATTATGCAATTTGAGTCGGAGGCGGGCGGGTGGGTTCAGTCCAGTTTTTGCAGTGGCACCAGCCCCGGATCGAGAATTTTCTGGCCCAACCCGGCAAATTTGACCCCCAGGGTGATTTTGCGCCCCTGCCCAAACACGTAAGTCACCACCCCCTGGCCAAACTGCGGATGCTGCAACCGATCCCCTTCGACCCAATCCTGGGGAATGATCCGGCCCTGCGGTGGGGAATAGGATTGAACACTGGATCGGGAGGGGGCAGCACTGGTTCGCCGACTGTTATGGGTTTCCAAAAGATCGGCAGGTAATTCACCCAGAAACAGGGAAGGCAAGGCCGGTTCTCGCGATCCATAGAGGCGGCGTTCACGGGCATAGCTGAGGTAGAGACTTTCCTGAGCCCGCGTGATGCCCACATAGCAGAGACGCCGTTCCTCCTCCAGGGCCACCGGATCATCCAGAGAGCGATGGTTGGGAAACAGCCCCTGCTCCACCCCCACCAGAAACACCACCGGAAATTCCAGTCCTTTGGAGGCATGGAGGGTCATGAGGGCCACCCGCTCGTCATTCTCGTTGAGATTATCCAGATCCGAGGCCAGGGAGACGGAGGCTAGAAAGCTGCCCAGGCTGGGATCCTCTTGATCCTCGGCAAACTGCTGGGCTGCGTTTAACAATTCCGCCACGTTCTGGATACGGTCTTCGGCTTCATCGGTGCTCTGGGTCTTGAGATCCTCCACATAGCCCGACTCCTCCAGCAGACCCTGCAGGATCTCAGCGGCAGAAGCGGTCTCCAATCTTGCCTGCCAGGCCTGCAGCAACTGGGCAAACTCCAGCACCCGTTTGGCGGATCGACCGGCCAGGGTATTCACAGAGGTGGGATCACTGAGGATCTCCCAGAGGGGTACATTTAAGCTAGTGGCGGCATGACTGAGTTTTTCAATCGTGGACTTACCAATGCCGCGGCGGGGCACGTTGATGATCCGCTGCAGACTGAGGCTGTCGGCAGGATTACTGATCACTCGCAGATAGGCCAGGACATCCCGGATCTCTTTGCGGTCGTAGAAGCGCATTCCCCCCAACACGGTGTAGGGTACGCCCCAGCGCATTAGCACTTCTTCAAAGGGACGGGACTGAGCATTGGTGCGGTAAAGGATGGCAAAGTGACCCCAGTGCCACTCAGGGTTTTGCTGCTCCAGCCGCCGGATCTGGGCAATCACATATTCGGCTTCGGCTAACTCGTGCTCCGCCTCATGACAGATCACCAGCTCTCCTCCCCCGCGAGTGGGCCGCAGCACCTTATCAATCCGCTCGGTGTTGTTCCGGATCAGCTCATTGGCAAGCTCAAGAATCGTCTGGGTAGAGCGGTAATTTTCCTCCAGCTTGACCATGGTGTGGGTATCCGCATCCGGCAGCCCATCCCCAAAGGCCTGTTGAAACTCCATCAGGATCGTAAAGTCCGCCCCACGGAAGCGATAAATACTCTGATCCGCATCCCCCACCACAAAAATGGAGCGCTCCTGCCAGTTCAAGCGGTTTTTGTCCTCTTCCCCATTGGTAACCAGCAGGCGGATCAACTCGTACTGGGTGCGGTTGGTGTCCTGGTATTCATCCACCAGAATGTGGCGGTAACGCTGATGCCAGTACTCCAGTACTTCCGGTCGCTGCCGGAAGAGTTGCACCGGGAGCCAGATCAGATCATCAAAGTCAAGGGCATTGTTGGCGGCCAGTTGATCCAGATAACGGCTGTACACCTGGGCAATGGTGCGACCACGAAAATTGGGTTGCTCGCGCATCAGATCATCAGGGGACCAGCCCTGGTTTTTGGCATGACTGATCACATAGCGAACACTACGGGGTTCAAAGCGGCGGTCATCCAGTTGCAGTTGCTGCGTAATGATCTCTTTCACCAGTCCCTGGGCATCGGACTCATCAAAGATCGAGAAGCTGCGAGTCCAGGCGCGGCCCTGAGGATCCTGGTACTTGTCGATCTCCTGCCGCAGTAAACCGGAAAAGAGACTGTGAAAGGTCCCAATGGAGAGGGGCTTGATGTAGCGGCGATAGACCTGAGAGCGGAGGCGGGTTTGTTGCACCGGACTCAACTGATCCAGGGACTGGTGATGACGGTGATAAGCTTCCTGCTCTGAAAACAGCTGTTCAATGCGGGATCGCATCTCCCGAGCAGCTTTATTCGTAAAGGTCACTGCCAGGATCTGAGCTGGATCCACCTGATGATCCTGCACCAGATGGGCTATGCGATGTGAGAGTGCTCTGGTCTTACCAGATCCCGCCCCTGCCACTACCAGCAGGGGTCCACAAAAATGCTCCACAGCGCGGCGCTGAGAAGGATTGAGTTGATCCAGGAAGTCAGGAGACGAAGGCATAGGGGAAGGACAGCTCTAGGGCAGATTGTCTTCCATTATGGACAGAGGTTCCAGAGGTTGTCGGATCGGGTGGGGAGAAGGGCTCAAAAGTTTTGCCATCCCTTCAGCATTCCCTAACAGCCATGGGCCAAAGTCTGGAGAGATCGCGAGCTGCCACACATTAGAGTCACAATTGCACAAAGCATGTTTATATCCGTGACAACAGTTCTTGTAAAGAGTTCACTGAGTATTCTCATGAATAAAACATTCCATTTTTCTCGACATCTTGCGACCTAACGTTGTGCTTCACCAGCGTGACAATATCTCTAAACCTTGATCACCATTCATGTTTAAGACCTACTCAATGACCACAAAATCTGTAGTATTCAGAGATCTCGAACCTCATCAATAGTGGGCAGCACTCCTGTAGGTTGACGACAACTGAGAGATTGGAGTTAATGGAAAAGTCTGGTCTACATAGAGTTCTAACACTGCACTGCATGCGGATCGCCGATTTCCCATTCTATGCTTCTATTGGGACTTAGCTACCGCTTCTTGGGTATCGGCTTCCTTGACGAACTCGACGAAGTACGGAACCACTGCATAAAGCGCTAGTGAAACATCCCCTTGATGTGCCACCTCGTTAACGAGATCCCCTAGACGTTCATTGGAGATACTTCCAACTTCTTTGGCCTCCGCAAGCCACTTCACTACATCGGTTGAGTGCCCGTAGCTTCCTCGCAGCTCACTCCATCTAGGATCTGAAAGGTTAAGTGGCATGTGTCCAGTGGGGGAGGCTCTCCTGACTTCCTGGTGTTGATGGTATAATAAGTCACTGAGTTCCTTGGT
>CAYMOX010000052.1:0-31880 GCA_964392245.1 uncultured bacterium
GTAAATTCATATTCAACCTCAGCACTGTAGGTGGTGCCATCCTCATCGGATCGGCGTTCAACATCGGAATAGATCACCTTTCCCATGACATAGGGCCAACTGTTGCTATCCTGAGCTCTCATGTATTGACGCACACCAAAGCCAAAAACAGCGAGCCCAATGATCACAAACAGGGAGGAGAACCCTACAACCATCAGCTTAATGCCAGCCTTATTCATGAATGCCTCTCCCAGATTTCCACGGCAGATGCTCTTAATTTGCCCAGCCGTGTTCAGGTGCGATCAGGGGCATCGGTTCCTCAATCCTTGAGGCTATGCATGTGAATCACTCGATGTTTTTTACCTGTAAGCGTTGTACAAATCCAGGCTGTCAAAGAATCTGCATCTTGATTGCGGCCATAGCTGAGCAGAGTCAGGCTGTCCTGGGTGAAAGCTAGCCACTCCACGGGATCCTTTCCTGGTTGACTTTGAGCAACATGTTGACCCGACCGCACATCCCAGAGCATGATCTGACCATTGCGGTGACCACTGGCCAACCATCGTCCACAGGGACTGAAGACCAGAGAGATGATCATTCCCGTATAGGTTCCAAACTGACGTAACAATCTCCAGTCACTCGGGTCCCAGAGTTGAATTGATTTCTTCTTCAATGCATCATAGAGATCCGGAATGCCCCCCCCATAGCCTATTTCAGAAGCATCTTTGTAGAAGTTTACAGCCGCAATTGCCGCCAGTTGAGGGTTTTGATTGCCACTTGTAGCAGCAGAAAAGGTGATAACACCTCGAGAAAAGGAACACGGTAAATCCTGCTGTTTGGCAAGGTCATAGATCCGCAATGCATAGTTGGCCTCGCCATCAAGGCTGTAAATGATCACGTTGCCATCGGGGCTGGCCTGCATTGAGAGAATCAAAGAATCTCGATCATAAACGAGGGGATAGTTTTCCGTTATGGACTGATTCATTAAATCCAGACACTGAATAAACTGTTGACCCTCAGGCGATCTCAACTCCAGAGATAATGGCCCCCCTTCGATGCCCAATGAAAAACTGGAAAGCTTCTGGCCGCAGAGGTAAAGAGAAAACCCATCAGCACTGAAACAATGGGCATAGGGAACAGGCTTTTGCAGGATCGGTTCTGCTGAGCTAACACTATACACTGCCAATCCATAGGGCCCGGTTGGAAATCGAGCCCATTTGATCAAAAAGAAATGAGCATTGGGGCTGAATTCAACAGCTGCGATCCGCTTTCCTTTGAGAGTGATTTCAAAGATCTTTTTTCGTAACTCCAGATTCCAGATGCTCACCTGCCCATTGCGGCTTGCTGCTACTAGATACTGCCCATCAGGGCTGATTGCCAACTTCACCACAGGGGAAGTGTAGCCCTCCAGAGTATAGATCACCTGCTCGCTGGAGCAGTGCCACACCTGCACCCGATGATCCTTCCCGTTGGAGATCCCAGCTGCAACCTGATCTTTGGCAGGGATGAGCACGGGCTCAGAAGTCAGAAGCTCCGGTCTCTGGATGGGAATCTGCTGTTGAAGTGAGAGCTGCATCTTTGCTATTCCCCACCACATCTGAGGATGATCCGATTCAGGCCATTACGGGTGCTTCGTTTTCTCATTTGTGCAAGAGCAACACAGGATCAAGCCTTCATCGTACATGAGAACACAATGCAAAGATCAGGAGGGCAATTCTTCTTGAGGAGGTAAATAAGATCCCACAAGACCTGAAAAGATCTCTGTCTAGTTCTGAGTCCCGATCAGTAGCGTTTATGCATCATCTTGATCCGAAAAGCGAAACATTACCTTAAACTCGTTTTGTGTCCCTTTCTTCACAAGTTCTTGAACGCAAACCCTAGCTTCCTGTAGAGGAAAGACCTTCTGTTTTCTCCCAAAGAGGTTGCCCTGATCGATGATTACCAGGCCTAGCGATTAATAAAGAATGAGCCGTTCCCACCCCAGTCCAAACATACAGCTTGTGATCATCAAGGTTGACAACCCGCTAAGAAGGATCATTCCCATCCATTCCTGAGGTCTATTCAGCTGCACTTCCACAGAGGTCAGGGTCTCATCCTCCAAAAAGGTTTCTATCTGTTCCAGTAGCTCCTGCACGCGGGGCTGATCATCCTCAGCCAACAGACGCTGATTTTCTGTAGAAAGCTACAGGAATGATTTATTTTGGGTCCTGACCTGTGGAAAACTCCGATCTGAGTGGGATTTGCTGCATAATCATCCTGGTGGTGTTTTCCTGAGGTGTGTGGTGGTGTTTGGTGCAATACATCGGTGGGGGGTAGTCCTCACATTGATCGTGGTGCTTCTGCTCAGTTCCTGCGGATCCACCCCTCCTACAGTCTCCAGTTTGGGTCAAGATCTGGAGTCCCCAGAATCCACAACCAGCCTTCAAATCGCTCCTGCCCCCAGAGCCGGATTTCAGATTGATCTCAATTTCACAACTCCCCTAACCTTTACTCAGCGTCAGGCTTTTGAACAGGCGGCCAGCCGTTGGAGTCGCATCATTTCAGCTGATCTGCCAGATATTTTTCTGGATGAAAACGGATTGCTGGTGGATGATGTGTTGATCGATGTCAGCACACCTTTGCTTGACGGGATTGGCGGGGTATTAGGGCAGGCTGAACCCAGATTGATTCGCACTCAATCAGGCTTGCCGATCTTAGGCATTATGGAATTCGACAGTGCCGATCTTACTCAGTTGGAGTCTGACGACTCACTCGATGAGATCATTCTGCATGAGATGGCCCATGTCCTAGGTTTTGGAACTTTATGGCGCCGTTTTCGAAGATTTGACCTGCTGAATGGTTTTTTATTTCCCAGATACACAGGTGAGCAGGCCATCGCTCAGTACCAACAGCTTTTTACTGTTAGTCCTCTCCTGGGGCAAACCATTCCGTTAGAAGCCTTTGGTGGACAGGGAACTCGTTTACTTCATTGGAGTGAGGCAGTTTTCACCGATGAATTGATGACAGGATTTTTTGATGCAGGTCAGACTCAGATCAGTAGTGTCACCATAGCCTCGCTTGCAGATCTGGGTTACGCGGTTGATCTGACTGAGGCAGATCCCTTTAGAGCAGGTAGAAGCATAAGTGGGCGGATTCTGGGTCGCTGTGGAACTCGTGAGGTTCCTCTACTGCGCGAAATCGATGAATCGACTCACTCACCCAAATCTAACTACTGAGAAATCCGGGCTGCCCTGAGCATGTGGTAGGTGATCAGGAGCTGGGTCAAGGCCAGCGGATAACTCTGCAGGAATTCCCCCGTGGTTCCCACCACCTTCCCGATCCTGGGATTTCCACCCAGAGTACAAAACTGGCCTAAATAAGGCACATCCTCACACATCAGCCGCTCCAGTTCCTGCACCTGAGCTGCGGTCGCATGACCATCCACCTCCAACACATCCACAGGTTTGCCCATATCCCGATCCAGATCCAGACGAATGGCTGTGTGCAGGTAATGATTATCAGGATTTAGAAAAATGCTGGTGAGATCGGGGTGGGGAATGGTGGGTCGCAGCAGTAAACGCACATTCAGGAGCAGATCATCCAGATCAGGGGTATCACTGGGATAAAACGTCACCACCACATCTGCCCATTGCCGTTGTGGACGAATATACGCCTCCGAATCGGCTTCCCGTTTCCGTAGTTGCTCCACCACCTGCTCCTGAGAATAGCCCCGTTTGCTGGTATCTCGCCGGATCTTCCAGGAATAGCGCAGATCTTCCGGGGGAGCCAGAAACACTTTCACGTCATAGCTGTCTCGCATGTTGCGGGTGGCATATCCCAGCAGACCTTCCACGATGACAAAGCGGCGCGGTTCAATATATTCGGGGGGATCAAAGCAGCCGGTGCTATGGTTGTAGATAGGTTTGAGGATCGGTTGTCCGGTCCGCAGCAGCGCCAGATGTTGCTGAATAATATCCAGGTAATTGCAGTCGGGGTGCAGCGCCGAAATCCCTAACTCCGCACGTTGTTTGCGGTCATAACGGTGATAGTCATCGGTGCAAATGGTCGTCACCTCCTCTTCCCCCAGGATCTGGGCAATCCCTCGGGTCAGGGTGGTTTTACCGGCAGCACTGTCGCCCACAATGCCCAGAATGATCGGACGCTGACTCATGGTGCCTCCCAGGGTCGGTGTGCTTGTGAGTCTTTCAGATGATGATCAGCAAATCCCCTGCTGACACCGATGGATCGCAAGGGGATGTAGAGCTAAGGTATCACCGAATTGGACAGTGTAAACCTGGTTACATAGAGAGAATCAATTTCTCGGGTTAAGAGACAGGTGGCCCGGATCGCCAGGCCTGAGGTTGCTGAAACTGATGAATATCCGTGATCAACTGAACCCATCCACTGGCCATGGACTCACTCAGGATCTCGCCTTTTTCCCGAGTGGCAGCCGTGGCATCCCCCAGCACCCCACTGCGAGTCAGATCCCGAGTCACCCAGGCAAACGGCATGCGTCCCTCCATACTCAGCAGCGTCTCCTGAGGGAGATCCTGGGGATATTCACAGAGGGCGTGCTCAAATCGCACTGTCTCGGGCAGCAGGTAAAGCATCATACTGGTCTCGCCATCCCCGGCATGGATGCCGTACTGCCGCTCCTGCTCACTCATCAATTCACTACCCCGATGGGGCACTCGCCAGAGGGCAATCGGAAAAAGCAAAAAATCGCCGTACTTCTGATGCACATCGCGGGCCACGATCTCCAGCACTTGGGGCTGCCCGCCATGAGAATTGAGAAACACCAGCTTGCGAAATCCCGCTCGGTAAAGACTCTCGGCCACCTCAGTGAGCACTGTGATCAGGGTTTGGGCACTGAGGGTGATCGTGCCCGGGAAGTGCCAGTGTTCATTCGCCTTGCCATAGCACTGGGTGGGGAGGGCATAAGCGGGAATCGCCGGATCCAGTTGGGCCAGGGCTTTGCCCAGAACAGCTGTACCCAGGGCGGCATCCACCACCAGGGGCAAATGGGGCCCATGTTGTTCGATGGAAGCCACAGGCTGAATGATCACCACATTCTGCTTGTCTGGCATGTCGCGGATCTCGGGCCAGGTGAGGTAAGGGTAGTAACGCTGAGGAGGAATAAAGCCGTGCATCATAACCGTAGGTTCTCATCTCTGGGCGCTAAGATTCCGGCTCCTCATTGGCTTGGGTCTGAGGATAGGAGGCCACGAAAAAGATCCAGATCGAGTGCAGCCCCAGAGCCACAGCCCACCAACCCAGCAGCGGCAGCAACCAGGGCCAGCTAGCGCGGTAGAGCATGTTAAAAAATGTCAATCCTGAGGCAGAAGTCAGGTAGACCGCAATGTGAGCCGCATAGGTGTAGCGGTCATCCAGCTTACGAAACTCGGGATCCTGACGGGTAGGTTGACGGGGCCAGCGGGGAGGCATAGGTGCAAGGAATAGGAGAATGGGTCGGCAGGGATTCGAACCCTGGACCAATCGGTTAAAAGCCGAATGCTCTACCGCTGAGCTACCGACCCTGGTGATTTTTCAGCTTTTCAAGTGTAGCAGAGATCTATGCCCATGGCGAGCATCTTGGAGGGCATTCCTGCGTTTAACCCTTGCAGGTTTCTCCACATGAGGACCTCATCAAGCCTTAGATATAAACAGGCGAGGATGTAATATATGTTTTCACGCAATCGCCGAAAAATTAGCCATTCTGGAAATAGCAGCTCACTTGCGGAGATACGACCGATGGACTCTCGCCTGCGTCAGGAGACGATTGCCGAGGAATGGATGATTGATCGCAACCACCCCAGTCAGAGTATTTCTAGACTGAAGACCCGGGCTACCTATGCGGATACTACCATCTGGTGGCTGGTGGTACAGCTGGATCTGCTGGATAAAAACAGTTCTTACCCCCAACTGCGGAAGGATTGATGTCCTCAATCTACGGTCTGGATCTCACCGCTGCGAATTTGATCCGCTAAATGTCCCAAGAGCTGCTGTTCTTCGGGAGAGACCTCCTTATCCGCCAGGATCGCCTGCATAATCTGATCTCGCTCTGCCTGGGATAGTCGCCGATCGGCAATCGCCTTGTTCACCAGGGCCTGCAAACTGTGAAAATTAGAGGAGTCAGACATGGCAGCTCCGGTTTTGTTGAGGGTGGCTTTCCTTTAGAATAGAGCAGTTGACCTTGACTTCCCCCATGACCCTGAGCCCGCTTCCTTCCAGCCAATCGCTCACCTTGCCCTCGGTTGAACGAATCGCAGAGGTGCATCGCCGCACCCAGGAAACCGATGTTTTTGTCCGAGTCAACATTGATGGCAGCGGGCAACATGACATCTCGACGGGGATCCCGTTTCTAGATCACATGCTGGTTCAGCTGTCCTCCCATGGCTTGCTCGATTTGCAGATTCGGGCAGCAGGCGACCTGGAGATTGATGATCATCACACCAACGAGGATGTGGGTATTACCCTGGGTCAGGCTCTGGCAAAAGCACTGGGGGATCGAAAAGGGATCCAGCGGTTTGGACATTTCTGGGCCCCCCTGGATGAAGCTCTGGTGCAGGTGGTCCTGGATTTTTCCGGTCGCCCCCATCTCAGTTACGGTCTGGAGATTCCCACCCAGCGCATTGGTCAATATGATACGCAGCTGGTGCGGGAATTCTTTCAGGCCCTCGTCAACCACAGCCAGATCACTCTGCATCTGCGGCAGGTCGCTGGCATCAATTCCCATCACATTGTCGAAGCCAGCTTCAAAGCCTTTGCCCGGGCCCTGCGCTTGGCCACCGAATGGGATCTGCGGCGTTTGGGACAGATTCCCAGTTCGAAGGGAGTGCTGTGAAGGATCGGGTAGGATGCCTGTGAAGAGTTCCACATCCCGGCATGAGCGACCCTTCTTCCCTATTGACCATTGCTGCTGATCTGGAGGCCTGGAGGGCGGCTCGGGAGTCAGCGGCTGTGTTTGATCGCTCCCATTGGGGACGTTTGCGCCTGACAGGAGGGGGATCTCTGGAATATCTGCACGATCAGAGCACTCAGGATCTGCGACCCCTGAGCTCGGGCCAGGGAGCCAACACCGTTTTTGTAACCGCTACCGCCCATATTCTGGATCTGACCACGGTGTACGTGCAGGACAATAGTGTGTTGCTGCTGACCTCCCCGCAGCGCCGTCAGATCTTGACAACAACCCTGTCTCGTTTTCTCCCCTTTTTGCGAACGGTGCAGCTCACGGATGAAACGGAGTCAACGGTGTGCTTGAGTCTGGTGGGGCCGGAGAGTTCTGGGCGCTTACAGTCCTGGTTGGGTGAGAGCCTCAGGGATCACCCGCTTCACGCTCATCTTCAGATCGAGAGCGCTGGACTGTCAGTGACTGTGGCGAAGGGCAGCGGCTTATCTGGGGAAGGGTATACCCTCTTCACCTCAGCTGCTGAAGGGCCAATCCTCTGGCAGCGATTGGGAGAAATGGGGGTGATCCCTGGAAGTCCTCAGGTTTGGGAACAGCTGCGAATTGAAGATGGCAGACCCATAGCAGATCAGGAGCTGACGGCAGACTACAACCCTTTGGAGGCAGGACTGTGGCAGGCGATTTCCCTCTCCAAAGGCTGCTACATCGGTCAGGAGGTGCTGGCCAAACAGGTCACCTACAAACGCATCCGTCAGCAACTGTGGGGTCTGAGGCTGGAATCTTTGCAGAAGCCAGGGACTGAACTTTTTCTCGGGGAAAACAAGATCGGCACCCTCACCAGCTCTGTTCAGACCCCTTCAGGCTACGTGGGGCTGGCGTATATGCGCACCAAGGTTGATCCTCAGACAGGGATGCAGGTACAGGTGGGCAACATTGCGGCGGAGCTGGTCCACCCACCTTTCTTGAGTTATCCCCCTGCCTGAGAAGGAGTGAAACATTAGCTCTGCACAGCAGCAGCAGCGGGATCAGCGGCAAAGGAGGTGCCACAGCCACAGGTGGACATTGCATTGGGGTTCTTGAAGCGGAAGCCGCCCCCCAGCAGATCCTCTGAGAAATCCAGGGTCATCCCGGTCAGCATGGTCATGCTCAGGGGATCCACCACCACTCGCACATCCTCAAACTCGAAGGATTGATCATCGGGATTGGCGGCGGGCTCAAAGTTCATGGTGTAAGACAAACCTGAGCACCCGCTAGGCTTGACTCCTAACCGCAAGACTCGCTCCCCTTCTGGGGCATCGGCTTCATAACGGCGGCGCAGACGCTTCAATTCCTGAACGGCAGTCTCTGTCAGGTGAATCATAGTTGACGCTAACCTTGAGTCACAGTCGTATACGGTAACAGCGTAGCTCAGAAATCTTTTTCGGTTGGCGGGACTTATTCAATCGCAGTGCCTGGGGTCTCAGCCCCATCCTCTGTTTCTGCTGCCGCCGGATCCGTTTTTGTTCCTGGGGTCTCGGCAGCCCCAGTGTCAGAACCCGTTTCCTGCTGTAATTCCTCCAGGGCTGTGGCCACTCGTTGCCCAAAGGCCGCGTCACTGTTGGCCAGATTTACCATCTGTCGATACAGATCCACGGTGAGGCCGTTGTCTTCCACAATACCGGTAGCCTGGCGTTCAAATTGCTGCTCAATCTGGAGACGCTGTTGATCGGTCTCCGCTTGATTCAGGTCAGCACTGGCTTTCTTCACCAGGGGCTCAATCGCAATCAGGGCAGCCACCAGCTGATCCACTTGTTCGTCAGTGACCTCCTCTGCTTGCAAAGAAGGCGGTTGGGCTTGTGGCAGGGCAGGAGCCTGAGCTGGAGACGGAGAAGCCTGAGCAGGGGCCGGAGAAGCCAGAGGCGGGGGGGAAGAAGTTGTCTCGGTGGGGGGCTTTTCGGGGGGAAGTTGCTGCTCTTCCTGCGCCTGCAGGGTGGTGGGCCAGAACCCAAGGGTGGCGGTCAGAACTCCTGCGGCCATCAGCTGGATCAGGTGTTTCGCTGTGCTCATCGGTCAACCCCCTTATCAGATCCGGTTTACGAGTCTAGATCTACAACTGTTTGCTACGAAATGCACGACTTGATTGCGCAGACCCCGTTGCCAGTTCACCCTAACAGGTCACCCTCCCCTTGCGATAGTGGGGAATAGAGATCAGGGCCACAGGGGTAAGGGGGTCTGACTGTCATAGCCCAGATGCTGCAGGGCAGCGGCAGTCACCACTCGTCCCCGGGTTGTGCGCTGGAGGTACCCCAGCTGTAGCAGGTAGGGTTCATAAACTTCTTCAATGGTCTGGGCCTCTTCGCCAGTTACGGCAGCCATCGTGTCCAATCCTACAGGTCCCCCCTGGAATTGCTCAATGATCGTGGTCAGGAGCTTGCGATCGGTCCAATCCAACCCCTTGGGATCGACATTGAAGAGGCCCAGAGCGGTGGCCGCCAGGGTGGCTGTGATCTGACCATCTCCCTTCACCTGAGCGTAGTCCCGCACCCGCTTAAACAGACGATTAGCAATCCGGGGGGTGCCACGCGAGCGCTGGGCAATCTCCAGGGCACCCTCAGGATCGATGGGGGTATCCAACAATAAGGCGGTGCGCTGCACGATCTCCGTCAGCTCCTCAAAATCATAAAACCGCAGGCGCTGCACCAGCCCAAACCGATCTCTCAGCGGTGAAGTCAGCGCTCCCACCCGAGTCGTGGCTCCCACCAGGGTAAAGCGCTCCAGATTCACGGAGGTCATACGAGCCGACCGGCCCTTACCAATGGTGATATCTAGGCGAAAATCCTCCATAGCCGGATAGAGGAGCTCCTCGGTCACTTTGGGCAGACGGTGAATCTCATCAATGAACAGAATATCGCCGCGCTTCAGGCGCACCAGATACCCGGCAATATCACGGGGGCTTTCCAGTGCGGGGGCGGTGGTCATGTAGATCTGACTGCCCATCTCCTGGGCAAGAGCAGCGGCGATGGTGGTTTTCCCCAGGCCAGGTGGTCCGTAAAAAAGCAGGTGATCCAGGGGTTCCTGGCGGGATTGGGCCGCGGCAATGGCAATGGCCAGCACCTCCTTCAGCTCCGTTTGGCCGATGTACTCCTGCAGGCTGCGGGGCCGCAACGAGTCTTCCTGGCCTCCCCGCTCAGCTGCTTCCGCTTGCGGTTGGAGCAGATCCGCTGCCGCTGGATTGGGCCCGGAGGGGTGGGGGGTGGGGGTGGGTTGAGATGAGATGATGGCCATGGAATAATCCCCTTCACACTGAACCTGGGTGGATCCGCAGATCCCTGGACAGTCGTTTAGAGACTGGATAAAACGCTGCGAGCGGCACTGAGGGTAGCCTCAATATCGGCCTCGGTGTGCGCCAGGGAGGTAAAACCAGCCTCAAACTGGGAGGGGGCCAGGTAGACACCTGCTTCCAGCATGCCGCGGTGATACCGGCTGAACTTGTGCAGATCCGAGGTTTTGGCGTCGGCAAAATTGTGCACGGGGCCTGGAGTAAAGAAGACCCCAAACATCCCCCCCACATGGCCACCGCACAGGGCATGCCCGGTCTCCTGCGCCACCTGCAAGAGTCCTTGCGTCAGGGTCTGGGTGATCTTCTCCAGGTACTCATAGGTGCCGGGGCGCTGCAGGATCTCCAGGGTTTTGATACCTGCGGTCATGGCCAGAGGATTGCCGGAGAGGGTGCCCGCCTGGTACATCGGTCCAGCTGGGGCCACCATTTCCATAATCTGGCGAGATCCGCCATAAGCCCCCACGGGTAAGCCGCCGCCGATCACTTTCCCCAGCGTAGTCAGATCGGGAGTCACCCCAAAGCGGCCCTGGGCACCGCCATAGGAAAGCCGAAATCCGGTCATCACCTCATCAAAGACCAGCAGGGCTCCATGCTCACGCGTGATCTGCCGCAATCCTTCTAAAAATCCAGGTTGGGGCGGAATAAATCCGGCATTGCCCACCACGGGTTCCAGGATCACCCCGGCAATGCTGTCGGGATTTTCGCCAAAGAGGGCCCGCACCGCTTCTAGATCGTTGTAGGGGGCCGTCAGCGTTTGGCTGGTGACTGCTTTGGGAACACCGGGGGAATCCGGCAGACCTAAGGTGGCCACCCCCGATCCGGCCTTGACCAGGAACATATCCGCGTGTCCGTGGTAGCAGCCCTCAAACTTCACGACTTTTTCCCGACCCGTATAGGCTCGCATCAGCCGCAGGACTGCCATACAAGCTTCGGTACCGGAGTTGACAAAACGCACCATCTCCACGCTGGGCACCGCCTCGATCACCATCTGGGCCAGTTGATTTTCCAGGGCACAGGGGGCCCCGAAGCTGGTGCCTTTCTCCAGAGCCTTACGCAGAGCCTCCACCACTTCAGGATGGGCATGGCCGACAATGGCGGGTCCCCAGCTGCCGATGTAGTCGATGTAGCGATTCCCATCCACATCCCAGGCATAAGGACCTTCCACCCGATCAAACACCACGGGCTCTCCACCAACCGATTTAAAGGCCCGCACCGGCGAACTGACACCCCCGGGCATCAACTGTTGGGCCTGGGCAAAAAGCTGTTGCGATTGACTTGTCTTAAACGCACTGCTCACCATCTGCAACTCCCTGATGTAAAGTTATGGTTAAATACTCTCTTCAGCCTACCGCGCTCCCCCATCCCGACGTCGAGAGAACCTGGAGGCCGGATCGTTAAGCAAGCCCCGTTGTTCTACCAGGAAACTTAACTCAGATATAAATCCTTCTTTACTCTGGTTCTCGGCTCAGACGCTATTGTGTTGGGTGTAACATTGCTAGTTTGAATCGCAAACGTATTGCTCGGGAACTCATGTCGAACTCCTCCGCTGGCCTCACTTCCATGTCCCCCACTCGGGAACGTCAACTCCTGGAAGATCTTTACCGTGAACGGACATTGCATCCCTACACCATGGGGCAGCAAATTCCCCTGTATCCAGAGGAGTGGGTGATCGTTTGCCGGGGGGTGGTGCAGCTCTCTACCTTCTATTCCAATGGCAATGAGGCAGTCTTGGGGTTTGCAGGCCCCTCCATGCCCCTCGGTTCCCCCCTGACGGCCCTAAATCCCTACCAAGCCACTGCCATGACGGATGTGGATATCCTGCGCCTAGCGGCAAGTGAGCTAGAAAATTCTCAGGAGCTAGCGCGGGGACTGGTTAAACACCTGATCCGGCGTCTGCGGCAAACGGAAGCGATGCTGGCCCTCTCCGGACGGCGACGGGTCGAGGATCGGCTGCAGCAGTTGCTGGCGTTGCTGGCGATGGAATTGGGCACCTCCACCCCCGAGGGGACGCGTCTGAATGTCCGCCTGACCCACCAGAATTTAGCCAATGCCATTGGCACCACCCGCGTCACCATCACCCGCCTCCTGAATCGTTTTCGGGAAGAGGGCTGGCTCTCCTTTGATAAGCAACGCCATCTGGTGATCCATTTCCCCGCGATTGAAAAAATGGACAAAGGGGATCGCTAGAGGCATTTCCGGGAATTTAAATTTCCTGGGAGTCTGCCGACGGGGTCAAGACCTGAGCGAGGGCAGCCGTGACCTGCAATTGTTGCTGGGATGTCATTTCCGGAAACAAGGGCAGGGAAAAGACTCGCCGAGCACAGTCTTCTGCCACTGGAAATTCCCCTTCCTGGTAACCCAGAGACCGGAAGGCTTCCTGCAGATGGAGGGGAATCGGGTAGTAGACGCGGGTGCCAATCCCTCGCTCCTGCAGCGCCGCCTGCACCTGATCCCGATCCTTAGATTCTGGAGAAATCTCTGACGACAGCTGGACTGTGAATTGATTCCAGACCGAGCTCCCCCCAACCGGATCCGAGGGAAGGTTGAGGCCGGGAAGATCACGCAGCAACCGTTGATAACTGGCTGCCAGCCCCCGCCGCCGCCAGGTCCACTCTCTTAAATAGGGTAGTTTCACCTGCAATAATGCGGCTTGCAGTGCATCCATGCGGCTATTCAGCCCAATCGAGGTGTGCACATACTGTTGGGTTTGTCCATGATCCTTGAGGCAGCGAATCCGCTGGGCCAGAGCGGGATCCTGGGTAATCACCACTCCCCCATCCCCACAGGCCCCCAAATTTTTGGTGGGATAGAAGCTGAAACAACCAAAATGTCCGTGTGTTCCCACCTGTTGCCCCCCCCAGCAGGCTCCCACCGCCTGAGCACAGTCTTCCACCACCGCCAGTTGATAGCGTTGAGCAACCTCCATTACCTCTGTCATATTCACAGGGCGACCAAACAGATGCACAGGCATGATGGCGCGGGTGCGGGGAGTAATCCGTTCTGCTAGCTGTTGAGGATCCAGGTTATAGGTGTCAGCATTGATATCCACGAAGACCGGACGCGCCCCCGTCAGGCCAATCACTTCGGCGGAGGCAAAGAAACTAAACGCACTGGTGATCACCTCGTCTCCAGGCCCAATCTCCAGAGCCCTTAAGGCCAGATAGAGAGCGTCTGTGCCCGAGTTGCAGCTGATCACCTCCAATGAAGAATTGGGTTCGCCCCGAGTGAGGAACTGCCGGAACTGCTCCTCAAATTCCCGGACAAATGGACCGTTAATAAAACGACCGGAGCGGAAAACCGCCTGCACCTGCTCCATGAGCACCGGAGAGAGCAACTCATGTTGCTGCTGCAGATCAAAAAGGGGAATCGGATCCATGTCAGCCGAGGAAGGAAGGCGAAATTGACGTCTGGAAGATAACCATAGCCGTTACAATAGTTGAGGTAAATGGGTAACGCTGGGCAGAAATACTTATTGTTGATCCGTGAGCGTTCAAGGTGGGTAAGTCCCTGCTTGGCCCTGTGAATCCAGACCCTCCCATCATCGCGGACTGAGGAACACCTATGCAAGACGGCATCCTACGCGAACGTATTTTAGCTCTGGTTCCTGGGGGCATTGGTGACCAGATTCTTTTCTTCCCCACCCTGAGTGGTTTGCGGCAGCTTTATCCCCAGGCGGAAATTGAGGTGATGGTAGAACCCCGCGCCGCCAGTGCCTATGAAGTCTGTCCCTCCGTGAACCGTGTCCTGACGTTTCCCTTCAAGGAACAGCTCACCCTGGGGGATCTCAGTGATCTGCTGGGGCGGATCCGGGAGCGGCAATACGATGCGGTACTGGCGCTGGGGCGTAGCTTCCTGGTGCGCCTAATGTTGTGGTTAACCGGCATTCCCAAACGGGTGGGATTCATCACGTCAGCAGGTCAGGGGGGGCCCTGGCTCACGGATCCAGTTCTCCTGAAGGATGAACAGTACGCAGCCCACATGTATCAGGATCTGTTGCAGGGGTTTGGGGCCAATGTCCCCGCCAACCTCCCTGAGATCCGGTTGCGCAAGGCCGCTTTGGAATGGGGTGATCAGGAACGTAAACGGCTTTTAGCTCAAGACCAGACCCGCTATGTGCTCCTCCACCCGGGCGCCAGTCAGATCTCGGTTCAAAAGGGGATTTTCAAGATTTATCCTGTGGAGGGATGGGTGGCCGTGATTCAATCTCTGCGTCAGCAACGCCCCGAGTTACCGATTGTGCTGGTGGCTGGACCGGAGGATGAGAATCTGCTGGCAGACTTCCGCCGTGCCCTTCCTGATCTGCTCTACACCCAACCCCAGAGCATTGGCCAGCTGGCAGGACTGATTGGGGGAGCTGCGTTATTGCTGTGCACAGACAGTGCTCCCATGCATCTGGGGGTTGCCACACAAACTCCTCTGGTGGCTCTCTTTGGACCCACGTCCCCCAGCAAGTTGTTACCTGCAACTGGACCTTTCCGTGCTGTCAAATCTGCCGATGACAGGATCGAGTCCATTCAGCCGGATCAAATTCTCCAGGAGATCTTTCGCTCCTGACCCTTGATTTGGGGGTTTCCCTGAAGACGACAGGCGGGAGTGTCCCAGAGTAGGATCAGAGGTCGTCCGCCTTGCATCCTGCCCATGTCCTTCCTCCCCCTGGTTCGCTTCCTCAGTCAAGCTCCCCTGACTGCTGAGCTCTGTGCACAGTTCGAGCACCCCTTACTGCTTAAAGGCCTGTCCCGTCTGGCCAAGGGTTTGATTGGTTCTGCCCTGGCGCAGCATCAAAGCCATCCCCTCTGTGTGATCACAGCCACATTAGAGGAGGCAGGTCGCTGGTCCGCCCAACTGGAAGCGATGGGCTGGCGGGTGGTGCATTTTTACCCCACTTCTGAGGCCTCCCCCTATGAACCCTATGATGTGGAGCCAGAGATCGTTTGGGGACAATTCCAGGCCCTGGCGGATCTGATCGAGGGGGGAGCTGATCTAGCGGTGGTGGCCACGGAACGGGCTTTGCAACCCCATTTGCCCCCTCCAGAGGTGTTTCAGAACTGTTGCTTGAAGCTCACCCCTGGGTTGCAGATGCGGCTGCAGGATCTGGGACAGCACCTTTCTCGGCTGGGGTACGAGCGGGTCGACCTGGTGGAAACCGAGGGGCAGTGGAGTCAGCGGGGGGACATCGTCGATATTTTTCCGGTGGCTTCGGAGTGGCCGGTGCGGCTGGAGTGGTTTGGAGATGAGCTGGAAAAACTGCGGGAATTTGATCCAGTCACGCAGCGATCGCAGGATGCCATTCCCCACCTGCTGCTCACCCCCACCAGTGATGCGTCCCTGGTTCGGCCTGCCCTGCTGGAGAAATCGGATCTCCCTGCTGAGGTCAGGGATGCGCTGGAGGAAGATCCTGCTTTTCCTGGGATGCGACGCTACCTGGGAATGGCCTTTGCTGAACCCGTGGGCCTGGCTGCTTATCTGGAAGTGCAGACACTGGTGCTGATCGACGAACCAGAGCAATGTCGAGCCCACAGTCGGCAGTGGTATCAACATGCAGACGATCAATGGCAGCAGGTGCTGGAGGCTGAATCCTGGCTCGTTGCTCTGCATCGATCCTTTGATGAGTGTCTGACTACTCTAAACCCTTTTCCCCAGGTGCACATGGGCGAGCTGGCCACCGTGGGCGAGGGTCTGGATTTCCGTTCCCGACCTATTTCGGTGCTACCCCACCAGTTCGGACAGCTGGCCAAGCAGGTGCGGGATCTGCGCAAGCAGGGATCGCAGGTGTGGATGGTGTCGGCTCAACCCTCCCGCATGGTGGCTTTGCTGCAGGAGCATGATTGCCCCGCCCAATTTGTACCCAATCCGCGCGATTTTCCGGCTCTGGATCGGCTGGGGAACACTGCCACCCCGATTGCCCTGAAGTACAAGGGATTGGCGGAGCTGGAGGGCTTTGTGCTGCCGCGCTATGGTCTGGCCCTGCTCACGGATCGCGAGTTTTTTGGTCAGCACTCTCTGGCCACCCCCAGTTATGTGCGCAAGCGGCGACAGGCCAGCTCCCGACAGGTGGATCCCAATGCCCTGCAGACGGGAGACTATGTGGTGCACCGCGCTCACGGCATTGGTCGTTTCCAGGGGATGGAAAGCCGCAGCGATGGCAGCAGTGCCCGCGAATATCTGGTGATCCAGTACGAGGATGGGGTCTTGCGGGTAGCGGCGGATCAGGTGAATGCCCTCTCCCGCTATCGCACCACCTCCGATCAGTCTCCCCAGCTCAACCGCATGTCCAAGGCTGGGATGCAGTCCTGGGAGAAGACCAAAAACAAGGTCAAAAAAGCGGTGGAGAAGGTGGCGGCGGATCTCCTGGATCTCTACGCCAAACGGGCCGAGCAAAAGGGATTCACCTTTCCCGTCGATTCCCCCTGGCAGCAGGAGCTGGAGGATTCCTTTCCTTACCAGGCCACACCTGATCAGATCAAAGCGATCCAGGAGGTGAAGCAGGATATGGAAGGAGAACGCCCTATGGATCGGCTGGTATGCGGAGATGTCGGGTTTGGCAAAACGGAGGTGGCGATCCGGGCCATCTTTAAAGCTGTAGAAGCGGGCAAACAGGTGGCACTTCTGGCCCCCACCACCATCCTGACGCAGCAGCACTACCATACCCTCAAAGAGCGCTTTGCCCCCTATCCGATTCAGGTGGGGTTACTCAACCGCTTTCGCTCCAACGAGGAAAAGAAAGAGATCATCATCCGCTTGAAAACCGGGGAGCTGGATGTGGTGGTGGGCACCCATCAGCTACTGGGGAAAGAGGTGAACTTTAAAGATCTGGGACTGCTGGTGATCGATGAAGAACAGCGGTTCGGGGTGAAGCAAAAGGAAAAGATCAAGACCATCAAAACCCAGGTGGATGTCCTCACCCTCACTGCCACTCCAATTCCGCGCACACTCTACATGTCCCTCTCAGGGGTCCGGGAAATGAGCCTGATCACCACCCCTCCTCCGGCACGCCGCCCGATCAAAACCCATCTCTCCCCCTACCGCCCTGAAGCTGTGCATGCCGCCATCCGACAGGAACTGGATCGGGGCGGACAGGTGTTTTATGTGGTCAACCGCATTGAGGGCATTGAAGAAACCTGTGGGCGTCTGCGGGAGATGATCCCTGGCTGCCAGATCTCCATTGCCCATGGCCAGATGCCCGAGGGGGAGCTGGAGGCCACGATGCTGTCTTTTAATAATGGTGAAACCCAGATTCTCGTCTGCACCAAGATTATTGAAACTGGACTGGATATTCCCCGCGTGAATACGATCCTGATTGAAAATGCTGAAACCTTTGGTCTGGCCGAACTGTATCAGCTCAGGGGTCGGGTGGGGCGTTCGGGGGTGCAGGCCCATGCCTGGCTCTTTTTTCGCGACGAGTCCCGTTTAACAGAAGATGCGCGGAAACGGCTGCGGGCCATCCAGGAATTTACCCAGTTGGGATCGGGGTATCAACTGGCGGTACGAGACATGGAAATTCGCGGCGTTGGGAATCTGCTAGGCACCCAACAGTCAGGACAGATGAATTCGGTCGGCTTTGATCTGTATATGGAGATGCTGCAGGAGGCGATCAAAGAGATCCGTGGTCAGGAGATTCCGGAGGTGGATGATACCCAGATTGATCTGGCAATCACAGCCATGATTCCCCAGAGCTATATTCCGGATGGAGATCAAAAACTACGGGCTTATCGGCAGGTGGCGGCGGCAGGATCGCGGGTGGAACTGGCTCAGATCATGGCAGAGTGGACGGATCGCTTTGGTCCGGTTCCCACTCCAGTCCAGACGCTATTCCAGGTGATGGAACTGAAGTTACTGGCCAAGTCCCTGGGTTTTGCTCGCATTAAACCCGCCAAGGAGCATGTAGTTCTGGAAACCCCCATGGCCGAACCCGCCTGGCAACGGCTGAAAGAGGGACTACCCTCACATCTGCAATCCCGTTTTGTCTATCAAACGGGCAAAGTGACCGTGCGCGGGTTGGGACAGATGCCCTCAGCTAAACAAGTGGAAAACCTGATCCCGTGGCTGGAAAAAATGGTGGCTTACCGACATCAACAGACTCTGGGAACCCCAAAAGTGCTCACTCCCACCGCATAATTTCTTCATGAGGGATCCTGTCTGGCCCTGGGAGCAGAGTTGATAGATCCGCATCCATATCCAACTGGAGAGAGAGCCTAGTGTTTTCACCACCGATTTGGACAGTCTCAACCGAATCGATATACAAGGCCTTGAATACTACGCCACAAGGATTAACAGATCCGGAAGCAGAGTTCAGGCTGGGACAATTTGGCAGGAATGAATTACCTGAGCCCGCTCATCGAGCCCTATGGTTGCGTTTTACGGATCAACTCACTCACTTTATGGCTCTCCTCCTCTGGGTTGCTGGAATCCTGGCTTTCATCTCCCGTACACCCGAACTGGCCTGGGCCATTTGGGCGGTGATCTTGATCAATGCCACCTTTAGCTTTTGGCAGGAATTTCAGGCAGAACGGGCTCTGGCCGCCCTCAAAAATGTGTTGCCCCAGCAGGTCAAGGTTTATCGCAACAGTATTCTCAAACAAATCCCTGCCCGTGAACTGGTACGGGGAGATGTCATGCAATTGGAAGAGGGAGATCGGATTCCTGCGGATGCTCGCCTTGTTTCATCTGAGAACCTCTCGGTTGATGTCTCGATCTTGACTGGCGAATCTTTGCCTGTAGCGCGTACCCATCATCCCGTGCGCTTGCGGCAGGCAGTCCCAATTCGAGGAGGCAAGCCCGTGACCCGTTCAGGTGAGTATTCTTTACGTGAGCGTGTGAACCCTGTCGAAATCGCGAATCTTGTCTTTGCCGGATCCACAGTTGCCACCGGACGAGGCACAGCAGTGGTTTACGCCACCGGAGCCCAAACAGAGTTCGGGCAAGTCGCACACCTGACCACCATTGTCAAACGGGAACCCAGCACACTCGAGGCTCAGGTTTCTCGTATTGTGCGCCTGATCACGGCAATTGCCCTGGGAATGGGTTTATCCGTCTTCCTGCTGAGCTTCTTTTGGGTCGGGATGGAGGTCAGCGAAAGCTTTATTTTTGCCATTGGCATAATTGTGGCCAACGTTCCAGAGGGGTTGCTGCCGACCGTTACCCTGGCCCTGGCTTTGGGGGTACAGCGGATGGCCCAGCGCCATGCTCTGGTGCGTCGTCTCTCAGCGGTTGAGACCCTGAATGCCACCTCTTTGATCTGCACCGATAAAACTGGCACTCTCACAAAAAATGAGATGACGGTACGTTTTCTCTGGATCCCTGGGTCTGTTCAGGATCCTGGGACTTCCCCTCTCCCAGACTCAGAATTGATCTCTCAGGCCATCTCACCCCCTCCAATTGCCGTGACAGGGGGAGGCTATGATCCCACGATCGGCAGTCTCCAAATCCCAGAGGCGTTTCAGTCTCCGACACACCTCCATCTCTTATTGGCCGGGGCAGCCCTTTGCTCAAATGCACGGTTGATCCATCTCACGGCCCCAAGTTCTTGGCAGGAGATTGGTGATCCTACGGAAGCAGCCATGCTGGTTGCTGCCATCAAAGCGGGCTTAAATGTTGAAAATCTCAAACAAGAGCTCCCCCGACTGCGTGAAGTGCCTTTTGACTCCCACCGTCGGATGATGACTGTGATTTTGGACTGGCGCAACGCTCCACTGTGGCCCCAGACCCAACCCTATCTTGCGGTGACGAAAGGAGCTCCGCTGGAGGTTCTGCGTCACTGTTCTTCCATTCTCAAGGATGGCAACATTGAAAACCTGGGTTCTGGAGAATGGGAGCAGGTGGTAAGGGCCACCGATGGATTATCTGCACGGGGATTTCGAGTTTTAGGGGTTGCCACCCGGCGCGGGGGGAGAGAACTGGTGGACCTGCGGACGCAGGATCTGGAACAAGAGCTGATCTGGATTGGTCTGGTGGCGATGTTTGATCCTCCCAGGGAGGAGGTGCCCTTGGCGATCAGTGCCTGCCGACATGCTGGGATTCGTGTGTTGATGATCACTGGAGACTATGGGCTCACAGCGGAAGCGATTGCTAGCCAGATCGGGTTGGTGGAGCCTCCCGTGCGGGTTGTCACAGGAGAGGATATGGGGCACCTCTCGGATGCACAGTTGCGCCAGACCCTAAAGTACCGTTCAGGACTTGTTTTTGCCCGCATGTCCCCCGAGCATAAGTTGCGGCTAGTCCAAGCCTGCAAAGCCATGGGTGAGATCGTTGCGGTTACGGGAGATGGAGTGAACGATGCTCCGGCCTTACGGGCGGCACACATTGGTGTTGCCATGGGAATGAATGGTACCGATGTCGCTCGGGAAGCTGCTGATATTGTCCTGACAGATGACAACTTTGCCACCATGGTCAGTGCTGTTGAACAGGGACGAGCGGTATACGACAATATTCGTAAGTTTATGACCTATATTCTGGCATCCAATATTCCTGAGGTCGTACCGTTCTTGGCGATGGTGGTTCTGGGAATACCTCCAGCCCTCACGATCCTGCAAATTCTGGCTGTGGATCTGGGTACAGATATGGTTCCTGCCCTTGCTCTTGGGGCTGAACCCCCAGAAGGGGGGACCATGCTGCGGCAACCCCGTTCTCCCCGAGACTTCCTTTTAAATAGGGCACTCCTCTTGCGGGCCTATGGATTTCTGGGAATTTTAGAAGCGGTACTCTCCATGGCTGGATTTTTTCTTGTCTGGGGAAGCTATGGTTACACTCTCGAAGATCTGCAGCAAGTGACTCCAGCCATTCTCAGCCACACCGCCACTCCTGAGGTTACCGCGATTTATCATCAAGCCAGCACAATGACCCTGGCAGGCATTGTCACATGCCAGATCGGAAATCTGTTTGCCTGTCGTTCAGAGTGGGCTTCCGTCTTTAAGTATTCTTGGCGCCAGAACCACCTCCTTTGGATTGGCATCGGTGTGGAGTTATTATGCCTACTGGGGTTGATCTATATTCCTCCCTTAAGCAAGCTGTTTTCAACTGCACCTTTAACGGATCAGCAATGGTTATTGCTCATGACTTTCCCTGCTATCATCCTGGGTGCTGAGGAACTTAGAAAGTCTTATTTTAATGCAAGGGAAAAGCGAAAATTATCAAGGGAGTCTACATAGCTTAACTACCCCCAACAAGCATGAGGATTGTGCGACCCTCTGCTATGGACTTAAGTACTGACTTAAGCATCAAATTAGTTTGACTTAGCCTCTCAATCCTGCTTCTCATGAGTTTCTGCTTCATGAATGTGAGGATCCTGGGCATCGGAAACAATGCTATCTTTTTCTGAATCGGATTCGACTGCTTCATCCTCCCCAGAGTTCGATGTGGACTCTGCCTCTGACGATTCTGCCTCTGACGATTCCGCTCCTAACCAGGGAGAGTCATAGCGGTGCCAGGGTAAAATGGGATCATTAGGCAATTCTTTAGTGAGTACAGTAATATTGTTGGTGTCAGGTTCAGGTAGACGGATCGGTTTCTGTTGTTCCAGTCCATCCTCCTGGTCTGTGTTCTCAACTTCTGAATTTAAGTTGTCAGCTCGATTTGATTCCATAACTTAACCCTAGCTTTCTAAATTATTTATTGTACTTTCCTGACTCAGCATTCATGGACTTACAAACAGATAATTTGTTACCATATGCAACAAGATGGTCACACCGATCAGCCAGGTTGCGTATGCTGAATATCGAAGAGTTACCGATGTATCATCCAGACGCTGCTTATTCAGTAAATAAGTTTCTGTCAGATTGACAAGCATCTGTAGCTGGTAATCTTCAGGACCGAGACTTAAATATCTCTCCAAGACTTTTCGATCTTCCAGATTTGGAGTAACGGCTACCTGTCGAGGCAGAAATGCCTGTACTAAAAGGGTGAAGTTGATGAGAAAACCAAGGACTTCAATAACGGTAAATGGACTTGTTGTCATAGCCAGACGTGAGATGCTTAAGGTCGTCAGGAGAGCCCCATTAGCAACAAATAAGATATTGAGTTTTGTGGTGAGCAATTGATTTTGTTCCCGTTGCACCTCCAGGACCAGACGAACATCATTGGTTGCCAGGTCGGTGGTGGTGTGCAGAGATGCAGGTTTCAAAGCGGCTGGAGGCAGCATGGACGCTGTATCCTGAAGTGGCCAGTTAGCTTCTGGGAACAGCGGATGGGTCAGGATCTTAGGTTCCTGGGGGGGGTGTAAATCCGAATCCTTGTTGGGATGCTGTTGAATATTGGGTTCGGGAAGAGAGTCAACAAGAGGCGTCATCAGAAGAAGTTCAAAGATGAGGGGTTCATATCTCTTGATCATAGTCAAAGTCGATAAAATTGGCGACCTGAAGAGTGGCCAGAGCAAATTTGGTTTATAGAGGGATCTGAAAAGCGAAGAGCGCACCCCCTGCGGGGAGATTCTCTGCCCAGATCATTCCATGGTGTGCCTGGATGATTTGACGACTAAGGTACAAGCCTAATCCGGTTCCGGAGGTTTGTCGCTGACTGCCCCCTTGATAAAATCTCTCGAAGAGATGGGGTAAGTCTTGCGGGGGGATCCCCTGTCCATGATCTAGGATCTGGACAATACAATATTTTCCATCAGCATCCAGTTTGACTTCCACATATCCCCCCCGCCTTGAATGATAAATGGCATTGCTTAACAGATTGATTAGAACCCGTCTGAGCTGCAGGATATCCCCATAGATTAAAGGTGGATTGTGATCAGAAAAGGCAAGGAGACGGATCCCGATCGTCACTCGACGACTGCTTGCTAAATCTTGTAACGTCGCGATGACTTCATTGGTCAGTTCCAGGAGATCCAGTCTTTCGAGATGAAGCTTGAGTCCTTCGGTGTCGATTTTATAAACATCAACCAGGGTTTCAACCAATTGGAGTGTGCTTCGCTGGCTGCGAATGAGAATAGTAAGAACCTCAATTTGGCGAGCGGTTAATGAACCAAACACTTCCTGTTGAAAGGAAGATAGGGTTGCTAATGCTCCTAAAATTGGGGTTTTTAGATCATGGGTTAGGGTGGCGGCGAAATCCTCCCGCATTTGTGATAACTGGGCCTGAGCCTGAATCTGTGCTTTTTGCTGCAACAGGGCTGACTTTTGCTGCCGGATCAGTCCACTTAACCATCCAGTCACCATGAGGGAGGCAACAGCGATGATTCGGCTGATGATCATGGCAGAGGTGATCACCTCTTGTCCAGGAATCCACAGATTGGCAAGGGTGAGCAGACTGGCTCCAGCTGTAATCAGGCTGGTGATCCTTGGGTTCAAATAAATACTGCTGAGCAGGATCGGGAGCGTGTAGAGGTAACTGACTGTGTAAGTTACAGGAGTGAAGTACTCCAGTAAAACCAGTGTGAGGAAAATTAGCATGATCCCCTTCCAGCTAAATACCGCTAAGCAGAGAAAAGTTCTGAGCGGCCTCAAGATAGACATGGAGGTACTGACCCTGTTTGCAGAAAGGGATCTATACAGGTTCGAACAATCTGAACTATATGAGTGAGTATAGCCAGATATAAACTTTATGGAAGGCTTCTCTTCGCAAGGTATAAACTCAGTCTACCCATTGTTTTTTATCCCGGGTCAAAGTTAGTTTGTCATTGGGCAAGACGCAAGTGGCTTAACCTCACAAGTTAGGGATTAAGCTGTGAATTGCCAGATTCTTTCCCTCAATCGGTAGATCTATGGTAGCTCTCATTGCTTTTTTGATCTTCTTTGTTGGGTTAGCTGTTCAATCACTCAGCAAAGAAACCTTTTGAATCATACCTAGGGAGACAGGTAAAGGGGATAGGGTTCCCCAGAGGCTTCCCTACGATTTAACTACGGGTGAGAAGAATCTCATGCAGATCATTCGGACGCTTGTTGTTTTACCTCTTTTCGGAATCTGAACTTTTCACATACATAGAATGATTACTTTGCCGCCGACATTCTCAGGAAGTAACACTTCGGATGTTCTTGTAGTCAATCACTTTGCCCAACTTTTGTACCTTTATGCTCAGGGGCAACGCAACTTCCAAAGAAGTAGCTTAACCTACGCTGATCTGATTAGAGCTGATTTAAAGGATGTCGATTTAAGTTACGCAGATCTCAGTTATGCAGACCTCAAAGGGGCCAATCTCAAAGGGGCTAACCTTACCGGAGCCAGTCTCAAGGGTGCTGATCTTTATGGAGCGGTGCTCAGTTACGCCGATTTGAGTTATGCAGATCTGCAGTCAGCATCTCTTGATGGAGCAGATCTGCGCGGTGCAAACTTGAGTCATGCGGCCATGAAAGGGGCTGAAATCAAAAGTGCATTCTATGATCGCTTCACCTGCTTCCCTGACTGCTTTCAACCTCCCCAAGCCAGGATGAAAAGGGTCTTTTAAGTGTTGCTGGAAATAGCGAATGCCCCCCTCGGAAGGGGAGCGAACAAAGGATTCTCTATGCAGCAGATCGCTTATTCAGCGGGCATCAATACCTGATCAATCAGATGAATGACACCATTACTTGCTGTGATATCAGCCTGAGTAACGGTCGCTTCGCCCACTTTGACGGTTTCCCCTTCCACAGTGACAGTGACTTGAGATCCTTCCACAGTTTCCAGATCACCCGATTCCAGTTCTGTAGAGGGCAGAGCCTGGGGAATCACATGATAGGTGAGAACCTGAATCAGCTTATCCTTATTTTCTGGCTGCAACAGATTTTCCAGATCTTCGGGTGGTAGAGCGGCAAAGGCTTCATTGGTGGGGGCAAACACGGTAAACGGACCCTCACCCTGGAGTGTCTCCACCAGTTCTGCGGCGGTGATGGCCTCAACCAACGTGGTCAGGTTTTCATTTTCAGAAGCCAGGGCAATAATATCCCCAACTTCTGTCGATTCGGTAGAGGTTTCGGCAGCAGGGCTTTCTGCTGGAGCAGGAGCTTGTTCAGGAGCTGCTGGGGCGGGGCTGGCTGCCTCCTGGCTGATCAAGGGTGCTTTTTCGGGGGTAGAGGCTTGGGCCGTAAACAGCTGAGCCGATGCAAGGATTAAGGAAGAACTCAGGGCAATGAATGATGAACGTTTGGTCAACATATAGGGTTTGTTTCCTATCTCAAACTTGACCCTCTTTAAGACACCTGGCGAAATCGATAGGTTTCCTTGATCTGCCCTGTTTAGCGTGAAATATATCTTTGATTATAGGGTCTTTATGATGGGATAATTAATCCTAAGAGGAAGGTTGCATGGTCGAGATCCAGTGCTTTTGTAATGCGGTCACAGCTGCCTGGGTGCGATCCCTGACCCCCAGCTTGTGCAAGATGGCATGAACATGAACCCGCACAGTTCCTGGGGTGATGTAGAGATCGGCGGCAATTTCTTGATTGCTTTTTCCCGCAACAATCAGGCTCAAGATCTCCTGCTCCCGTTGAGTCAGGGGATTTTTTTGCTTAGCATCCCTGGAGTCCTCTCGAAAGGCCTTTTTAATCTCGGCTGTGGCCACGGCATCCCACCAGGAGGCACCTCCTGCGACAGAGCGGAGCGCCAGGATCAGAAATTCTGTCGGCAAGCCTTTAAGACAGTACCCCTGCACTTCTACTTCCAGAAGTTGACGAATAAGGGTGGGTTGATCGTGGGAAGTTAGCACCAGAATGGGTAGTTGAGGATAGTACTGACGGATCTGGCGGCAGGTTTCTACCCCTCCGATCCCGGGTAACCCCACATCCAGTAGCACTACATCCGGTGACTCCAGTTGTTGCAGAATCTCAAGACAGGACTCACCGTCCTCCACCTCCGCCATGATCTGCAATCCCGGTTCCTGCTGCAATCGAGTCGATAACCCCAGGCGAAACAGCTCATCGTCTTCCACCAGTAACACCCGCATTACCCCTGCTTTGGTGGGCATGCCGATCACACTCCTGATCCTGAATAGAGAACGCAGTCCCAAAAGCCTGCTCTCCTACTCTAGATCAATGATTTGATCAAAAAAGCTGTTGCAGTAGCTCTGGAGAGCGCCAGAGCAGGTAAAGGATCAGAGCAAAGACGAGAGTGACCAGGATCGTCAAGCCATAGCTCACACACATGACCAGACCATCAGCCTCCAGGGTGGCCACCGCAAGCAACAGCATGCCCCCACTGAAGAGCTGGTTGGTAAACGGCACCGGAGTCATGAGGAGGAGAGCCAGCCAGGAAAGACAGAGGCCATTGAATCTCCAGATGGAGGGATGGTCTGAGATGTGGGACCAGCGGGGGCGAACCACTTTTTCCAGGAGGCGAATGATCTTCTGAAGCCCTGCAATTAAATGATTCAGAACACTTGTGGGGAAACAAAAGCGAGCAATCCGTTGGGGTAACCAGGGAGTTTTTCGCCCCAGGGCCATTTGTCCTGATAGCAACAGGCAGGCGGTTGCAGGGATCGTGGTTAATCCGGGGGGCAGGGGAACCAGAAAGGGTAAAACTAACAGGGCAATGATCAAACTAAAACTACGGTCATGGGTTTCCTCGAGAATCTCTCCGAGGGACAAAGACCGCTCTGTCATTCGCTCCAGCAGCTGGTTCAGATCTTGAGAAAACCTTGAGGACATGAGCGCTTACCTGGTCCATCCCAAGACGGCAATTCAGTGCTCATTATGAAGAATTAATTTCAAGGCATCAAGACTCACCCCTCAATCCCTAATCTCTGATAGAGAGCGCATATATCTTTTGTTATACTCAAGGAACGCTTTGAATCGACTAATGTATATAAAAAAGCATATATCAAGACATCTGTTCCTCATGATCAGTTACAATTCCGGCCATTATTGCTGACTTGACGAGGCCTTTGTGGCTCGAAAAAATGTAGTCTGCAACTCTCTTTCCGTTACAGGTACCCCATGGATCACTGGCAAGCTGTCGTGGCGTCGATAACATTTGTTGGTGTCATTGCCCTGATCATGACGGAGTGGTTGCATCTGACGATCGCTGCCTTGCTAGGGGCATTGCTGCTGGTGTTTTGCAACATCATGACCCTGACAGAGGCGATGGGTTACATTGGCCGCGGTCACCAGACCCTGGCTTTATTCCTGGGCGTCATGATCCTGGTGCGGGTGTATGAACCCACGAAAGTGTTTGAGTACATCGCCACGAAGATCCTGATCCTGGCCAGAGGGAGTGGAAAGCTGCTGCTCTTAGGCATCGTCGGGATCACCACTCCCATCTGCGCTGTTATTCCCAATGCCACCACAGTCATCCTCCTGGCCCCGTTGATCCCTCCTCTGGCTCAGGACATTGGGGTTGATTTTGTGCCCCTTTTGATCCTGATGGTGTTTATTGCCAACAGTGCCGGATTGCTGACGCTGGTGGGGGATCCAGCCACCTTTATCGTCGGGGATGCGGTCAATATCAGTTTTATAGATTACCTGCTCAAGCTCAGCCCTGGGGGGGTGATTGCCATTCTGACCTTAGTGGCCATGCTGCCCTGGTTATTTCCCGTGACCTGGAAAACCCAACTTCCCTCTCAGGACATCAGCAAAATCCCCACACCCCAGATCCAGCATCCGCGAGCGGTGATCATGGGCGGAATCATTGCCACCTTGATGTTGGTGTTCTTTGTGATTGGGGAAACCCTACCTGTTCCCATCTCTCCTGCAGCTGTTGCCCTGCTCGGAGGAGCCCTGGCCCTGTTGGTTTCTACTCGGAGCGACATTGAAACTGTTCAACATGTGCTGCGGGATGTGGACTGGAGTACCCTGATCTTTTTTATGAGCACCTTTGTTTTGATCGGCGGCCTCGAGAAAACGGGGGTGATCAGTCAGTTCTCGGGTCTTTTGGCAGTGATCCTAGGACAGAACATTGCACTTGGCTCGTTGGTGCTGCTATTGGTGGTGGGGCTGATCTCCAGCGTTATCCCCAATATTCCCCTGGTGGTGGCCATGGTGCCATTGCTCAAGGAATATCTGGTGCAGGTGGGGATGGTAGGAACTGAAGTGCTGGATCCTGAATTCGCAGGTCAACTTCCTGAATCTGTCCTGCCGCTGTTCTACGCCATGATGTTTGGGGCCACCCTGGGGGGAAATGGCACACTAGTGGGAGCCTCCTCCAATATTGTGGCGGCAGGGATCTCCGATTTGCATGGTAAACCCATCCCTTTTCACATGTTTTTACGTTATGGCATTCCGGTAATGCTGTGTCAGCTGTTTACCGCTGCTCTCTTCGTCACGCTCCGGTTTCTCCTGTAAAAGCGTGAACAATCCAGATCCATTCATCAACCTCTTCTCAGGAATTCTGATTAAAGATGTCAAAGGTTTTCAAACCACCCTTTGTTACGAAAAAGGAGGATCAACGTTATGGCTACCATCAGCATGACCGTCAAGCAAGTCGGATAACCCCAATACCAATTGAGTTCTGGCATGTTCACAGGTGAGCTGTCCGGATTAAAGTTCATACCATAAACTCCCGCAATAAATGTAAGGGGAATGAAGATGGTGGAAATCACAGTCAGCACTTTCATGATCCCATTCATTCTATTTCCGACTGAAGATAGATATAGATCCATTAAACTGGAGGCCAGCTCGCGGTAGTTTTCCACAATATCTACAGCCTGAATGATATGGTCATAGCAGTCTCTTAAGTAAATTTTTACCTCGGAAGTTACCAGATCTTCAGGATCTCGAATCAGGACATTAATAACATCACGAAGGGGCCAGATTAACCGCCTTAAGTTGAGTAGATCACGCTTGATATAATGGATTCGATCTAGGGTTCTCTGCGAGGGCTTAATGGCCAGCTCAACCTCAAGTTCTTCAAGCCGTTCACCCAAGGCTTCCAAAATAGGAAAAAACTCATCAACAATAGTGTCAATCAGAGCATATGCAAGATAGTCTGGGCCTTGATTACGAATGATTCCCTTTGCTGTTTTGATCCGATCGCGTACCCCAGAAAAAGTATCATATCTTTCTTCTTCCTGAACTGTAAGTAAGTAATGCTTGCCTAAGATAAGGCTAACCTGCTCACTAAAATAGTCTTTGCTATTCTCTCCACAGGTGACCATTCTTGTGACAATCACAAGCTGATCCTGATATTGTTCTACTTTAGGGCGTTGGGGAACATTAACAATGTCCTCAAGCAAGAGCGGATGGAGTTGAAATACCTTGCCTAATTCCTGAAGCATATTTTCCGAGCCTAAACCCTGAACATCAATCCAGGAGACAGAGTTGCTGTCCAGATAAGGTGTACATTCCTCAGGGCTGTTCAGTTGCCTACGAATTGCTGTTGTAGCATCGTAATCAATCAAAATCAGCTTTGGAATTGCAGCACTATTTTTGATCACTAGTGTTCCCGGTGTGGTTCCTGGCTTATCGAAGTGATCCATCCAAGGCTTTTGTGAATTCCATTGAGCTTTTGATCGAATTTCCTGCTTGTCCATTAAGCGAGTTTGAGGGTAGTAAAACCTATGCGGAAGATTCATTGAAATTTGCCTGAATGAGATTTCATGATTGTATCGAACTGTGGATCCGGAACTCAGGGGCTGAGAAGAATCCATTGTTGTTGAATGGCAATCAGAGCAGCCTGGGTTCGATCCCTGGCTCCGAGTTTGTGCAAAATCGCATGGACATGCACGCGTACTGTACCTGTGCTGATGTAGAGGAGCTCACCGATCTCACGGTTGGTTTTGCCCTGGGTGATCAGAGTCAGAATTTCCTGCTCACGGGGAGTCAGCCCCACCGATTCAGGCGTAGGGTGGGAACACTCTGACAAGGGAGGCCGATTCCCCATCTCCTGCCGCAGTGTTTCAGTGGCCACTGGATCCCACCAGGAGGCCCCAGCAATGACAGAGCGGAGGGCTAGGACCAGAGAACCTGGGGCAATTCCCTTGAGGCAGTAGCCGGAGGCTCCCCCCTTAACAAGCTGGGCAATGAGGGCAGGGCGGGAATGAGAGGTCAACACCAACACAGGCAGTGAAGGATGAGCAGACTTGAGTCGATGACAGGTTTCTACTCCCCCGATCCCCGGTAACCCCACATCCAGGATCACACCATCAAGAGGTTGGGTTTGCGCAATCTCCAGAGCAGTTTCCCCATCCCCCACTACGATCAGGTGCTTGATGTCTTCCTCCTGCCGCAGGCGTGTCGCCAGCCCGAGACGGAAGAGTTCATCATCTTCCACCAGCAGTACCCGCAGATCCTGTGTCATAGATCACGACCGCTTGGACAAAGAAGGCTGGATCGGGATCCGAAAGGAGAATAAAGCACCTCCGTAGGAAAGATTTTGAGCCCCGATACTGCCCTGGTGGGCTGTGATGATCTGACGGCTTAAATACAACCCCAGTCCAGTGCCCGTGGTCTGCCGTTGACTCTCCCCTTGATAAAAACGTTCAAACAGGAGGGGGAGTTCCTGAGTAGGAATACCTGGTCCCTGATCCACGACTTGCACCAAACAGTCTGAGCCATCCAATCCCAGTTTGACCTCCACCCGCCCCCCGCGAGGAGAGTGATGGATCGCATTGCTGAGTAAGTTAACCAGCACCCGCCGGAGTTGCAGTCCATCTCCCAGGATCACGAGGGAGTTACGAAACTCAGAATTGAGGGAATCGATGCGAATTGTGACACGGCGATTACTGGCTAGATCCGTGAGACTGGCGGCCACATCAGCAGCAAGGGCAAACAGATCCACCCTTTCCAGATTCAACTGCAACCCTTCACTGTCAATGCGATACACATCCACCAGCGTCTCTACCAGTTGCAACATGGTTTGCTGGCTACGCAACATGACCTCCATCACCTCCCTTTGGGCGCGAGTCAGGGATCCAAAGGTTTCTTGCAGCAAAAGGGAAAGGGTTTCCAGGGATCCCAACAGCGGGGTTTTCAGATCGTGAGAGAGGGTGGCATCAAAGTCTTCCCGAAGTTCGGCCAGACGTTCTACTGCCTGCAGTTGGGTTTGTTGCTGCATAATCGCCTGCTGTCGCTGTTGATTGATATCCGCCAGCGATCCAGTGATCACCAGAGCAACACAGGCAATCAATCGGTTCAGCAGATTGGAAACGGAAAAGGCTGCAATATCCGGGATCCATAGATTGGAGAGAGTCAGCCCCACCGTCAGTCCCACAATCCCCAGGCGGCGGTGGCGAGAAAGTCGGTCTCCCCACAACAGTATCGGTGCGGTGTAAAGGTAGCTAAACACGTAGGGCACAGGTGTCAGGTATTCCAGAGTCAATATGATCCCAATCAGGGCTGCCATCTGTATCCACTGGATATCCAGGTCACTTTTTTTAGTAGCCAGGCCAAACATGACTCCCACAGATAACCCTACTTTTTACGATAAATCATTAGTTTCATCCGATCTAAGTCCTCACCTATATCTCGAGATATAGATGCTGCTATACATCCTGGCCAAATCTCTGGTTGACCAGAAAAATCTGCTGGGAATTGCTTTAAGGTTAGAGCAGATTATGTTCACAGGAGACATATCTCTATTCTGTGCAGTCAGGGATGATCAAAATGAAACGCGTAGAACCCAAACTCCTACAATCCTGGATCCAACCCTGGAGTTGCTTTCAATCTCTATCTTTGGATCAGATTCCACTCCCAGTTCAGTGTTATATTCTCGGCTTGGTTAGAGATCAAGCTCTGATTCTGGCAGATCAAAATCCAGTGATTCAGGTGAATGATTATGTCCTAGCTGTGGCTTTAGAACCCATGTATAGCATTACGGAATGATTCATGAGAATACTCCATACATCTCTAGCTTCGGAAA
>CAYMOX010000053.1:0-31232 GCA_964392245.1 uncultured bacterium
ACAGATTTGGATTCCGGTTCAGATCTGCAAGTTGTGTCAGCGAACCAAGAATCCCTCGCGCTTTAGCCGTGGGAGTGTCAACAGGGTGACCTGGATCGCCTCTCTGAATCTGAACAACGGATCCGGGAGAATCTACACTATGCCACCCTGACCAGCGAACAAGCTCGCCGAGAACTGTTAGTGGCACCGATCCTCACTGATCTGTGTCATTACACTCGTGCCCAACTTCGCATCGAATATCCTCTGATCGTCAGCAACTGGCTCAAAGGAAATCTGGACTATCTGATCCGGGGTCACAGCACCTTTCTGGTTGTCGAGGCAAAAAATGATGATCTTTCCCGTGGCTTTACTCAACTGGCGGCAGAACTGATTGCTCTGGAGCAATGGTTGGGGAATGATCACGCCGTTCTTTATGGCTCGGTCACCACGGGAGATATTTGGAAACTGGGAAAGCTTTATCCCAGAGAAAAACGAATTGTTCGTGATCTTAACCTCTATCGAGTCCCTGCTGATTTTGAAGATCTGATGCGCATGTTAGTCGCTATCCTGATGGATTTACCTTCAGGTTAGGGTTTGAATGCGTTATAGTCCTCCAAAGTATTCAAATCCACATGAACCCAGGGACTTTCCATCTTCACCCACTGGATCCGGGAGTGATGATGTTTAAGAACCTGTCGAATCCCCAATTGCTCCTCTGTGATGCCATGAAGAGCCTGCTTGAACTGAGCACCAAAGATCACGGGATGTCCAGCTTTATCTGCATGCACAGGAACGCTGATCCATTCTGCCCGATGGCCATGAGCATTCAGCAGGCATTCATAGATCCAGGTGGGTCGAGGCTGATCCACCCCAGAGATCACCAGGAAATCCCAATGGCAGGGAAGTGCCTGCAACCCCCTCAGAAGAGAGCTGACCTTGCCAGTGCTGGCATCAGGGTTCACCAGAAAACGACAGTGGCGAAGCTGAGGTTGGATCTGAGCAAGATTGTGGCTGCCCACAACAACGATCGGTTCAACCTGCAACTGTTGCCACTGCTGAATCTGAAAGCTAAGGAGAGTGTGACCGTCCCCCCAGGGGAGCAATGCTTTACAGCGTCCCATCCGCGTTGAATACCCTGCCGCCAGGATCAAGGCGTAGCCCTCAGGCATGGTGCTTTGGACGCTGGGGTTGAAGTTGAGGGAAGTGGCGTACTGAGGATCCTTGACGGCGTACCTGGATCAATTCTGCCGTAATACTAACCGCAATTTCCGCCGGAGTCAGAGCTCCCAGATCCAACCCAATCGGGGCATGAATTCTGGACAACTGCTGGTGGGTAAAACCTTCCTGCTGCAGGATCTGAAAGACAGATTGAATTCGACGGCGACTGCCGATCATGCCCAGATAATTGAGGGAATGGGGAAGCAGCAGGCGGAGAGCCTCCAGATCATGCAGATAGCTGCGAGTGACCAGCGCCACAAAAAGCAGTGAAAATGGGAGGAGTTGAGGTAATATTTCTCCAATCGGGGCAACGAAACGGATCATCTCAGGGAAACGGGCCACTGAGTTCCAATCGGATCGCTCATCCAGAATCGAGATCTTGAATCCGACCATTCCAGCCATCTGAGCCAGGGGTTGAGCCACATGTCCTGCTCCCACAATCAGAAGTGATGGAATAGGATTTAATCTCTCAACAAAGCATTGGGATCGTTGCTCACAAGGGGGATCCCGATTCTCGCCAAGGTAAGGCAGATCCCCATTGAGGGGGGTGATCAGAGTAAACGGATCCTGACCTTCTAGTTTTTGCAAGATCTGCTGCATCACAGCTAAAGCTTCCGGTCCGGACCAGCGGTGTAACCCCACCTGCATATGCCCTCCACAGATCCCTTCGGTTGCCGAGAAAGGCTCTCCAGCGAATTCGGAGGGTCGTCCAGAAAAATCCAGGTGGATCAACTGCGGTTGTCCCGTCTGCAGCACGGTGTAAGCAGCCTCCAGGACTTTGGCTTCCCCCGCTCCTCCGCCCACGGTTCCAATGATCTCGCCGCTACTCAGCAGTGCCATCCTGGCCCCCACCTCCCGCGGAACAGATCCATGCACCTCAATGACAGTTGCTAGCACCAGTGGCCCCTGAGTCATAGCCTCAACACAGAGCCGCAAGATCTCCCGCACCGATCAGCGACCCAGGAGCTTCACCAGCAGAATCCCAAGCAGGTAGAGAAACGTGACAGCTCCCGCCAGCAAACTCTGGGTCAGGGGATCAGTTGAGGGGGTGAGAATCGCTCCTGCAATTACTGCTCCCAGAACCACATACCGCCACACCTTAAACATCTGTCCAGAGGACACCACTCCCAACAAGCCCAAGAGGGTCTGCAGGATCGGAACCTGAAAGGCTAATCCAGTACTGAACAACAGCAACAAAATAAACTCAAAATAGCGATCGATAGACCAGGCCTGATCCACCACCCCCTCGCCAAAATTAATGAAGAAGGATAGGGCCGCAGGGATCAACAGGTAATAGGCAAACACCAACCCCGCCAGAAACAGGATGCCAGACCCCAGGATCACGGGTTTGAGGAAGCGTTGTTCATTGCGGCTGAGCCCCGGGGTCACAAAGCGAGTGATCTGATAAATGACAAAAGGGGTGGAAAGCAGCAAACCAGAGTAGGCGGCCACCTTCATGGAGACAAAAAAGTATTCCCCAGGGGAAAGCTGCAGAAAGGTCACATCCCCCGCTGGAACTTCCAGGATCCCCACAATCCGGTTCACGAAAAAGAAACAGGCCATAATGGCCAGCACTATCGTGATCACGGAGGCAAACAGCCGACCCCGCAATTCTTCCAGGTGCTCCATCAGGGTCATTTCCACTTCATTTGGGAACTCTGGTTCAGGGTCTGGAAGGGTAGAGTGTTGGATGTCTTCATCTGTGGCAACGGCCATAGCTGCTTCACGCTGTTGCTAAAGATCTAGACCATACTAACGTGCAGACCTGGAGAATGTGACGATCTAGCGCCACAAGACCGAGGAGTCAAACACCACCCAGTCATGCTCATGGGGTCCCTGCTGTTGCCACCATTCAAAGTGGAGATGGCTCACCTGCGCCCGTCCCGTTGCCCCCACAAACCCAATCACCTCCCCCTGTCTCACCACCTGCCCGGGGCTGACGATCATTTTGGACATATGGGCATAGCGAGTCACCTGGCGGTTGCTGTGTTCCAGGATGACCAGATTGCCCAACCCGGCAAAGCTATCAGCGTAGAGGACTCGACCGGAAAACGCCGCCAGAATCGGGGTCCCCAACGGTGCCACAATGTCTACCCCGTAATGGAAGGCTTCCTGTTGGGTTATGGGGTTGAGTCGCATGCCGACCCCTGAGCTGATCTCTGCTTTGATGGGCAAAGGATAGAGGACGGTTTCATTAGCACCCTGATCCTGGATCTGCATCTGCGGCTGAGGAGCGGTAGGAGGATCAATCAGGGCATGGATCTGCGGCTGATCACTGTACTTGTCTTCCATCAGAGGAAACGCCAATCCCACATCTCTACTCATCAGGGAAATGCCACAGGCAATCAGGATCAGGGAAAACTTTTGAGTCAGGTGCTGAGCACCTCTAAGGAAACTGCTGGATACCACCATCAATCCCACCGTAAGCTACAGCAAAGTGTAGCCGCGACTGAAAGATGAGCAAGGGTTTTACGGGCAAAGATAAAGACCTCAGTCAAGGTTCAGCCAATCTTTTATACTGAGGGCGATCCCGGCGGTGTGGTGGTGTGATGATCAGCAGGCAAGTCCCAGATTGGCAAGCATGGTACCGACACGGAACAGGTTCTCTCCTGATCCTCCTGCTTGGAGCTTGTGGAGGTAGTGGAGGGGGTTCACCCATGGCTGTGGTGCCTCCCGCTCAGGTGGACATTGCCTCTGACTTTACCTCTCTAGCCTCCACCTACTCCGGTGTGGTTCAGAACGGGATCTTACAACTTACCTCTCCCATACCTTCGGACCAGATCGTTTACGGCGCGGATGTCCGGATTGATGTTAAAGCAACAGAAAATCTTCCCGATCGTCTTCAGCTAAATGATCTGACACTGATTCGGTACGGTCAGGAAGTTGTGCCTGGCTATGTTTCCTACGCATCAGATCTAGATAGTGCCCTGATGCAGGTGACTCCTTATCAGCAATTGATCCTGCCGCTTGCGGATGGCACAGAAGTACAGATCGTTCCTTTGCATTTAGATTCAGATATTCAGGCAAACAATGCGGGGACTGATGACAACACCATCTCTCAGGAAGATGCATCGGGCCTGATCTATCTGAATAACCCATTTGCGCCCGAAACCCGCGATATTGCTTTAATGCTGGCAACGTTGCAGGTGAACCCTAAAAATCAGGCCAACATTGCAGCGCGGGCCAGTGAGATTTTGGGGGTAACGATTGATCCTCTGGCTTTAAATCCGATCCCCAATGAAGATAACGCCAATTATGTCAATCTGGGGGCAGGAAAGCTCAACACCTTTGATCTGGCCTGTGTGCTGGCACGGATTGGGGTGGGCTTCACGAACAACAAAAGCACCATCGCCAACCGCATGAATGAACTTCTGGCAAGACCTGGATTGGTTCAAGCCAGTAATATCCTGATTATTCCAGGAGCCTCTATCCCCCTCGCTCCTCCTCCCGATCTGGGGGACGATCTGGTGGTTGTGAATACTGATCTGGATACGATTACAGTGCTGCTGGATGGGATCAATAACTTTGGCTTCAATCCAGTTTTCCCTGTCGGTAATCGGCCTGTCTCTATAACCTCAGGTGATTTTAATGGAGATGGGTTTCCAGATATCGCTGCGGCCAATCAATATAGCAATACCGTTAGCGTTTTGTTGGGGGATGGCCGAGGGAAAGTGCTTTCAACTTCCACAATTACTGTAGGAAGCCAACCCTCTGAGGTGGTAACCGGAGATTTTAATGGCGATGGCAATCTGGATCTAGCAGTTGCCAATACCGGATCAGATACCGTCTCAATTTTGCTGGGGAATGGCAATGGAGGATTTACAGCGGCTTCGCCTGTTTCTGTTGGACCTGGCCCATTTTCAATTGCCGTCGGCAGGGTGAATGGCGATAACCTCTCGGATCTGCTCGTTGCCAATCTTCTTGCGAATCGAGTCAGTGTCCTCCTGGGATTTGGCAATGGACAGTTTAGTGAGCCGGTTAATGATGAGGTAGGAATCGCTCCCACAGCTGTGGTGACGGGAAGATTTAATGGGGATGCATTTTTAGACTGGGCGGTTGCCAATTCCTATTCCGATACAGTGACGGTGATTCTGGGCAATGGCAATGGCGGGATTCTCGGCAAGGCAAGTTTTCCGACCGGAAATGCTGGAGATGTCCCTACCGATCTGGCCACTGGCAACCTCAATAGCGATAACCTCACCGATCTGGTCGTTACCAACAACACCACTAATTCGGTGTCAATCCTTTTGGGGAATGGGACTGGAGCCTTTAGTAGTCCGGTGCCGCTGCCTGTAGGAAGCAATCCTTACTCTGTCGTGGTCACCGATCTGGATGGGGATGGGGACGAGGATCTAGCTGTAACCAATTGCACCTTTGATATCCCTGACTCATCACAGTGCAGTGGCGATTCAGTGACGGTTCTGTTCCGCGATGGACCCGCCAGCTTTTTACCCGGAGTTACTTTCCCCACAGGTAATGGCCCCAGGGATCTAGCTGTTGCGGACTTTGATCAAAGCGGCACCGCTGATTTTGTGGTCAGCAGTGGCGTCGACAACACTGTGGAATTTCTGTTTGGCAATGGTCAGGAAGATTTTCGCCCCATTCCTAGCTATCCCGTGGGAGATCAACCTGTTGCTGCCACCGTGGGCACCTTCAATGGGGACTCAATTCCTGATATTGCGGTTGCCAATCGCGGCAATGATACGGTGAGTGTGCTGCTCGGCACGGGTGGGGGACGGTTTGGCTCAGCGACATCCTTTGGGGTAGGGGATCAACCCAGTGATCTGGTCACCGCTGACTTTGATGGCGATGGTCAACTGGATCTGGCAGTGACCAATTACGCCAGTAACACCCTGACCCTCCTGCGGGGTAATGGTAATGGTGGCTTTATTTCCCCTGTTAATACTCCTGTTGGAACCAATCCTGTCTCGATCCTGACGGCAGACTTTGACAGCGATAGCTTCTCAGATCTGTTTGTGATCAATGCGGGCTCTCAGGGAAGCACCATCCTGTACGGGGAAGGGGATAGCTTATTGCAATTACCTGAAACTACAGGCAATCTGTTCCCTGTTGATGCAAGTGCTGGTGATTTTAATGGGGATGGTCGTGTCGATCTGGTGATTGCCAATTATGATACTCAAGGAAGTGTCACAGTCATCCTGGGAAATGGAGATCGGACCCTGCGCTCCGCCACCAACTTTGATGTGGGCATGAATCCAGTTGCTGTCATTGCTGGGCAGTTTACAGGTGATCGTTTTGATGATGTAGCTGTGGCAAATCTTGCGGACAATTCCGTCACCGTGCGAGTGGGCAACTCACTGGGCAGTTTAGGATTACCCACCACAATCACGTTGCCTTCAGGTTCTTATCCTTCAGCCGTTGATATCGGGTACTTTAACCAGGATGCGTTTGCCGATCTAGCGATTGCGAATGCTGGTTCGGAAACTGTCAGCATTTCACTGGGCACGGGCAACGGTCAGTTTGGTCCCGCGAGCAGCTTTCCGGTTGGAGCCTTCCCCCGCAACCTCAAGGCTGCTGATCTCAACTGACGGCATAAGTTTATCTTTCTTCATGTCCTCAGTCGAAGGTCAAGATCTGGCCCCCATCTGCAGGAGAGAAGGGAGATGGCCACCATTGTTACAACTTGCAACAAAGTTCTCACAGAGAGTGTAAGGCCCTTGTATTCTAGGCTTGGCAATGGCTCTGGCATCGCAGTGAGATCTGCTCCAGGGTTGCTAGCCCTCTAAAATGTTGACCAGGGCTGCAGCCAATGGCAAGGCAACATAGGTTAAATGCAGTTTTTTAATACTGATACGAAGTGGAGTTTTAGAATCGATGGGCATCAAAGCATCGGGTGGCACAGTTGTCTCCACACCCCGGCTCTACCAAACCGTGCCGGTGTCGACCATTTCTCAAGCTGAACAACAGGATCGCTATCTGGGTCGGACCGAACTGGATCGGCTGGATGAATTTTTTACCACTGGCCTGAAACGGCTCCAGATTGCAGAGGTGCTGACGGCAAAATCGGAGCGGATCGTGAGCCGTGCTGCAAACCGGATCTTTACCGGTGGATCTCCTATGTCCTATCTGGAACGCCCAGAGACCGTGGAGGACGTGCGAGAGGGATACAAACTGGGGACCGCGTTTTATGTAGAAGACACCGGCGGGTTTGCTGAGCTGCTACGTAGTGTTTTTAGCGCCACAGGGACCCAAGTGCCCCCCAACTTCCGTGCCATTAACGTGGCCCGCTACGGTCCTGCCAACATGCAGAAGTCGCTGCGAGACCTGGACTGGTTCCTGCGTTACACCACCTATGCCATGGCGGCTGGGGATCCCAATATTCTCGTGGTCAACACCCGGGGGCTGCGGGAGATCATTGAAAATGCCTGCTCCACGGAGTCCACGATTGTGGCGCTACAGGAAATGAAGCAGGCCGCCCTCAGCTTTTTCCGCAAGGATGAAGAAGCCAAGGGGATCATTACCCAGTACTTTGATGTCCTGCTCTCCGAGTTCATTGCCCCTGCACCCTCTGACAAACTGCGCCAGCGCAGCGCCAGTACCGCCAATGGCAGCAAACTCCAGGGCCTGCAGCTCCCTCAGATCTACAATCTGGCTGCCGAAAAAGTGCCTGTGTTTGCTATGAAACCCGGCCTCTCCTCCAGCGAAAAAGAGGATGTGGTCAAGGCTGCCTACCGCCAGGTGTTTGAGCGCGACATTCGCCGTGCCTATGGCCAGAAGGTGTCAGTCCTGGAATCCAAGGTGAAGAACGGTGAGATCTCCATGAAGGAGTTTATTCGCCGTCTGGGTAAATCAGAGCTCTACCGCAAACAGTTTTACGAGCCATTCATCAACAGCCGGGTGCTGGAACTGGCCTTCCGTCACTTCCTGGGTCGGGCTCCGGAGACGCGGGAAGAAGTGCAAACCTACTTCAGCATCATCTCCAAAGGGGGCCTGGCAGCCCTGGTGGATGCGCTGGTGGATAGCCGTGAGTATGGCGACTACTTCGGGGAAGAGACGGTGCCTTATCTGCGCCAGCTGGGGATCGAAGCCCAGACCAGTGCCAACTGGGGTGCCAAGTTTGACCTCTATAACTACGCGGCTCCCCGGCGGAAAGTGCCTCAGTTTATCACCCTCTTTGCCCAGTACGATCAGCCCCTACCTGACCAGCACGCCTACGGCTCGGGTAATGATCCGCTGGAAATCCAGTTTGGGGCGATCTTCCCCAAAGAAACCCGCAATCCCAGCAGCAGCCCCGCGTTCTTTAACAAAGATGTCAAGCGTCTGCTGATCCGGCGTGGGTTTGCCCTGGAAAACGAGCGCACCACCCCCAAAACGGCTCCGATTCCCAGTTCTTTAGCTCCCAAGATCTTCAAGCTGACCCAAACCCCCCTGAACCGCAGCCGCCGCATTGGGCCTCTGTCTGGCTCCACGGGCACCGAGATGTCCACGCAGGCGGTGATCCGGGCCTGCTATCTGCAGACCTATGGTTACATGCCCTTTGAGGGACAGCGCCTCACCCGCTGGGAAATCAAGCTGGAAAGCGGAGAGATTACTGTCCGGGAGTTCATCCGGCAACTGGCCAAGTCAGATCTGTTCCGCAACAAATACTGGTCCACCCTTTACGTCTGTAAGGCGATTGAATTTATCCATCGCAAGCTGTTGGGCCGACCCACCTATGGGCGTCAGGAGATCAATCCCCTCTTTGATCTGGCTTCCAAGCGGGGCTTCTATGCGGTGGTGGACCGCATTCTCGACAGCAAAGAGTACGAGATGGCTTTTGGGGAAGATACCGTTCCCTACGAGCGCTACCTGACACCTGGTGGACTGGCGCTGCGCCGCATGCGTCCCGGATCCTCGGATATGGCCACCAAACCAGCGATCACTGAGGATATGCAGCCGGAGTTTGTTAAGCGTGGTCTGCCCATGACCTCTGTTCAGGGCGAAGCGGAGCTGAACCGCCGGATCAATCAGGGAGTGCCCAAGCGTCGGGAAGAAACCCCCATCTTCAAGCTCACCAGTCTGGCCAACCGTGCAGAGGTGAAAAACCTGATCCGGGCCGCCTACCGCCAGGTGTTTGAGCGAGATATGGATATCTACAGTGTCAGTGCTGAGCTGAGTGCCGCAGAAAGTAGGCTCTGCAACGGCGAGATCACCGTCAAGGCCTTCATTGAGTTGCTGGGCTGCTCGGCACTCTACCGCAAAGAGTTCTACACTCCCTACCCCAACACGCAGGTGATCGAATTTGGCACCAAGCACTTCCTGGGACGGGCTCCTTTGAACCAGGCGGAGATCCGTAAGTACAACCAGATCCTGGCTACTCAGGGCTTGAAAGCCTTTGTGCGGGCCATGATCACGTCTGCGGAGTACCGCGAGGTCTTCAACGAGGATGTCGTGCCCTACCGCCGCTTCCCCACCCTGCCTGCGGCCAACTTCCCCAATACGCAGGAGTTATACGGTCGCCTGACCAAGCAAACCGCTGAAGTGGTGGTGCCCAGCTTCCAGCCCACCCGCTCCGGAGCCAGTATCGGCTAGATCGTTTCGGATCCGTTCATTCTTCTCGGGGGCAGTTGGGGCTGCCCTCTTTTTGGTTGCAACATAATGCGAGACTGAAGGGGAGATCGTTTTGGTAAGTCAGTTGTCCAGCAGTTCTCCCTACACTCCAGAGCAACTCAAGGCCCGAGGGCTGACGGTGGCTGAATACGACATGATCCTGGAAAGGCTGCAGCGCCATCCCAATTCGGCTGAACTGGCCATGTTCGGGGTGATGTGGTCTGAGCATTGTTGTTACAAGAACTCCCGCCCGCTCTTGAAACAGTTCCCCACCCATGGTCCCCGCATCCTGATGGGTCCAGGGGAAAATGCCGGAGTGGTGGATCTGGGGGATGGGGATCGGCTGGTGTTTAAGATTGAATCTCACAATCACCCTTCCGCCGTTGAGCCTTTTCAGGGGGCGGCCACGGGAGTTGGGGGGATCCTGAGGGATATTTTTACGATGGGGGCGCGTCCCATTGCTCTGTTGAATTCGCTCCGCTTTGGACCGCTGCAGGATCCTCGGAACCGTCGTCTGCTCAATGGCGTGGTGAGTGGCATTGCCCATTACGGCAATTGTGTGGGGGTGCCCACTGTGGGCGGCGAAATTGCAGTTGATCCCTCCTACGCAGGCAATCCCCTGGTGAATGTCATGTGTCTGGGCTTACTGGAGACCGCTGACATGATCAAGTCGGGGGCGAAAGGCGTGGGGAATCCAGTCCTGTACGTGGGCTCCACCACCGGACGCGATGGCATGGGGGGAGCCAGCTTTGCCAGTGCCGAGCTCTCGGAACAATCGGATCAGGATCGGCCTGCGGTGCAGGTGGGGGATCCGTTTCTCGGCAAGTGTCTGATCGAAGCCTGTCTGGAAGCCTTCCACACGGGGGCAGTGGTGGCCGCTCAGGATATGGGAGCCGCGGGGATCACCTGTTCCACCTCAGAGATGGCGGCTAAGGGCGGCGTGGGGATTCAGTTTGATCTGGATCGGGTGCCCGTGCGGGAAACCGGGATGCAACCTGCAGAATTTTTACTCTCGGAATCTCAGGAACGCATGTTGTTTGTGGCCGAGAAAGGTCGGGAAGCAGAACTGCTACAGATTTTTCACCGTTGGGGACTGCAGGCCGTGGTCGCCGGAGAGGTGATTGCAGAACCCCTGGTGCGGATCCTGCAAGCAGGAGAGGTGGTGGCGGAGGTAACAGCGGCGGCGCTGGCAGACGATACACCCGTCTATGCTCGAGAGATCCTGGCGAGTCCACCCGAATACATTCAGCAGGCCTGGGCCTGGAGCTCGGATCTCCTTCCCCCCGCTGAGGTCAATAGCATCCTCCCACAAGGGGCTACCACGCCGATGAGCTGGAATCAGGTGCTTTTACATTTGCTGAACAGCCCCACTATTGCTAGCAAACGCTGGGTTTATCGTCAGTATGATCACCAGGTGCAGAACAATACGGTCATTCTGCCCGGCGGAGCCGATGCGGCGGTTGTACGGATCCGTCCGCAGGCCTTTGGGGTGGGTGAGGTACCGGACCTAGCCTCCAGCCGTAAAGGGGTGGCTGCAACCGTAGATGGCAATGGTCGTCATGTCTACCTGGATCCCTACGGGGGAGGACAGGCGATCGTGGCAGAAGCTGCACGCAATCTCAGTTGTGTGGGGGCCGATCCCCTGGCTGTTACAGACAATCTCAATTTTGGCAATCCAGAAAATCCTGTGGTGTACTGGCAGCTGGCGGAAGCCTGTCGGGGGATTGCCAGGGCTTGTGAGGCTCTCGCCACACCTGTGACGGGGGGGAATGTATCCCTTTACAACGAAACGATCACTTCCGCTGGGGCCCGTGCGATTTTTCCCACACCCGTGATCGGAATGGTGGGGTTAATCCCCGATCTGCAACAGTGTTGTGGTCAGGGCTGGCGACACAGCGGCGATCTGATTTACCTGCTTGGTCCAGAAACCGTCAGTCTGGCCGGTTCAGAATATCTGGCTCAGATCCATGGCCTGGTGGCAGGTCGTCCGGTTCCGATTGATCTGGGCCTGGAACAAAAGATTCAAGCCGCTGTTCGTCACGGCATCCGGCAGGGTTGGATTCGGTCGGCCCATGATTGCAGTGAAGGGGGATTGGCAGTTGCAGTGGCAGAGTCCTGCCTCAGCGGTGGTCTAGGAGCGCGGCTGCAGCTTGAGGGTACTGCTCATCACCGCCGAGATGAGGTGCTTTTTGGAGAAGGGCCTTCGCGGGTGATCATTTCTGTGAGTCCTGATCAGCAAGAGAGCTGGGAAACCTATTTGGATACCCAACTTTCTTCCTGCTGGCGCCGTATAGGTTTAGTCACAGGATCTGAAGATTCACTGGAGATTCTCGATCAAGACGATCACTTCATCGTTCAGTTAATTTTCGCCGATCTCCGTGATGCCTACGAAGCAGTCTTCGAGTAGTCAATGGCCCTCCGCAAATCCTCCGCAAGCGTTCATAAAACCTTTACACAAGCGTTGCTGGCCATCAGAGCATCATTCTCAACTGAGGGGCTACAACCCCAGTGGAGCCAGGTTATCATCTGAAATAGAAAGACTGATTCCCGCATTATCCGTCCCCGTGACTGTGATTAAATTTACTTAAAACTGCTGTAAAGATGCCCTTTTCTTCCTGTTGCAGATCTGCGCTAATGAAAGGAACCATGCTTGCCCAATACGAGTTCAGTTATCTTCGCCACCCTGATTCGTTGTGTCTAGTGAACCTATGGCAAACCCCGTTGATCCTGAGCTGACTCCTCGCCCTCCTGGTCACATCAACACCACGCCTCTACCGCCGACCCAGGAAACCCCACTGCCCTTTCCGTCGGGGGAAACCTCGGCCTATGAAGTTGCCGAACGACAGTCTGTGGGGCGAGTGCTGGCGGGTAAAGAAGCTCGTTTTCTATTAATCATCCAACATCAGGAAGGCATGCGGACAGTTGATCTGAACGACGTGGTGGAGACGATTGGTCGCTCCAGTGAGAATTCCATTCAGATCCAGGATCGGTTTCTCTCTCGCCATCATGCCCATCTGGTGCGGGTTCCGGATCCCCAAACCGATAGTTATACCTATTGCGTTTTCGATGGAGGCCGAGAAATTCGCACGCCCAGCAAGAATGGCGTGTATGTGAATGGGATGCAGGTGCGCAGCCATCTCCTCAGACCCGGTGACGTGGTCTTCCTGGGTCCATCGGTGCGTTTATTCTTTTTCCCCCTCACCGCTGCAGAGATGCTCTTGAAAGAACCCGAAACCGATCCAGCGTTGTTATCGTTAAAACGCTAATTCAAGCGAAGGGGTGGGGATCCAAGTGGAGTGTGGCTCTACCCAGATACTCTACACCAGTGGGAGTTACCTGAAATCGGTAAGGTAAGACTTCCACTCCCTCTGTAACCGCTTGACGCAGAAGCTGTCCATAGGTGGGATCTTTGCTATCCCCCGAACTAAATTCGTGGCAATCAGCACGGTGAATGAAATACAGCAGGACAGCGCGATGTCCTTCTCCCACCATTTCCATGAGTTCCTGCAGGTGTTTTTGCCCTCGGGTGGTGACGGTGTCTGGAAAAAGCGCCCGCTGATCCTGGCTCCAGGTGGTGTTTTTCACCTCCAGATACACCCGTTCCCCAGGATAGGTCAAGAGGAAGTCAATCTTACTCGACTGGCTGCCGTAGGCCACTTCTCGACTCAATTCAGTAAAGCCGGAGAGCTCTGGAAACCAGTCTTGTTGCAACCCATAATGGACCAGACGATTGGGCATGCTGGTGTTCACTCCCACCCAGGTCTGATCCACCCAGATCATTTCCCAGGTGTAGGCCAGTTTACGTTTGGGATCCTGGTGATGGGAAAGCTGGACGGGAGCTCCAATTTCGCAAACCCCGGTCATAGGACCTGTATTGGGACAATGGGCGGTCACCACGTCTCCTGATTCCAGTTCAATATCCGCAAAAAAACGTTTGTAGCGACGCACCAGTTTTCCGGCGATCAGGGGTTGGGGATAGGTGTATTTCATGCTGGTGATCTTACTGCGATTGAGCCTCAGGTTGTAAGGCCTGGTAAGCTTCCCGGGCAGCAGCCATGGTAGCTGCCTTTTTGGATCGCCCTTCGCCTAACCCCCAGCACTGATTGTTGATCCACACCTCGGTGCGATACCAGGGTGGATGAGGCTCAGCTTCCACCAGGCGATATTCCGGCAGAATGCCCCAACGGCTTTGGGTAAATTCCTGCAGCGCGGCCTTGGCGTTATGGCGAACGGGATCCTCCTGCAGTTGTCTTACCCGCTCTCGAAAATGGGCATCTAACCATGCATGGAGGTGAGGGAGAACGGATGGTGAGGCCTGCCAGCTGAGAAAGAGAGCCCCCAGAACTGCCTCAAAAGCATCGGCCAGTCGCCTTTGTCGACCCCCAACATCCTGCACCGCACTGGATCCCATCACCAGAAACCGCTCAAATCCATACAGGTCAGCCAGAGTTGCCAGGTGAGCGTCACTGATCAAATCAGCTCTGAGGGCAGAGAGATCCCCCACCGAAAGATCCGGATATTCCCGATCGAGAAACTCTGTGGCCACGAGACGAAGCACGGCATCGCCGAAAAATTCTAAACGGTCATTGTTCAGCTGCGGATCCATGGAGGGGTGAATCAGTGCCAGATCCAGCAGTAACCAGTTCACCTCCTGGTGAGAAGTGATCCCAAGGCGGCGCAAAAACCCTTCTAATTCCCGCTGCCGTGCAGGTGGAAGGGGAACGTATTGAGACATAGCTGGCATTGATCAGTAGAGCAGTTGAGGGTACAGCAGCAACAAGATTTCACAATCTTATCAACTTGAGACGGCAGCATCCCACCAGCTCCAGCGCCAATACCATCCGGCGAAGGTCATGACCTTGGGCAAGCTTCAAATACTTTCAAAAGCAGTTCTCTAGATCTCTATTCTCGGGGAAACCGATCCAGGAGGATGTCTCGCTGGTTGAGGCTGTTAAATCGGAGCAATTCACTGGAGCCGGATGACGCAGCTGCCACATCCAGTAGGCTCGGACCAACTGACCGTCTCCAATGAGTTTCAGGGCAATGGCTAGCAGGGTGCTGGTCCAGCCCAGGGGTCCCAGGATCATGCCCCCTCCGACCCAGAGGATCAGTCCAGACAGGTTTAACCCTAGGCCCTGGGACAGCATTGACAACATGGTTTCTCGATCCGACATGGGAAAGACCTCTCAGTGTGCAATTGTTGGAGTAGCTCTACTGTCGTAGATCTGGGCAGCGGGGACTACTGGATTCCACCTCCCTTTCTCTGCCATGGATGGCAAAGTTAAGCACGCTCAAGCCATGTTCGAAGGTTGACCAGCCGCAGGGATTTCTACGGATCAATAAGCCCATTTAGCCTGGAGGAAGGGCAGGATTTCGAAACTGGTTGATTAGATACCGGATCAGGGGAGTCGGTAAAAGATTGTGGGTGTGCAGGGCTCTGACCGTTTCCTCGAGAGATTGGGTGGGGAGGCTGGCCAGCTTTTGCTTGGTGAGAAGGCCAGAGGTGCCTAGAAAGAAAATAAAGTCGCCTTTTTCTTTAGAAAGCTGCCGATAGCGGGGGCTGGAGAAGAAGTGCAGGGTCTGGGGATTGATCCCAAATTTGGCCAGCACCTTATCCAGAGAGTCTTTGTTTTTCAGAAAGGATTGATAAACCGTTTGAGCCTGCTGTTTTGTCAAGATGCCGCTGGTGACCAGCTCCGTCAGGAGAACCTTGACTTTGGCAATGGCAGGATCCTCTTTACGGGGGGTTTGGGAGTTGCTGGCATTGAGATTGAGTTTGAGGCTACGGATGGTTTTGGCCTGGGCATCAATAGTCCGTTGTGCTTCTTTCAGGGCTGAGTTCAACTCATCAGGATTGTAGAGCGGGTCTCGTCTGTGTCCTTGCTGACGCTCTTGAATCGTCTGCCAGGTATTCGCAGATCGCAAAGTTCGCAGATCCGCCTGCTCTGCCAGAAAGATATTCAGGATCTCAGGATCGACCCATCCCTTGGTAACCAGGATCTGTCCGAGGGGCTGGTGGAGTTCCATTTGTCTACGCAGCGCCCAGGTTAGCTGATCCAGCCGGATTTGCTTGTATAGCAACAAAAGCTGACCCAGAGGAATGATGTCGGTGGGTAAGATCTGAAAGATCTCTTCCATCGTGGCCCACCCCTGCAACATGCAGATTTCCTCAGGACGCAAACCCGATTGTCCCAATTCGAAAAGGCACTGATTCAACTGCTGAGGGGTGATCAGACGCTGAGCCAGTAGCGCTTCACCGATCTTGTAGGTCAGATCCTGGTCAGTCATTGCTGTCCGCAGTTCACGACGCTATTTTAGTACGATTAGATACAAGAGCCATAGCCCCAATCAGAGGGGTATCTCTAAGCATACTCACAGGGATCGGTGCATTGTTCAAATCTACCTAACCTGAGGGGGCAATTCTGGAAGCAGTGGCGACAGATTGTAATAGAACCGTCGGTCATTTTGCTCCACCTGCAGCCCTACAGGTTGATCCGGGGCAATGATCAGATCCTCCTCTTCGAAGAAACGACTGACCTGACGCCAATGACGGAGTTCTCCGCCAGGCCCTGTGGAGAGAGTAATGTCATCATCCAGATGCAGATGGAACCACACCACCAGGGCGTGAATTTCTCCGGTTGTAATGCCCTGGATCTGCACCTGACGTCGGTGGGGATGATCCGGGTGTGGGCGGGGGGGAAGGGACAGAAAATCCAGATGGTAAATCTCACAGGGATCGCTGAGGGGGCGGTAGTCTTCTGCTTTGAGATCAATTGTGTGCAGCCGGGTGGGATCCCGGAAACGGTTAATGGGAGACAGATCAAACCCACAGATCTCTTTCACCGGGTAGGCGGGGCGAAGTGCAGGGAATTGAACCAGTTGCCCGATCACCGTGACCGCTTTGGGGATCACCCTGGCTTGAGGGGTGGCCAGATGCTCTACCGCATGACGCATGGTGGGTAGCACGCCCTCTCCCAGAACGCCGTTGTCCATGATTTCAGCAACAATGAGATCCGCTCGGTGATCCAGATCCTTGCCCACCACTAGCTGGGTCGATGTTTTGGCGATCACCCGAATCCGATCGGCGTAGCCATTGCGTTCTACAATTTCGGTGGCAATTTGAGCCAGAGGTTTGAGCATTTCGATGGCTGTCACTTGCCTGGCTCCCGCTCGCGCTGCTATTAACGACAGCAATCCGGTTCCCGTCCCAATATCCAGAACATGACTTTCTGGAGTCACGGCTTTCTCAATCGCCTGACGGTAGCCCTCATTCCGGGCCTGATCCGCCAGCATCGGAAAATGCCAGGATTTGATCTGACGACTGCGAGCCCGCCTCAGTTGCAGCCGGATCTTCTCGTTGCCAGGATCATATTGAAGTGCCTTTTCATAGGCGTCAATCGCGGCATTAAATTTTTGTTGAACTAGCAGAGTTCGTCCCAGGTTGACGTAGGCCAGGGCATTTTCGGGATCCAGTTGGGTGGTGAGCAGAAAACTGGCAGCGGCTTCCTTGGTGTTTCCCATCGCTTCCAGAACATGCCCCACGCGACTATGGATCTCAGGTTTCTCTGGGGAGAGCAGGGCTGCCCGTCGATAAACCGCATGAGCCTCCTCCCACACTTCCAGGTCCATGTAGAGATCTCCCAGCTCCTTGAGGATCGTGTAATGGTCGGGACGCACCTCTAAGGCTCGACGGTATTGAGCCAGGGCGGCTTTCCATTCCTGAGCATCCTTGAGAAAGCGGGCTAGATTCAAATGAGCATTGAAATAGTTTGGATCCTGATCAATTGCCTTGCGCAGGGTGTCCAGGGCAGCAGAAAGTTGTCCCAAATCCTTGAGTGTACAGGCCAGATTATTGAGAGCCTGGGGATAATGCGGCTGCAGGGAAAGTGCGGTTTCGTAATGTTGAATGGCCTCCGCATGGCAACCTCTGCGTTTCAGGGTATTCCCCAGATTGTTGTGAGCACTGGCATTGGTCGGATCCAGGTGGATGGCCTGGGTATAGGCGGCGGTAGCCTCTTCAAGCCGATTCAGATCTTGAAGTGTATTTCCCAGACTGTTGAAATAAGGACTGGAATCCGGCTGCAACTTCACCAGTGTGCGGTAGAGGGTCAACGCCTCCTGTAACCGACCCGCGTCTTGCAGTTTGCGAGCTCTTGCATACATTTCCCGAATCACAGTCTGATCTCCACTCGAAGGTGTCTTGCGCTGGGAGGCTGGGAATAAATTCCCCACTGGCGAAGTCTCTCAAAGTTTACCTGCAGTTAGGCCATGACAGATCTAGCTTTGCTTGCCTCAGAGATCACTCAATTGCAGGAGCGCCCTTTCGCGACTAAAGATCGGGCTGCCAAAATCCGTCGCAGTGCTCTGCCCACAGCCGAAGGCTTGGGGGGTGGTGTTCGCGTAGCGTGCCAAAGCCATAGCGGCGGGCGACCACAGAAAGCAATCACTCAATTTCGGCTTGCTGCTGAATGTACTGAGTGAGGATGGAAAGCAGCGCTCCACCGCAGGAAATAATGCAATACCTATAGCTGGCGGTTATCTGGATCTCTGCAGCAGCTGATGGCAGGCCCGAGCCGTGATCGCCATTTCCGTCAATGTCGGATTTTGCCACCCCGACGAAACCCAGCAGGATCCATCGGTGACCAGGAGATTTGGACATTCCCAGCACTGATTGTCTGGGTTTAAAACTGAGTTCTCAGGAGTGGTTCCCATTCTGGCTCCTCCCACCTCGTGAACGTAATATCCTGGCGGAGCCCCTGAGGCCATGGCCATCTCCTGGCGGCGGACAAACTTCTCTAGAAAGGGCATGTGATACAGATCCGCCAGAGGTAGACAGTCGCCCCCCAGCAGCGAGATCATGTCCTGAATATCCTGACGAATCCGAGCAATGATCTGCTTCTCATTCTCAGTCCAGGAAAAATCAATGTGAGGCACCGGGATCCCCCAGGCATCTTGCACATCTGTGTTCAAACTGATCCGGTTGTTGGCATCGGGCAACACTTCTCCGTGCCCCACAAAAAAGCCAATCGCTCCGCCAGTCTTTTCGAGAAGATGAGGCACATTTAACCGCTGGATCCCGCCCCATAAACCATATCCCCGCAGAAAGGACTCCTGAGGCTGATCCAGGTTGCAATAGCGAGGGATAAAAATGCTCTCACAGCCAGAAAGTTCAAACGGGGTGGCAGGAGGGTCAATGTTGGGGACAGAAAAAAACTGAATCGTAGAGACATGGTCCATGAGATAGCGACCCAGAAGCCCCGATGAGTTCCGCAGGCCCCAAGGTTGAAACTGTTCGGTCGAATGTAGCAGGATGCGCACAGACTCCAACGTCGAGGCGCACAACATAATGTGATGCCCATACACCTCATGAGCCGTCTTGTGCTCTCGGTGAATCCAGCCCACCCCCTTCGCCAGATGCGATTGGGGGGCAAACACCACATGACTGACCACCGCATCGGTCACCACTGTGGTGCGTCCGGTTGCCATTGCTGCTTTGAGCGTCGATCCCACACTGGCGGAGGGGGACCAGGGATCAGTTGCGGTTGCTTGGTGTAGCTTGAACCCACGGGAAGGGATCACATAACGCTGTGGCCAGTGGCTGGTGACCGCCCGCTGGAGTTTCTGCTCGGCAGGGGTGAGGGGCATGGCTGGGAGATACTGGCCATCCGGTAACTGGGGGAGACCGTTGCGTTCGCCATGGATGGGAAAGAAGCTCTCCAGATCATCGTAATAGGGCTCCAGATCGGCATAGACAATAGGCCAGTCATCCCCAACTCCATCCAGGCTGGCGGCCTTGAATTCATAGTTAGAGAGGCGCAACGTGATCCCGCCCCAGGTGAGACTGCGTCCCCCTAACTGTCGTCCCCGGATCCAGTAGAAGGGTTTATCGGGAGGGGTGGTGTAGGGATTGTCCTTTTCATTTACAAAAAAATCGGGATTGGCTTTCCAGTAGCCTGGGTGTAACGCCTGAAAAGACTGACGGCGAGCCAGGGCCAGATTGTTGACGCGCTTAACCATATCCCGAGCGGGATGACCCAGATCCTTTTGCGGATGGACCGAGCGGCCTGCCTCCAGAACCAGAACCTTCCATCCAGCTTCCGCTAACACCTTGGCTGCAACTCCCCCTGTGGCACCGGAGCCCACAATAATGGCGTCGTAGGGATCGGAGGAAAGGGTTGCGAAGGACATTAAGGATTACCTAAAGGGTGCTAATCAGTCTACTCTGTCTCCCTGCTCCTCCCTCCTGCCTAGAGGAACGAAAGAGGGATACATCAAAAATCAGGATGATCCGCGCAAACTCCGTCCGCCGCTAACTAGCGAAGGATGTTTCACGTTCATTTGTAGAATGCGCGGCAGTTTTGCTCAACTGGAGGGCTTTTTACTGGGAAACACTTCTTTGAAGAGAATATCCGGGACGGTAAAGCGCTTGGGTTTGGGCTGGTGCGGGATCGGTTGGGGATGCTGAGTTGCGGCCTGGGTATCTTTGAGTCCCTGCCGCGCTTCTTGATGATCGGGATCCAGTTTCAGGACATTTTTGTAATCTGCGCGCGCCATCCCCAGATTATTAAGAAGTTTGTGAATGCGGGCCCGAGTCAGATAGTACTCCAGCACACTGGGATCTTTGTCAATGGCCAGGGTTAAATACTGAATTGCACCTTTGTAGTTCTCAGCATCAATAATGTTCAGAGCTTGCTGGAAGCGACGCTGAGCCTCCTGTTGAGCCTTGAGAGACAAAGGCTTGGAAAAGGGTGAGGTATCTTCTTCAGCTTGTGAGGCTGCCAGAATATCCCGCAGTCCCTGCAGGGCTTCCCCATGATGGGGATCTAAAAGAATGACATTATCGTAATCCGCTCGTGCAGTTTCCAGATTGCCGAGCTTGCGGCAGAGGCGCGCACGGGCCAAGTGGTACTCAATATTCTGGGGATCCGCATTAATGGCTTGGCTCAGGAGCAGCATCACTTTGGGTTCCTGCTTGGTTCCCATCAATTCCTTGGCCTGTTGAAAGAGCTGGGCGGCAATCTGTTCTGGGGGAACGGTTGGCCGCTGAGAGGGGGGAGGAGATTGCCGGGACTGAGGGCGAGCGGTCATCGATAGTTGCAGGATCTCCTGCAGCCCCTGGAGAGCCTCCTGATTACGGGGATCCATCTGAAGTACCTGGTCATAATCGCCCCGGGCCAGATCAACTTCCTGCATCAGGCGATAGACACGGGCTCGGGTTAAGTAGTAGCTAACCTGATTCAGATCCTTACTGATGGCGCTGGTGAGATTCTGGACTGCGGCTTCATACAATTCTTGATCGATCAGCTCCAGAGCTTGACGATAGCGTTTGCGAGCTTCTTCACGCGGATGAGATTGGGGAGTTGGTGAGGGGACAAGCTGCTGCAGTTCCTGGAGTGCCTCCAGATGTTCTGGCTCCAGACGCAGGACCTGATCATAGTCAGCTCGAGCCCGCTCCAGATAGTCTAGCTTGCGGTTCAATCGAGCTCGCAGGAGATAGTACTCCGGTTTCGGATCCCGCGCAATGGCGATACTGAGGTGATAAATGGCCTCTTGATCCAGGCCCCGTTTGATCAATCGCTCAGCTTCTTGAAACCGTTTGAGGGCTTCCTTGTGGAAATTCTCGGGTGAGGGAGGGGAGGGGGAAAGAGATGGCTGTTGCCGAGGGGGAGGTTGGGGTGTTGTGGCTGCTGTTGTCCCGCGACCATCCATTCTCTGGGTGAATTGAGCAGACAGCGCTGCCAGGATATCCTGCAATCCCTGACGAGCTTCTCTGTGATCAGGATCCAGACGGATGGCCTGTTCATAATCAGCCCGAGTCGATTCCAGATCCCCCAGTTGTCGCTGGACAAAAGCTCGCTGCAAATAAAAGTCAATACAAGTGCTATCCTTAGGGATTGCCAAATTTAAAGATTTTAGGGCTGCCTCCAACTGCTGCTGCTGGATCAGCTTTTCAGCTTGTTGCGCATAGGCCTCCGCCTCTTGCCTGAGTTCAGGCCCTGGCAGACTATTCTTTTGAGCATGGGTAGCAATGAGTGTCCGACTGGCACGATAGACACTGCCGTTATCACTACTCAGCAACAGATAGGCCAGATTGATCTGGCTGATCAGACGAATGATCTCTCCACATTGATCCAGGGAGACGTAGGTTCGAGGACCCAGGGTGGTAATCAGATGGGTGTAATCCTCCTGCAGCTGCGCCGACTCGATCAGACGGAAGATTTCGGGAGAAGGGCTCACCAACCGCAGCAAGCTCGGCTGCTCCTGACTCAGTTTTTTGCCCAGGAGCTGCAGGGTGGTATCGTACTCTGTTTTGTCAGAGGTTTTGAGCAGAATTTGCTTGGCTGGATTTACCAGTTTAGCCAGGATCTGAGTGGCCTGGTCGCCAGCAGCCGATCGTTCCACCAACCCTGAGCGCAGGGCCATCGCGGTGCGGTGATAGGCCTGTTTGACAACCTCCTGACTGGCAAACAAAGGTGCCCCCAGGATCGCATAGTGATCGACCTTGTGGGCAAAGAGTCCTTCCGTCAATTGAGGCAGCGACGATGTCGAGGCCATAGGTCAGGGGTAGAGCAATTTAAGGGATGGGGTGATCTAAGTTTAAGTCTAGATGAAGGTGGGACTGGCCTGTTGTTAGCTTAGCAAATCCTAATCTCTGGCTGTCCGCAATCTTGACGAGCATGATAAATACCTTAGGACTCCGTGCAAATACGCATTTCTCTCGAAATACTTAGCTCCTTGCTGGGATCTTGTCTTTACCCTTTAGGGTGCCCCCCTTATCCCGCGACGGAACGAGGCCGCTTGCGGATTGGATTGTGGCGAAGTTCCCTGTTTGCTCATGACGAAGCCAACGATTAACGTTGATGTAAGAGTCTAGATAGATCTCCTGCTCGTCTGGATCTCGGACTCTACTGCCAAGCTGCAGGATCGCCGTTTTTCCCTTTGGCCTTCACCTATGGTTACAACTCTGTCAGCACCAAGCTTCCCAATTACAGCGGTGGTTGGCCAGGACCGCATTAAGCTGGCCCTGTTATTGGTCGCGGTGGATCCAGGCTTGGGAGGGGTGGCGATTGCGGGTCGTCGGGGAACCGCAAAGTCGGTCCTGGCCCGTGGGCTCCATGCCCTGCTCCCTCCTATCGAAATTGTGCAGGGATCCTTCTGCAATGACGATCCAGCTCAACCGGAAACCTGGTCCGATGCAGCGCGCCAGCGCTATGGATCCGCCGAGCAACTGGACCGAGGGGTGATCCCGGCCCCTTTTTTGCAGATTCCTCTGGGGATTACGGAGGATCGCCTGCTGGGATCCATTGACGTCAGTCAGTCGGTAAAGACGGGGGACAGTATTTTCCAGCCAGGACTCTTGGCCAGCGCCCATCGCGGGGTGCTCTATATCGATGAGATCAATTTGCTGGAGGATCAGATTGCCAATTTGCTCTTGACGGTGGTGAGTGAGGGGATCAACCGCGTGGAGCGGGAAGGGATTAGTATGCAACATCCCTGTCGTCCTGTGCTGGTGGCCACCTACAATCCCGAAGAAGGTGCCCTGCGCCCCCACCTGCTGGATCGGTTCGCGATGGTCTTGCCAGCGGATGAACTAGGGGATCTGGAGGAACGGATTGAAGCAGTAACGCGGGCCAGTGCGTTTGCCGACAACCCTCTGGTATTTCTGGGACCCTATGCGGAAGAGATCGAGGATCTGCGCACCCAGATTGTGCTGGCACGGGAATGGTTGCCCCAGGTGCGGGCCACTCCGGATCAGATGGGTTATCTGGTGGAAGAAGCTCTCAGAGGCAATGTGCAGGGACATCGGGGGGAGTTGTTTGCTCTGCGGGCGGCCAAAGCGATGGCGGCTTTAGAGGGACGCACCTTTCTGACGGCGGATGATCTGCAACAGGCCGTGCAATTGGTGTTAATTCCCCGCAGCAATTACGACCAGTCCCTCCCAGAACCCCCTCCCAGTCCGCCTCCCCCACCCCCGGAACAGGATCAGCAAACCGAAACGGACCCTCCAGAAGAAGAGGAGGAGGAGGAGCAATCTTCCACTCCCGAACTGCCGGAAGAATTTGTCTTTGCCCCCGAAAGTGTGGCCCTAGATCCGCAGTTGCTAGCGTTTGCCCAGTCGCTGCATCAGCAGGGCAAATCCGGTTCTCGCAGCTTGATCTTTAGCCTGGATCGGGGTCGTTATGTCAAGCCAGTCCTGCCTCAGGGTCCCAATCCCCGCATTGCAGTTGATGCCACCCTCCGGACCGCTGCCCCTTATCAGAAGGCTCGCCGCCAGCGCTTTCCCGATCGAAAAGTGATTGTAGAAGAGGGAGATATTCGTAGCAAACGTCTGGCCCGCAAAGCGGGAGCCCTGGTGATCTTTGTGGTGGATGCCTCCGGATCGATGGCTTTAAACCGGATGCAGTCGGCAAAAGGAGCGGTGATCCGGCTGCTGACCGAGGCCTACCAAAATCGCGATAAGGTGGCCCTGATTGCCTTTCAGGGGGAACAGGCCCAGGTGTTGTTGCCTCCCACCCGCTCGATTGAACTGGCCCGCCGCCGTCTGGAAACCCTTCCCTGTGGAGGCGGATCGCCGCTGGCCCATGCCTTAACCCAGGCGGTACGAATGGGCTTAAATGCCCGATCCGCTGGGGATGTGGGTCAGATCATGATTGTGGCCCTCACGGATGGACGAGCGAATATCCCCCTGAATCGCTCCCTGGGAACCGCTCGCCCCGAGGATCCGAAGCCCGACATTAAGCAGGAGCTGCGGGACATCGCCGTGCGCATTCGCAGTCTGGGTTTGAAGTTTTTACTGATCGACTCCCAGAGCCGCTTTGTTACCACTGGATTTAGTGCTGAGCTGGCGGCCACAGCAGGTGGTAAGTATTTCCATCTACCCCGGATCACGGAACAGGGGCTAGCGGCAGCAACACAAGCTGCCATCCGTCAGGCAAGACAGAGCTAATTCATCGTCAACTGCCCTGTATCTTTGCTCAGAAGCTATTCAGGGTCACGTTATTCAGATCGGTGGCCGTGGTCGCGCCTCGCAACACCTGCACCTGTCCGGACTCGGTCAGACTGGCCTGAGTGGAGGTGTACAGTTGGCCAGAGCCTGGGCCTCCACTGGTGGGCAGCAGTAGGGTGATATAGCCAACGGTATTCAGCTGCGCGACCTGACCTTCGGATCCGGAGGCGGCAAAGGGACGTGCAGACATGAGATTGACGACGTAGTTTCCCCCCCATTGAAAGGATGTAGCAGCGTTGATGGGATAAACCAGGCCTGCAATCGTCACCGTGCCGTGGTTAAAGAGGTTTAATGTGGCGGCTCGATTCCCCACGGGAGTAGCGATGATCTGTTGCAGCTGCTCAGGCGTGCTATAGCTGGTGAGGGTAATGGAGATGGTCTGGCCTGCACCCACTTCCGTCTGGCGGGCCCGCCGATTGGCAAATTCTGAGCCGAGAACTCGCTGGGATTGCAGGGTCGAACCTAAAGTGGCGCTGTAGTTCCCCAGGGGAGCTTTGACGGTGGTCACCTGTGCAAGATAGGTCACATCAGAAGATGCCTGTAGCGGCAGACTGTGAACCGGGTCTGCGCCAAACAGCACCAGAAGTCCGGTCCCACTGATCAAAAGCAGACGCAGCGGCTGAGCTATGAGTTGGGATTGAGAAACCATGAATGTCCTCCCGTGGATTGCATACCTCTAGCCTACAGAGTGGTGTTTTCCGCAAGCACGTTGGCAGTGGCAGGATTGGCTACGCATGCAGGAAACAATTACTACCCCTTGAGGGTAGAGGGGGATAGTCAGAAATGGAACCTGAGGGTTTCACCGGAGTGGGGACATGCATCGGGAGTGCGCACTGGATCATGCGGCAGGTCACAGGAACCAGGACAGTTTCTCAGCTCTCTGTCACAGTTCGTTATAATTCCAGTGTGCATTCGTCCTCAACGTCTTTAAGTTATGACTAACCCCGTTGTGCGAGCTTTCTTTATTGGTCGAGCAACAGCAGATCTGTTGCGGGAGCGGGTTGAGTATGCCCTGACGGACCTCGCCAGTATGCTGGGCAAAGGACTGGCTGAGTTTCAGGAGAGCTGGCAGGCGTTTCCTGATGACGTCATGGCTCGGGCGGATCAGGAACAGTCCCAGGTGAGTGAAGATAGGGGTGACTTTTCCTTCGGTAATCATGATTTGCAGGCGACTCTGGATGATCTGCGAGCTGAGGTTGCCCATCTGCGTTCTGAACTACAGAAGTACCGGAGTCAGTCCACTTGATTTCAAGTAGTACCCTTGGCTCTAGCCAGCCCCTGGCCCCAGCCTCTAGCAAATCCTATGAGTCTTATCGCTGGGCTCGAGATACCTACACCTCACAGGGACGTCTGATCCATATCTGGCGCGCCGTGTTGACATTTCTGTTTTATCTCTGGCTGGATGAGAAACAGTGGAGCTATTCGGGCGCTATCACCCAGGAGCGGAGAAACCGTCGCCGTCGTGCTCGCGCCATCTGGCTACGGGAAACCCTGCTGAATCTTGGCCCCACCTTCATTAAAGTTGGGCAATTTTTTTCCACCCGCGCCGATCTCTTTCCCGTGGAATATGTGGAGGAGATGTCCAAGCTGCAGGATCGAGTCCCATCCTTTGGCTATGAACAGGTGGCTCAAATTATTCAGGTGGAGCTGGGGAAGGATCTGCCGGAAATCTTTGCTTACTTTGAGGCTACACCCTTAGCCGCCGCCAGCCTCGGGCAGGTCCACCGCGCCAAGCTTAAATCGGGTGAAGAGGTGGTGGTCAAGATTCAACGCCCCGGATTGACTCGTCTCTTTACCATTGATCTAGAGATCCTGCGAGGCATTGCTGAGTTTTTTCAGTACCGCACCAGCTGGGGTCAGGGGGGGCGTGACTGGCTGGGCATTTACGAGGAGTGTCGCCGCACCCTCTGGGAAGAAGTGGACTATTTGAATGAGGGGCGCAATGCCGATACGTTCCGGCGTAACTTTCGAGATATGCCTCAGGTGGCGGTGCCCCGCGTCTACTGGCGCTACACGGCCCGTCGTGTCCTGACGTTGGAATATCTGCCAGGTATCAAGATCAGCAATTATGAGGCTCTTTCCGAAGTCGGCCTGGATCGCAAGGAGCTGGCTCGTTTGGGCGCCCATGCCTACCTGCGGCAACTGCTTAAAGATGGGTTCTTCCATGCCGATCCTCACCCCGGCAATATTGCAGTGCAGCCCAATGGCACCCTGATCTTCTACGACTTTGGCATGATGGGGCGCATCCGTCCCGATATTCGCGAAAAACTGATGGTGACCCTGACTGGCATTGCCTCCAAGAATGGAGATCTGGTGGTGCAGTCCTTGATCGATTTGGGCGCACTGGTGCCCACGGCGGATATGACCCCAGTACGGCGCTCGGTCCAGTACATGCTGGATCACTTCATGGACAAACCCTTCACGAGTGAAACGGTGTCCGTGGCGGCCATCAGTGAAGATCTGTACGAGTTGGCCTACGACCAGCCCTTTCGTTTTCCCGCCACCTTTACCTTTGTGATGCGGGCCATGACCACCCTGGAGGGACTGGGCAAGGGACTGGATCCAGACTTTGACTTTATGGAAGTGGCACGGCCCTTTGCGGACGAGCTGATGACCTTCAATGCCTCCGATGGGGAAACTCTGCTGGCTCAGGTGGGACGGCAGGCGGCAGAATTTACCAATACCAGTCTCAGTCTACCCCGCCGGATCGAAACCACCCTGACGCGGATTGAACAGGGGGAACTGCGCCTGCGGGTCCGGGCCTCCGACTCAGAACGCTTGCTCCGGAAGCTGTCCTCGATTGGCATGGGGGGGATCTACGCACTCCTTTTCAGTGCATTTATTACATCGGCAACACACTTATTTGTAGCAGGTCATGCTACCTTAACAATCATCGCCCTTTGTCTGGCAGTCATTGCCGCTGGGGCTCTCATCCGAGTAGTGTTACGTCTAGAGCGCTCTGAACGACTGATGTGATGCGATTTGCCTGCGCGACCGATCCTGGCAAGGTTCGAAATAATAACCAGGATGCCTATTACTGCGATCCCGATGGCCGCTTTTTTATTGTGGCGGACGGGATGGGGGGGCATGCGGCTGGTGCAACTGCAAGCTTGCTAGCGGTTGAGGCCATCAAGCAAAAAATTGAATGGGGTTGGAAAACCGTACCTGCTCCCCAGTTACTCACGGATGCCGTGGAGGCTGCGAATCGCTCCATCCTGGAGGATCAGCGTCGTCACCCGGACCGCGCCGATATGGGAACCACCGTGGTGGCGATCATGATGGATCCCAATGACAACTGCTGGAGTGCCCACATCGGAGATTCTCGCCTCTATCGTCTGCGGGGCCAGCAAATGATGCAGATGACGGAGGATCACACCCTGGTGGCCCGCTCGATCCGGCAGGGAGAATTGACTGCTGAACAGGCGCGCATGCACCCGTGGCGGCATATTCTGGAGCGCTGTCTGGGTCGACCCGATACCGGAGCCCCTGCTGTGCAACCGATCACGATTCGGGCCGGAGATAAGTTGCTGCTCTGCAGTGATGGTCTGACGGAAGAACTCAGTGATCTGCAAATTGTGGAGTATTGTTTGAAAGCCCCCAAACTAGACGATCTGCCAGTGATCTTGATCGAAGCCGCCAAGGCCCATGGGGGTCGGGACAATATTACGGTTGTGATCGCCGAGTACACCAGCTAATGGGGTTGAATGTACCCCTAGAATAGAAGGAATTTGTTTACATTCCTTCACTCTCAGAGCATGGCATTTTCGACGTGGACGCGACTACGGGAAAAAGGGGCTGAGCTCCGCAGCTGGCTGTCCCCAGCCATGGTGGCAATTCTGGCAGTTTACTTTGTGCAGGGAGCCGTGGGATTAGCGCGGCTGGCCACTAGTTTCTTCTTCAAAGATCAGCTGGGACTCAGTCCAGCGGAGGTGGCAGCTCTAACCGGGATTACGGTCTTACCCTGGACGATCAAGCCTCTCTACGGCTGGCTTTCGGATACGCTTCCGATCGGAGGGTATCGGCGGCGATCCTATCTGGTGTTGTCAGGTCTGTTGGGATGTGCTGCCTGGCTGGCCATGGCTCTCTGGGTGAAATCTCCGCTGCAGGCAACGGTGGCAGTGCTGTTGGCTTCCCTTTCTACAGCTGTGGGGGATGTGATCGTGGATTCTCTGGTGGTGGAGCGGGCTCGCTCACAGGATTGGGGTTCTACAGGGACCCTGCAGTCGCTCTGCTGGGGGAGTACGGCCCTGGGATCCCTGCTTACGGCTTATCTCGGGGGGGTGTTGCTGGAGTATTACCCACCGCAAGTCTTATTTGGTCTGACCGCTTTCCTGCCGCTGGCAAGTGTGGGGGCGGCTTTGTTAATCCAGGAAATGCCTCAGGCCACGATCGTCAGTGGAGCCGCGATCCAGCAGCAGTTGCGACAGATCGGGGCAGCAGTGGGGGAACCCTCGCTCTATTGGCCGGTATTGTTTATCTTTCTCTGGCAGTCCACCCCAACAGCAGAATCGGCCTTCTTTTATTTTGTGACTAATGATCTTGGCTTCAGTCCGGCCTTTTTAGGAGAAATCCGGTTGGCCACCAGTATGGCAAGTCTCGTGGGGGTGGGGGTGTTTCAGTCCTTTCTCCGCTATCAACCCCTGCGCCCGCTGTTGGGCTGGATCACGGTGATCACCTCCGCGCTGGGAATGTCAAATTTAATCCTGGTTTACCATCTCAATCGCAGCTGGGGGGTGGATGATCACTGGTTCAGCCTGGGGGATAGTGTGATTCTGACGGTGGCCGGTCAGATTGCCTACATGCCCATTCTGGTGTTGGCGGCCCGTCTCTGCCCACCTGGGATTGAAGCGACCCTGTTTGCGCTCCTGATGTCTGTGATCAATCTGGCCTCTTTTCTTTCCCATGAATTGGGGGGAGTGCTGATGCAATGGCTGGGGGTGACGGAGACGAACTTTAAGGCCCTGGGTCTCCTGGTGGTGCTCACCAACCTGTCCACGCTGCTGCCCCTGCCCTTCTTAAGATGGTTACCCGCTCAGTTCACTTCTGATCCTCCTGGCTCTGGCCCCCCCCCAATTCCCCCTGAGGAGGTCAAGGGCGAGGATCACTACCCGGTAGAAGTGGGATGATGTGTCATCCTGGAAACAGCAAGCTCGATGAATACGCTATGTCTGCTTTCCAATCGCATCCACAGATGGTGGTGGTGCCCACCGTTGTCGAACAATCCAGTCGTGGTGAAAAGGCCTTTGATATTTACTCTCGCCTCCTGCGGGACCGGATCGTCTTTCTGGGGAGAGCCATTGATGATGAAGTTGCCAATCTGGCCATCGCTCAGATGCTGTTTTTAGAGGCCGATGATCCCACCCGTGATATTTATCTTTACATCAACAGTCCGGGCGGATCGATCTACTCAGGCATGGGGATCTACGACACCATGGAGTACATCCAGCCGGATGTTTGCACGATTTGTATGGGGATTGCAGCCAGTATGGGGGCCTTTCTGCTCTCTGCTGGAGCACCTGGGAAGCGTCTTTCCCTCCCTCATGCCCGGATCATGATCCACCAGCCCTCTAGTGGGGCTCAGGGACAGGCCACGGACATTGATATCCAGGCCCGCGAGGTGATGTTCCTGAAACAACAGATCAACCAGATCATGACAGAGCGCACCGGACAGCCTCTGGAAAAAATTGAACGGGATACCGATCGAGACTTCTTCCTCAGTCCGGATCAGGCCAAAGACTACGGCTTGATTGACGGGGTGCTAGAGAGACGCCTGTTGCCCAGTAACAAACGCCCAGACATTGTCCTGGAATAAATGGGGCCTGGCTGAGCAACAATGGTACAGCGCCTTGTGGGCCTAACCGGAGGGATAGCCACCGGCAAGTCAACTGTGGCAACTCTTCTGGCCGAGATGGGGATCCCGCTTCTGGATGCCGATCAACTGGCGCGGGAGGCGGTGGCTCCGGGTTCTCCAATTTTGCAGACTCTCTTTGATCATTTTGGTCCTGAAATCCAGGATCAGAAGGGCCAATTGGATCGCAAAGCGCTGGGTCGAATTGTTTTTCATCATCCTGAAGAACGTTTGTGGCTAGAGCAGCAGATCCATCCCTACGTAAAAGCTCAACTTCAGGAGCGAACCGCGCAATGGCAGGATCACCCCATTGTCTGCTGGGTGGTCCCCCTCCTGTTTGAAGCTGGGATGACGGACATGGTGACCGAGATCTGGGTGGTGACCTGCCCACTTCCCCAGCAAAAGCAACGGATGCAAGATCGAGATCATTTAACAGCTGGCGAGGTGCAGGCTCGTATTGACAGCCAATGGCCTCTAGATCAAAAGGTGGCATTGGCGGATGTGGTCTTAAATAATTCGGGAACGATCCAGGATCTACGAGTTCAGGTCAGTCAAGCCATTAATCGGGGTAAGGATCAGGGCAAACGCATCTAAATCTGTATACCGTTTAGCAGAATTTTGAGCAAATAC
>CAYMOX010000054.1:0-31010 GCA_964392245.1 uncultured bacterium
ATTGGTTAGAGCACCGCCCTGTCACGGCGGAAGTTGCGGGTTCGAGCCCCGTCAGCCCCGTATTTATACTGCTTCGGCAATGTTCAGGATCGAGCCTCCTTCGGTCTGCTGTTAGTTTTGAAGATCCGTATTTCTTCGAGGGGATTCACTCCAGGCGTAGTGTAAAGTTAAAGGCTGTTAAAGCTCTGAATGGATGCTCGATTGTCAAAAGCGCAGGATCACATCCAAATTGGCCGCAGCAGCGACTTTAACCTCGTTTTGAGGGTCTTCTTTGCCTGGAGACACAATGCCGAGCTATGCGGTTACTCTCCTGCTAGCGTCAGACTAATGGCAACCGATCAGGGAATCTGGTGTGTCGAGTTGCCTGGGAATTTAGTCGATAGGATGATCAGCCAGCGCTAGCACCAGGGCTTCGTGCAGATGTTGGCTCCCTGTCACAGAACCGGAACTTGTCATCGTCGGGATCCACCCGTTGAATCCCGCTTCCAATGGCAAAGCCATTCCTTCTAAGAACCGCTTCAACTCATCATCAGTCACACTCGTACCAGAATTTTTGCAACATTTCTATTCTGTACAGACCAAAGCAGGTAGCGATGGGCACAGAACAACGATCCAGTTTTGCCTGCAACCTGAAGATAATATTTGTACATAATCAATCTCCCGCCCCTCAGGTAGGGCAGAAATTGCTGCCTATCGGCGAGTGCTCGCTGAGTAGGTGAATAGCTGAGAAAGCAATGATTATTCTAGCGTCCGTTCGGCAAGGCTCGATATCCCTCGGTGATCTCACGGTAAGGGGCCGCTGCTTCGGTATATTCAATCGGCAAAATCGCCACCACATTTTCGTGAGGACGGGGGACGATCACCCAGGATTCGAGCGTCCCCCCCGGCGCATTTTCCACAGCCGCTACCCCAGCCTCCATGGCAATTTTCACCTCCGAGACATCTCCACGGATGACAATAAAAAAGCGGGCACTGCCAGCACGGCTATAGTACACAAGCGTCACACGACCCGCTTTAACCATCGCATCGGCGGCGGCCAGAATTCCCGGAAAACCTTTGGTTTCCAGTGCCCCTACTGCCTTCTGTGTCATTGCTATTAGCTCCTGATGAACGTATCCTGGCCGAGATCAAACTGATTTACCGGAAAGGTTCAGATTCTGGTGAAAACCCCATCTCCAACACATCCACGATATTTTCGGGAGGGTTAGGCACAATGTAGTGGTTGAGAACTTTGGCTCCGTGGGACTGGGTTTCTACCGCCGCCAATCCGGCTTCCATCGCCCGCTTTACCTCTGAGATACTACCGCGAATGGCAACATAATAGTGTCCACTCTCTGCCCCCTGAAAACTGATCAGGGTTACCCGTCCCCCTTTCACCATGGCATCTGCAGCAGCCAGGATTCCAGGAAACCCAATGGTCTGTACAACTCCCACTGCCAGTGGCATGCCGTCGCTCCTATCCTCAGACTTGATCCCTGATCCAGCTTACAATTTCGCAGGGATTCTGCTTCCGACCCCGTCTTGATCTTCAGCCTGATTTAATGAAGAGAGTTTTTAGAACAGAGCCAGAGGAGCCATAGGCATGTAAAGTCCTAAAGAGAGGATAACCCTCCCTCGGGGTAGCTGCTATTGTGAAGGCACGTGAGCATTGACGACACCGATCGGACTTTGAATCCATGGATAAACATGAGGCTCTCGCCCTGCTGGAATTAGACTCAGCTGCTTCGGAACGTCAGATCCGGAGTCAGTTGTTTCGCAAATATCAATCGGTGACCACAGCGCTCTCGGAACTGGATGACGAGCGACAACGGCCCCTGATTGAATCCCAGCTGGATCGTCTGAACCAAGCTCGAGAGGTGCTCCTGACCCAGGCAGAACCCCAGACGTCCTCACCAACACTGGGGATGATCAACACCGAGGATCTGCCCGAGGACGTGAACATCCTTCTCTATCGTCGGGGGGGACAGGAAGGAATCCATACACTGCAGGTGCAGGGGCAGGATATTGTCCTGGGTTTTGAGAGTTCCTTCGGGGCACGTAAGTACGCCCAGCGACTGGCCCAGAATGGCTTGCCCAAACCTGTGACAGAACGGTTTCCTACAGCAGAAATCGTCGAATTTTGCCAGAGCTCCGGCTACGGGTTCATGGTCATTCCCAGTAATGAGACTATAGATCCCCCCGAAGCTACCACCGAAGCGGTGGACGACTGGCGGTCACCCTAAAGCAATTGGAATCCACCCTTGATCCTACCTGCAGGTAGATCCCATGACTGGTGCAGAAAAGATCTCTGAAAGCGAATTCCGTTCTATCCTGCGTGCCGATCTGGCCGCCTGCCGTGATGCCCCTGAGATTGCGGCGGAGAATCGATCTCTGGATCGACGTCGGCTGGAACTGGTCCTGATCACGCTGCTGGCAGCCGCCTGTATGGCCCTATCAGTGTTTCTGCTCATGCGCAGTCAGCCCATGAGCTGGGTCCTGGTGGGGTTTGTAACCGTGGTGTTTTTACTGGTGCTCTTGGTGATCCTGCGGCGGAGTACACAACTGGAACGTCTGTACCGCAGCAACCGTCTCCGCTGGCAACAGTCGGGGTTAAAGGGCTGCAGTATCGCCACGATTGAATTTGCCAGTGGGCTGGCCCAACTGGTCCTCAGCTACAACGCAATTGTGGACCGTCTAGATCAAATGCAGCAGGGGGACTACTGGCGAGATTTTCGCAAACTCACGGATGCGGAGAAAGAGTTCATGGACTCCGCCTTTCTGCAGGTGCGGGGCCAGCTCCTCGGATCCCTGCAGATCTGTCGTCAGATCGTGGATCAACGTTCGGCGCAGATTGCCCGGACCCTGACGCAACAACTGGTGTCACGGGAGCAGGTCATGATTCATGAGTACACCGCCAAAACCATGACCTCCAACAGTTATCTGGAGCTGGTGAAGCATTTGGGTACGATTGAATCCCAGCTGCAGGATCAGATTACCCAACTGGGGGGACAACAGAAATGAGCAGTGAGATCCCTGAGGTGAAAATGATCTATATTCTCCTATCTGCACTTTTAGTCCTGCTCAGCTGTGGTGATCCCAATGTCCCTCTGACGCAGCCCCCTCGTGATGCCTTTCGGGTCAGTTCCCCCCGCCCTCCTCGCAATCTCAACCCTCGCCCCTCCCCTTCACCCCCGCCCACACCCCAGAGTGGACCTTCCCTGGGAGCGATCACCGCCCGCTTCTTTGATCTACCCTGGCCTGGGGCTGCACCTACTCCCCCACCAAGTTTGCTCCAGCTGAGTGCTCGCTTCCTGAAGATTCCTCTTCCCACCCCCAGGCCCACCCCCCCTTCCTTCGATCTGAGCCAGCTAGCGATATCGGATCAAAGCCGTGCCCTGCTGCAGGAATTGCAGACCCTGATGGCCGAACCCAGCAATGACAATCTGCAACCCCAGATCGAAGTCCTGCTGGATCAGTTGCAGGAGGAGCTCTCTCCAGAGCAGTTACAACAAATCATGGAACAGCTGCTACCAGCCGCCTCACTTTTGGATCAGGAACCATTGCCCCCAGGAGTAGATCCCTCGCTGCTGCAGTCAGCCCCCGATCTGCTGGAGGGCGTGCTTCATGCCAGTCCCGCTCCTGATTCTGGGCAGAATTCTCCTGGCTTCAACTAGGATGACCAATAGGATTTGAGCGGGGGAAATTGAACGATGACCTACCTTGTTGCCGTCCTCAAGGATCGCATCCAGGCAGAGGCTGCCTACACGGCTTTAGAAAAAGCAGGCCTGCCCATGCAAACCGTCAAGATCCTGGGACGGGGCTATCTCAGTGCCGATGACTATGGCCTCATTGATCCGGCAGAACCGGCAGAGCGGCAGATCAATCTCCTGTCTTTCTGGCTTCTCCCTTTTGGCTTCGGAGCCGGGGTGGCCTTCAGCATTCTCAGTGGGCTGCAGACCTTTGCCTGGGCCGGAGAGATCGGCAATCACCTGCTGGGGGGTATCCTGGGAGCAGTGGCGGGAGCCATGGGTAGCTTTTTTGTGGGTGGCGGTGTAGGAGCCGCTTTGGGAGGAGGAGATGCCCTCACCTACCGTAATCGTCTGGAGGCAGGTCGGTATCTGATCATTCTTCAGGGATCAGATAGCTTGATCCAGGAGGTCACCCCCATCCTGCGCTCCTTTGAGCCAGAACGTCTGCAGGGTTATCAAAGTCCCCTTTCCTCTTAATGAAACTGGTGACCCTGCAATTGGGTCAGTCCGGATCGTTTTCTAGTCTTGGCGCAGGCGATGAAACCATTCCTGCAGCAGACTACGACATTCAGCTTCACAGACCCCAGCCATGACCTGAGGAGAAGCAAAGATGGCTTCACTGGCATAGAGATTGAGCACCGAGCGAACCGCTCCTGCTTTTGGATCATCGGCTCCGTAGATGAGGGTGCTGATCCGCGCCTGGGCAATGGCTGCTGCACACATGGGACAGGGTTCCAGGGTGACATAGAGGCTGCAGCCCTGCAGATACCAGCTTCCCCACTGTTGTCCCGCCTGTCTCAGGGCCAGGATCTCGGCATGGGCGGTGGGATCGTGATCCCGTTCTCTGCGGTTTCCCACTGCCGACAGAAGTGCCCCGGCGGGATCCACCACTACGGCTCCCACAGGGATCTCCCCCTCTGCACCCGCGTTACGGGCCTGAACCAGCGCCTGTTGCATATGGATATGGTGGTGAAGAAACCCTGGTGGTCTCATTTGCTGTCCTTCTCTGCAATCCCATCATGCCGAACAGATTTGCTGAAAGGATTTGCTACCCTGAGAAAACATCGAGAGCAGGGGTGGCTGCGTCTTGACACTTGAGGGTGGGGGTGAAGGTTGGTGAGACACAAGGGCATCACTCTCTAAGGGGGAATTGTTGTGCAGGCAAAGATCAGGACTGGATTGCTAGCTGGATTACTTCTCGCCGGGGGAGCTGTAGCTGGGGTCGGGATCCAGCAGGCCTCATCCCTCTGGCTCAGCCGTGAACCCTCCCCTGCACCCGTGAGTTCGCCCCTTGACACCCAGACGGATCCAAACTTTATCTCTCGGGTGATCACAGCAACCGAACCTGCGGTCGTTCGCATTCAACCCCTTCCCGATCAGGAAGGCAAACCGGAGCGACGGGGTACGGGCTCTGGGTTTCTTTTTCATTCGGATGGCCAGATCCTGACCAATGCCCACGTGGTCGAGGGTCACGAACAGGTGCAGGTGACCTTACAAGACGGGCGCGTCTTCACTGGCAGAGTCCAGGGCAGTGATCCCCTCACGGATGTGGCCGTAGTTCAGATTGAAGGCCAGGATCTTCCCACGATCCGACTGGGGGATTCAGATCAACTCCAGGCGGGTGACTGGGCCATTGCCATCGGTAATCCGCTGGGGTTGGACAGCTCGGCCACGGCAGGCATTATCAGTGGGATCGGTCGGACAGCCTCGGATATTGGAGCCCTGGAGGCACGGGTGGCGTTTCTACAGACGGATGCTGCCATCAATCCGGGCAATTCCGGTGGTCCGCTCCTCAATGCGACAGGTGAAGCGATTGGGGTCAATTCGGCCATCATTCGGGGAGCCCAGAGTGTGGGGTTTGCCATTCCCATTAATCAAGCCCGCCGGATCGCGGACCAGCTGATCCAGACAGGGGAGGTTCAACATGCCTTTTTGGGAGTCCGGATGCGGACGGTCACACCAGAACTCTTGAGTCAGGACAATCTGGAGGTGGAGCAGGGAGCGTTGATCGTGGAGGTGCTGCCAGATACCCCTGCCGAACAAGCGGGACTGCAGCCCGGGGATGTGATCACCCGTGTGGGCGATCTGGCGATCCGGACAGTTGATCAGGTGCAGCAACAGATTGAAGCTGCCGGGGTAGGCCAGGTGTTAACTCTCACGATTCGTCGCCAAGCCCAGGAACTGGCCCTGGAGGTTACCACCACCACCCTTCCCAGCCAACTGGCCTCCTAACACAAAACCAGGTTGACAGCCTGTCTTTTGACATCCCCCCGATCTGCCCTCAAGATCAATGGGCAAGGTTGAGGAGCTAAGCTGAGTCCTTCTGTGTTCGTCGAACTGTCCCTGATCACGGTGCTGGGCTTTCTGGGCAGTTTTGGGCACTGTGCCGGCATGTGTGGTCCACTGGTGCTGGCTTTTTCATTGGGGCGCAACACATCCCAGACCTGGATCCAGCGCCTGCGATTTCAATTGCTCCTCAACGGGGGTCGCCTACTGAGTTATGCCCTGGTGGGAGCTGCTGTAGGGGGGTTGGGATCGGTGCTGGTGGCGGGGGGATCTCTGGCGGGCATGGGCAGCCCTCTGCGACAAACCATGACGATCCTGACGGGCGGTCTGCTGGTGGTGATGGGTCTGACTCGCATGGCTCCTTCCCAATCGCCCCGTCTTTCTTTCTGGCATCCGCTCAAGGCCTGGGGCTTGCAGGAACGGTTGCACCTGGCTCTGAATCAGCTTTCCCAGCAACCTCACTGGTGGACACCCGCCGCCCTGGGGATGGCCTGGGGCCTGATCCCCTGTGGGTTTCTTTGCACGGCCCAGTTGAAGGCAGCAGACGCAGGCGATCTCTGGCAAGGCGGACTGATCATGCTGGCCTTTGGCGTGGGCACCGTTCCGGCCATGGTGGGATTGGGGATCTCCCTGGCTTCAATTAGTGCTGATCAGCGCAGTCAACTGTCGCGGGCAGGGGGCTGGCTCACCCTGTTGATCGGGGTTCTGACCATCCTGCGCACCGATGCGATGCAGGATCTGAGTGGCCATGCGGCCCTACTGCTATTGATGCTGGCTCTGCTGGCCCGTCCTCTTCGCCGCCTCTGGGCACCCCTACTTCAGTACCGTCGCCTTTTGGGAGTAAGCGCCTTTGTGCTGGCTATGGCCCATACCGTCCACATGCTGGAACACAGTCTGGACTGGAATCTGGATGGCATCAGCTTCATGGTGCCGCAGCACCGTCTGGGTCTCTGGTGCGGGATCCTGGCTCTGCTGCTGCTGACCCCTGCAGTTCTCACCAGCTTTGACCAGGCTCAGGTTCGCTTAGGTCGTTGGTGGCGGCGGATCCATCTTCTCAGTCTGCCTGCCCTGCTGCTGGTGGGGGGGCATACCCTGCTGCTGGGCTCTCACTACGGCGGCAATCTGGATCTGTCTTCAGGGGAGCTGCTGGCCTGCATCGCGCTGGCAGGGGGGATCCTGGGGGTGCTATTGATCCGCTCTCGTCAGTTTTGGTCCTGGTTGTTCTTGGAGTCATGGTATGGTGCATCTGCTCAAAGGTGGAATCACGCTTCTCAGTCTTTGCCTACTGTCTCTGGCTCCTGTTGTCGAGGCCCACACGATCCAGACGGATGAGGAAGTCGGGGCTACTTTTCATCTGGAACCCGATCACAATCCCCAAGCCGGTGAAGTGGCGCTGGTCTGGTTTGCCCTCACCCGCCGCGGGGGTGCTCCGATTCCCTTGCAGGACTGTGAGTGTCAGCTGCAGATCTTCCAGCATCCCTACACCCCCGATGCAGAGCCCCTGCTCTCGCCTCAATTGGAGTCCCTCAGTGTGGAAAGTTTTGAGGATATCCCCAGTGCAGAGGTGATCTTTCCCGAGCCAGGACTTTACGATCTCCATCTGTCCGGTCGGGTTTCTAAAGATCAGAACTCCACCCCTTTTCAGCTTGAGTACAGCGTCACGGTGAGGCGTTGATGACATTCACTGGTTGCCTTCACCCTGGCCTGGCTATACTGAGGCCACTTAATCTTTACATCAGCAGCTGTATAGGATTCTCCTTGTTACGATGAGGAGCAGCAGATCAGGGGCAGTTCGATCGCGATTCAAGCTTGGAGGGATCGATTCATGGGTCAGGCAGCACATAAACTCGCACTATTCACTGGCTTGGGACTGGTCACGGTTCTGGGGACATCTGCGCTGATCAACTTCCGGCCCGAACATCCCTGTGTCTACCGCCAACCCCAAACCCTGGCCCAAGCAGGATCTCCCAGCGATGAGCCCTGGCCAATCCCGACACCTCCCCCCCCTCTGCCCTCCCCCATGCCCCGCCCATCAGCACCCCCCATTCCGGTGCCCGGCCAGGTGGTCAGCAGCTACACTTACAATCCCCGCCTCTACGAACGTACCCTGACGGATTTCCTGGCAGCCCTGGAGGCCCACAACCTCAATCTAGATCGACAGGGGATCCTGCTTCTTGCTCCCGATGCTTCCGTTCTGGCAGCTCACCAGGAACAGGTTTCCTTTCCGTCCGCTGTGTTCACTCGCCTCCACACCAGTCTGGCGGCCCTGCAAACCTGGACACCTGATCAGCAATTTCAAACCTCCATCTACACCACTGGCTTACTCCGCCAATCTGAACTAGCTGGCAAACTCTGGGTAGAGATCCCGCAAGCACCCCACCTCAGCCTTCTGGGTCTGGGTGATCTTCCAGGTCGTCTTCAGGCATTGGATATTGCCAGGATATCCGGCGGTTTGGGGGTGAAGGGACACGATTCTAGCGGTACTCAGAATCCAGCCAACCGTCTTGCGGATCACCTGCAGCAAGATCTTCGTGCCCAGGGTCTCGCTCTAGAAGGCAAGGTGGAGGTGGTGTCCGAGCTTCCTCCTACAGCCGAATTGCTCATGGTGCAACTCACGGCTCCATTGGAGACCCTGCTGCGGCAGATGCACAGCGAACCGGATTCAGAACTGCAGTCTCACCTGATCCGCGACCTGGGAGGACCTGCGCAGGTGGATGCTCTGGTCAATCAAACCACTGGGAGCTCCTCGGTTCTCTCGATCCTGGTGTCGTCCTCTCAGTCGGTGCTCTCCATGAGCTCAGCCGAGAATGCAGCTCGGGCTTTGACCCTGCTGCGCAGCCATCTAGGGAATCTAGATCAGATCCTGCCGGAGGTGGGTATCAATCAGGGCACAGGATCTTCCTATCCAGTGGGCATGGTCCTGGAATGGGGCCGCATCGGGGAGGGGCGTGTTTTGGCCAACGATGGGCTGGTGGTGGCGGGACAGTTACCCAATGGCATGACGGTAGTTCTAGCCAATGAAGGAGAGGATCTGGAGCTGATCCAGGCTCTACAAACTCAGTTTCTCCACCGCATTGGGATGCTGGAGCCCAATCTGGATTAAGTGGATGGTTCATCTCATTCATAATCAATAAGAGGAAAGACCCCGATGTGGTTTGAGCGCTTGCAACAGTGGCTGAATACCTTTTTGATCGCCAACCTGTTTCTGGTGGTCTTTGGGTTTGGCTGGTTTGTGCTCTCGGTTTCTGGGGCGTTTATCGGCATTCCTCTGGGATACCGGGTCTGGAGTCAGCTCTGGTATCCCTTGTTTCAACCAGCACTCGGAATTCTCATGGCTGGGGCTCTGATCAGCGGGATCTGGAGCTGGGTCGCCAAGCGTCTGCATCGAGACTGAGCTTCCTCAGCGATCCCGATTAAATCAGTGTGACGATTACGGCTCCCCCCAGAGGACAGGGGATGGGGTAATGTAGTTGCACCACAGATTGTGGTTACCAGTGTTGGGGTGATCAAGATGGCTAGCAAGGGAAAAACTAAAACAGCCCAGAAATCAACTACGAGGCCTAAAGGGTTTCGCTCCCAAACGGCAACTCCTGTATCCGAACCTCGGTTAAGTCATCAGTTACGGCGAAAGGTAGCGGAGAGTAAGCTGGCGGATCTCTCGGATGAAGAAATTATTACCGCTCTGTTTTTTCAGGGTGTTGATCCGGATCTGGCCCAAAAAGAGCTGCAGCTGGTTGGCGGGCACCCCTACTTTCAGGCCAGTGAGCGCTTCCTGCAACTGCACCGCAAACTGGAATCGATCATGGCCATCCGGCAGCAACTCACCCGTCTCTCCTCCAGAACTGCCCAGGTGGAGATCTGCACAGACCCTAACTTGAGTTCCCAGGACTTTCTAGATCGCTACTATGCCACCAATACCCCGGTTTGCCTGAAGGGGATGATGCACAACTGGCCAGCCCTGACCCAGTGGAGCCCGGAGTATCTCCGATCAGTTTATGGGGAACTGGAGGTGGAAGTGCAAATGGGGCGTCAGACCAACCCGCGCTATGAAAGGGAGCTGGATAAGCACCGCTGCACCCTGTCCCTGGGGGCGTATGTGGATCGGGTTGTGGCGAGCGGACCCTCCAACGATCTATACATGGTGGCCAACAACGGCAATCTGGATCGGGATGAATTGAAAGGATTGCTGGCAGACATTGAATTTTTCCCTCAGCTGCTAGATCCGACCGATACTCAGGGAAAGGTGTTCTTCTGGTTTGGTCCAGCAGGTACCATCACCCCTCTCCACCATGATCCTTTAAACGTCCTATTTACCCAGGTTTACGGACGCAAGCGCTTTAAGTTGATCTCCCCAGATCAAACGCCCTGGCTCTACAACCGCAGTGGGGTCTTCAGTGAGGTGGATCCGGCCCATCCCGACTATGATCGCTTTCCGTTATTTAAAAACGTGCAGGTTCTGGAGCTGATCGTGGAACCAGGAGATGTGCTGTTCATTCCCGTGGGCTGGTGGCATTGGGTGGAGTCGCTGGAGGTGAGTATCTCGCTATCCTTAACCAATTTCCTATTTCCCAACAGTTTTGAATGGCACAATCCCCTGCTATAGCCACCAGGCCGGGCTCATGAGAACCGCCAAGGCGCTCTTACTGACAGACATGAACTGGCGCGGGCTGATGTCTTGCCTCTGATGACTGATGGCAATGCAGCCTCATTCCCTCCCGCGCTTGGGATGATGACGCATCGACTTGTGGATCTTTTTCCATTTCGCCTTCACCTCACGCTGGATCAACGGATTGTGCTGTTGGTCGTGGTGACGGATCTCTTTTTGCAGCTTGCGATAGTTCTGGAAGCGGCGGCTATCCAGCGCTCCTGACTCCAGGGCAGAACGAACAGCACAGCCGGGTTCTTGCTCATGCTGGCAGTTACGGAAGCGACAAGCCTGGGCCAGATCCTCGATATCAGCAAAGGGTTCCTTGAGGCTTTGTTCATGCGATCCGGCCTGAAGTTCCCTCAACCCAGGGGTATCGATCAACAAACTGCCGTTGGCTAAGGAAAAGAGGGAGCGAGAACTGGTGGTATGGCGACCTTGATCATCCCCATGCCGCAGGTGTCCCACTGTTTGCTGATCATGGCCGAGTAAGCGATTGGTTAATGTTGACTTGCCCACCCCTGAAGATCCCAGCAGAACAGCAGTCTGACCTGGCTGCAGATACCCCCCCATGGCCTCAAGGCCCTGCTGATGCAAGGCACTGATCTCCAGGATGGGTATCCCTAAGGCCATGGATTCCACTTCCTGTCGAATTGACAAGAGATCGGGATGGAGATCAACTTTATTGAGCAGAATCACCCCACTGGCTCCACTCTCACGGATCATGACCAGATAGCGCTCAATCCGGCTGGGGTTGAAGTCCTGATCAAGACCCACGACCAGGAACACTGTGTCGATATTGGCAGCCAAAGGCTGCTTCTCAATCCGGTTAGAGCGATTTTTGCGAGACTGACCTCCATAACGAAAAAGCAACGTTTTGCGAGGTAGGAGCTGCTGGATCACCCCTCGATCCTGGTTAGGGAAAACCTGAAGGGAAACCCAATCTCCCACCACCGGATAGTCCTCTGGACCGAGTGCCTGAGACATTAACTTACCCGAGATCTGGGCCAGCACCTCCCCAACGGGGGTAGCCAGAGAGTAAAGATGGTGATGCTGGGTGATCACCCGCCCTGGCAGACGACCTGGACAGGAGGAAGCAGCCAATGGGGAAGCAAAGTGATCGCTCCACCCCAACGAGTGGAGAAAGGCAACGAAATCTGGATCCTCCTGAAGCCCAAGTAAATCGGTGCCAGGATATCCATCATGGTTGAGATATTTATTGAAATTCACCTGTAGAGTCCTCGTAAGTACAGCCTGCTGCATGCAGTTCTGCGAGGATCTATCAAGATTCGTTCTGACCCCTGGGAGGTCAGCAGAAACTCAATCCGCTATCGATACGAACCCGATCCTCTCAGAACCCGTCTGTCAAGAGGACAAGCTCAGCGATTGAAAACATGGAGGTGCTCACCATACAGCCTCGTCGGATCAGGATATCTTGATGGTAATCCATTCAACTGAAATATTGCTGACACACAATCCACAGCTATACCTGATCAAAGCACAGGTTCATAACAGACCGAATACCCTAAAGAGGGGAGTCTTGAGGATGCCATGGAGCACAAGCTTTGGATCGGCGGGGAATGGCAGGAGAGCCAGAAAGGGGAGAGGATGCGCGTCATCAACCCGGCGACAGGATCAGAACTGGCCACCGTTAGCAGAGCTGGTCCTGAGGATGTGGATCGGGCGGTACGTCAGGCAGATGCCTCCTTCAAAGCCGGGGTTTGGTCACGGTTGACCCCTGGGGAGCGATCCCAGATCCTCTGGCGCTGGGCGGACCTGATCGAGGGGGAGGCGGACAGTCTGGCCCATCTGGAGTCAGAAAACACAGGCAAACCTTACCAGCGGGTCAGTCGAGCCGAAGATCTGCCCTTTGCCGTCGATAATCTGCGTTTTTTTGCCGCCGCCGCTCGGGATATTCAGGGATCCAGTGCAGGTGAATACACCCAGGGCTACACCTCCATACTGCGGCGGGATCCGGTGGGGGTGGTGGGTCAGATCACGCCCTGGAATTACCCTCTGGTGATGGCCATCTGGAAGGCAGCTCCGGCGCTGGCAGCGGGGTGTAGTGTGGTGCTGAAACCGGCTCCTGGAACTCCCCTCACCACCCTGAGGCTGGCGGAACTCAGTGCCCAGGCGGGGATGCCTGCGGGGGTTTTCAATGTGGTGACAGGGGGTAACACTACAGGAGCTGCTCTAGTCGATCACTCGCTGGTGCGCATGATCAGCCTGACGGGATCCACGATCACGGGGCAACAGGTGATGCGGTCGGCGGCCACAACATTGAAGCGGGTGCAGTTGGAACTGGGGGGCAAGGCTCCTCTACTGGTACTGGAGGATGCGGATGTGGAAACTGTGGCGGAGAAAGCGGCCTGGGCAGCCACCTACAATTCCGGTCAGGATTGCACTGCAGCCACTCGGGTCTACGTTCCCCATGGCATGAAAGATTCAATGCAAGAAGCCTTAGTCAGTGCGATGAACGCGATCCAAGTGGGCATGCCCTTTGACAATGAAGTGGACATGGGTCCCCTGATCTCGGCCACTCAACGCGAGCGGGTGCAAGGGTTTGTGGATCGGGCCGGGGCGGCAGGAGCCAAGATTCTGACGGGAGGAGGTCCTTATCTGGATTTTCCGGAGGGCTATTTTTTTCAACCTACCCTGATCGCTGAAGCAGACCAATACTCTGAGATCCAGCAACAGGAGGTGTTTGGTCCGGTGTTGACCTTAAGCAGTTATGGCAGTGAGGAGGAAGCCATTCATTTGGCCAACGATGTTCCCTACGGGCTGGCGGCCTCTTTGTGGACTCAAGATCTCGATCGAGCTCTATGGATTTCACGGCAGATGGAGTTTGGCACGGTTTGGATCAATGATCATCTGGTCCTCTGTTCCGAAGCTCCCCACGGTGGCGTGAAACATTCTGGCTTTGGCAAGGATCTGTCGCTGGAATCAATGCGGGAATATCAGATCACGCGACATATCATGATCGCCACTTCATGAAACCGCAGCGAAGCCACACCAATTTCAGGTGACGGTAGATTCTGTTGCTACTTCCATCGAGTCGGTCTCATGGCCGTGTTCACCGGATCCGAGAGAGGGGATGGATTCAATTGCAGCAGACTTGATGCGCTCCAACCGGATCGGTAACTGCTTCATATCCCCCAATCGCTGCCACAGATCGTAAGCCTGAAAGTTGTAGAGATGCAGTTGCATTTTTCCGGGTAGATGCTCGAGAAAGTCCCGCGCAGTGCGCAGACCACACCCCGAGACATTGTGCAGAATGCGGGAAGCTTCAAACAAGACACTGCTGTTCTTGGGTTTCAAGACCGTCAACTGCCAGGTCTGGGGTAAGGCCAGTTCTCCCCGTTCGATCCGGCGCAGACCATTGATCGTTGCCAGCACGATCAGCCGATCCCCGATCCCCAGTCGCTCCGTATCCGAAGGCATGAGAAAATCACTCACCTCCCGCATCTGGGTATGAGCATGCTTAGCATTCTGGTAAAAGATGGGGACCACACCGTAGCCATAGGCCACATGCGAGAGCAACCGTCCATTCAGGGTGTCATTGGCTTCAATGTGATATTCGGTAACCAGAACTGTGTAATCCTGAAGGCGAAACAGGCCCAGGATATTTTCCCCGAACGCGGCACCTGCAAACGCCTCTGCTGAGAGCGCATAAGCAGAAAGCGCTTTGGCCTCCGGGAGCAGGTTGGCCAGATTGGCGCTGAAGGTTTGATCATAGGTGCGAATCACAATCCCCAGGGGAAACTGCCGCACCCACTCCTGATTGAGCAGGGCCTGGTGCACCAGATCATGAGCCGTCAACCCCAGTTCCAGATTCAGTAACTGATCATCAGTAACCATGACCACACTTTTGGCCTTGACCAGACTGACCTGAGTCAGTCCCTCCAAAAAATTGCCCACCACCACGGGCAACATGGGGAGCAATGCCTCCTGCTCAGGATTTTGCGTGATCGCCACCACAGGCTGCTGTCGCTGCATCAGAAAGGCCGCCACCTTGCGTCCCACTCGCCCCAGACCAAACACCACCACATGATCCTGGTCCGGGATCGGCGGTCGGTTTTGCAGAAATTCAAAGCGGGCACTGAGCATGGCATCCGCCACCAAACCAAACACACCCAACACAAAAATGGCACTAATGAGCGTGGTGAGAAACGAGAGACCCATCACCCAGGGCGCCACAGGTAATTCCTGATCCAGCCCCCCAAACACATCCCCAAACCCCCCCAGGAGTAGCACCAGACTGGTTTGAATCGCCTTCGGCCAGCTCACCCCTACCTCAGATCGCAGAATCGCAGAGGTATTGATCCCCATCACCAGGGCCAGGGTTGCCGCCAGGATAATATTGCGTCGCAGTTGATTTTCCTGGATCCAGGTAAGCAGGCGGTTGGCAGATTTCCCAAAACTAAAATTTCGCAAGCGACTGAGAATCGCGATGGAGGCAAGACGTTGTTGTAGATCCTCCCAGAAGCTGGTTTGGGGCACACTTACATTCGGGCGAGATTCTACTCTTTCGATATAAGTGATCACATCCCCCGCACGAATCAGGGTATTGGGATTCCAGGAAAAGAAGGGCTCTCCAGGGTTTGCAGTACCCCCATCCGGTTTTTGGTAGTGGAGTAGTCGCAGAGCCCGCCGATGAAATCGATAGGAGGAAAACTGATCGAATACCTCTCCCGGTTGGACTGTGCGCCGCACCACCTGAAGGGGCAGACCATCCACACTGAAAGCCCCGATGGTATCCTCTCCCAGGGCCGCCAGGGAAAAGGCAGTGGCTGGCAGTTCGGTAGGATCATAAGCCACAAAATTGGTCAGTCTCCGCTCCAGCAAGCGGTTGAGATTTTGTTTGCTGGAACGCACCACCAAGCGCACATGCGGATTGATTTTGTGAATGGTAATGGCTGCTTCCAGGTTAATGCTTTCATCCTGTGTCACCAGCAGAGCCGCACGGCAACGGTGAATCTGAGCCTGCATCAAAACCTTTTCAGAACGACAATCCCCCAGGATCGGGTTCTCATCTAGCAGCGAAGGGACCGCTTCAATCTGCCAGACAGATGGATAGCTGAGATCAATAGCCACCACATTGACCTGAAAGGCTTTGAGGGCAACCACACAGTGCTGACCCAGACGACCCAAGCCACACACTAAAAACCGATCCCGTTGATAGGGAAGTGGGAGATTGTCCCCAGAATCAGAATTAGATTCCGGCTCCTCAGAGGCAGCTTTGCCAAACTGCAAATATTCGATCCAGAGCACCTCTGACAGCTCCGGACAGCGGGCCAACACCCGAATGGTGGGGATCGCCCCGTTCGATCCCAAACGTTCGATTCCCTGCTGTAGCCAGGGGAGGATCCGTTCTGGCTGCAGGATCTCAGCTCCGGCGGTTGATTCCAGTTGAATGGTCAGGCCATGGGTATGATCCACATAAGCTTGGGCGGCAATGCCAAAACGGTGCAGAGATTGATTCAGTAGCTGACTGAGCGCCTGAGGATCGCCCTGTTTTGCTGAATCCAGCAGGTCAGCGGTGATCATACCGGGAAGCGAAGTTACAATGCCTCCACTTTAGTGCAGAGATTCGGACAGAAGACACCAAGCGATGGTTAAATTACGCCTGGTTTAATCACCTGTCCACGGACTTTCACGTTCCCCAACTCCCGAACTTGAGCAAACTGTTATGGGCCTATCATCCCCTCCTCAGGGTTGACCTGATAGGCTAGGTGGCGATGCTGCCGCAGAGAGATTCAGTATTGCGGTTAAGTTCTACGTTTCTCTCATTTTCTTAAGGAGTTGCCTTATGGATCCGATGCCTGCCGCTACAGAATCACCCCCAAGTCGGGGACTTCCCTGGACAAAATTGGCCATTGCCATTGCTGTTCTTGCCGCTGCTGGTGTAGCCCTCTGGCAATTTGGTCCCACGATCCAGGCTTGGTTTTCGCAGGCACTTGAATGGATCCAGAGCCTGGGGCCATGGGGACCGATTATCTTTATTGTGCTCTATATTCTCAACACGGTTCTCTTCTTACCCGGATCAATTTTGACGTTGGGAGCTGGCATTATTTTTGGTGTCCTTGCAGGCGCGTTTTATGTGGTGATTGGAGCAACGATTGGGGCCAACCTCGCCTTTTTAATTGGCCGCTATATCGCGCGGGATCGAGTGGCTCGACTGATTGAAGGCAATCGTAAATTTGCAGCCATCGATCGAGCCATTGCCCAGGAAGGATGGAAAATTGTGGGTTTGATCCGCCTCTCACCTGCCTTTCCGTTCAATGTCTTGAATTACATGATGGGTTTAACGCGCGTCTCCTTTACTGACAACATTATTGGCACTTTCGGGATCGTCCCTGGCACTTTTATGTATGTCTACATCGGTTCCTTATTTGGCAGCTTGGCTACCGTCATGTCTGATCAGGCTCAAGCCTTAAGTTCAGAACAGCAAAGGGCTCAATGGATCATCAGGATTGTGGGTTTAATTGCCACCATTGCCGTGACGGTCTATGTTACTAAAATTGCCCGCAAAGCCCTGAACGAAGTTGTGGAAGAGGAAATGCCTGAGGCCCAGCCCAACCCTCCCATGATCAGCTCAGAACCATAACCAGCAAACTTAGACCCAGGGTTACCGCCCCGAACATGCCATAGCTGATCTGCCGCAGGCGAGTCTGCTCTAATTTATGCAGCGGTTTGAGCCAGCTAAACCCCAGATTGTCCACAAACCGATCCAGGGCCACCTGCATGGGGTAGGCATACAGGGACTCACTATCTTTCATGAACACCAACACCACCAGCAGGGTTGAGTAGCTCCAGAGTCCACTCCAGAGAATGATGGTTAACCCAATCAAGATCTGATAGACCATAAGCCGATCGTGCAGGCCAAGTAGGCTCTAGCATACAGCGGTTCTGACGCTTCTATGGACATCTTTGCTGCAAGCAATCGGCCAGCTTCACGTACTCCGGCAGATGGTTATAAATTTGGGCTGAGATCCGGATCCAGAGGCGATCCAGGAAGGGAAACACCGGCACTTCGATCCGGTGCTGATCCCAGAGCCAATCATGCAGTTCGGTGGCAGAGTCCAGCAAAGTCGTCTCTGCAGCATGCTGCCAACAGGAAAGGGGCAAGGGCAGAGTCAACATCGCACCGATCATGCTGGCCGGGGCAGGGGAGTCACATTCCAGGGCAGAGGCCAGCACCTCTCCCGCCTGCTGCACTAGGGTCTGGTGATAGGCCCGTACTGCTTCCCATCCCCACTGCTGCCAGAACTCAAGCACGGTAGGAATAACTAACCAGGCACCGGGATCCCGCGTTCCTGTCCAGTCAAACTCCGCCAGATAACCATCGCCATAGCCATGGGAAATGGTGAGAGGGTGGGTCTGATGCTGATGCTGCGGATGGGTCCAGAGGAAGGCACACCCCTTGGGAGCCGACAGCCATTTATGGGCATTTCCCGTGTACCAATCCGCCCCCAAACCCTGCAGATCCAAGGGGATCATTCCCGGAGCATGGGCCCCATCCACCAGCACCGGAATCCCACGGTTGTGACAGACCTCAATCATTTCTTGCAAAGGCAGGATCAGGGCGGAAGGGGAGGTCATGTGATCCAGTACCACCAGCCGGGTGCGTGGACTGAGGGCAGTGGCAACGGCAGTGATCACCTCCTGCGGATGGGCCAGCGGAAAGGGAATGGGGGCCTCCACCAGCTGGGCTCCGGTGCGCTGGCAAAGATACAGTAAGCTGTGTCGTACAGCTCGGTAGCCGTGATTGGTCGCCACGATCTCATCCTGCGGCTGCCAGTCCAGGGACCGCAAAACCGTATTCACACCTGTGGTTGCATTCTCCACAAACACGAGATCTTCAGGAGCTGCCCCCACAAAGGTTGCCAGTGTTGCCGCTGCATCCCTTAAGCGGTGAGCCAGTTCTTGGGCCATAAATCGAACGGGCTGGGCCTCCATCCGCTGCCGCCACTGTTGCTGGGCCTCCAGAACAACACGGGGTGTGGCCCCAAACGAGCCATGATTAAGAAATATACATTCCGGGTCCAGACACCAGTGCTGGCGTGCCTTCACCCCAAAACCCAGATCTGTGCCTGCCTGCATCATCCTTTCTCCAGTCTTCTGCCCAACCGTAACGCAGCCGGTCATCGCCGATCAAAATTTCAGTGTGTTGCAAAATACTGCAAAATTCAGTTCCGAGAATTCATAGGGCGCATGTTAAAGTAAGCTTTGTTACGACCCTTTGTTCAGCGCTGTTCCTTCCTGCGGGGGGAGAGAGGTATGACGGATACGGAACTGGCCCAACTCTTGCACAAAGCACTGGCCAATGAGCATCTGACTCTACAGCTGAAACGGCAGGGCACACAGTTGATGATCATGATCAACCGTCCTGCCGACATGGATCTGGACTTCAAGATCCTTACCGATTGGTTTACGGCTGCAGCCACGAATCTTCCCGGTGGCATCACGGTGGAACGGTTGAACCTCTACAGCCGGGTGTACGGGGAGCAAAATCCCGATTGGCGGGAGACCGTTGAGATCGCCATCCCCAAACCGGCGGTGGCAGCGGTGGCAGCCGATGTGCCTGCAACTCCACCCCCATCCCGTCGGACTCGGCAGCAGGAGACGATCGCAGCTTCTCAGGAAACCACCGAGATCGCTGATGGTTACGGGGAGCGATCCTCAGAAGCGCCTCTGGACTTGAAGCAGTACTCCTTTATCCGCAATGAGCTGCTGCTGAAAACCTCGCTTCCAGCTCCACCTGAGACCATCAGGCATATAGTTCGCTTTTTTCACCAACTGGATCCGTCTGACAAAAGGAAAGTCCTGCCCCTCCTGTCCAACTTTTTCAAAGAGGGCACCCCCTCCGATCTGAGCTCACTGCCCAACCATCTTCAAACCTGGATGCAGGATCTTCAGCAGCTGGATGAGAAGAAAACTAAAGATGCCTCCATCTGGCTCAGTCGTTACTGCGCCTACCCCGAAAAAACCCTGTCTGAGATTGGAGCGTCGGATCCTGCCATAGAGTCCAGGCAGCAACAGGTTGCTCAGCCATCCCCCGCTCCCCATCACGGGACGTCTGCTGGCAAGCAGGATTCTTCAGCTGAACAAACCCCTCCTCAGATCTCAAAAGCAGGGCGAGCCGCCCAGGTGGGAAAGGCGCTTAAGGTGGCCAGCTTTGCCGGAAACCTGAGTATGGCATCAGCAGTGACCCTCTCTCTTCTGGTGGGGATGGTGTTTGTCCTCTGTGTGGCCCTGATCGCAACCGTTTCCGAGTCAGGATTTACCCTCAGCTGGTTAGTTTTTGGGATCATTGGCGCCATTGCACTCAATGCCCTGATCTTTTTTCTCTCTCCCTGGCTCATGGATATAGTCCAGCAGGTTCTCTATGGCACCCAATGGATCAGCCTCTCGCAGGTGGAGCGCTCCAGTCCGGAATCGGCAGCCGTGATCCGGCGGGTCTGTGCCAAGTACAACCTTCCTGAACCACGCCTGGGTTTGATCTACGACGACAATCCCACCGCCTTTACCTACGGCAGTTTACCCAGTACTGCTCGGTTGGTGGTGAGTCAGGGCTTGTTCACTTACCTGGATGACGATGAAGCGGCCACCGTCTATGCCCACGAACTGGGCCACATCGTCCACTGGGACTTCGCCATCATGACCCTGGCCTCCACCCTGATTCAGATCACCTACTTGATCTACACCTACATCAACGACAGTCTGAAGGGGGATAATCAGCTGACCAAAAATCTGCGCAACCTGGCACTGTTGGCCTACATCTTCTATATCGCCGGATCTTACCTGGTCCTTTATCTCTCGCGGGTGCGGGAGTATTTTGCTGATCATTTTGCTGCCGAGACCACAGGGAACCCCAACGGCCTGTCTCGGGCACTGGTGAAAATTGCCTACGGGATCCTGGAGGTGGGAGAACGGCAGCGGGAACGGGGTGAACAGCCCAGTCGCTTGCTGGAGGGCACACGAGCCCTGGGGATCTATGACGCCAAAGCGGCAACCTCTACAGCCACCGCTTACCGAGTGGCAGCGGATCCGGCTCAGGTGGGCAAAGTCTTTCTTTGGGATCTCTTCAATCCCTGGGCCTTCTGGATGGAGCTGAGTTCTACCCATCCCCTCACGGGTAAACGGGTGCGGGCTCTGACCACCTACGCCGAGCAGTTGGGTCTGGATACCGAATTTGAGATGGGTCGGGTGGTGGCACAGGGTAAACACCTGGATCGCAAGCGCCTCTACGGTGGCTTTGGCCTGGATCTGGCCATCATGAATGCTCCTTTTATGGGTCTGATCATCGGTATTCTCATCTCCATCCCCGCCTGGAATCTAGACAGCATGCAAGCTCTGACCATCCCCTTGGGATCCGTGATCCTCTGTGGCGGTATTGGGGTGCTGGTGAAAACCCTGGTCATGTATCCGGGCTTCAAACAGGCTCCGGCCACCACCGTGATCAAGGCCATGAGCAACCCCTATGCTAGTCCCCTGCGGGGAATCCCCTTACGGCTGGAGGGAGCGATCATCGGGCGTGGCGATGCAGGCTACAAATTTGGCTCGGATCTAAAACTTCAGGATTCGACGGGCCTCATCTTTCTGCATTACGCGTCCCGCTTTGGTCCCGTGGGCAACTTCCTGTTTGGGGCTAGCCAGGTGGACACCTTAATTGGGCAGCAGGGTCAGGCGGTGGGCTGGTTCCGGCGTGGAGTAGCCCCCTGGGTGGATCTGCAGGAGATCAACACCCAACGGGGGCAGAAAGTCACCAGTCACCACAGCTTCTGGGGTCTGATCATCGGTCTGGTGGGCGTGGCTGCGGGCATAGTGATCATGGTCCTCTAGGGGAGAGATGGATCAGGAATGGCGGGGGTCAGAGGTTAACACAGAGGTCAATTCTTCAACTCCTGCTGCAGAGGTGTCATGATGCAGAGGAATCACAAACGTAACCGTGGATCCCATTCCTTCCCCCAGGCTGTGGAACGACATCTCCCCATCCATGGCTTCCACCAACCGCTGACTGATCGCCAGCCCCAAACCCGTTCCCCCGTATTGACGCGTGGTAGATCCATCCACCTGACTGAAGGCCTGGAAAAGGAGGAGCTGCTTGTCTTGTGACACACCAATGCCTGTGTCGATCACCTGGATGCGGCAGCGGGGGGGAGAACTGACAATCTCAGCCTGAACCGTGACACTCCCCTCATGGGTGAACTTAATGGCATTGCCCACCAGGTTTAACATTACCTGGAGCAGACGCTGGTAGTCTCCCAGCAGCACCACGGGATGAAGACGGGGAAGCACAAACCGCAGGGATAACTGTTTTTGCTGCGCCTGCAGGCGAGTTTTATTCTCAACATCGACAAACAGGGCTTGCAGATCACAGGGTTGGCGACTGATATCCATCTTGCCTGCTTCAATTTTGGCAATATCCAGAACATCATTGATCAGGGCGAGCAGATGCAGGGCGGAGCGGTAGGCTTCCTGCAAAAACTCTTTTTCTTCTTCACGATCTTCGGCCATATCATCCAGAACCAGCTTCAAAAAGCCGATCATGCCGTTCAGGGGGGTGCGCAGTTCGTGGGATGTATTGGCCAGGAATTGACTTTTGAGGCGATTGGCTGATTCCGCCTGAGTACGGGCCTGTTCCAGTTCTTTGTTTTTCTGGCGGAGGGTGTGATTGGTCAGTTGCAGGCGGGTGGCCAGCTGACGACTTTGATCCAGGAGGGCCGCATGCGCAATCACCGTTCCCAGGTACGTAGAGATGCCCTGCAGAACCTGAAGGTGTTCCGGTTGCCAGGGGGGAGGGGGATCGGCATCCAGGTGTTCCACACAAATCACACTGTTGGCATACCCCTGATAAGAGGTGGTCACCGTCAGTTGGCGCTCACTCAACAGCGGATCATCCTGTTTGAGAGCCTGCAGAAAATGGGGAAAATCTGCTAGGGGCACCGTCTGATTAAGCAGGGAGGGATGGGAGGCTAGGCGGCGATATTCGGCGGCAATACTCAGGGAGTCACTGCCCATTTCATAGAGGCCCATAACACAGCGACTGGCACCATACAGTTCTCCCAATTGATCCACCGTCTGCTGCAGCAGCTCGTTAATATCCAGGGTGCGGCGAATCGAGCGCATCAAACGATCCGCGACACTGCGGTAGGAATCCGGCATCTCGCCGGGCATGGTGACGCGGGATCTCAGCGTGAGGGCATGGGGATCTCTGCGGCTGGCATCCAGCAGTTGACCCACAGCAGCAATCGCCACCACCTTCCCCTGGGGATTCAGAAGAGGGTTGAGGGTGAGATGCAGGCGCAATTTGTAGTCCTGAGTCAAGATCTGAGTCGGCAGCTGTACCGTCTGGACCCTCTCCAGCACATGATGAACCTGGGTTTGGTAGGTAAGTCGATCGGCGATTTCCCAGCTCTGCTGCCCCGCCAGAACCTGCTGAGGATTCACACCGTAGGACTCTGCCTCTTCCCAGCAGAATGACAGCAGCTTTCCCAGCGGATCCTGAGTAAAGAAGAGCGATCCTGAGGCAAAGGGGGAGGAAGCTTGCCGTTGTGCCATAGTTCGAACTCAAGCTTGGTCAGCGTGATGTCTCATCGTATCCTGTCCATCCCCTTAAGCCTTGGCCACCGTGGAAGCCTGCTCCAGTTTGGCAAAGATCATCCGCCCCGCTGCCGTCTGAATCGCACTGGTCACCACCACCGATCGTTTCTTGCCCAACAGCCGTTGCCCCTCTTCCACCACCACCATGGTGCCATCGTCCAGATAACCAACCCCCTGACCGGGTTCTTTGCCTTCCCGGGTAATTTTCACCTCCAGGCTGTCACCCGCAATGTAGAGCGGACGCAGGCATTCTGCTAATTCATTCACGTTCAAGACATTGACATCCAGCACCATAGCCACTTTGTTGAGATTAAAATCTGTCGTCACCAGGGCTCCCCCCACACTCTGGGTGAGGCGCACCAGCTTGTCGTCCACGGTATTCAGTTCGGGGTAATCGGCTTCGTGAAAGACAATCCGGCCCTCATACTTGCGCCGCATCTCCTGTAGCATTTCCAGTCCCCGCCGCCCCCGTTCTCGCTTCTGCGGATCCGCCTTATCAGCAATTGTCTGCAATTCCGCCAGGACAAAGCGGGGCACCACCAGTGTTCCTTCCAAAAACCTTGTCTCGATCAGGGATTCAATCCGGCCATCAATAATGGAGCTGGTATCCAGCACTTTGGCTGAAGCCGGAGAAAGACTTCCCTCCGCCAGGAGTGCCGCCTGCAGGGCATAGTTGGGATTAAAGAGCCGGATCAGGGCTGGACCCTGCGTATCCGCCAGACTGATCCCCAGATAGGCAATCGCCAGACTGAAAAAGATCGAGGCCAGAGGCTCAATGAAGATCAGCTCAGGGGGCAACGGGATCAGGTAGATGGGGACCATCGCCAGGTTGGCCAGCACCAGGGCCAGCACCAACGCCACTGAGCGCGTGATCAAAATATCAGGAGGGAGAGCCCGTACATTGGACTCAAAGCGCCGCACCGCCCAGCGCACCCCCAAACCCAATCCCAATCCGACAAAGACCCCAAACCCACCAGTAACGAAGCGGGCTCCGGCCACGTTTGCCCCCTGTAACACCGGCTCCGGCAGGTAATCAATGCCGTAAAAACCGACTCCTGCCCCAGCAAGGATGAAGATGAATGTGATCAGAAAATCAAGCATAGGATAAAGAGAAGGGTGTTGCAGCCCAATTAGCGAGAGGATCAACTTCACTCACCTGTAGCATATACTTACGCGCTTTGACCTCGGTAAATCGGACCCGCAAGGGAATTTAATGTCATTCTGGAAGGAAAGCTCGCTATTCTCTCGATCCCTTAACGATGACTCCTGCTGTTGCCCTGCAACTGGATAGCTCTCCCAATCATTTCAGTTGGCCAGATGCGGCTTACCTTCATATCCCCTTTTGTCGTCAGCGTTGCTACTACTGTGACTTCGCCACTGGCCTGGGCACCGCCGATTTGATTGCCACCTACGTCCAGGTGCTCTGTCAGCAGATCCAGTCTTTACCTCGGGTGGATCACCCCCTGCAGACTGTGTTCTTTGGTGGGGGGACCCCTTCTCTGCTCACCCCTGCTCAGTTGCAGGATATCCTCAGCAGTTTACGAGCCCGAGTCCCGTTTGCAAGTGACGTTGAAATCTCGCTGGAGGCCAATCCTGGGACCATTACCCGCGATCAACTGGCCGCCTACCGAGAATGGGGGGTGAACCGGATCAGTCTGGGGGTCCAAGCTTTTCAACCCGAGTTACTGGCCGCCTGTGGGCGCTTGCATGGGGTGGAAGAGATCTACACCGCCGTTGAAGATCTGCGGGCGGTGGGCCTGAATAACTTTAATTTAGATTTAATCTTTGGGCTCCCCCATCAAACCCTTGGGGACTGGCGAGAATCCCTGCAGCAGGTGGGTCGGATCGCACCCCCGCATATTTCCCTCTACGATCTCACGATCGAGCAGGGCACTCGCTTTGGGCGTCTTTACCACGCGGGCATGGATCCGTTACCCACAGAAGAGATCACCGTTGCCATGTATCTGGAGGCAATTGAGATCCTTAGCGGTCAGGGCTATGAGCACTACGAGATCTCCAACTTTGCCCAACCTGGATTTCAATGCCGCCACAATCGCGTCTACTGGGAAAATCGCAGCTACTACGGTCTGGGCATGGGGGCCACTGGCTATGTTCAGGGGCGGAGAATTCAGCAACCCCAAAAGCTCCATGATTACTTTCAACAGGTGCGATCGGGTCAGGAACCGACGGCTCCAGAGGTTACCCTGGCGGATCAATGGATGGACACATTGATGCTGGGGCTGCGGTTGCGGGAAGGGATCAGTCTGGAGCGCCTTTTCCGTCAGTTTCCTGCCGAATGGATCCAGTCGGCTCACCAGCAACTGAGCTGGTATGAAAAGCAGGGATGGTTCAGCTGGGAAAATGAACGCATACGCTTGATCCCACCCCTGGGCTGGCTGCACTCCAACACGATCATTGCGGATCTGTTTGCTATCCCAGATCCTGCTGAATGATCAGCCTCCAAAGATCCCACTGACTGCGGCTGAGATCCTTCAGTCCACCGCCGAAACGGAGGATCAAGACCCCACCGATCCGTTTTGCCTGGGGTTCCGCCATGGAATGGAGAAGCAAAAACCCACCTCCGCAGAGATGGGCTCACTTGATGAAAATCTAGCCGATGCAGCTGATCTCAATCATTAGGGAAGGACAGTGTCATCCCGTTCCGTCAAGATCTGAATCCGCTCATCTTCAGAGGGAGGTGTGTCAGGCTGATCAAAGGGTCCAGAGAGGCTATCCAGGAAGGTTGCAAAGGCTGCCTGCTCACGACCATCATCATCAAAGCCATCATTCTCACCGTTTTCATCCAGATCCACCCGATCGGTAGCAGGGAAAGGATAGTCATCACCCCCATCCGCCAGGAAGTTCAGCGTGACCACGCGAATCGTCGCCGGAGCACCCGCCGCAACCGCACCGTTCTCCACGATCACCTGTGTCACCGCGCCAGTGTCATCGATCAGGGCTGCGTTTTGCACCCGACTATTCTCAGGCAGGGTCGGATCATAGCTGAACTTGATGCCACCCACCTGAATCGTCTGTCCACCTCCGATGTTGGCCACACCATGCTCCAGCACCGCCAGCAATTCTTCTGCCGTCAGGGTTAACAGCGTCAGGCTATTGTTAAAGCGCAGAGCATTCTGAATATCCAGGGTGGAGACATCGCCATCCTGCTTACCCGTGAGCGGGTTGGCCAGAGGTGGAACCCGTTCCCCAGTGGCACCGGGCAGCACTGCACCAATGGAGGCTCGGATCCCACCCCCATTCTTGATGGAAACTGCCACGCTCGGATCCGCTGCCCGTGCCCGCGCCAGGTTGGCATCTGCCGTCAGGTTACCGAGGTTGGTTTCTTGAGAGCGCACATCCTGACGTTCACCGTTAAGGAAGACCGCAGTCGATCCATAGAAGGGAGGACCGTCTAGTTCCAGCAGCACTGCGGCGACTTCGTCAACCAGAGCAACAACCTCAGGATCAGGCGGCGCATTTCCAGTTTCAGCCACTCCCTGATCATCGGCTGGGTAGGGACCACTCAGATCATTGATCCCAGTCAGGATGCCCGCGTCATCGAAGTCCACAACCAGGCGGCCCACATAGCGATATTCCCGATCGGTATTCACCAGGGCAATGGGTTCACCAGAGGCAGAATTGTAGAGGAGTGGATAGTCCCCAGAGGGCTCCTTTCCAAACTCGGTGCGGATCCGGTCTTCGGGATCAGCCAGCAGGGTATCGGACCCCCCCGCAATAATCACATCCACATCGCGCACCAGTCCTGCCAGTGTGATTTCGTTTTGGATCTGTTGCAAGTGAGCCAGCAAAACAATCTTGTTAATCCCAGAAGCTGTCAGGGCATCAATCTCTGGTTGTAAAATCGCGGCCAGAGAAGCCAGGTCGGTGGGATCCGCAGGATTTACGCCCACATCTCCAGGCTGAGAGATGGAAGGGAGCAAGGGCGTGGTGGCACCAACAACCCCGAGAAGCTCCCCATTCACATCGACAACGACGCTCTTGGCCAGTTGTCCCGGAATCGTGCTGGCGTCGGCGCCACTTCTGGGATTTGCTTCTAGCTCGGCAAGGTTGTCATCCAGGAAGAAGTCAAGGTTGGCACCCAGGTAGGGGAAACTGGCATTTTCGAGCAAGCCTGCCAGCGTGCCCGTACCAAAATCAAATTCATGGTTACCCAGAACTGCAACCTGAAAACCCAGGGCACTGTTGATCAAAACATCTGTCTCCCCTCCTGTGACGTTATAGAAGGGGCCAGGGATCCAGAGGTCACCAGAGGTTAGCTTTACAGTATTCGGGAACTCTGGAGCCAGGGCATTCAACACAGAGGAAAAGCGCGGAATATCACTGACAGCAGCTGTACCTGCCTCCTGATCTGCTGCATGTAGGATCTGCAGAGTGAACGCCGGAGGCTGGCTGGAGAGGGTGACATCGGGATCAGACTGGAGAGGGCCCCCTCCACCTCCACCGGATCCTCCATCGGACGCGGTTGGGGTACCGTCGCTACCACAAGCACCCACGAAAGACAGGACAAGACTTGCTAAACATAGAGTCGCAAGCCGAGACGAATTGCGGATCTCCATTTGATCACTCCTCAGTTGAGAAAGGGAACGAAACTCCATTGTTTCATCCGAAGAAAAATGCTTATCAGGCTCAAGCTATCAACACAACAGGGTAACATCAAACCATGACAAGGTTAAGAGAGTAATAAGAAAAGCCCTGAAAGCCGATTTCCTCAGAATATTCTCAACTGTGGGTTACCAGATATGGAGCCACGGACCATAAGAGACACACAAATCACCATAATTCTAGAGAAACTAAAATTTATCCCTACAAAAGCTAAAATTTTTCCCACTCTATGAAATTTCGTCGGGCTGCCAGCCAAACCGTTGCAGATCAATGACCCCCTGAGCATCAAAGATCACGCCCTCTGCCTCCAGAAGCACCCGTTGCTGTTCATCACTGCCATAGCGCAGAGGAGAGTAAGAGATCTGGCCCCTGGCATTCACAACCCGTTGCCACGGAACGGTAGAGGCTTGATCCGCTAAGCGAAAGAGGGCATAACCCACCTGCCGGGCATGCCCTGGATACCCTGCCAGCCGAGCCACCTGACCGTAGGTAGCCACTTTTCCTTTCGGGATCCAGCTGACCACTTCAAAAATGTGCTGATAGGACTCAGAGGGAGCCATAGCCTCCAAGGGCATGTCTGCCTGTGGTCATCTTAAGATCTGAACAGAGGCTGTCGCGGGGCGCGGGCCTTGATCACCACGATCACCAGGAAGAGCACCAGCGTAAAGGTATTGGCCAGCATAATGGCTCTGTCCTGTCGCAGGAATCCATACAGGTTCCAGGTAGAAATCCCCGTGCCAAACAACAACAGATAAGACCAGGAAAAGTCTTTCGCACTGCGAGTTTGGCAGGTTTTGATCGCCTGAGGCAGAAAGCTGGTGGTGGTCAGGCAGGCCGCCGTCATGCCCACCCAATCGGTTACGGTCATGCTCATTGCAACTGGAAACAGAGGATCCTCTACAGTCTAGAACTGCAGCCTCGGATCTGGATCGTTTCACTGGAGAATGCTCAATCCCTGAAGCTGGTTCTTTTTTGGGGATGAAAGGGAAGGATGAACCTTGGGTCTAGCAAATCAGTCTGAATGCAGATGTGGTCTGGAGGAGAACCGTATGTCTCGATTCCGTTTCAAGAAGTCTTGGCTCAGCACTGCCACACTCGCCCTGCTCTGCATGGGCTGTTCATCCAGTTCACCCATCGCAATCGATACCCCCACTGAGCGTGACAGGACCTCCCTGATCACCTCCAGCGAAGCCGTTCCTCCACAGGGAGGACAACGAGGGGAATTGCTCCATCAGGATCGGGTCAGAACCTATTATCTCTATACCCCCTCCAGCTTTGACTTGAGCAAACCCCTGCCCCTGGTTATTGCCCTGCACGGAGGTGGAGGTACGGGGGAACGGTTTGCCAATACCACCGCTTACGATGCAGTTGCCGAGGCAGAGGAATTTTTGGTTGTCTATCCCGATGGCGTAAATGAACGCTGGAATGATGGCCGCAACAACTCTGATGCCGACGCCTCCGTCGATGATGTCTCTTTTATCGCCGCTCTGATTCAAGAGCTCAGCCGGATCCGCTCCATTGATCCCGAACAGGTCTATGTGACAGGCATCTCCAATGGTGGCTTTATGACTGGGCGTTTAGCCTGTGAGCGTCCCGATCTGTTTGCGGGCTTTGCCGTTGTTGCTGCCAGCTTACCTGAGGGGATTGAGGACACCTGTGAGGTGCAGAATCCGGGCTCAGTTCTGGTGATTCACGGAACCGAAGATCAACTTATTCCCTACTGGGGAGGTGAGGATCCCAGAGGCAATTCGATTCTGTCTGTTCCTCAAGCAGCCCAGTTTTGGGCCCAAGCCAATGGATGTGGCAGCTGGGGACGGAACCGCTGGCTCGCCAACGAAGTCAATTTTGACGGCACCTTCGTGACCAAAACCACTTATCCCCGCTGCACTACTGATCCGGTGCAGATGCTCACCATCTGGGGAGGAGGCCACACCTGGCCGGGAGGATTGGATCAGCCCCGCTGGCTTGTGGGAATCACCAGTCTGGAAGTGAATGCCAGTCAGGTGATCTGGGATTTCTTTCAATCTCGCTAGGGTCTTCTCAGGCCAGAAGCATCAGTGGCACACGCACCCCTATCCCAAAGAAATGGGGCAGTATGGTGGGGATACAGCTGCCTCTTCGACGGGTCTATGGATTCTCCCTGGAAAGAATTTCTGTTCAAGTCCCGATACTCTCGCTTACTGGCCTGGACGATTCGTAAATGGCAGCAGGATGAATGCCTGGATATGGGGGCAGCTCTGGCCTTTTATTTCCTAATTTCCCTGTGTCCCATTGGCCTGATTCTGCTGAGCATCTCGGGCCGGTTGTTGGATCCCACCTCAGAAATTTATCGTCAGATCCTCCTTCACACCCAACAGATCTTTCCCCCCGCGACAACGCAAACCGTAGCCACCACCCTAAACTACCTGAATCAGGATAGTCTCAAGGCCGGAACCTCTGGCTTTCTGCTGACCTTATTTGCTGCCAGTGGAGTATTTTCTGCCCTCAATCGCGCTGTGGAAAAGATCTGGAAGATCCATGTCCCCGATTCACCTCCCTCCAGCTGGGTTAACCATGCTTGGGAAGTGATCAAAGATCGCTTATTTGCCTTTCTCTTGATGTTGAGCTCCATTGCACTCATTCTATTTTCATCCCTCTCCAACATTCTCCTAAAAATAGTCTTAAATATTGTCCTGAGTCTGAATCAAAACCTGATCGGACTTCATTCTGACCAGATTCCTTTTCTGACAGAACTGGAATTTGAAAGCATCTACCTTTTCTTGACGGTGGGGATCGCCATCCTTTTTAAGATCTTGCCTCCCATCCATCTCAACTGGCAAGATGTTTTACCAGGAGCTTTGCTGACAGGATTATTTTTGACAATTTTGCAGAAGCTTGTCAGCCAGAGCATTATTCAATTGGGCAGCAATTACCATTCCTATGGTGTTGTGGGTAGTACGATCATTCTCTTGCTCTGGCTTTATCTAGCCTGTCAGATCCTCTTTTTAGGGTGTGAATTTACTTACGCCTACACTCATCTGTTTGGCAGTCGTCATCATCCAGCTTCATTGCCTAGAGGCTAATCCTTACCCCAGGGTAAACGCATCTAATTTTGTATAGAGCGAGACAGACATATGATCCAA
>CAYMOX010000055.1:0-30406 GCA_964392245.1 uncultured bacterium
AATACGCCCAATACTTCTGTACGTAATAATACACTTTTAGGTGAGCTTACCCTGTATGTCTAGCCATGAAGATGAAAGTATACAAGATATTATTGAGAATCTCCTGGCTGGTCGTCGGTCCCTCATCGAACAGGAAACCACCTGTCTTGACAGACGGGGAGAACTCCATTTCATCAAATGGACATACAGTCTGCTTTCTGATCAGGATAATCAAGCCCGGTTTATTGTATCTACTGGAACAGATCTGACGGAGCAAAAAACAACTGAAAAGTACCTTACAGAAGCTGAAGAACGCTATCGTAGCATCTTTATGAACGCAATTGAAGGTATTTATCAGAGTACAGCAGATGGAACGTTTCTTCGGGTAAACCAGGCAATGGCTGATATCCTGGGCTACGATTCCCCTGAAGAACTCCTTTTATACATCTCAGATATTGGTCAACAGCTTTATGTTATTCCTGAAGATAGAGACCGCTTTATAGAGATCCTCAATCATTAGGGAGAGGTTGCAGGCTATGAAACTCAGATTTATCGTCAAAATGGAGAGATCATCTGGATCCGAGAAAATGCGCGCCTTGTGCATGGGACAGAGGATCTCAGCAAATGCTTTGAGGGTTCCATCGAAAATATCACTGATCGAAAACTTGCAGAGGTCAACCAACAAAAATTTGTAGAACTGGTAGAGAACAGCTCTGACTTTATTGCAATGATCGATCTCAATGGAAAACTCATTTATTTGAATAAATCAGGACAGGATCTTATCGGCATTAAAGATATACAAGAAGCTATATTGCATGATATCACAGAATGCTTTCCTCAAGAAAATACATCATGTATTGGTCAAGATATCCTTAGCCATGTTCTAGAAAAAGATCAATGGGAAGGAGAAACTCAGTTTAGAAACTTTCGGACGGGAGAGTTGATTGATGTTTATCTTTCTATGTTTATCATAAGGAATCCTCAAACAAAAGATCCAGTATGCTTGGCAACTGTTACTCGAGATGTTCGTGAACGAAAAACGGCAGAAAGAGCGTTGAGAGAGTCTGAAGAAAACTTCCGAAATTTAATTGAAAACTCGTCGGATTGCATTTGTCAGCTCGATCTCACTGGTCGGGTTGTATTTATGAATAAAGGAGGGATCAAAACCTACGAGCTTGAGCAAAAAGAAACGTTAGTCCTTGGACATTTTTGTGGATTTAAGGTTGAGAAAGATTGTTTCCCTCATCTTCATGATAACCTCAGAAAAGTCAGACAAGGAGAGACGGTAAGTGTAGCATTTACCTCAAGAAGTTTCAACGGAAAGATATTGAGGTGGGCTGGGCATTTAGCTCCGATCAAGAACCAGGATGAAAGTATTGGGAGTATGTTGCTGGTAGTTCGTTGTGTGAATGAGCATTACATGGCAGATCTGCGACAAAAGGTCCAGTACAAAATCGCTCAGATTCTAACTTTATCAGATAACTTTGAGGAGGCCGCCCACGATATTCTCCAGTTAATTTGTGAGAGTTTTGAGTGGAAATATGGCGAATTATGGCGGATTAAAGGAGAAGAGGACGGTTTACAACTATTTAGCGTATGTAATACACAAAGCAATGCTGTCCCCCTTATCCCTAAGGAAAATAGCTTTGGTAAACCGTTTGCTGAGATGGTCAGTATTAGCCAATCGTGCCTATGGCTTCAAGGAGACCACGAGACAGAAAAGGATACGCCAGCCTCTTTAATTCAAGATCTAAGTATAGGGCAGTTGTTTGGTGCTCCGATCCAGCGAGGACAAAATAGTCTAGGATGTTTTCTCTTGGGTAGAGAACAAGTGGTGACAAAAGATCATGATTTTCAGGAGATGATGTCTGCCATTGGGCAGCAAGTTGGTCAATATATTGAAAGACTTCGAGCAGAGTCAGATCTACGACAGCAAAATTTACAGCTGCAATTACTTTCGAACACTACATTAAGAATTCGTCAGTCACTTGATATCAATCAAATTCTGAGTACAGCAGTTCATGACATTCGTGATTTACTGTCAACCAACAGAGTAATTATTTATCGTTTTAAATCAGATTGGGGTGGAGAAGTTGTTGTAGAGTCTGTTGAAGATAACTGGATCCCTGCTCTGGGGGCCGACATTACCGACACTTGTTTTCGGCAAGGATACTGGAAATTATATCAGGAGGGAAAGATTCAAGTTGTCGAAGATGTTCTGGTAGATGATTTGTCTTCCTGCCACCGTGAGTTGCTTTTAAGTTTTCAGGTCCGTGCAAATCTTGTTGTTCCGATTATTGCTGGGGGATCACTCTGGGGACTGCTGATCGCTCATCATTGTTCACAGCCCAGGCGATGGCTACCCCATGAGATTGATTTGTTATCTCAACTGGCAGATCAGGTGGGGATTGCCATAGCTCAGGCAAAATTGCTTGATCAGGAAAAGCAGCAACGGGAGCAGCTACTTGCCCAAAATATTTCTTTAGAAGAAGCTCGCCGTCAAGCAGAAGCTGCCACCCTGACCAAGAGTGCTTTCCTAGCAACAATGAGTCATGAGATTCGAACTCCAATGAATGCTGTAATTGGAATGACCGGCTTGTTGCTCAACACCGATCTGAATACCCAGCAACGAGACTTTGTAGAGACAATTCGTAGTAGTGGGGACAATTTATTAACCCTGATCAATGATATTCTTGACTTCTCAAAGCTGGAAGCAGGAGAAACCGAGCTAGAAATCTTAGGATTTGATCTGGGGCATTGCTTAGAGGAAATTGCGGATCTGTTTGCTGTCTCTGCTCAACATAAAGGATTGAAACTCATTGTCTTTGTTCATCCTGAAGTCCCCAGATTGGTCGAGGGAGACATCAGTAGGCTGCGACAGATTCTGACAAATCTTGTAAGCAATGCTGTTAAGTTTACTACCACTGGTGAAGTGCTTCTGAAGGCAACATTAGAGTCGAAAAAAGGTCATATAGCCATCATTCGTTTCCAGATCAAAGATACTGGGATTGGTATTCCGAGAGAAGTTCAGGATCGCCTGTTTACCCCCTTCACCCAGGTTGATGCTTCCACAACTCGTAAGTATGGAGGCACGGGTTTGGGTCTAGCCATCTGTAAACAGCTGGTGGAGTTAATGGGAGGACAGATCGGAGTAGACAGTCAGCCTCAACTGGGATCTGAGTTCTGGTTTACTATTCCCCTGCAACAACAATCTACGCAGGATAGATCGCCCGTTCCTCCACCTCAATCCCTGGAGGGGTTAAAGGTGTTAATCATTGATGACAATGCCACCAACCGATCCATTCTCTGGCATCAGGTCTCTGCCTGGAAGATGCAGCCCGAAGAGGTGGAGAGTGCTGAGACAGGCTACCAGCGACTAAAGCAAGCTGCTGTTCAAGGCACCCCCTATGATCTTGCCATCCTGGACATGCAGATGCCAGGAATCGACGGTGAAATGATTGGTCAGCGAATCCTAGCTGATCCAGATTTAAAAGACACCAAATTACTGATGCTGACATCCCTCAACCAGAGCGGCATGAGCAAAAGACTTTTGGACTTAGGGTTTGCCTCATATCTGGTCAAACCTGTTAAAGAATCAAGACTTCATCATTGTTTACTAGAGCTCTTCAATCCTACCCTTCAGAACGTTAGATCTCCCGAAATCCATGCTCAAAGTCCTGAGCAAATCATACCCTACCCTCAGAAGCGCTCCTCCAAAATTCTGGTAGTTGATGACAATCCTGTGAATTTAAAGGTTGCGATCCATCAATTACGAAATTTGGGTTTGATGTCAGATTCTGCTGCCAATGGACAGGAAGCACTGGCATTGCTGGACCAGGTTGCTTATGACATTATTCTGATGGATTGCCACATGCCTATTCTGGATGGCTATGAAGCTGCTCGCCTTATTCGTTCACAGCATAGAGCTCACTATCCCATCATTATTGCCATGACCGCCAATGCCATGAGTGTAGATCGGGAAAAATGTCTGGCTGCTGGTATGGACGACTATCTCAGTAAACCTGTACGGCAGTCTGACTTAGCTGATAAATTGGCCTACTGGATGAGACAGGTGCAAGCACGCCAGACCTCCCTTAATCAAGAGACCACTGCCGTTTCTTCAACCCTTTCAGAGTTAATTGACTGGGACTACCTGCACCATCTCTCTGGGGGAGATGACACCTTTGAGGCCGAGATCCTGCACACCTGCTTGGTGAGCCTGGGGGAGCATTTACCGATTCTCGCGGAGGCAATTCAGCACCAGCAATTGGAATTGATTGTAGAAGAGGCACACCTGATCAAGGGATCCTCTGCAAGTGCAGGATTACGGAGAATTGAGGAAGTTGCTGCCCTGCTTGAGCGCCAGGCTCGTTTGCAAAAGCTATCTCAGCCCGAAGATTTGCTTGTGCGGCTAGAAGTCAGCTTTACTCAGATTAAAGAAATACTTGGTTCTCGATAAAGAACAGCATACAATTTATTGCACCTTTGAGGGGGAACCCAGTCTTATGCCTGTAGGCTTTATCTGGATCTAGACTGTTCTTCATGATTTATATCTTCAACAGCTCACAACAGCACCTCTATGACCCGTTCCTCAACTGCCTCCCATACGATCCTAGTGATTGATGATGATCCAGTGATTGGACTGATCCTGAAGCGAATATTGCAGGAGCAGGGATTTGACGTGATCATTACCTCCAATGGACAGGCGGGTCTCAATACTGCCAGAGAAATTCATCCGGCCCTGATTATTTGTGATTGGGTAATGCCAGGACTGGATGGCCTAGAGGTTTGTCAGCAGATTAAAGCAGATCCGGCCCTTACCCACACATTTTTTATTCTGTTGACCAGCCGCTCGGAAGTGAAAGATCGGGTGGTTGGATTGGATACCGGAGCTGATGACTTTTTATCGAAACCCATTGATGTGGCAGAATTGCAGGCAAGAGTCCGAGCCGGACTCAGACTCTATCGAGTAACGCGAGAGCTACAAGCTCAAAAGAAAAAACTGGAGGCAGAGCTAGCAGAGGCAGCAGAATATGTGCGTTCTTTACTTCCTCCCCCCCTCAATACTGAGAATATTTCTATCAGTTCTTGTTTCTTCCCCTCCCATCAACTGGGGGGAGATTGTTTTGACTATTATTGGCTTGACGCTGAAACATTGGTATTTTATCTGCTGGATGTAGCCGGTCATGGAGTTAAAGCGGCTTTACTTTCAGTTTCCATTCAAAATCTGTTGCGGACCCAATCCCTGACCCATGTCCACTTTGATCAGCCCACTGAGGTGCTCACAGCCCTCAATAAAGCCTTTGATATGGATAAAAATAATCAGCAATACTTCACTCTCTGGTACGGAGTTTATCATCTCCCCACCCATCAGTTAGCCTATGCGAGTGCTGGACATCCTGCCGCGCTATTGTTTCCTGCTGCTGATTCCTCTGAGATCCAGCAGTTGAAAACTCAAGGAATGCCCATTGGTATTTTCCCTGAGGCACAGTATGTTAGTGCAGTTTGTTCGATCCATTCCCAGGACAGGTTATACCTGCTGAGTGATGGGATTTACGAGTTTTCCCATGTTGATGGCAGCCTCTGGGATATTGATAAACTTGCAACCTTTCTCCATGAACTGCACCAGGAAGGGAATACTGAGTTAGTAGAGGTTTTCAGAAAACTGGATCTCCTTAATTCCGGTGAATTGGAAGCCGATGATCGCTCGCTGGTGAAAGTAGAGTTTTCCTGATCAGCGTCAGTGTTGCCGAGCTCAATCCGTCGGGTTAGAAACTGGGATTCTCTTCTTTCCAGAGACTCAGCCGCTTTCTATCTTGGGCTCAAGTGAGATTCAGCCATTCCTCAGCATTCTCTCAGGTCAGACTGTTAACGTATAGACAGTTGGGACATTGAATATATGATCTCAACTCAACACAAGAGCGAGAGCGGCAACCAGGGATGACTTCAGGGAAGATAGATCAACTTATTCTTCCTCCCAACAGACGTAGCTGCTTGCTCTCTTCACTCCTACTTCCAGCGGAGGTTCACGATGATCAGCTCACGCTACTTACCCACGGTTTTGTCTGCGCTACTGCTTTTGGTATTGGCAGCACCGATGGCTCAGGCAAAGCCCAGTGCCTTGCAGAGAGAAATTTTTGAGGCCCGGATCCAGCAAGGTGAAGATGTCGATATCGTCCGTCTACGGGGCTTCTCCGAAGATGATGCTGTTGAGGATCTGGCCGCCTACTCTGGTGTCGATCAGGTCAATTCTGATGTCGACGAGAATCTCGTTGCCTCTCCGGTGTCGGATTCTCCCACCTCTCCAATCACGGCGACACCTCTTTTAGAGATCCGAGCGGAGAGTGAGCCCAACTCCCGTCGCTAATGTGTTGATGAGCAAGCGATCTTTCGAGATGCATTGAGCTCTACGGGTTACTGTCCTGAAGTGTAGTCCACCTCCTCCTGCAGGGGGTGTTCTTTTGCTAAGTCCAGCTGGGAGACGCGGATTACGATCCCTTACCCCCTCAGCCATCCTGTTAGAGTAAGGTTGCCCCTGAGTTTCTGATGATGAGCTTGCAGGTATGGGTTGGATTGCAGTTGGATTTGTGCTGGCAGTGCTAATGGCTGGCTTGACCATGTATCTGAGATCGGCTCGCCAGTACCAATCGGCAGACACCGTGGCCACTGCCTACGATCAATGGACTGAAGATGGCATTCTCGAGTACTACTGGGGAGAGCACATCCACCTGGGCCATTACGGATCGCCTCCTTACCGCAAAGCATTTCTGCAGGCCAAGACTGATTTTGTGCATGAAATGGTGCGCTGGGGCGGGTTAGAACAACTTCCTCCTGGTACAACGGTGCTGGACGTGGGCTGTGGTATCGGCGGAAGCAGCCGCATCCTGGCCAGAGATTATGGGTTTTCGGTCACAGGGATCACGATTAGTCCTCAACAGGTGCGCCGCGCCCAGGAACTCACCCCAGAGGATCTGGATGTTACTTTTGCGGTGGATGATGCCATGGCGCTCTCCTTTGCGGATGCCAGCTTTGATGTGGTCTGGTCGATTGAAGCGGGTCCTCACATGCCTGATAAGGCCGTATTTGCTCGTGAATTGCTGCGAGTGCTCAAGCCTGGGGGCATTCTGGTGGTGGCGGATTGGAATCAGAGGGATGATCGACACCACCCCCTCAATGGTTGGGAGCGTCCTGTCATGAAACAGCTCCTGGATCAGTGGTCTCACCCTGCGTTTGCCAGTATCGAAGGGTTTTCAGAAACACTGGCGGCCACAGGTTGGGTGACAGGAGAGGTGAGAACTGCGGATTGGACAGCAGAAACCCTGCCCTCCTGGATCGATACCATTTGGCAAGGGATCATTCGTCCCCAGGGATGGATGCGGGATGGCATCAAGGGCTTCCTCAAGTCGGTGCGGGAAGTGCCCACGATCCTGCTGATGCGGCTGGCTTTTGGTACAAGACTCTGTCGGTTTGGTATGTTTCAGGCGGTGCGGGCCGAATACGTTGTGGAGATCCAGCAACCCATGCCTGCAGCTGTTGGGTAAGGATAGTTCAAGCGGGCGCGTCCTTGTCCTGGATTGGTCATCTCAGCCTTTTCTTAGGGTTCTTGCTTACAATGCCAGGCATCTTTAGTGGGATCTCTTACTCATGCCCCTGATTCGCATCTCTCCTCCCTGGCAACTGCCTGAAAAGCGGGTCACTCCTGAAGCGGATTACCTGCGGCGGCGAAGGTTCCTCAAACAGATGATCGGAACAGGGCTGGGCATCGGTACTGCAACCTTACCCCTCTGGCAACAGCCTTATTCCTGGGGAGAAACTAGTTCAGATCCGGCCATAGCTCCCATCTTTACAGATGCTCCCACTCATTCCGATTTCCAGCAAGTGGATCGCCCGGTCACGCTGGAAGAGATCGCCACCACCTACAACAACTTTTACGAGTTTGGCTACCCCAAAGATATTTGGAAAAAGGCCCAGGTTCTGCCCACTGATCCCTGGCAGGTCACCGTCTCGGGTCTGGTGAAGCAACCCCGGACCTACGATCTTGATGATTTGCGCCAACGGTTCCCCCTGGAGGAACGGATCTACCGCTTCCGCTGTGTGGAGGCCTGGGCCATGGTGGTGCCCTGGATTGGATTTCCGATGCGTCTGCTGATGGACGATGTGGATCCTTTACCGCAGGCCCGCTATGTCAGGTTTACTTCTTTTTATGACCGTGAGATTGCCCCGGGTCCCCTCTGGCCCCCCTCGCTCCCCTGGCCCTATGTGGAAGGATTACGCCTGGATGAGATGGCCAATGAACTGGCCTTTTTTGCCCTGGGCATGTACGACAAGCCTTTACCCAAACAGAATGGGGCCCCGATCCGGATGGTGATCCCCTGGAAGTATGGGTTTAAGGGGGCCAAGTCAGTGGTTTCGATTGAATTTGTGGCTGAGCAACCCGCAACCTTCTGGAATACAGTCTCTCCTCACCTATATGGGTTTGAGTCGAATGTGAATCCTGCTGTTCCTCACCGTCGCTGGTCTCAGGAAACGGAGACATTGGTGGGATCAGGTCCTGAATCTGAGTGGGAGCGGTATCCGACGCTGCTTTACAACGGCTATGGAGAGTATGTTGCGGATCTCTACAGCTAAGGTAAGACAGGCGTTAATGACTATATTCAGGCATGCCCAAAACTATCGCAGGGCTATCGCTCCCCTTCTGGATTGTCACCCTGGTCGGGTTGCTTAACGCTTTAATATTTATGTTCTATATCTTTGCAGGAATCCTATGTGAATTCCCGTGAATGCATAGTTGCTAAATCTGCAGAAATGAGCAGACTTCACCTGAGAAATATATAGCCATCAGACATCAGATGGAAGACACAAGCAGGCTCAAATGCCAGTCTTTCGATGAAAGTAGCCTCAAGAATCTCATGAGCCATGCCTGATCGCTATACTTCAAATCTATCTACGACAATAATCAGTCTATGGATCTCCGATTCCGCAATATTTTATTTCCATTAACCGCAATGATGTTCGCGTAATGTAGAAAAGGGATGAAGATCCTAATCAAATTCCTCAACGTATTCCCTTTAGATGTTCACATTTGAGGGTTCTCGTTATGCACAAAATGCTTAGCTTGCCGTTGCTCAACCGTTCTTCCCGGCGTAGTCTGCTTTTGAGTGGGGTCCTGGCGGGTGTGGGAGGATCAGCGAGTGCGTTGCTAGCTCAGTCGGGATTCGCGCAATCCAATGGGGATATTGCCATCCTCAACGCCGCCATTGATCTGGAGCAACAGGCAATCTGGGCTTACTCCACTGCAGCCGGAAAACTGAGTTCTTCGGAGGTGGGCAAGGTGGTTCTGGCCGTGGCCAGCAAAAATTTGGCCGATCATGAACAGCATCGAGATGCGCTGGCAGCAGCCGTTAAAGGTCTGGGGGGAACACCATCCCCTGCTCGTGAAAGTTACGATCTGTCTTCCTATATTGACGCTGGGGAGGGCAATCTGGATTCGGATGCCAACATTGCCAAACTGGCCCTGGCCCTCGAATATGATGCTGCCCTAGCCTACAACGATGCCTTCAGCCAACTCAGTGATCAAACTCTGATTGCCGCCGCCAGTACCATCGGTCCGGCAGAAGCTGCCCATGCCGCCAAGATCCGCTCCGTGTTTCACTCCCTGGATGCCAGTGTTGAAATTGTGCCTTCAGCCTTCATCAGTTCTGACACTCGGGAAGCCTGGATCCTGAAGGTTTAGGGCGGCGGCAAGTGATTGACTGGCTGGCTTCAGGATCTCCTGGAGCCTTCACAACTTTGGAGGAAAGATACAATGACGCTATTGCGCAGAGTCGTGGTGCTGGCTGGCCTGGGATCGGTTGTCAATCTTGCCCTGGTGATGGGAAAGAATCGTCTCCACACCAATGCGGTGGCCTCTGGGTCTCCTGGCAAAACCCTCTCACCTGCCCCCGTGGCCACAGGAACCGCAACCGTCCTGATCCGGGGTTTCCAGTTTATTCCACCCGAAGTCACGATCAAACAAGGTGGATCGGTAACTTTTACCAATATGGATTCTACCCCTCATACTGCAACACCCCTGGATGGGGCTCAATTTACGGGAACTGGACGGATCAAAAAAGGGGAAAGTCAAGTTGTTCAGTTTGAGGCTGTGGGTATACAGGATTATTTCTGCGATATTCACCCCAGCATGATCGGTCGCGTGATTGTGAAGTAATCGGCTGCAGTCAATCTTGAGAATACAACGATGGAATCTTCTCTCATCAATTCCTCAACACCGTTTTGGACGACGTGTCGGCAGGTCTATCTGGTCTGGGCTGCCATTGTCTTTCTGGGCTTTGTGGGTACCCATTTCTATCAAGTGCCTGAAATTAACTGGCTGTGGCTGATCTTGTCTGTGATCGGACTGGGCTTTATGATCTTTCAGTTGTTTTATCAATTTCAACACCCCCAGTTCCAGGATTCTGGTATGGTCCATCTCTCGTTTATTGGCATGGTCTGGACGTTAACCATTGCCCTCGGGATGATGGCCTCAGTGCTGCCATTTTTAGGAGTGGATCTACTGACGGATCTGCCTCTTTATCTCGGGGTTTATTGGTTATTTCAAATGGGAATGGGACATTTTCTGAATGGAATGGTAAATCCCCCGAGGGGAATTTATTGGCTTGCCGGAACTCTGCATTACGGAGTGGGGATCATTTGCCTCTTCTGGGGAGGAGCGTTGAACATTCAATATCTGATTGCAGGGGGAGTGGGAGCGTTCACGTTGTTGATCCTGTTTCTCTTTCGTCCCTAACCGTCAGTGAACTGTCACTCTGCTCAGGGGGTGGTGAGGAATCAGGTAGTCCTGACATCGATCACGCGAAGAGGCAAATCCTTGGGTTATGCTTGCACTGATTGATCCTGCGGGACCCGTATGACAGAGCCTCTGGCCATTGCAACCGTGGACCTGACCAAGCAATTTGACGAAGGGTACCTGGCGGTCAATCAGGTGAATCTGCAGATCCAGCGCGGGGAAGTGTACGGGTTGATCGGGCCGAATGGGGCGGGCAAGACCACCCTGATCCGAATGCTGGCCGCCGCAGAGGAACCCACTACTGGATCGATCCATATCAACGGTGAACCCTTTTTGCGTGGGCAGGAAAACCCTGAGGTTAAACGTCAGATCGGCTTTCTCCCGGATGACTTTCCCCTTTACGAAGATTTATCCGTCTGGGCTTACCTGGACTATTTTGGTCGTCTTTATCACATGCGGGAGCCTCACCTGACCCAGCGGTTAGAAAGCATTCTGGATCTGGTGCAGCTGGAAAATAAACGGGATAGCTTGATCGGCACCCTTTCGCGGGGAATGCAACAGCGCTTGAGTTTGGCCCGCAGTATTATTCACTATCCGGCGCTGCTGCTGCTGGATGAGCCCGTGTCGGGACTGGATCCCATGGCTCGGGTGCAGTTTCGCGATATTGTGCGGGTGCTGCATGAGCAGGGCATGACCATCCTGATTTCCTCTCACATCCTCAGTGATCTGGCGGAGTTTTGTACCTCAATTGGGGTGATGGAGCAGGGGCGGCTGGTGGAGAGTTCATCGCTTCAGGATCTTTACGACCGCCTCAGTGGGCAACACTATCTGGTCTCCTGCCTGGGGAGTCTGGAAGATCTGCAGACAGCGTTGCGGGATCATCCTCAGGTTTTGAATTGTGAAGTTCTACCCGACAAACAGAAGGTCCGCGTGGTTCTGGAGGGCAACCTGAAGGAAGCGGCTGTCCTGCTGCGCTCTTTGATCGAGGCGGGCATTGCGGTTACAGAATTTTCTCGGAGTCAGGAAAGTTTAGAAAGTATCTTTCTGAAGCTAGGCCATCAACAAACCTCGTGAGGCACCTATGGATTCAACTTGGATGACCACCCTAGGCAACTGGAATCCGCAATTTCTGCGGGAATGTCGCGGGCGATTAACCTCCCATAGTGTGGTGGCTGCCCTGGGTCTCTCCGGTCTGGGACAGATATTATTGCTTCTCTTTGTCTGGCAATTCCGGGAATTGCTGAATCTCTACACGCTTCCCCTGATGAGTGGGGCTGTCTTTAAGGTGCTGACCTGGGTGCTGCCCTACGGCCTGTTTACGGTGGGATCCTACTACTTGATCGCTGATCTGGTGCAGGAGGAACGGCGGGGCACCCTCAACTTCATTCGCCTCAGCCCCCGATCCGGTCAAACTATCCTGCTGGGTAAATTGCTGGGGGTTCCCATCTTGCCCTACCTGATGCTGGGAACGATCCTGCCACTACACATCCTCTCAGGACTTTTTGCTGGGGCTCCTTTGGGGCTGCTTTTCAGCTACTATCTGCTGCTCCTAGCGGGGTGTGGATTGACCTTCAGTGCCGCCCTCTTAGCTGCATTTTTGGCAGGCAAGCAAACCCTGATCGGGGGGCAACAATCCCCCACGGCCCTTACCTTCAGTGCCTTTACCTTTATCTTTGGCACTCCGGCTTTCATGCTCTGGAATGAGTACACCATCTGGTCTCACTTCCACAATGCCGAGTTTTTATTTGATCCTGCCGCTGATCTGGAATTTGTTCGGCATCTGGAATGGTGGTTCATCCCCTTCACCCGTTCTCTCTTAACCGCACATGCCTTTACGTTGTTGCTCCTGGGTGTGGGATCCCTGTTGATCTGGCAGATCCTCAAACGTCGCTTTCAGCAACCCACCGCCACGATCCTGAGTAAACGGCAAAGTTATGCCCTGACCGCTTTCCTGGAAGTCCTGCTTTTGGGCTTTTTCCTCAATAGCAACATCATGGACGATAAAGATGCTGTGCGAGGGGGGTTGTTTTGCCTGGGGGGATTCACCTTCTTCTGGGTGGTTGGCATCCTGATCAATGGGCTTTCGCCTTCGCGGTTAGCGGTGGCAGACTGGCTTCGCTTTGAGCAGTCTCAAAAGGCGCAACTGCAGGGTTGGATCTGGTCCGACAAGACCCCAGCTCCGGTTGCAATTGGCTTTAATCTTCTAATTGCTGCCTCCCTCCTGATTCCCTGGATCCTAGTGTGCTGGCCCGCCGATGCTCAGCCCACGGAAGGGATCTTGATGGTGGTCTCCATCTCAGTTACCGCCCTGATCTTCGCCACCCTCTTGCAAATCATCCTGATCAGCAAACTGCGACGCCCCTGGATGTGGGCTGGGGGAACCTTATTCCTGGGTATGTTCCTTCCCCCGATTCTGCTGGCCCTTTTTCAGATTCAGGAACCCGTCCTCTGGACCCTGGTGGGTGTTCCCTGGATCGCGTTTGCGGATGAGGTCGGGAGTGCCCCTCTCCTGATGGGCCTCTTGGGTCAGGGCCTGATCCTGGGTATGATCAGCTGGCAGTTGCGGCTCCAGTTGCAGCGGTTGGCCCGTTTATCGAACTAAGACAAGGTTGAGGTGGTGATGGGGATCGGGAAGACACTGAGCGCCCTGGTGATCCTGGGGTGGGGGATGGGTTTGGGGTGCATGGGTTTTGCCCTGGCGGCGTCTCCAGCCCAGATGGCCTTGGAAAAGGGGATGGCAGCTCTAAATCAGCGCAATTATGCTGCTGCGATCCAGTCTTTTCAAACAGGATTGCAGGCCAACCCGCAGTCCATCAGCCTCTACCGCGCCCTTGCTCTTGCCCAACAGCGATCCGGTGATCTGAACAGCGCTATCCAAACCCTGAAAACCGGACTCACGAAGGTTCCTGACGATCCTGAGACTCATGTCAACCTGGGTTGGTATCAGCATCTAGTGGGGGATAATCTGGCCGCCAAAGTTACTCTGCAGCGCGCCACCCAACTGGCTCCGGATCTAAAAACAGGCTTTAATGCTCTGGGGATCGTGCTCCTGGATCTGGGGGAAGTCGATGCTGCTGTGGCCGCTAACCGCCGAGCTGTTGAGATTGATCCCAACAATGAAATTGGTCACTACAATCTCAGTCTGGCCCTGCAGGCTCGGGGTGATTATCAGGAGGGGATCCGTGCAGCTCAGCGGGCAGTGGAACTCGAACCTGGGAATCCCCACCCTCACGTGGCACTAGCTCTGGGTTATTTTCAGGCCAAGCAAATCGAGCAGGCTACTGCCACCTACCGTCAGGTTCTGGCCATGGATGGGCGCTACCGTGATTCTGCGTTTGTGGACGGGCTGGTGGAGTTTGGGTTTACCCCTGAACAAATCAAAATCGTACAAATCCTACGGGCACAGACTCTTTAATGCCCTGCAATCTAGCGGACGCTCTATAATTTGAGGTGAGCGGCAGTCTTGCTCATTGACGCAGGAGTGAGAGCGTGACCGAACTGACGGTGAATGAATTGCGATCCATGCCTTTGTTTGAGGGCTTCAGCGAAGATGTCCTCATGCCTCTGGTACGGCAGATGTCAGTGCGACGTCATCCCATTAACCAGGCGATCCTCCTGCAAAATGACTGGGGTAACGCGGTTTATTTTGTGATTGACGGTTGGGTTAAGATCCGCACCTATGATCTGGAGGGGCGCGAGATCACCCTAACCATCCTGGGTCCTGGAGAAGTCGTGGGGGAAATGGCTGCCCTGGATGAAGTGCCCCGGTCCACCGATGTCATGGCCCTGACTGAAACCACTGTTGCCTGTTTACCCGCTCACCATTTCACCCATTTTCTGGAAACGGATCCCCAGGCGGGCATCCGGCTATCGCAACTCATGTCCCGACGTCTGCGCATGATCAATCGGCGGCTGCAACTGCGGGAAGCCAATGCCACTGCCCGTGTCGCTGATATTCTTCTGTTTCTGGCGGAGTATCGCGGTAAGGTCAGCCGTTCTGGGGTGGAGATCCCCAACCTCCCGCATCGAGAATTGAGCAGTTTGAGTGGCCTGGCTCGTGAAACGGTTACCCGGGTTCTGGCCAAGCTGGAAAATGAAGAACTGATCCATCGGGATCGGACCCGTGATGTGCTCTGTATTCCCCAGCTGGATGCTCTGGAAAAGCTGATCCTGTAGGGGTTCAGTCCGACTACCCCATCCGTTCAACCTGCAACAGTGTCACCTCTGCCAATGCACCCCCAGAGTCATAGCGACGGATCAAACTGAGAGCCTGACCTGGACGAGGCAACCACCCCACCTGCAACTCAAACTGACGCTGGCGATGGGATTGAAGCACAGGAAGTAGCAGATGCCCCCCGATCCACATCCGTCCGGGCAACGGAGTAAAGTTTGCCAGGCAGAGCCCCTGATTGCCTTCCCAGGGCTGGCTTTCAGACGTATAGGCATCCGCTTGGTAGCTAATGCAAGTCCCCCTCCAGGATCCCTGTAGCTCACTTTCTAGCAGCTGATCTTGAGGTTGTTCCTGCCATGTCCCCCGCACCTCATCAATCGTGGTCACAGCGGTTAACTGCCCCTCCCGGTTAAACAGGGTGACCACCCGCCTTTTGCCATCCCCCAGCAGAAATCCCTGTTCTGCACCAAAGTCACTAGCTGGCGCTAGTTGCACCCGTCCATTGGAGAAGGATCCATCCGCAAAGAAACGCAATCCTGGGGAAAAATCCTGATAGATCCAGCTCTGGGTGCGGGTGGGATCCGGTTGTACAACTTCATCCATACCAAAGTAAGCATTGCTCTGCTGGATCGCCCCATTCGGGAGCTGCTCAAATTGAATCAGACTCCGCTTCTGGGAACGAACAGTCCAGGTGAGGGGATCCCATTCCGTAAAGATCCCCTGCCAGTCGCCCAGGTGAAGGGCCAGACACTGCGTGGGGGTGGGCATCCGAAAACCCTACCGATCTGCTAAAGAGCGGGAGTTGTGGTTGCCGTTTCGGGAGACTCAGCGGTTGTCGCGACGCTAGCTGGGAAACCCAGGAACGGACTGGTTTCAATCGACTGGATGCTAAGGGAAAAGATGGGGTTGGAGAGAACTCCCGCCAGAACAGTAGCCACCAGGGTGGTGACCATGCCCACCTGCAGGGATCGCATTCCCAACCGCGACCAATCTGTCTCAGGATAGTTCTGCACCGAAACCGACATCTCCTGAGGCTCCTTCACCACCATGGCCTTGATCACCCGCACATAGTAGTAAATAGAAACCACACTGGTCACCAGCCCCACGATCACCAGGGTATAAGCTTCGGCCTGCCAACCGGCCCAGAAGAGATAGAGCTTGCCAAAGAAGCCTGCCAGGGGCGGTAATCCCCCCAGCGACAGCAGACACATGCTTAAACAGAGGGTGAGGAACGGATCCTTCTGGTAGAGGCCATTGTACTCAGCGATCTCGTCGGTTCCTGTTTTGAGGCTGAATAGGGTCACACACAGGAATGCTCCCAAGTTCATGGCCAGATAGACCAGCAGGTAGAAGATCAAACTGGCATATCCCGCCTCAGTTCCGGTGACCAGTCCGATCATGACAAAGCCAGCCTGGCCAATGGACGAGTAAGCCAGCAGCCGCTTCATGCGGGTTTGGGTGATGGCCACAACATTGCCCAGCAGCATACTGAGAAACGCCAGGACCGTAAACACCGTTTGCCACTCGCTGGTTACATCCGGAAAAACCGTGGTGAGGAACCGCAGGGCCAGCGCAAATCCAGCCGCTTTCGATCCCACCGAGAGAAAGGCTACCACCGGTGTGGGAGATCCTTCGTAAACATCTGGGGTCCACTGGTGAAAGGGAACTGCCGCTAACTTAAAACAAATGCCCGCAATGGCCAACACCAGCGCCAGCAGTCCTGCCAGTCCTGCATCCGCAATGTAGGGGGCGATGGCCTCTAGATGGGTTTCTCCACCAGACAGACCGTAGAGCAGTGACATGCCGTAAAGAAAAATCGCGGTACTGCTGGCCCCGATCAACAGATATTTAAGTGCAGCTTCACTGGAGCGAGCATCACGCTTCATGTACCCTGCCATCAAGTAGCTGGCAATTCCCAGGGTTTCTAACGCCACAAATAGCATCACCAGATCCGTTGCACCGGAAAGAAACATGCCCCCCACCGTGGCCGTGAGCAGGAGCACATAAAACTCTGGGGCTGGAGTCCCCGCCTGCACCACATAGCGCTCTGACATCAACACCGTCAGAATGGCCGTGATCAGGATCACTCCCCGAAACAGAATACTTACGGGATCCGCCGTAAAACTGCCCAGAAAACTGACCATGTCCGGAGTCTGCCACTGGAAGGCCAGGACCACCAGGCTGGCAAACAGCCCAAAAACCGAGACGAAGGGCAGACGCTGTCGCAGGTTGACATCACCGATCAGATCGGCAACCAACACCATTAGGAGGGTGAGGGTGACGATAATTTCCGGCAGAATTGCATCGGCGTTGAGGGGAAAATTGGCGGCGAAAAGATCCATAGGACTCTGGGGCGAAACGATGTCGGAACGTTAAGCAATTCCGTTTCAGCATACCGTGATTTCAAGTCCAACGGAGCATAGGAAAGTTCTTGCCCAATCCATGAGGAATCCCGATAGGAGAGAGGTGCTTATCCCTCAGCAGTTGGACTGGGTTGAGGGCGCAGCCAGAATTGATAGATTGTGTCGGAGATTTGCCGGATCAAATCCACTGCAGCGGGATCATTGGGGGTTGCCCGCACCACCCAAGCCGCCACCAGATAGCGACTTCCCGTCGGCATATCAACGATGCCCACATCTCCCACCACACTGCTGATCGTTCCAGTTTTATGGGCAAAACGGGCGTTCTCACCTAGACCCAAACTTAGCAGTGGAGGGGTTTCGGTGCGGCGCATCATGTCCAGGAGGCGATCGCGGCTACGCAGGCTCAACAGCTGACCTTCTTCGAGACTATGGAGCAGAGTGAGCATATCGAGCGCACTGGTGGTGTTTTGTCCCTCCAGATCAGGCAGCATCTCCACGAGTTGGGTGTGTTGCATCCCCCACTGACGAAAACTCTGGTTCAGGACTTCCCGTCCTCCCAGCCGCTCGATCAGCAAATTGGTGGCGGTGTTGTCACTGATCGTCATCATCAGAGTGGCTGCTTGCAGTGCAGTTACCTGCGAACCTTCCGGACGGTTTTGCAGCACACCAGCTTCTCCCACCAATAAACTGGGATCAATAGTCAGTGTTTCATCCAGTTGTAGCAACCCATTATCCACGGCCTGTAGAAAAGCCACCAGGATGGGGAGCTTGATGGTACTGGCAGCCGGAATCGGTTCAGATCCCCGAATATCTGCATAGCTACCACTGTCAACATCCGCGACGACCAGATGCGGAGTCAGACCCGGTTGCTCCAGAAAAGGGGCCAGTTGTGTCTCCAGTTCCACAAGGGGCTGGTTAAACAGCACAGCCTCGGAGTTTTCCCCCTGAGAGACGGGGGTTAACTGCTCCGTGGCAGACTCAGGAAACACCGATCGCAGGAGCTGAGAGATCCCTCCGATCAAAAGCCCCAAGCTAATACTGAGGACAGCAGCTCGCAGCAGGATCAGATCACGAGAGGCAGGGGTCTTGCCTGAGCGCCGTTGACGGGAGGTGGAGCGAGTCGAGGTGGATGGCCGGGGGGCAAGCATCTCTCGGGAGCGGGAGGTGCGAGTGGGCACAAGAGCAGTGCTACTGGATCGCGGTTCGGACTGGGACCGATCAGGGGGAGGCAGAGCCCTGAGCCCTTCTGACCGGACCCCGGAGCGACGAGCGACCGCCCCTCGACTTTCTCCGCCAGTCCTTCCTCCAGACTGCCCTCCCGATGATTGAGGGGTTAACAGTCGCTGCAGCCGCTGAGAGGATCGGCGGGACTGACGTGGGGATCGACTGCGAACTCCGGCCATAGCTGCTCTCCTAACTGCACGAAGGAACCATCAAAAGCTTGTTTGCGGATCTTACTAAGGGCGTTTTCGACCATGAGCCCATTGCAATCGCCGCAGAATCCCTCGCAACAAAGCAATCTCCTGCACAGTGAGTTCAGCCCGGTTAAACAGAGCCCGGAGCTTGGTCATCTTGCGGGCCACCGTATGGGGCTGCAGGTAACTAATCTCTAGCAGTACCCGTTGCATTTGCTCAAAGAAAGCTTCACGCAGCTGGGTGGAAGGCAGGTGGGTGGGAGTCTGGGGTGAGGAGGTGAAGTGTTCCACAGCTTCATCCTCGGCATGGGGATACATCTGCAAATAAGCCAGTCGCAGTTCGTACCCACAGATCGCTACCGCCTGGGCCAAATTCAGGGACGGATACTCTACCGAGGCAGGGATCATCACATGACGCTGACAGAGAGAAAGCTCTGCATTGCTCAAGCCGTGCACCTCAGGTCCGAACACAACAGCGCTCATCATACCTCCAATTAGCCAGGGAAGGGCATGACGCGGTGATTCCAGCCGCCATTCAGGGGGATAGTTTTGATGGCGACCCGAAGTCCCCACAATTCGTTGACAGTCAGCCACCGCCTCCAGGAGTGAATTCACGATCTCGGCCCCCTGCAGGAGCTCCACCCCATGCACTGCAGCCACCACAGCCTCCGGATCTTGAGGATCACACTGGGGATCCACTAGCACTAACCGCTGCAGTCCCATATTTTTCATTAAGCGAGCCACAGATCCCACATTGCGGGGACCTGCAGGACGAACCAGAACCAGTTTGATCGGGGTGAGGGGGTGTGGAGGAGGGACCACGAGGTCCTGTAGGGATCAGGGGTTGGGTTCGAGTTTAGCGGATCCTGGGGCTTGAAGCGGCAGCTCTGTGGGTCTGTCTTCATTCTCAGCCTGCGCTCGATCCACCTGTCGGCCTGCTGCTGAAGTAGAAAAATCCTCGGCTTCCGACTGGACAAAATAGGCGGTGACGTGGGGACTGCCAAACTGAATCACATCCCCCGGTTCCAGCAACCGATGCTGGACCTGTACATCATTGACAAAGGTGCCGTTACTGCTGGGGGAACCAAAACCATCTCCGTCATTGATGGTGTAGCGACCCTGGGGATCCCGGATCAACACGGCCTGATGCCGAGATACATACCTGCCTGGAATGTAAATCGCACATTGGTTGGAACGACCGATGCGGTAAAGGCCACCCTCCAGTGGAACAATGAAGGTCTGGTCCTCCACGACTACATGAAGGGCTGTATGTAACTTTGTCATGGCTGAGATGGAAGGCATGGGCAAAGATTCCACGCTACACTCCCAACCCTATCGATAGATCGGGAGGGGATAACTCCTGTTTGTGGCGCAATTGACCTCAGCAAAAACGCGTAACTCAGGTGAACTTTGGTCGAAAGATCCAGACAAGTGGTGTCAATTAACTTAGGATCACAGTAACCCTGATCAGAAAATCCTAGATGTTACAGGCTTCAGAGCTCCTGCAGCGCTATATTGCGGGCGAACGAGAATTTAACGGTCTGACCCTGGCAGGACCGGAGCGTAAGGTCAACCTGCGTGGTGCTCAGTTGACAGGGATTCAGTTTCGGGGAGCAGCCCTCTGGATGGTGGATCTGAGTGGAGCCAACCTGTCGGGAGCCAACCTGCGGGACACGACTCTGATCTCAGCAGAAATGGTAGAAGCCAATCTGGTCGAGGTTGTGCTGAGCGGTGCCGATCTGACTGCCGCCAATCTCCAGGGAGCAGATCTGACCCGGGCCAAGTTGTGGGGAGCCAATCTGCGCCGGGCGGTACTGGTGCAAAGCAAGCTGCGGGAAGCCAGTTTACAGGGAGCCAATCTCTGGGCCGCCGATCTGGAGGACAGTGATCTGAGTGGGGCGAGTCTGGAGGGGGTCGATCTGGGGGGGGCCAATCTCACGCGTGCCAATCTCTGGGGCGCTGATCTGAGTGGGGCCAGTCTGAAGGGTGCAAATCTGGAGGGGGCACAGCTCTGGGGAGCGGATCTCAGTCAGGCGGATCTCCGCCAGGTCTGCTTGACCCATGCGGAATTGCAAGGGGCTCATTTTGACACCGCAACCTTGGTGGATCCAGAAGTTGATCCTCTCCTACTGGGCATGATCCCGGTCCAGGGTGAACCCGCAAGTACCCCTCCGCTGATTTAGAACCTTAGGCGCAGCCGATAATTTTGTTCCGTCCGGAACTGATCCACCGCTTCAATCAGAGCCCCCTCCAGCTGAAAAATATCGTCCACATAGCTGGCGATCAAACGATTGGGATAAGCAATGGGGCGGATGCGATAGAGGGTCGCAAAGACACTGGCGTAGTCTTCGGTGCCAAACACATGCAACAGCTTAATCAGGCTACAGGCAGAGGATCGGCTGACTCCGGCAAAGCAGTGAATCAGGAGGGGGTCGGGTGCCTCATTGATAAAATGAATGGCTTTTTCCACATCCGCCGCAGTGGGCTGAGTATGTCCCGTAACTGGAGATTCAATATCATCAAATTCCAGACGGAGACGGGAGGAGAAGTGCTCAAATTCCTCGGGGGCTTGATCCCCAGGATCACCAATGGAAAGAATGGATGCCGCCTGATCCAAGAAAAGGGCTACTTCATCTTTAGCGCAAATGATGAGCATCGGAGAGCCCGGAGCAGCAACCCCATGATCATGACATAAGTGCTCACCGAATGCGGGGCTTTCCCCTTCAGGAAAGGAATTTTGCTTTTCTGGGAACACTTGCAAGCAAGCGGCTTCCCTTACATTGAGGTGCGACTGCAGACAACCATGGAACAAACACTGGAGGCTTCCTGGTCGGTAGCAAATGGCCAACAAGAATCCCCTCAGCGGGATCGACCACCAGGTCGTGATGGCTCCCAGCGGACAGACTCGGGACTGGAGGATTCAATTCGCCTTTACCTGCAGGAAATTGGTCGGATTCCCCTGCTGCGAGCGGAAGAAGAGATCGAGCTGGCCAGACGAATTGCGGATCTGCTGGACTTGGAAACCATTCGCCAGAACCTGATGTTACAGGACGATCGCTGGCAGGATCCCTCCCAGGTTCCTGAAAGTATCTGGGCAGCTGCGGTGAATTTGGAGATCTCGGAGTTTCGTCACCGCCTGCGACGGGGCAGACAGGCCAAAGAAAAAATGGTGGCCGCCAACCTGCGCCTGGTCGTGTCGATTGCCAAGCATTACCTCAACCGAGGTGTCTCCTTCCAGGACCTGATCCAGGAGGGATCGCTGGGCCTGATCCGCGCGGCAGAAAAGTTTGACAGTCAGAAAGGGTTTAAGTTCTCCACCTATGCCACCTGGTGGATCCGGCAGGCGATCAACCGTGCCATTGCCTCTCAGGCTCGCACCATCCGCTTGCCCGTGCATCTTTATGAATCTCTTTCCAAAATCAAAAAACTGGCCAAAATCCTTTCCCAGGACCTGGGACGGAAACCTACAGAAGAGGAACTGGCCAATCATCTGGAGATCACGGTAGAAAAACTGCGCCAGATCCTGGAGGCTGCGCAACTGCCGGTCTCTCTGGAAATGCAGGTGGGATCTGAGGATTCAGAACTGGGGGAATTTATTGAGTCGGACCTGGAAACCCCGGATCAACTGCTAGAAAAGGAAATGCAGAAGGAAAGTCTACTCCAGATTCTGGAAACCCTATCCCCGCGAGAAGCTGATGTGATCCGGTATCGCTACGGCCTGGTGGATGGCTCACCGCGAACCCTGAAACAAATTGGCGAGATCCTCTGCCTCAGTCGTGAGCGAATTCGGCAAATTGAATCCAAAGCCATGCGCAAGCTGCGGCAACCTCACCGCAAAAATAGCCTCAAGGTGACAATGGTGTAGGATCCACCCTGTTGGTAGCCTGAACCAGACACTGGGCAATAGCCTCTGGATAGATGCGATGTTCTTCTCTATGGATCCGGGCTGCCAGACTTTCAGGTGTATCTCCCTCCAGAACCGGAACTGCCGCCTGCTTCAGGATCGGGCCAGCATCCACCTCCAGAGTGACGATATGCACCGTACATCCCGTGATCTTGACCCCATAGTCCAGCGCCTGCTCAACGGCATGCATCCCCGGAAAACTGGGCAAGAGACTGGGATGAATATTCAGGATCCGGCCAGGATAAGCCTCCACCAGCACCGGAGTCAGCCGCCGCATCCACCCTGCCAGAATCACCCACTCCACCTGAAACCGTTCCAGGGTCTCCAAGATCTTCTGATCAAAGTCCTCCCGCTTCGAAAAGTCGCGATGGTTAATCACCACTTCTGCGATCTGCAGCTGTTGGGCTCGCTGCCTCACACCTGCCTCCGGATTGTTGGTGATCAGGATCTGGATCTGTGCGTGGAGATGTCCTTCCTGGATCGCCTGAGCAATCGCTGCAAAGTTACTGCCACTGCCAGAAGCCAGGACCGCAAGTTTGGGCAATGGAGAGGTGACACGATTCATCAAACGCACCTGTAGACAATCTAAGCTCCGGAATTTTCCTGAGCCTTGGGCGCAGGATCCGCTGGCGTTTTGGGCGGACCCACCTCAATTGGAGCCGCTTTGCTGCTCTCCAGCACCACCGAACCCGTAGGCTGCTCACTTCCTGCCTGTGGCTCTTCTGTAACCAAAAAACCCAGGGGCGTTTCCGTGGCCAGACTCTGACTGATCCACTGCACGGTTCCCTCCTGAGGAGAAGGATTGAGGGTGCCTGCATCCTCCAGGATCTCGACAGTTTCATTCGGATCAGCACCTGAGGGGGCAGCCACCTGAGAGACCACCCAGAGCTGGTAAGCTTTGCCTTTAGGCAGGGCTGGAAAATCGGTGGCTAAAAACAACAACTGCCGTTGCTGCGAGGACCAGAGGATCTGGGCTAGCGTGTCAGTTTCAAACCGCGGAGCCCTCAACGTAAAAGATTGAGTTCCAGGTTGTTGCTGCCACTGGCGATAGATCTGCTGAAAATCCTCTGGATCCGGCTGAGGCTGACGAGCCGCAACCTGTTGGCCCAAAGAGGATAACTGCCAGGTGGCCCAGGCTGCATAACTCCCCAGACCCACCACCAGTACACCCAGCCCGGTGATCACACCCGTTTGTAGCAGAGAACCCCGAGGTTGAGAACGGCCTTGCCAGAACCAGGACCAGCGCTTCAGTCGTTCACGAGCATAAAATCCCGTCAGTTCATAAAGCCAGATGGCCACGGATCGATCCCGTTCCAGATCAAATAGAGAGGACTCTCGCCAGATAAAGTCAAACACCTGACGAACCACATCATGGGCTGTATGGGTGTTCTTTAATACGGCGAATGCAATTTCAAACAGTCGCTTGTGATAGCGATCCTTAAGGATGAAGTGGGCTCGCCGTTCGTGAGACTGAATGCGCTCCATCAACTCAAAATCGGTGGGTTCGCCCATCACAAAATGCACCTGTCGAGGTGATCCAGCTTTTATGTCTAGACTATCTGCTTTCAGCAGTTGTGGCTCCGGATCAGGACTTATCGACTCCCGATTCTTCGGTGCCTTCACCTGCGGAGGGCTTATCCATCTCCTGTTTAAATCCCTTCAGCGCTTTGCCCAGGGAACTCCCCAATTCTGGCAACTTTTTGGGGCCAAAGATCACTAGTGCAATCCCAGTGATCACAGCCAGTTCAGGCAATCCCATGCCAAAGACACTGAGGGCCAGAGGACCAGGATGAAGGTGGATACCCAGGATGAATGCATGCATGGTGCTTACCCGCGAGAACAGTAGCTCAAATGTGCATCCCAATAGCCTAGCATCCTCCCTGAGTTTCTCAGGGTTTAACCGGAGGATCCACCCAAAGCCCATCGGCCTTAATCAGGGCGATCAATTCCTGCACCCCTTCAGCTTCTGGAACTTTTTTTACTTCTTCCTTGCCTCGGTACAGAGAAATGTAGCCAGGGGTTTTCCCCACATAACCATAGTTGGCATCGGCCATTTCCCCAGGACCGTTGACAATGCACCCCATCACGGCGATGTCCAGGCCCACCAGATGAGACGTTGCCTCCCGCACCTTCTGCAAGACGGTTTCGAGATTAAACAGGGTGCGACCACAGGAGGGACAGGCCACATATTCCACCATGGTTTTTCGCATCCCCAGAGCCTGCAGGATTCCATAGGCCACGGGAATTTCCTTGACTGGATCCTCAGTCAGGGACACCCGAATCGTGTCGCCAATCCCTTCTGCCAGCAAGGTTCCGATCCCGACCGCCGACTTCACCCGTCCGTACTCCCCATCCCCAGCTTCAGTCACCCCCAGATGAAAGGGATAGTTATAGCCGAGAGCATCCATCCGTTGCGCTGCCAGACGGTAAGCCGCCAGCATCACCTGAGGACGGGAGGCTTTAAAGGAAAAGACTAGATGATGAAAGTCCAACTCATGGCAGATCTGGGCAAATTCCAGCGCCGACTCCACCATGCCTTCGGGCGTATCGCCATAGGTGAACAGCATCCGCTCCGCCAGAGACCCATGATTCACCCCGATCCGCATGGCCTTGCCTTCCGCCTTCAGTAACTGCACTAAAGGAGTAAAGGTTTCCCGAATTCGGTCCCGGATCTGCTCAAACTCTGCCTGGGTATACTCACTGCGATCGGGCTGGGGCCGCTCAAACACAAATAAGCCTGGATTAATCCGGACCTTTTCCACATGGGCAGCGGCTTCCATGGCGATCTTAATGCCGTTGTGATGCACATCCGCCACCAGAGGCACCGGTTGATAGGTGCTCAGTAAACGCTGCCGGATCTCCTCCAAAGCTTTGGCATGAGCCATGCTGGGCACCGTTAGCCGCACAACCTCACAGCCAACCTCATGCAGCCGCCGGATCGCCTGAACTGAGCCTTCGATATCGAGGGTGTCTTCATTGATCATGGACTGCACCACCACCGGATGCTCACTGCCTATTTTTACTTCCCCCACAGGCACGGAGCGGGTGGGACGACGGGGATAGGTCAGTTCAGGATAGGGCTGAGAAGAGGGCGAACTTACAGGAGGGGATAGGGTCTGCATAGGCTTTCCGGATCAATGAAGTGCCTGGGGATTAAGATCCCTCATCTTTGCATTGTAAGCGGACTCTTCCTGCTCTACCCTGCCCGGATCCGCCGGATTAACCAAGAGTTCTAGTATTGAACTGCGTTACAGTAAACACATCATGTACGAAGATGCTTTCACACCTCTTGAGCCTCTGGATGAGCTCCCTCTGGCCTCCCCTTTACCTGTGGATGTGGAAGCCATGTTGGTTCAGCTTTCTCACCCGGATCCCTCTTTGCGCATGCATGCCGCACGCATTTTTTGCGATGTTGAAGAGGCCAGATCCATTCCTTTCTTGGTGAAGCTGCTGGACGATCCCTGTACGCTGGTGCGAGTCAGTGCGGCTTATGCGTTGGGGCGAAACAGTAGCCCGGATGTGGTTGAGTTGTTAATTCACGCTCTGCAAACCGACTGGAATGGCTATGTACGAAAGGGGTTAGTCTGGGCTCTCGGAAATGCTCGCGATCCGAGGGGAATTCCTATCTTGTGCGATGCGCTGCGTCAGGATATTACAGCCGTTCGACTTTGGGCCGCGAGTGCTCTGGGACAACTAATCCCGATAGGGAGTAAAGATCAGCTCCAGCAGGCTCTGATCAATTTACTGGCATCCCTCAGTGCTGATCCGGTGGCAGCAGTACGGAGCAACTGTGCCTGGGCCCTGGGTATGATCGGGCCTCATGTCCAAGACAGTCTGGATTCTGAAACCCTGGTTCGAGCCCTTCAAAAAGCCCGCCTGGAGGATCCTGATGTTGGGGTTCAGGATGATGCCCTTCTGGCCTTGGACAAACTGGGGGTGATGGATCGAGGGGATCCCTGGTTTGTTGAGTAGAGAGTTGTGCTATCATGCAAATCGCTTAACTGTGGGCGGTTAGCTCAGCGGTAGAGCGCCTGCCTTACAAGCAGGATGCCATAGGTTCAAATCCTATACTGCCCATTCTTCTGTCAGCCTCACTCAGTGGGGCTTTTTTAGTCCCTGCAAGGATTTCAGAGGTTTGACTAGGTGGAGATCTGCTATACGAGTGCCCAAACCGCCAACTCTTCGGGCTCGAACCAAGTGCCTCGATGATCATTGAAATATCTCAGCAGCCTGGTGGAGAGGGGCTGGGCACCGTTCTCGTCTGCTCCCATTTCCCCGTGATGGATCCAGGAATTGTCTTCCGGATCCAGTTCGATGATCGAGGTGCTGTTGCAGCCGGAGCGGGATTTCTCAATGTGCAACACTCGCTGCATGGGTGGAAGGTTTTCTTTGGGTTCCCCCTTTCTTAGGTGCCAGACCTCAGAGACCGAGTTGCGGATCGCGGTGGATCCTCTCACCCCACCCAGCTTGTTTTCGTGGTGCAGGATCAGGACACTGCAGTTGAACTCACTGGCCAGCTGACCCATATCCAGCAGACCCAGAGCATAGGTCATGTCTTTTTCCTCCAGTTCCGAGAAGCGGTTGCAGGAGGTGAGGGAGTCAATGACGATCAACCCTGGCCGATAGTGGGCCACCCACTTTTTCAGCTTCTGGATCTGACTGAACTGCCAGTTGCGCTCGATGAAGACTTTCTCTCTACCGATCTCCTCAAACCGAGCAATGCGGAGCCTTTCACAGGTATCGATCTCGGGTTCGTCGGTCTGGATGATCAGCACCCTGGCTGGTTTCACTGGGAACCCATTCCAGGGTTTACCCAGGGCTACTGCTTTGGTCAGGTCATAGGCCAGGAGGGATTTACCCACCCCACCATCGGCATAAAGCAGGACCACGGTTCCGAAACTGATGTGAGAACTGATCAGCCACTGCCGTTCAGGGATGGCCTGACCCATGGCGTCCTGCACATCCATGGGAGTGAAGCTTTGAAGAGTATGCTGCCGCTCAGTGAAGATCTTCTGAAGTAGTTGGTGAGTGAACGGGGTCTCCTTGGAAAAGTTGGCCAGTTCCCAGAGTCTTTCCCCAGGATCCTCGATGGCCAGGATCCGCTCGACTTCTTCCATGGCTGTGAGGTATTCCTGGGATCCGCTGCTGGGAGGAGGTTGAACCGCGTGCTCAGCAGCTTTGAGAATGTCGGTCACGGTGAAACCGCAGTTCAAACTATCGGAGAGATCCCAGCCCTGAGGTGGATCTGCAGGAGCTGGAACTTGAGCGATCCGAGATCTATCGCCTAGTACCCTGGCAACTTTCTCTGCTCCTTTTTTACCAGGATCATCCAGGTCATAGAAGATGCACACCTCTCCAGGGAGACGATCCAGCTGTTCTGACTTGGGCACCACATTACAGCCACAGGTGAAGGTGGCCACCGCTGTATCCAGGATCCCTGACTCTCGAAGTTTCCAACCCAGAAGCATGGCATCCCATTCCCCCTCACAGAGAAAGGTGCGGACGGATTGATGCGGTTTGTAAGTAAAGAAGACCATCGCAGGGATCCCCGCTTGAGACCAGGATTTGTTTCCCGACCAGGGACAGACTCGCAATTTCTGATGAAATGCCGTCCCCTCCTCATCTGCAGGGATCGGGACCACCAAAGATCCCCCTTTCAGCCCCAGGTGATAATGCTGGATCATTTCATCAGTGAAGCCCTTCTTCTGGAGCCAGCTACGAGCCTCCTGAGCATCCACTCCCTGCCCATTGAGAAGCCAGCCCTCATATTTCTGCACTTGTTGCAGGCTATAGGTCTGCGGATCCTGACTCTTGAACGGGATGAAACTCTTCGGTTGACCCAATGCAGAACGGATCTCTTCAGGGGTACATCCGGCATGACATTTGTAGGCCCCGTCTGTGCCAGGGATCAGGGCCAGGGACTTTTGCGATGGCCGCCGTCGTTTTTTCACCTGGCAACTGGGGCAGTAGGCCCTGCCATTGCGGTCAAACTCCACATAACTCTGGATGCTGAACATTGCCCTACCCTCTTACTCGTCAAATCATGTGAGCACCCTATCCCTGCGGTGGATACCGCTCTGGCCAGATCTCCTCTGGCTTCATCCCCAACTTGTCTGCGATCCAGGCCTCGATCCGCAACGACCGACTACCTGCCAGGACCAGTGTAGGAGCCTGTCTCGTCACCTCAAGCTCTCGTGCTGCATCCGCCAGGGTGTACCCCTTCTTCCGCAACAGCGCTTTGATGTCTTCCCGATCCAGGCCCATCCACCCTCCCTGCAATCACATGTCAGATAAGGAGAACTTTACAAGTAAAGCTACTTGACAATTGCAACTTTACAAGTAAAGCTGGGGTATGACTCACATAATGCTAAGAGCATACTCTGCCCTTATGCTAAATTTTCAACAGTTTCCCTGCCGAATTTATGGCTAAATCTGAAACTATCGCTGATCGCCTGCAGCAGATCCTGGGGGATGAGGCGCCCTATCATTTCGCCAACCGCTGTGGGATCCCAGACAGCACGATCCGCAAATATCTGGGAGGAACGCAGCCTACTGCCGATCGGCTGGCCCTGATCTCCCGTTGCACGGGTGTAAGTGCGGATTGGTTAGTGAGTGGGGAAGGGCCGATGTTTAGGCCCAGTGGAGACGATGAATTAGTTCGGCTTCCGATCCATGACATCAGTGCTGGGGCTGGATTAGGAACCCATGTGGAGGAGGAAGAAGTTGAGGATGTGATCGCCCTCTCCAAGCGCTGGATCCGGACGCAATGCCGCACAACTCCCGAGGGATTGAGTTTGATCTATGTACGCGGGGAGTCGATGGAACCGACCCTGAGATATGGGGACATCATCCTGGTGGATACAAAACCCAGGGAATTAACTGAAGGGATCCATGTGCTGAGGATGGATGGGGGATTATTGGTGAAGCGGTTGAATAAACTGCCAGGGAAGCAGCTCAAGGTGATCAGTGACAATCCCGCCTACGAGTCTTTTCAGGTGGACTTGAGAGAGCCGTCAGATGACTTTGCCATTGTTGGTCGGGTGCTCTGGTCGTTTCGAGCTCACTGACTGATCAGCACCAATATCGCTATCCCCACCACCAGGTACAAGCGACTCAATTCTGGTCCCCCTCGGATCTGGCCCAACAACTGCTCAAGGATCCTTATAAGTTCGATTTTCTGAGTTTGGGTGCGGAAGCGAAGGAACGGGAGTTAGAAAAGGCGTTGCTGGATCGGATCCGTGATTTTCTACTGGAGCTGGGCTTTCTTGCGGTGGCGGTAGGAGATCCGGGATCCCGTGTCCTTCAGCTATGGACTGCAGCTGCTTCAATGTGAGCTCGCCAGATCCACGGTGGCGGCCACCACAGCCGGTTGGGGCAGTAGGTGAGGGTTGTGAGCGGGAGTTTATCAAAGTATGGAAGTGAATACTATTCCCATCTGCAAGCCGTGAGGGATCGGGGTGAGTGGGAAGATTGGCTAAAGTTCTTCCTGAGAGGAGTGAGAGAAATAGCCCAGGAGGCTTCTGAGACAGGTCGTAAGATCGTGAATATGAAGGAGGAACATCGACAGCTGGTTTTACAGAAGATGGGACGCCGTTCTGGAAATGCCTTGACTTTATTGGAAAGTCTCTATTTTAAGCCAATCATTACTGTAGAAAACGTTGCTGAGATCATCCATATCTCTTATCCAAATGCTAATACCTTAGTCAAGGCTCTCTGTGAACTCAACATATTAAAGGGGACTTCGATTAATTGATAATGGGAGTTTTTTGGTAGAATTGAAGAGATGAT
>CAYMOX010000056.1:0-29968 GCA_964392245.1 uncultured bacterium
ATTAGCAGCGTTTTGGCCTTAGTAGTTCTTAATCACCATAAGTCCGGGAGAGCCGGTTCTGATAGCTTATATGGTGTTGCAATTGCTAGAGATACCGAGAATGTGGGGAGAGAGTTTATTAGATAAATTGAGATATGTTCAAATTATAATCCGTAAAGAGGCAAACTTTATCTTCTGGATGAATCGGATCTGTGTAGACCCGAGAATGTAAAGTTTTACTATCGACTTTCAACACTTGTGCCTATTATCATTAACTTCGGGTTCCTGGTTACGTGTGGTGATCTATTCGGCGTGGATATAAATGTTTCAGGGCCTCAGGCAGACGTCAAGTTGTTTTATGCTGGTAGTGGCCCGTAGATAAGGATGGCTGACTCTTGTATGCAGTAAGGGATATCAAGATTTACATCCTTCTCGAAGGTGCTAAGTATACATACTCGTTGAGGGCTGGAATACCGATTCCCCCGTTGATTGCGGGTTGAAATCCTGTGCATAACCAGGATGCTTTAGCACTCAGAAGCTCGCTTCATTGGTCAAAACTCTTTCAGAAAGAGGAGTACAATCATCCTTGCCTTTTTAGCTCGACTTTATCCATTGAGTCATCGGTACCAACCACCAGGAGAATAGAAGGAAGGCTCTACACCTGGTGAGAGATGGACATCCTTAACTGGCTCAAGCTATTCGGCCCATTATTTTCAACTAGAGTTTGGCCATCAGCAATGGTGCTGGTGATAGGTGCCATTCTTGCTCCTGGCAAGCGCACCGTCAGTGCCATTTTGAGGACCATGGGCCGGGCTCAAGAGTCAGACTATCAACGCTACCACTGTGTTCTCAATCGAGCAGTCTGGTCCAGCCGTCAAGCTAGTCAGATTCTCCTGCATCATCTGCTTGCTCTGTTTGTCCCCAAGGGTCCTCTGATCCTGGGAGTTGACGATACGATTGAACGTCGCTGGGGTCAGCGTATCGCCGCCCGAGGCATCTACAGAGATCCAGTCCGTTCCAGTCACTCCCATGTAGTCAAAGCCAGTGGCTTACGTTGGTTAAGCTTGATGCTGCTGGCTCCCATTCCCTGGACACAGCGCCCTTGGGCCTTACCCTTTTTCACTGTGCTGGCTCCATCAAAGCGCTACCATCAAGCGCGTCACCAACACCACAAACGTTTAACTGACTGGGCCAGACAGATGGTTTATCAAGTGCGGCGATGGCTGCCTAACCGCTCCATAATCTTGGTTGCTGACAGCAGTTTTGCCGCTTTTGAATTCTTGTGGGCCCTCACTCAAATGCACAACCCAGTGCATGTGGTGACACGACTGCGGTTGGATGCTGAACTGTATCGTCCTGCTCCCCCTCGCCGCCCCAAACAGATGGGCCGTCCACGTAAGGTGGGAGCTCGTTTGCCTGCGCTGAAAACGGTGCTCGGCAACCCGTTAACTGCCTGGCAATCTGTGACCCTGAAAGACTGGTATGGTCAAGGCAACTATCCTCTCCTGGTCGCTTCGGCAACTGCGGTCTGGTACAAAACAGGAATGCCTGCTGTTCCGATTCGTTGGGTATTGATACGCGACCCTCAGGGGAAGTTTGAGACCCAGGCTCTCTTGTCTACAGACTTATCAGCAACCCCAGTACAGATTCTGCAGTGGTTTCGGCTACGATGGCAGATTGAAGTGACCTTTGAAGAAGTTCGGGCCCATCTCGGGGTGGAGACTCAGCGGCAATGGTCAGTCCAGGCAATTCTCCGCACAACCCCTGAGCTTTTAGGTTTATTCTCAGTGGTGACAGCACTGGCTCATCAACAGCAATTGCAATCACCTTTTGAGCTCCCCAAAGCAGCTTGGTATCACAAGTCCTTCCCCACCTTTGTAGATGCCCTAGCCCTTGGGAGGCAACAGCTGTGGCAGAGACAGACTTTTCAGATGTCAACTGTGGATACCGATATTGTTAAAGTTCCCCGTGACCTCTTCAACACTTGGTCTCACTTGCTCTGCTTTGCCGCTTGATGGATAAAGTCGAGCTTAGAACTACCGCCTCAAGGAGCAACAGAAGCCATGGAAAACGTCGATCAATCCGCCTGCGAACCCTACAACATCGTATTCATCCTGACGGATCAGGAGCGCCATTTCCGCCCGGGTGAACTCCCCAAAGACTATCGCCTGCCAGCCCATGAGCGGCTGGCGAAGAACGGTGTCGTGTTCGAGAACCACCGCATCAACTCCTGCGTGTGCACGTCCTCTCGCTCGGTGATCTATACCGGTCTTCACATCCAACAGACCAAGATGTTCGACAACACAAACTTCCCCTGGATGCAGAGTATGTCAACCGACATCAAGACGCTCGGCCACCAGCTCCGCGAGGCCGGCTACTACACTGCCTACAAGGGCAAATGGCACCTCACCCGTGAGTTTGAAACCGAAAACACGCTTGAAGCGCCGACGAAAATATTCACTAAGGAGATGGAGTCCTACGGCTTTTCCGATTACTTCGGGGTCGGCGACATCATCGCGCACACCCAGGGTGGCTACCTGCACGACGGCATGATCGCTGCCGCCGCCGCCAGTTGGCTACGCGGCAAGGCCTCGGAACTGGCGCAGCAGAAACAGCCATGGTTCCTGGCGGTGAATCTGGTCAACCCGCACGACGTGATGTTCTACAACACGGACGAGCTGGGACAGCCCATGCAAGGCAAAAACAATTTGACCCACATCGCTGGCGATCCGGCCCATGAGATGTACACCAAGCAGTGGGACTTTGACCTGCCGGAAAGTTTTTCGCAGGCGCTCGACGCACCCGGACGCCCCGCCGCCCACACCGACCACACCCTGGGGAACGACGCGATGACCGGGCCAATTCCGGTAAACGAGACTTGGCGCTGGCGCAAGCGGCACAACTTCTATCTCAACGCGCTGCGCGATGTCGATCGCCACATCATGACGGTGCTCGACGAACTGGAGGACCGCGGCCTCGCATCCAACACCATCGTCATTCTGACCGCAGACCACGGCGAACTCGGCGGCGCGCACCAGATGACCGGCAAGGGTGCCACCTCCTACCGCGAGCAGAACAACGTGCCGCTGATCGTGGCGCACCCGGCCTACACAGGCGGCAAGCGCTGTCAGGCCGTGACCACGCACCTCGACCTCGTGCCGACCCTGATCTCGCTCACTAACGCGAACCCCGAGACAAAAGCGGCGATCGCCAAGGATCTTCCGGGCAAGGACTTCTCCCCGGTGCTCGCCGCTCCGGAGCAGGCAAGCCTCGACACCGTGCGCGACGGCCAGCTATTCTGCTTCAACATGTTCGCCTCCCTAGACGGTGACTTCTTGCTGAAGGCGCGCGATCTGTTGAAACAGGGCGGGCCGGAGAAGATCAAGGAAGCCGGTCTGCACCCGAACATGATGAAACGCGGTGCCATCCGCAGCGTGTTCGATGGCCGCTACCAGTTCACGCGCTACTTTTCCCCCAAGCAACACAATCGGCCCACCTCGATCGAGGAATTGTTCGAACTGAACGATGTCGAGCTGTTCGACTACCAGAACGACCCGAACGAAGTCGAAAACCTGGCGCTGGATCGAGAGAAAAACGCCGACCTTCTCATGGCTATGAATGCCAAGCTGAACCGGCTGATCGACGAGGAGGTGGGCGAGGACGTCGGACAGATGCTGCCCGGCGGCGTGGATGGTGGCTGGGTGGCGACGCCCGCCGTGCACGATCTGTGACCTTGTGAGTGCGATCGCCAATCTTGTAGGGTGCGTCCCCTACTGCAACTCCTATCTACCCCACCAATAAATTTTTGGGAACGCACCATGCTCATATATTCCTTTAAACAAGCGATCGCCGCATTACAACGCCCATGCACACCGACCGACAAAAGTGGCTCGGTATTGATGCAAAGATTATCTGCGGCGGGTGATGGGCAACGTTATGCTGCCAGCGCAAAATAGAGATTATCGGTAGGCAAAGTTAAATATTTTCTGCTTCGTTTAGATTTAGTTTGAGTAGTCTTGCGCTGGAATCTGTGGACAGGTAAAGATTATCTGTCGATCGTTATGGTCAAGATAACTCTTGCCCTGAGGTGGATGAGATTGTCAAGAGCTAGGGAGAAAAAACGAGAAATCTATCTCCTGAGGTATCCTGAACGCTCGCAATTCCCCTGTGAATTCTCATCCACAAGCTTACCTCCACAAGATCTATTAAAACCTCGATTCGACATCATCCAGTTTGGCAGCTACCTCCTTATAACGCTAATTTAGCTACTAATGGGGATCCCTTTTTCTTCAACGCCAGGAGATATTTCGACTCATCATAGAGTTGCCAATCCTGCCAATAGCGGTAAAGAATCCGGATCCATTAAATAATTAAGTGTAATAAAAGTTGGTTTAGCTTGTTTGTGCCGCAGGTTAAGCTTTACCGTTAGAAGGTTTTCTTGTCTATAGTCTGACTCGATCGGTGAAGATTTCTTAACACCCACTGCAAGGGACGCTTCGATCACCCCGACTGTGCTAGTTTTTAGTAAGTTGGATCGCGCCAGTGAGTTCCCCGTTAGCTGGCTCCGCCTCAATTCCTTGCGATGTACTAAAAGATATTCGGTCAATCCGAAAGCACTTGGTAAGTAATCAAAAAAATTGTTTAGACTCCTCTCCCACCAAAGTCTTCTCTGAAAAAATTAAAGATGTAGCCTTTCACAACCTAGGGTGAGAAGTATGGCGGAACCAAAGCGGAACCGTAAACTGAGGTGTGACCAAAGCTTTTTAAGAGAATTTTATGATGCAGGAAGAACTCGTGATTCCCACAACCACACCAGCACCGAAAGCCGCTGCGGTCGCTAGCATTGTCTTCTCGATCCTCCTGATTTTAAGTTTTGTCCTCTTGCTGAGGAGCATACCGGCCAATGCGCAGAATGACGGGGCATGGCTTTTCACTCAAGGCAGGACGGTTCTGCTGGCACTGAATCTGGTGCCCTTTGCGGGAATTGCATTTCTTTGGTTTATGGGGGTGGTGCGCGATCTCCTGGGTGCCCATGAAGATCGGTTTCTGGCCTCTAGCTTCTACAGCTTTGGGCATCTGATCACCAGCGAAATTATCAACACCTACATGCTCAAGATGGCGGGTGTGTTTATGATGTCAACGTCCACCCTGTTTCTGCGAGCCAGAGTCATTCCTAAGTGGATAGCCTATCTGGGATATGGTTTGGCAGCAATCATGCTGCTGAGAATTTCCCATCTCGATCGGCTCGGTTGGGTTTCTCTGTCCTTTCCTTTCTGGGTACTGCTGGTCAGTTTTAGCATCTTGATGAGCAACTACCACAAGCAAACCAGACGTTTGGTGACATGACTTCAGTTTGCCAAACCTGGGTGATCGATCCGAGCTACAAAAACAAGTTTTTCGTTTGAGGTCTGCACGATGAACAATGACAAATTTCTCACCCGCGTGGGATGTAGCTGTTTAGCTGCAGGTGTTGCAATTAGCGTTGGGTTTGTGGTTAATCCCATCGTCAACGCAGAAGGTTTAAATCCGAATGCGAATATCAGTGCAAGTGCTATTGATGCAGATGCGACTCGCATTCTCCAATCCATGTCTGCTTATGTGGCGCAGACCAGAGCGTTTAGCATCAACGCAGACATTGACTTGGAGGTTGTGACCAGAGATGCTGAGAAGCTACAGATCAGTAGCTTTGCCACAATTGAAGTGCAGCGACCCAATCAATTTGCAATTCGTCGTCAGGGATTGGTCGCCGACACAGAGTTCCTCTTCGACGGCAGGACGCTGACCCTCCACAGCAAGCGCCTGAACGTTTACACTCAGATCCCAGTGAATGGAACCATTGATGACGCGATTCGTACCTACGAGTGGGAGACGGGGTTACCTGCTCCCGGAGCGGATCTTTTATTTGCCGATCCCTACGCCGTGCTTTCAGATGGGGTGAAAAGCAGCACCTATCTGGGCACCACCTTTATCGATGGAATTGAATGTCACCATCTGGCGTTTCGAGAGGACGAGGTGGACTGGCAGATCTGGATTCAGGTTGGCGAACGCCCCCTTCCGATGAAATACGTCATCACCAGCAAATGGCAGACCGGGGCACCCGAATACTCCATCCGCCTGCGAGACTGGAATACCAGCCCCCAAATTAATGCCAGCCGCTTTACGTTTTCTGCTCCCGCAGGGGCCAGACAACTGGATGCCCTGCCGACCAACGAATTGAATGAATATACGACGACTGAGGAGGCACAACCATGAAATCCATCACCCGAATTGTGGCGATCGCCTGTAGTCTTGCTGCGACGGCTGCAATAACCGACGGTTTATTCAGCAGCAGCCTTATCACTGAAGAGGCAAAGGCGCTCGTCCGTAGACCCGCTACACCTATCAGCGTTGCGGGTACTGCTCGTCGCACAACTCGAAGAGTCATTCGTCGCTCATCAATCTACGTTGCTGCCTTACCTGTGGGATACACTACTGTTGTGGTTGAAGGAGTCAGTCTTTACTACTACGGTGGAACGTATTATCAACGCGATAACAGTCAATACGTCGTGGTGTACGTTGACTGAAATAAGTGGCAGCCCCTCTCCAGTATGGACAAACGATCCCCATCACTCCGAATCGAACCTCGCTGGCCCGTTGCCCTGACACTGCTGGTGCTACTGATTCTGCTAACCGCACTACCCAACCGTGTCAGGTTCGTTCCAGTCTGGTTCCCCTATCTGCTTGAAATGATGGTCCTTGTGCCGATGGCGCTCGTTCCGTTGACGCATGCAAAAGCACGATGGCTACGATTTGAGCGCACGACAACTCTGATCTTCTGTGCAGTAGTTGGCGCATCGCTACTGGTCAGTTTGAGCTATCTCAGCTACGAAATGATCTTTCACTCATCAGAATTAAGCGGCCTCCAATTGCTGACATCCAGTATTGCAGTGTGGGCAAATAATGTGATCACGTTCGCTCTGCTGTACTGGCAAATGGACGCAGGTGGGCCTGAAAGCCGGTTAAATCGACCCAGAAGCCGTTCCGACTGGCTCTTTTCTCAATCGGGGCTACCGACTGAAGAGGCATCCAACTGGCACCCCGTCTTCGTTGATTACCTATTTCTGGCCTACACAACGGCGACCGCCCTCAGCCCCACCGATACCCTGCCCCTCACACCCCGCGCCAAACTTTTCATGATGTTACAAAGCTCCATTGCCCTCACGACAACCATTGTCGTTGCCTCCCGTGCCATCAACATTCTTGGTAGCCAGGGATAATTCTACAGGATTGGATCATATGCGAGATTTTCAAAGAGGTGATCAAATCCAAGAAGGCGCGCTATGAGTAGTTCTTGGTTTTAAGTAGCACCACATCGTAACGAGTCGCTGCAACGGAACGCCGCAAGTTGGTCGGTTAAAATGCAAAGGTTATCTGCGTCCGGTGAACTAAGCCGTTAGGCAACGGAGTAGCGCAGCATGAAGCTGAGTGAGCTTGAGAAGTCCGTTCTGGAACACCGCGGCGAGTTCTTGTGTGAACGGATTCACCACGAAGAAGAGAAAAAGACCGTGCACTTCACGCACTCCGTTAACCCTCCTGGCGGGCAAACTGATCTTCCAGATGTTGGGAGACTTGGTGACTTTTATGAAACCTTCGGCAGCATTCTTTTTTATCACGACGTTAAGAGTGGGGATGCTGGAAAATACATAGCTCACCCAACTCAGTGGGTAGATCTTCATGGCGCCTTCAGCGCTTGGATTGAAGACTTGACTGAAGAGGAGCGTAGCGAGTGTGTTCCGTCCTGGGTCGGGTCATGCCTAGTTATCGGAGAAACACCCCAGTCCGGAAACTATATTCTTGTTCCAACCGTGGGTTCCGAAGCAGGCCATGTCTTCGAGTTCGATCATGACGGGTTTGTATTCACAGACGAGGCTGAGAATATTGTCGAGTACGTAAAGAAATTGCTTAAGCCCGACAGTTCTGCCCTGAACGAGATCGCTTCTCACATGAGGTTCATTGAAAGGGATCCAATGGTGCAATGGTGGATACGGGAGCTACGAGACAATGGAGGGCACATTGTCAGAACCAAAGCGTAGATGCGAGTCGCGGCCTAACCCGCCGATCCAGAGGAACGCTACACTAGCAAGCAAGCTTTGCTTGCTGTCTCCGCGCCCTTGAGCTTGCACGTTAGGTTGACTTATTGAAAGCTTGACCATTGTTCTAAGTCCAAGTGATGATGTGAAGGACTCTTACGTCTTACTGGTGCTTTGTCAATGACCAAACTACTTGAAGAAGCTATCGAGCGAGTGAAGCAACTAGAAGCCAGTGAACAAGATGCTATCGCTGCCATAATTCTAGAGGAGATAGCAGACGAAGAACGATGGGACGCTGCTTTTGCCGGATCACAGGACGGACTTGCTAAGCTTGCCTCCCAGGCAATGGAAGAGTATCGTGCTGGTCAGACTGAGGAGTTGGACCCAGAAACATTGTGAAGTCACGTACTACTGCCCAGTTCCGAAAGGCATTCTCTGAGCTACCTGAACAAATCCAGCAGCAGACACGTGAAGCCTACCGTAGATTCAAGCAAGATTCTAGCCATCCCAGTCTACATTTCAAGAAAGCACATGCTAAACTACCAATCTACTCCGCTCGGATCAGTAGTAGCTATCGGGCAGTTGGGCAACTAGATGGAGATACAGTCATTTGGTTTTGGGTAGGATCACATGCTGAATACGACAGATTACTTTCGCAGTTCTAGTAGCTTTTGATCTAACACCAACTGCAATGGACGCTTCGATCACCCCGACTGTGCTAGTTTTTTAATAGGTTAGATCGCGCCGCTGAGTTCCCAGTTAGGTTGCTCCAACCCATTTTTCCACTTCACTTGACGGTTTGCTTGCCCGTAGCTACAATGTAGCTACATTTTGTGTTTGAAAGTATCCAGTCATGGGCGCAGCTATTAGAACCCGAATTGTTAAAATTGGCAACTCTCAAGGTGTTCGTATTCCTAAGCTGCTCTTGGAGCAAAGCGGTATTCATGCAGAAGTTGAAATCGAAGTGCAGGGGGATCATCTAACTATTCGCAGAGCACCACGCTTACGAAGGGGATGGGATGAAGCCTTTGCTGCAATGGCTAACCAACAGGATGATGTTCTTCTGGATGAAGCCAACGCTACCGCTTGGGATTCAGTTGAATGGGAGTGGTAGTCAAGCGTTTCGATATTTTTCTCATTAATCTTGACCCCACCATTGGAAGTGAAATTCAGAAGACACGACCCTGTGTTGTCATTTCGCCAGATGAGATGAACCGTTATATTGCTACGGTTATAATTGCTCCAATGACTACGAAAGGGAAAACGTATCCTACTCGTGTTGTCTGTCATTTTCAGGGCAAGGATGGGCAAATTGTTCTGGATCAAATCCGCACAGTAGACAAAACTCGATTGGTCAAAAAGCTTGGTCAAATTAGTCAAGATGAGCAAAGAGTGGTTCTTGACACCTTAGCTGAGATGTTTGCTGAGTAAGATACCTAACAAGGGCTTCCAACGGAACGGATGCATACACTATCGGTTATGATGCAAAATGTATCTCCGTCCGCTGAAGACAGTTCCGTTAGGCTTTCTAAGCTATCGGTTGGAGCAAGAGTATTAGAGCAATCTGTTGGTATTCGGCATCAAGGATGTCTTAACATTGTTGGGCGGGTGATTTTGGAAGGGATGACCAGTAATGTATATGAAGTGGAATCCTGAAGACTACGCTAAAAACTCAGATGCCCAACTGAAATGGGCGAGGGAATTAAGACAGAAACTTGCTCTACAAGGAAATGAATCGGTGTTGGATGTCGGCTGTGGCGATGGAAAAATTACGGCTGATTTTGCAATGACTTTACCTAGAGGTCGAGTCATTGGCGTAGACAGCTCACCTGAAATGATTGCCTATGCAAATCGTACCTACCCATCAATGCAATATCCAAACCTGTCTTTTGCTTGTTTTGATGCCCGTTCCCTTGAGTTTGATCAAGAATTCGATCTGTGTTTTTCAAATGCCACACTTCACTGGGTTGATGATCACCAAGCCTTTCTTCACGGTGTCAGTCGATCGCTACGGCGCGGTGGTCAGTTAGTTGTTTCATGCGGAGGTCAAGGAAATGCTGCTGATGTATTACAAGTATTTTCAGAACTTGTTGCTTGCGACCCGTGGCATCGTTATTTTGATGAGTTCCACAACCCCTACTTTTTCTACGGAGATCAAGATTACTCGGTGTGGCTAGAGAAAGCAGGTTTCATTGTTGAGCAGCTTGAATTGATTCCAAAAGACATGACGCATCCAGGCAAAGAGGGCTTAGCAGCTTGGATTCGCACAACTTGGATGCCTTTCACCCAGTACGTGCCTGAAAGTGAACGAAACAATTTCATTGCTGACTTTGTTGAAATATACGTAGAACGAATTCCGCTTGACCAGAATGGATTCGCACACGTTCGCATGGTAAGATTACAAGTCAATGCGCTAAAGCGGTAAGCCTAACAATGCCCATGAACCTGACCGTTTAGAAGTTTTGGTTGATCCGACAGGTTGTTAGCGTCGGGGTATGAGCATCGTCATACAGCTGGATTGGTCACGACTTTCGCACTTGGAGATCCAATTGAATTGTTCATACGTATCTCTATATGTTAGCTCTCGTAAGGTACAAGAATATGATGGTATTGAAGCACGAGGAAGGTCAAACCCTACAAGTTTTGAGTGATAGGGTGTGCATCAAATTAAAGTCCACAGACTCTCTGAGTAGCATGGCGGTTGTGACTGTCGATGTCCCTCCAAATAGTTTCGTTCCCCCACATACTCATACTATAGAAGAGGAAAGCTACTATATGCTAGAAGGCTCAATGATCATGTATTTCGATGGTGGAGAGTTTATAATTGAGCCTGGTGACTTTGTTCACGTCCCTGCCAAAACAACACATGGCTATAAGAATAATTCCGATCAATCCGTCAAATTTCTTGCATGGGCAGTAGGAGGTAAAATTGACGAATTTTTCATTGAACTATCAGAAACAATCAAGGATTTACCCGACGATTTAGCAAAAGTACCTATAATTCTTGAGAAGTATGGCATTCAAATGGTTGAACCATCTGGAATATAGTTTTCTTGTGGCTCTCTCGGCTCCCAGGTTTATGGTGATATACTTGACTTATCAATCATGGAATTCTTGTGCAGTGAGGCTTTTGGATCGATGTTTGTTTGAAAACTATCAACAAACCCTCGTTTCCACCAAAAGTGCGGGAGAGCCTTTCTTGTTTAATTTGGGTTGAATCAATGACGGATCAAGAGATCAATAAAAATCTCATAAGAGACTGGATTGCTAATAGTAATAATGGATTTTCTGGGGGTTTTGAAGATTATGTATCTTTGGATTTTGTTGGACATAGTAGAGGCGGCGTCGTTAATTTTTACGAACTTCAGCGATTGGAGCTAGCATTCGTAGAAGCGTTTCCTGACTCTCATTATTCAATAGAAGATTTGATCGCTGAAAATGATAAAGTTGTTCTTCGTGTCACAACAAGAGGAACTCACAGAGAAGAATTTCATGGTATTCCCCCTACGAACCGAAAAGTAGAATTTACGGGAATCGTTATCTACAGAATTCAGGATGGTAAAATTGCGGAGTGTTGGGTCGCTCTACGTGGACTGCACGGATCAGGATGAAGTGGATGAATACTGGGACAAGCTCGTGAGCGCAGGAGCGAAGCCCACGCAGTGCGGTTGGATCAAAGATCCCTTCGGTCTCTCCTGGCAAATTGTCCCGAGACGATTCACCGAGCTGATTGGTGATAAGGACTCCAGGAAGGTAAAGGCTGTGATGGAAGCCATGATGACGATGGTGAAGCTCAATGTGGCGGAGCTGGAGAGAGCTTACAACGAGGCGTAGTTGTGCTCGGCCAGTCAGTTACCCGAGCTTTCTATCGGTACTTGAGGAAAAGCTGGAAGCACAGATGACTCACTCCTGCACGCAGCCTAGTTTTTACAAGAAAACTAATGAACGTGCATTGCTAGTCGATCTCCTTGAAATTAAGGGATTGATAATTCTGAGTTTCGAGATGAGACTGCTATTGTTGGATCTGTGAAAGCTTTTACAATCTCAGTCTGAGAGGTAGTTGCCTCAGCCCAACACGCCATGGCATCAGACGAACAAAAGTCGCTGGTGAAGTTGCCAAGTTTGACTCCTGCCGTTGAGCTTAGTGTTAACTGGCTATCGATTTCTCTGATCGGGTTTTCAGCCTGCCAGAGCCTATCTGTGGGTTTGAGCAAAGTGAGGCACACTAAACTTTCGGCGGTACTCTCCTGGGGTAATTCCTGTAATTCGTTTGAATAATCGTCGGAACGAGGCTGCATCTTCATACCCAACGCTCCAACTGATTTGATCAATCGAGGCATTCGTTCTTTCTAATCGACGTTTTGCATCTTCAACGCGCAAATGTTGGACGTAAGCGATCGGGGAATAACCTGTTGCCTTACTAAAACGCCGTTTGAAGCTGCGTTCTGGAATACCCGAGTGCTTTACGACTTCGGTGATGGGAGCTGCGATTGAAAAATTCTCGGATAGCCAAGATTGAGCGTCTCTAACGATCGCATCTTCGTGGTCAGTGGGTAGGTCAAACACCAGATAGGGAGCCTGTCCGTCACTGTGCCATTGCAGCGCAAAAAACTTAGACATAACTTGCGCTGCAGTCGGACCCACATACCGTACGACTAAGTAGAGTACCAGGTCATACCACGATGCAGACGCTCCTGACATGACAAACTGGTCATGATCTCCCGCAATGACTAAGATTTTCTCAAGTCGCAGATGGACTTCGGGAAAATTTTGCCTAAACGTAGAAGCAAAAGCCCAATGCATAGTTGCCTCTTTACCATCCAATAACCCGGTTTCAGCCAATAACAATGCCCCAGAACAAGCTGAACACAAGGTTGCGCCCTGCGAATGCCTCTCTCGTAGCCACTGAACCATACCAGGGTAACGTCCCGTTTTCCATTCCCCATGCTCAACCATGACAGAAGGGACAATTACGATGTCGGTAGAAGTAACATCTGTGAACGGACGTTGAGCATTAAGAACCAATCCACTGGCTGTGATAATTTCTTCATGTGTTGGTGCCACAATCTCGACTTGAAAGGGAGAGGTTTTGGGCAGCGCGTTGTCGTATGTACTCAGCAACGAAAACGAATTCAACACATCATAAATGCCACTCAAAGTTGAAAACATGGAATCGGGAATCGCGACGATACTGATGTGAGTACTATTCATCCTCTTTACTCCGATGAAGTTCATGCTCTGGCATAAATGAACCGGATATGGCTATTTTGCCACTCGACCTGGAGCTTTACAAGCATCAGACTAAAAACATGAAGATCAGGGATGACCGATCATCCAGGCTTCATCCAGAAGAATATAAGTCTTGAAGGATACCCATATGACTGTCACCGAACAAAAGATCAATGAACAAAAACTGAATCAATTTCTTGAGCGTGTGGTCAGCGATCTCGCTGCTTCGTCCGGCGGTGTGATGGTCAGCCTTGGTAACAAGCTGGGGCTTTATAAAGCAATGGCTGGAGCAGGTCCCTTAAGTTCCATAGAACTCGCTCATCGAGCAAATTGCGCTGAGCGTTACGTTCGTGAATGGCTCAATAGCCAAGCTGCTGGGGGGTATGTCATTTACCATCCAGCAAGCAACACCTATGAACTGACTCCAGAACAAGCGATGGTATTAGCTCATGAGGACAGCCCAGTGTTCATGCCGCCTGCTTGGGAAGTTTCTGCTTCGATGTGGCTAGATGAGGAGAAAACCATTCAGGCTTTCAAAACAGGTGCTGGTGTTAGCTGGGGTGACCACCATAGTCGTCTGTTTTGTGGAGTAGCAGCATTTTACCGCAATGGTTATCGAAGCAGTCTGGTCTCACAGTGGCTGCCTGCCCTAACTGGCATGGAAGCAAAACTGAAGGCTGGCGCGAAGGTTGCTGATGTCGGCTGTGGTTATGGTCATTCCACGCTTTTGATGGCAAAAGCCTATCCTCAATCGCGCTTTTGGGGATTCGATTATCATGGTGAATCCATCCATTCGGCGCGAGACCAGGCTCAACAACAAGGTTTAACCGCCCAGGTCACCTTTGAGGTGGCATCTGCACAGGGATATGCTAAGAAAGGATTTGACTTAATCTGCTTCTTTGATTGCTTACATGATCTGGGTGACCCAGTGGGTGCCGCGAAACATGCTGCTCAAGCCCTGGCTCCTGGTGGTACCGTCATGCTAGTTGAACCGTTTGCCAACGATAGGGTTGAGGATAATTTAAACCCGGTGGGTCGTCTCTACTATGCAGGCTCCACAACGATCTGTTGTGCCCATTCTCTTTCTGAAGACGTTGGACTTGCCTTAGGCGCACAAGCAGGCGAGAGACGGCTAGCGCAGGTCTTTAAGGAGGCTGGCTTCACAACGTTTCGGCGCGCCACTGAAACACCTTTTAACCTGATCCTAGAAGCCCGACTATAGATGATCCGAGGATGAACCGAGTTACAGCGTTTTCCAGTCTCTTAAGGTACAACCCCTGGACCCTGATCTCGTGAAGAGCTAGGCTGACTGTAGTTCACTAGGGTGGAAAACGCTGTATGTATCAGGATGCAATCGTGGAAGAGATTCACAGAATGCGTGAAGAGTATTCTCGATCGTTCAATCATGACACTGAACACGACCATTAGACCGAATCTTTCATCGAAAATCCATTGTATTTGACCGAATTTATCAGAAAGAATTCATTTTGGCGTTTTAACCTTACGAGCAAATACTTCCTTCCCTAAAAGGATGGGTAGTGAAGGACAAAAATCGGAAAGGTTAAGAAATACGATGAACAACAGATACTCATTTGTTGGTGGCAAACAAGGCATCTGGCGGGTCACAGATGTACGGGGTATTTTGGGATCGAGTTTAGACTTTGTTGAAAGAGTGAATGTGGTAAATGATGTTGTGACGGAATTGCCATTGGATAGCTCGTGGGTTCTCCAAAGCTTTGTCAGCAATATTCGCTACTCTAAACGTGATGAAGTCACGGCTCTTCGAGCGGTACAGCCTACATTAAATCGTTCTGAAGCCGTTTCTGCGGTGTTGATTCCGATTAAAAAATCTCTCCATTGGTGGGAAATGGCGCAAGATGAGCGGCGAGCCATTTTTGAGGAAGAGTCTCATCATACTGCTGTGGGTTTAGAGTATCTTCCAGAAATCGCACGTCGGCTGCTTCATTGTCGGGATCTTGGAGAACCTTTTGACTTTCTCACCTGGTTTGAATTCGCTCCTGAGCATACCCAAGCTTTTAATGAGTTACTGCAGCGGATGCGCGCCAGCAAAGAGTGGGAGTATGTGGAGCGTGAAGTAGAGGTTTGCCTGGAGCGAGATGAGATGTCATAAATAGGGTTTAACATATTCCCTGAGGTAGATCGAGTCAAGTAGAGGGCTCAAATTGCCAAAGGGGCAATCAATAGTGCTGAAGCGGACAGTTCTGTTCCCCGTTGATGACACCCTGAGCCGAACAGTCGGAACCAAAAGGATCCCCTAGAACGTTATCGGTAGATCATCTGAACCAGGCTACTTTCCATGCCCCAGCCCCGCCGCCAGCCTCTACAACTCCTCAAACGCACTCCAGATCATCTGGTGATTGGGATGTTTACAATTCCTGGCCAGATCCGTTTACTCAGGATCACGGCAGGATTGCTGGGCTTAGGATTGGGAGTGCGCTGGTGGTCACAATCCCCCTGGCTAAGTCTGATGGTGATTGGGATCGCTGCGGTGATCTGCTTTCCTGCCGAAGGCGGTCAGATCCTCAGCTTAAATAAGGGGGCTGATCAACTGACTCTCAAACAGTACCGCTATTGGATCCCGCAAACCCTGGTGCAGGTGCCTTTGTCTGAGATCGCGAAAGTGGATGTCGTTCGGGAAGCGGTGCGGCGAGAGGTGGAGGCTGTTACCATGTACCGGTGTGATGTCGTCGTCACTCTTCACTCTGGAGAATCTCAGACCTTGGGTAGTTATCGAGCAGAAAGCCGTAGGGGAGCCACCTCAGATCCACGGGAGCTGGCTGAGATGATGCACAAATGGATCCAGCGTTTTCTCACCCCACAGACAACTTAAAGCATCCCTGCCTATACAGAAACGGAAGTTAGAGCCACCGGACTGTCTTTCTCCCACTTGCGCGGAGGACTGACCCGCCGGATATTCCGCCAGATCTGAGTGGCTGCCAGAGTCCCATCGGCGACGGCAATGGAAACCTGGTTCACCCCCTTCTTGAGATCTCCAACGGCAAAAATCCGGGGATGACTGGTCTGGGTCATTTCATTGGTGATCAGGTTTTCTCCCTGCCATTCCAGTTCAGGAATGCCCTTCAAGTAGTGGTTGTGGTAGATCGAGCCCATGTTCACCAGTCCGGTGGTGGCCTCCACAATCGTGCCATCTGCCAGTTCAACACCGCTCAGTTTGTGATCCTCACCCAAAAAGCGAACGATGGGAGATTCGTAGAGGGGATAGCCATGATCCGCCAGCTTCGCCTTCATGGCGTCACTCACAGAGCATTGACCGTGGGTGAGAACCGAGAGGTAGGGAGTAAACCAGTTGAGCACAAAAGCTGCCTCCATCCTGGCTTCTGTATTCGCAAGCAGGACTGCCTTCTGATCCCACATGTCAAAGCCGTCACAGATCATGCAGACATGCAGTGTGTAACCTGCATAATCATAAACGTTCTGCATATTCTCCAGTTCCGGTAGAACATCGATCACCCCAGAGGCGGCGATCACGTACTTGCTGTGAAACACGGGATAAAGGCTGTTGGTTTTACCCACCTTGACCCGCACCGCCAGCGTCTCCCCTTCATCCGTTACCTCTTCCACATAGCCGCGCAGGTAGTCAGCTCCCCAGTCCAGGGCCTGTTTCATCCCATGATTGAGCATCTCGCGACCCGGAGTGGTGGGATCCAGACCCAGATAATTGCGCAGATCCTGCATCCAGAAGGATCGTCCCCGGCCCTTTTCTACCACCAGGCACTTCAGGCCATAGCGAGCCAGATAGATCGCAGCGGAAAGACCTCCAGCTCCGCCACCCACCACAATGGCGTCGTAGACGGTGTGAAGCCGGGAATTCAGATTGGCACTCGACAGTTTCATGAAGAACTCCTAGGGCAGCGGCGAGGAGAAGAGATAATCCTGAAAAAATCACCTGTCCGGAACAGCATAGGATCCATGATCTTATCCGACCATCCGGACAGGCATAAACCGTGAAACAGACCTACTTCTTCACACCCTTCAGGTAAGCCAGCATGGTGTCAGCATCAGAAACCTCAAAGGGATCCGTGGGGCAGTTGTCGCCAAAGTCAGGCTCCACAAAGATCTTCTCGATCTTGCCATCATCCACAACCATGGAGTAGCGCCAGGAGCGCAATCCAAAGCCGAGGTTACCTTTTTCGACCAGCATGCCCATCTTGCGGGTGAACTCACCGTTACCATCCGGCAGCAGGAACACCTTGCTAGCTCCCTGGTGCTTGCCCCACTGATACATGACAAAAGCATCATTGACGGACAGGCAGATCACCTCATCGACACCCTGAGCCTTGATCTCATCGTACAGCTCTTCGTAGCGGGGCAGGTGGGTCGAGGAACAGGTGGGGGTGAAGGCACCGGGCAGGGCAAATAAAACCACCCGCTTACCCCCAAAGATCTCCTGGGTGGTCCGATCCTGCCAGCGGAAGGGATTATCTCCCCCAATGGATTCATCTCGCACACGGGTTTTAAAAACAACTTCAGGCACTCTTTCCAGAGCAAGTACAGCCATGACTCTCTCCACGAAATTGAGGTTATAGATGTCTCAGGTTGGGAATCAACCTTTTTCAAGAATAGTTCTGACATAGGACTCAGTCAAGCCTATAAACAGGTTGATGATTGGATGGGGTTTGCTAAGCTTACTAGTAGTTGATGAGATTGGTTCAGGGCAAAGATGATGGCTGAAGCTCCCCACCTGTCCACCAGCGAGGTTGTGGTGCAGGCACTTAAAGATAAGGGACTGAGGGTGACGCCGCAGCGCTGTGCTGTGTATGCCAATCTTCTGACGCGCTTGGATCATCCCACTGTGGAGCAGATCCTGGAGGAGGTAAACAGTACCCTACCGATCTCTTCCAAGGCGACGGTCTATGCCTCACTGCAGGCTTTGCGAGAAGTGGGATTGGTGCGAGAGGTGATCCTGGAGGGGGGAGTCTCACGCTTTGATGCCAATGTCGAACCCCATCATCATTTCCGCTGCGAACAATGTGGGGCGATTGAAGATATTGAATGGGAAGTGCTGGAGATGCGGGGATTGGAACGGGTTCGCCCAGGGCTGTTGCCCACGCGTTACGAGGTGACGGTGCAAGGGTTGTGTGAGCGGTGTCGTTCTCAGATTAGCAAGTCCATCTAGGCATGCTTATCGCTCCAGATCAGCTTCACGGATCCAGCGTTTTCCCTCCACCTCAGGGGATTCCAGTTGATAACTCCACTCATCAGCGTCTGGATCCCAGCGAATGCCCAGGATGAGCCCATCTCCGATCCATTCTCCCAGGATGAATTTGGGAGTGGTGAAATAAACATGTTCGGTTGAGATCTGCAGCTGCATACCGACGCTCCTCAGGGTTGTGGGTGATGGGTTTGCTCACAGGCACCAATACTGACCCACTCACTGGCCCCATCCTGCCAATGCTCTTTTTTCCAGATGGGGGCATTGTGTTTGAGGGTATCAATGGCGTATTGACAAGCAGCAAATGCTTCGGCTCGATGGGGAGTGCCTACGGCCACCAGCACACTGATCTCCTCTAGCTCCAGTTTGCCGATCCGATGATGGATGACCAGGGAGGTTGCCTCCGGCCACTGCTGATGGATCTGGGCGGCAATGGTGGCAAACACCTTCAGGGCCATGGGTTCATAGGCCTGATATTCCAGAAACGCTACCGCTCGTCCCCCCGTCTGTTCCCGCACTGTGCCGCTCATGACCACAACCGCACCATTGCGAGGATCGGAGGCCAGCTGGTGCACAGCCTCTACCGAAAGGGGGGCCAGAGTTACCTGAAAATGAGTGCGGATCTGGAGGGCAGAAGAGAGGGGTGGCGGCACGGTTTCAGGGATGACGGTAGAGAGATCATGCTTCAAATTTTAGTGCATGGCCCGACAGCCCAGAAGTGTTCTCCGGAAGAGGGAAGAAATACCTTATGATCACAGTATCCAAAAGCAGAGCCGACACAACCTGCAGTTTCCCCGCGAGACGCTTTGGGTTGTCACCGATGGGCTTCCAATGTTGTTGAGTGTGAGTACTCCCATGGCTACCCGCAAAGCAAACCCAGAATCTACAGAATCCAGCGAAACTCAATCCCAGAAAGAACCTCTCCAGATCCAGCTTGCTTCTCAATCGGTTCGTACTTTGCCGGGGGGGCGGCCCATTGAAGTTAGTCACCTGCAAGTGTCTGAGTCCCTGACATTGCCAGGCAATCGCCCGATTTTCAAAAGTCATTTGCAGATTGTCACCACAGATCTGCTGCCCGGGCACCGCCCTGTCTTTGCCAGCAACCTGGCTCAGTTTCAGATGGGACTGCTACCTGGAAATCGTCCCATCGGACCCAATACCATTGAGGATGACGAAGAACTCATGACTTTTCTCTAAGGGGGTGGGTCTGCCAAGACTGCTGGTGAGCACAGTAGATGTAGGAACTCCACCAGCGGCCTTTTGCCCAATGGTGATAATCCAGACGAGTTTGACACCGGAATCCAGCTTTTTCCAGCAGATGCCTTGAGCGAGTATTGTCGATCGTACAGGTGGCAATAATCAGACTAAGGTGCAGTTGAGTGAAGCCTGCTTGGGTGATGGCAATCACGGCCTCAGAGCCATATCCTTTTCCCCAGGCGGTTCTGGCCAGGACAATGCCCAGATCAGCATTCCGGTCGTCCGTGAGGGTGAGGTCACAGGAGCCAATCAGGTGCTGATCCGACTCCCGAATAATGGCCAGATCCCAGATCCGGCGTGGGGTTTCCCGCTGACTGCTGAGGAGAAAATGCAGATAAGCCTGGGTGTCCTCTTCCTCCTGGGGATGGTGAAAGAGGTAACGGGTTACTTCTGCATCCGAGGTGTAAGCATGGATCGCGGCCAGATCGGTGGGTAGAAACTCTCGCAAGTAGAGTCGGCTGGTTTTCAGGGGAAGCTGGATGCTCTCAGCCATCAGTGAGGTTCCCCTAGGCCAGAGGATAGGGCTGCACAGGCTGATCTCCCCGGATCATATGGCTGTCCAGGGCCGAGAACACCTGCCCATGGCAACGGGGTGACTGCAAGCAGGCCAGAATCAATTCCGCCACATCGGCCCGATGGATCAGACCTGAGAGAGAAGCATCTAGCGTCAGCACCCCCCGTCCGGTCGGGGCTTCTGACTTGAGTCCGCCTGGACGCAGGATGGTATAGGTCAGTCCGGAGTTGATCAGGTAAGCCTCGGCTTTCTCTTTTTCTCTGAGGGCAGGTGCCAGGGCAGCATAGATCTCTGCCGTTAAGGCCTGACGGCTGTTGCCCACTCCGATGGATGAGACCAGAATAAAATGCTTGACTTCAGACTGCAGCGCCGCATCCACCAGATGCTTGTTGCCCAGAAAGTCAATCCGCTCACCCGAGGATGACGATCCCCCCAGGGTACTGATCACTGCTGTAACTTTCCCGGCCTGGTGGAACAGGGTCGCCATCGCGTCTGGATCGGCAGCATCTCCCAGGCATGTCTGGATCCCCAACGCTTGCAGATCAGACGCTTGAGATGGTTGCCGCACCAGGGCACAAACCGCATCGCCACGGGCGGCCAGTCGCTCAGCCACCTCTCGCCCCACACCGCGACTACCTCCTGCCAGGATGATCATGGCTTTTTCCTCCCCAGACTTTACAAGGACCAGATCAGCAGGACCAGGAGCCCCGTCACCCCCCACAGGATCAGTTTTAGGGGTAGTCCCATGCGGATGAAATCGCCGAACCGATAGCCCCCGGGCCGTACACCATCATAAGAGAGGATCAGCGAGTTACAGGCAAGTCCCCAATTTGGGTTGGGACTGGCGCAATCTGGCGCAGTTGAGCGCTTTCTTGATCCGCCACAATCAGACTGCCATCGTTATGCAACCACAGGCCCACAGGTTCCTGGAACTGAGCCTGCGCGGAGGAGCCATCCTGTGTGCCCGACTCACCGGTGCCTGCCAGGGTGGTTACGGTCTTCTCCGGCCCCAGTCGGCGGATGCGGTGGTTCCCCTGATCCGCAATGTAGAGGATTCCCTTGTCATCCATCTCCAGCTCTGTGGGCAGTTGAAACCGGGCTTTCTCCCCGATCCCATCGGCAAATCCAGCCTCTCCCCCGGCCACGGTCTCCACTTCTTCCGTCAGAGTTAGTCGGCGAATCCGGTGGTTTCCCTGATCGGCGATCCAGAGACTGGTGTCAGGCGCCAGGGCCAGGCCTGTGGGGGTATCAAAACTTGCCTCTAGAGCGGCCCCATCCTTAAAGCCTTTCTGGCCAGATCCGGCCAGGGTGACCACGTCTCCTGTGGGCTGAATATAGCGGATGCGGTGATTGCCACTGTCGGCGACCAGCATGCCCCCATCCGAGGTGACCACCAGATCCGAAGGGTCGCGAAAACGGGCGCGGAAGCGTCCTCCATCCACAAATCCAGGGGAGGGGGCCCCTGCCACCGTTGACACTTGACCACTGCGATTAATCCGGCGAATCTGATGGTTGCCCTGATCCACCACGAGTAAGCTACCGTCCTGATCAAAGGCCAACCCCGCAGGTCTTTGGAACTGAGCTTCTGCGGCAGGACCATCTTTAGAACCGGGCTGTCCCGTGCCTGCCCAGATCTTCAGCTTGCCCTCGGGGCTGAGGTAGAGGATCTGGTGTCGTGCCTGATCGGCAATGTAGAAACCCCCTTCCGGATCGGCGACCACTGCGCGCGGGGATTCAGGCAAGCCTGGGCTGACTGCGGCGCTGCTGTCAATTGTCACAGCTTGCACTCGCCAGAAGTTGGGGGGGGGAGACGAGGGGGGGGAGGGGGATGAGCGGGTGGCAGGCTTCCAGGTGATATCCAGGCGGCCCAGTCCTGCTCCGTTGATGTTTTGGACGGTCACAGCGGTTGTGGATAAAGCCAGATCTGGAGGAGGTTTCACTGTCAGGCGAGTGGGAGATTGCTCCAGAATTTCACCCGTGCGCGGAGGGACCCCAGCCACAACTGAAGCAGGAAAATTGGTGGCGAAGAGCACTTCACTCACCTGCTCTAGGTTGCTACCCAGGAGGGTGAGAGTCTGATTCACAGTTAAGGGTTCCAACACCGCTCCCCCCAGATCGGTAGCAGGCTGGTTCCCATCTTTGCCTCGCACCTGCTGTAAAAAAGGTAAATCTTCTGGGATCAGGCGCAGGGGAGAGATCTCAGTTGTTTCCTGGGGATCGGTTTCAGTTCGGGGAGGCTGGAGGGTTAGGGTCATTTCCCCGCGAGCCACAGTAGTGGGGCCAGAAAAAGCTAGTGCCGTGAGCTCAGCGGTACCGGTGGGAGGATCGGCAAAGGTGAATATCGCCGCCTGCCCCAAGCGCAGCTGAGCCGTTGCCGTTTCCCGATAGCTTCCGATCGTCAGGGTGAGATCAATGCCCTCAATCCCTGGCCAGTCAGGATCTGGACTATACCACCGGGCTACTGCCTCGACTGGCAGTTGAGCCACCAGATCTCGCCGGCGTCGCTGCACCAGTAACACCAGTTCATGAGGAGCCAGATTCCAATCGCTAAGCAATGAAGGGGTCAGCGTCAGGGGCGTTGCCGTGGGGGGAGGGGCTGGAAGTGACTCTGTCTCCAGACCCAGGCCGGAAGGAATGGGCAATGATCCAGTGGTGGTGGGGAGATCTCCACAGCTCCCACTTAGAAGGGCCAGCAATCCAAGGAGAGACCCTCTGGCCATCACCACGCCGGAAGAGGGAAGTAACCGCTGGAATGCTACAACTGCAGCCCCCGGCCAGAATGAACGTGAGACCAAGGCGATTTTCTGCATACCCCTCACCCCCTGGGGGTGAACTGACTCCTCACTGCTACTATCCTTACCCGATTGATCCTGGAAATACCAGGTATCCCGAAAGGATGCTGGATTCTTTCTGTATCAACTAAAACAAAGAATAACCTGGCATCCACCAAGGGTAGTGCTGATTAGGGAGCATGAATTTGACTGATCACCAGATATAGGAATGATCCCAATTTAACTGCCAGCAGGAACTGTTAAGGTTTCCAGACCTGAGGGGGTCGCAATCAGGGCCATCGTCGTCATCCCAATAAACAGGCCATGTTCAATGACCCCCACCGTCCCTTTAATTGCAGCTGCCAGTTCCACGGGGTTGGCAATGGCCCCAAAGTTACAATCCAGAATGTAGTGTTGTTCATCCGTGATAAAGGGATTACCTGCAGCATCCATACGCAGAACCGGCTGACATCCCAGGGCTTCCAGGCGCTTAAATGTACTCTTCCAGCCAAAACGAACGATCTCGACCGGAATGGGAAAATGCGTACCCAGCTGGGCAACTTTCTTGGATGCATCGGCCACAATGATCAGCTCTTTGGCGCTGGCCTCCACTAACTTTTCCCGCAAGAGCGCCCCTCCGGCCCCTTTGATCAAGTGGAGAGATCTCTCTTCAATCTCATCCGCCCCATCAATGGCTAGATCCAGTTGGGGTTGTTCCTCAAGGGTAGCCAGAGGAATGCCCAGGGATTCCGCTTGAGCTGCTGTCCGAGCAGAGGTTGGAACGCCCACCACCGAGATTGCCTCGGACTGCATCCGTTCTGCTAGAGCGCTCACAGCAAAAGCCGCTGTGGATCCAGTGCCTAGACCCACCACCATCCCTGACTGAATGCGTTGAACGGCAGCTTGTGCTGCTGCCTGCTTAAGTTCATCTTGAGCTGACATCATCATTGCTTCTCATCTGGGAGTCTGCTGATCGTCATCTTACGATTCCCTGGTTCTCTCCCACACATTTCCCTCCGATCTTTGCCAGTCGATCATTGACTGCCAGGGATAGAAAATTGTGCCCCCTAGAGGTCTCCTGAAGAGTCTTGAGGCAGGATGGGGGAGGAAGTTATCGTGTCGCTTCCACTGCCGCACTCTGTGAATCATTTCATGACTAACTCACCACGCCCCCAAAAGGGGAGGGACTCCAAGATCAAAACCGATCATATGGGTACTGTCATGCAGTATTTGGAGATTGGACTCCGTCCCTTGCACCAACTCGCTGGCCGCCTACAGCTCCCCTCTCGCCTGCCATTTTTGCAGGTGCTCTTCCAGAAATCTTTTTATATCTATCTCCTCTGGGCTGCCAGCACCTTTGTCATCCTCGTCCCTGAGTCAGATATTTTACAAAGAAAGGCGGGGTGGGTTGTTCTTCCCCTGGCTCTGAATTTGGTGTTAGTCGTGGGATCGGCCCGCAACTATGGGGTTACCTTAAGTCAGCGGGTCCCTCGTATCGTCTGGGGGATTGTATTGTTTGCACTTCCCTTTTTCCAGTCGGTGAATGTTTCAGGATTTGCAAACCGACCTTTTTGGGCCTGTCTAGCCCTCTGGTTGGTTGGATTGCTCTTGATCCTGAGCTTCAGTTTCAAAAGTTTCTTTTTGGGAATGACAGCATTAGCCATCTTGATTCTCAGTTTCATGACCCTCCTGTTTTGATCACAGCCCATCTGAAAAAAGGCTCCGGGGTAGGAGTGAGGGCAATCTGATCCCTGGGGGTGCTTCCTGCTTGGGTTTTTGGTAATGTCAGTGATGGATTGTTTGGGCTGCTTCCCGCTGAGGAAAGTCCTCTCGAGGCTATTTCCCTTTTGCTGATTAGCTTCGTGCCCCTATCCAAGTTCCCTGTTGTTGGCCTTTGAGGATGTGTGTGACCTTGAGACCTGCTACAAACCCAGGATCAAATCGGCCACTCTCTGCCTGGCTCCGCTGGATTAGTCTAAGCTGCTGGATCTGGTTGTGGATTACCTTCCCTGCCCAGGCACGGGTGCTGATGCGCATTGGCATTGAGGTGGGTGTCCCCAGTGTCATGGTGGGAAGTTCGGTGAATGCTCGCATTCTCAACCAGGAAGGGACCCCAATCACGGATGTGGAAGCGATGCAACCCCTGAAGGCCTCCCTAGGTGGTGAAGGCATCCAGTTGGGATCTGCCACCGATGAGCGTCTCTTCCTCCAACCGCTGACCCCTGATGGACTGGTCTTTATTCATCAAAGCTGGTACCGCGGTCTGGTGGAACTGATCCCTGACGAGGGAGGATTAATCGCGGTCAATCAGGTGGGCATTGATGACTACGTGTCCAGTGTGGTAGGGGCTGAGATGGGTCATCGTTTTCCTCCCGAAGCCCTGAAGGCCCAGGCGGTGGCTGCCCGTAGCTATGCCTTATTTCATCGCAATCTCAGACTGCAGCAGCCCTTTGATCTGGCGGATGATCAAAGTGCGCAGGTGTATAAGGGGGTAAGCTCGGAATCGAATTTGACGCAAATGGCCTCCCAGGAGACCTCAAATCAGGTGTTAACCTTCCAGGGACAGGTGATTAACGCCGTTTTTCACTCCTCCTCCGGTGGGCATACCGAGGATGTGGCCAATGTCTGGACAGAACCATTGCCTTATCTCAAGGGGGTTCCCGATTTTGACGTGGATGCCCCCGTGTTTAACTGGTCGGAAACGATCCCGGCGCAGTTGGCCCAGCAAAACATTGGAGGGGTAGGATCGATCCTCAACATGGAAGTGGTGCAGCGCTCCCCCTATGGACGGGCCATGACGGTGGCAGTCACGGGGACGGGAGGTAGTAAATCCCTCTCTGCGGATCAGTTTCGCCAGCTCATGGGTCTCAAAAGCACCATGTTTTCCATCTCTGCAGTGGGGGGCAGTTCCACCACAGCCAGCTTGGTGCCGGTTGCAAATACACCGTTGTCCTTCCAGATCAATGGGCGGGGATTTGGCCATGGCATTGGCATGAGTCAATGGGGTGCAGCAGGACTGGCTCGCCAGGGATGGTCTTATGAGCAGATCCTCAAGCACTACTATCAGGGGGCCTCTTTAGCTGCGCTGCAGTAGGGTCTGAGTTATCCCGATTTTTTCCCAGAACACCTCTCCTGCAGAGGCAAAGGGTAGTTTTGCCTATAGCCACAGCGGCCCGTTCTGCTCACAATAGGGAAGGCTAAAAAAATCTTTTGTTTTCGCTCACTCAGGGAGATCTCTGCTATGGGAAGTATTTTCAAATTCATCCTGGCTCCCTTTAATTTCATCGGCATTCTGTTGGGCGGGCTGTGGGACTTTATGACCGGGTTCTTTAAAAAGCCCGATCCGAAGGAGCCTGTAGCAGTGACGGTACCCTCTCCTCCTGCACCAGTTCAGTCTTCTGCCCCCGCACCTCAACCTGTGTTTACCCCTGCATCTGGATCACAGCAGCCCCTCCGCTCTCAACCCAGTGCCTCGGTTCAGGTGGAGACTCCCTTTGAGGTGAATGCGGTTCCCCGCCCCCGACCTACCCGCCGTCCGGGTAAAACCATGAGCAGGTTCAAGGCCATGGCCCGCGATCTGCGGATCAGCACTTGAGGGAGATCCCTGGGGCTGTAGCTGTCAGTCCTGAGAGAAACATGCTGAAATAGGACAGTAGACCTGAGGGTATAGCTATGGCTTCTCCTGAACTCTCGCCAACGGAACAGGAGCGTTTACGGCAATTGGAACTGGAGTTGAAGCAGGAGTCTCCACCCACGCGGTCTGCAACTGAGGCTCCGACATTGTGGGAACGGATCCGCTCCCAGTCCCAACCCCTGCTGACCATTCTGACCATTCTGGGATGTATCCTGGCGGTGCTGCTGGTCTTCCGCTTTCTAGGTGGCCTGATCCGTATCGGTATTCTGGTGGGTCTGGGCTATCTACTCTACCGTTTTGTGGTGGGACCCCGGTTGGGACTGATTCAACCCAAGTCCAAGCAAAAGGCTGCCAAGACGGATCCCGATTCAGCTGATTTCTAACCTCGGGCTAGAAGATCTTGGGGGTCACAGGAGAACGGGATCTGACACCGCGAAAACCATGGCGGGCCTACAGCTATGCACTCCTAGCAGTGGCGGGCTGGGCGACTGCAGCCAGTGCCTTTAAGCTGGCTCTCCGGACGCTGGAGGCTCCACAGCTACTGGCGTTGGCCTCTCTCACCTCCACGATCCTGCTGCTGCTGGTGCTACTCGCTCAGGGGAAGGGTGAACAGCTATGGCAGCAAACGGAGGTGGACTGGCTGCTGTCGGGTTTGCAGGGGCTGTTAAACCCCTTTGCCTACTATCTGATCCTGCTTCAGGCTTATGATCGTTTACCTGCTCAGGCGGCGCTTGCCCTCAACTACACCTGGCCTCTGGTGCTGGCACTGCTGGCGGTCCCGATCTTAAGGGAACCGTTGCGGATCAAGACCCTAGTGGCCCTAGGGCTGAGTTTGATCGGGGTGATTCTAATTGCAACCGGCGGCGATCTGCAGACTCTTAAGGTTCAGGATCCGGTAGGTGTGGGGCTGGCGCTGGGAAGTTCAGGGATCTGGGCTTTGTACTGGCTGGTGAATGTGCGGGATCCTCGGGATGGGGTAGTGAAACTATTCCTGAGTTTTTGCTCCGGTACTCTGTTGACTCTGCTGCTACTACCACTGCTATCTCCGCTCCGCTGGCCTCAGGGGATCGAGGTGCTGCTGGGGATCTATGTGGGAACCGCAGAAATGGGGCTGACGTTTGTCTTCTGGTTGCAGGCGTTGCAACTGGCCCCTAACCGGGGGGCAATCGCCAATACCGTCTATGGAGCTCCTTTCCTTTCCCTGGTGTTGATCGCGGTGGTGGTGGGTGAACCGATTGCTCTGGCCTCAGTCATGGGCTTGAGTTTGATCGTGGGCAGTATTCTCTGGCAATCTCTCCCGCCTCGGGTGACGTCTCCTCCGGCATGAATCAAGATCAAGAACAGTTGCAAGAGAAGGGACAGGGTGCATGTCTAGTTTGATCACCCCAGTGGTAGGAATTGTCATGGGGAGCGATTCCGATCTGCCAATCATGGCAGCGGCGGCGGCGATCTGTGAGCAGTTTCAGGTGGCTGCAGAGGTGAGAATCCTGAGTGCCCATCGTACGCCAGAAGTGATGGTGCACTACGCACGGGAGGCGCATCAGCGGGGGCTGCAGGTGATCATTGCAGGCGCGGGAGGGGCAGCCCATTTGCCGGGGATGGTGGCGGCCTTAACTCCGTTACCTGTGATCGGGGTGCCAGTGCCCAGTCGGCATTTGCACGGGCTGGATTCGCTGTACTCGATTGTGCAGATGCCGCGAGGGATCCCGGTGGCGACGGTGGCCATTGGCAATGCTGAGAATGCAGGGTTGCTGGCAATCCAGATATTGGCTCTCCAGGATTGGGACTTACAGGAGCGGTTGATCCAGTTTCGAGAACAGCAACGGGAGCAGGTGGTGGAGAAAGATCAGAGATTGCAAGCACAAGGATATCAAGCCTATTTGCAGGGATGAGGATCGGTTTTGCAAGGCTCTCCTCTGTATAAATCAGACAGTTCCTCTTCCTGATAAAGCAGCACGAAAGTGGATCCAGTTCACGAGGGAGGGGATCCATGGAGATCGATCTGAGCAAATCAGATTTGCAGAGAAAAGTTGATGTTTTTGGCTCTCCTGGATTCCGGGTGGTGAAGAATTATTAAGAGCATAAGGCAGGAGAGCGGCCAAGGGAGTGTGTGAAGGTGAGTCGGGATGACAGGATTCAAACCTGCGGCCCTCTGCTCCCAAAGCAACTAACTTGATCGCTGTATACCCTACAGGAAGACAATTTCAGAAATCCGCTTCCTTTTTTACACCATCTTGACACCTATCTTACCTGACGAGGACATGCCTGATCTGATTCCTGTAAACTCAGACCATTGGGTGATGAATTCTCATTCGAAATCCCTTGGCAGGATCACCAGTATCTTCATGGAAATGCTGAGCATATTCAGACTCAAACTGATGCCAAGGGATCAGGTCCGCCAGTTACACCAACCGATTGGTAGCCAATAGTTTTCCGCCAAACGGCAGTTAAAAGTTCTCAAAACATAGCTGGTCAGGGCAAGGAGTACGGCACATTTGCAGAACTCAGTGCTAGGGTTTAGGCTAGAAAGCCTCTGAATCCTTTCTTTTTATCATGACTAAAATCGCTGCGATCCCTGCCAACTATAATTTCTGGCTTTCCTCAGCAATCCCTACTTATAGCCAGTACTTACAAATCATTATAAACGTTGTACAGCGTTTTCCAGTCTCTTAAGGTATAACTCCTGGATCGTGATCTCATGAAGAGCTAGCCTGACTGTAGTTCAGTAGGGTGGAAAACGCTGTATGAACCATTTAAAATTTTACTGGAGTCCTGAAGTCCAGCATTTTGCCTGCAATGGGGAGAAACTTGTTGGCCATGGCTTTATTCAAACGGATCCCACCCATGATCTGGTCCATCTGCTGGTGGCAGCCAACGGCAATTTGCACTGGCAACCCAGTGATAACCGTGATCAGACCTGTTTTGCTGAGTACAATGCCGTTTTACTTGAGCATATTTTGACGAATACTTTTTATGTTGCTCTGCAAGGAAGCCAGGGCACAGCAAGTATTGTGCCTAAAGCAACAAAGTATATGCACTGGTTTGTCTCTGAGCACTATGCTCCCTTCCCCGTGAATGAGAAAGCGGCCTATCTTAAATTTGCTGAGCACATCAATATTGATCTGATTACCCGTCTATCTCCCTACTTTTTTGCGATTAAGTTTGTCGAGTATGTTAATCCTGAGTTCAGGTTAGTCGAGTATGACTTTGAGTTTACTTCTGAGGATGATCCGGTTTTAGAAGAAAATCCTGCGGTCAGGATGCCAGAACCCACATTCCGCAGGGCAGCTAGGCTAGCTGATAATATTGCCGAGTCTGCTC
>CAYMOX010000057.1:0-29667 GCA_964392245.1 uncultured bacterium
TTATTGGATCATATGTCTGTCTCGCTCTATACAAAATTAGATGCGTTTACCCTGGACCATAACCGAAGCGCACCACCAGATTGGGTCGTCGATCGGGCAAACCCAGATAAGAGGCAAAATCAGGGCGTAAGGAGGCCACTTCCACAGGCTGATTGAGGAACGCATTCCGAATGCCTAAAGCCGTGGCCTGAAGTGCAAATCGTTCATAGCATTGCCCCACTTTGATCCAGCTTGCTGGATGCGTTCCTCTGGCGATAAAAATAGCCATTCCTGCCGAACTGCGGACCTGATGTGCACATTTGTCATTTTCAGATCTGGCCTGAAACATCAGGTGAAATAATCTGCTCCCTAACCAGCGGGGGACGACAGGGTTTCCTGATGATCCGGCGAAGAGACCGTCTCGCTGTTGCAGAACCTCGGCGTAGCTGAACCGGATCCAGGACTTTAACTCCTGGACAAAGGCGGGAGTGTGGATCTGAATCGTATTGCCCTGGATGACATAGTCGAGAATATCTTCCATCTCCTGTTTGGCCGTCAAGATCAGGATTTCAACATCGTTGTCAGCCACTGCTTCCAGACACTTAAGATCCGCTGAGGTCACAGGCTGGGCATTATAGACAGTGCGGCTCCATTGGCGCATGGGAATGGCGCTAAAGAGTTGAGAGGAGACAGGAGCACAGGGCTGCAAGGCAATGGACAGGGACTCTGTCGTGGGGTCATAAAGAGGCTCTCCCTGAAGTCCCCAGGCACGGGCGGCCAGGAGCAAATTTTCCAGGGCACATCCCAGACTGACAAAGAGATGGTGATCTTCCGGATCAACCACTGGACAGCGGCGGGCATAATCCGGCATGATTTTGATCAGTCTCTCCTGCACATGAAAACGCCAGCACTGGGTATTGTGGCTGGAGGGGGCAAGAGTTGCGTATCTCACCAATTCTCTCTGTAAAGGAAAGCGGTTGAGATCGGGAGGTGAGCAGGTATGGCGCCAAGTTGATTGGATGGCTTCCTGGTAGTCTCTAGCGCCCGGAGTGAAAAAAGCAAACGGCATGGTGATTCCTTTCCCACCGAAGTCTGGGGCTATGGATTGAAATAGGGGGAGCTGAGATCCCTATCAGGGGAATCCCTTACAAAACCTCTCAACAACAATTGGGTTCCCTCTTGCACTAGCTGCAAAGTGCTCTCCACTGACAGATGGCCATCCAAACAGAGCATGACCATACCATGCACCATCGACCAGGCTGTTGTCGCCATGGTTTGCGGATCTGCTGTGCGGAACTGCTGCGCCTGCTGTCCCTGCATGATGGCCGTTACGAGAATGTGAAAAGCGCCGTCAGAAGCTTGGCAGAGATCGGGGTAGGCCAGCAGATTTCCCTGACTGGCTCCAAACATGACGCGGTAATGGGTGCCATGGCTGATCCCCCAGTTCACATAACAGTTCCCTGTGGCTGCAAACTGGTGCAGAGGATCCGGGTCGGCCTGGTTCACGGCCTGCTGCAATGCCTGGGTCAAGTCTAGAAACCCCTCTTCTGCTACGGCTGCCAGCAACGCTTCTTTATCCGCAAAGTGCCGATAGGGAGCCGTATGAGACACCCCCACCCGCCGGGCCACCTCCCGCAAAGAAAGGGCATCGATGGTTGATTCCGCCATCAGCGCTATGGCTGCCGAGATCAGGGCCTGCCGCAGATCCCCATGGTGATATCCTGTCCTCTTGGCCATTAATGCACCAGAAAAGAACCTGATCCCAGTCTATGTTGACAGCAGTAACTTTGGTGGTCTACTCTGATGTTGACGGCGGCAACATTGAGGTTGATATGTCGAAGAACAGTGACGGGTCCGGTTTTGATGTGATTCTGATCGGGTCGGGAATGGGGGCTTTAACGGTGGCCAGTCTGATGGCGCAATTGCGGCACAAACGTGTCCTGATCCTGGAGAAGCATTTCAAATTGGGGGGATTTACGCACACCTTTCAACGCAAAGGATTTCAGTGGGATGTGGGGCTCCACTACGTGGGTGAAATGGCACCTGGCGAGATGCCTCGCAAGTTATTTGATCTGGTAACCCACCATGGGGTGCAGTGGCAGCCAATGCCACATGTGTTTGAAAAATTTGTCTATCCTGATCTCACCTTTGCGGTGCCCAGCGATCCAGAATGCTATCAGAAGTCCCTGGTGCAAGCCTTTCCCCATGAAGCTGCTGCCATTCAACACTATTTTCAAGATGTGCAACGGGCCCGTACCGCCCTGAGCCTGTATTCCTTGCACAACAACAGCCGCGGTCTGACTCGCCTTTTCATGAGTCTGGCCCGCCGCTGGCAAGCGTTTGATCTAACTTTGACCACACAGGCCTATCTGGATCAGCACTTTACAGATCCCCAATTAAAAGCATTGCTGGTGTCTCAGTGGCTGGATTATGGTTTGCCTCCTGCCGAGAGTCCTTTTGCACTGCATGCCACGATCGTGGGTCACTATCTGAAGGGAGCTTATTATCCGGTGGGAGGAGCGGCCCGGATCGCTGAGAGTATTCAGCCGCTTGTCGAGGCTGAGGGGGGCCAGATCTTGCTCAATCATGAGGTGACCCGGATCCTGGTTCAGAACGGTAGGGCGGTGGGCGTCCGGGTTCGCAGTGCCCTGAAGTCGGATCACTCGCAGACCAGAGATTATTTGGCTCCCGTGATTATTTCCAATGCTGGAGCCGTCAATACCTATCTGAAGCTGGTTCCGCCAGAGGTGTCCTTGCCGTTTCGGGATCGCCTCCGGACCTACATGGAGCACCATCCTCCCGCCACAACGGTGTGCTTGTACCTGGGGCTGTCTCGGGACCCTCGTGCTTTAGGGTTTCAGGGGGAAAATTACTGGATCCATCAGCAGTTCCATCACGGGAACATCCAGGAGCAATCTCGGGCCCTGCTGCAGGGAGATCCTCAGCATCTCTATCTCTCTTTTCCTTCCCTGAAGGATCCTGAGGCTGTCAACCCCACTGCCGAGATCCTTGCTCCGGTGGACTATCGTGACTTTGCCCCCTGGAAAGATCAACCCTGGCGGCACCGTGATCCGGCGTATCGGGCTTTGAAGCAGAGAATTCAGGAGAGTCTTCTCGACCGGGTGGAGCACCACTATCCAGGATTTCGAGATCGGGTAGAGTATGCAGAGCTTTCCACACCCTTGACCAATGAGCACTTCACCGCCCATCCCCAGGGGGCGATCTATGGGCTACCTTTTGCCCAAGAACGGCTGCAATCCCAGAATGCGGTCTGGACCCGTGCCCGCACGCCTCTGCCTGGCCTTTACCTCACGGGGGTGGATCTGTTCATGGGAGGGATCGTTCCTGCCCTGTTCAGTGGTTTGATGACCGTGAGTCAGATCCCCGACGGAATTTCCCTGCCTGCCCTCTTTGTAACCGCAGCTCACCAGCCATCCCGCCCATATGGGAGCATAGATCACCGGTCTCAGATGAAGCGTGCTCAACCCAGTAAAGCCGTCGTGGGGGCAAGCCGGTAATCTGGAAACAGATCCGTGATGGTGAGGAGCCACGAGGGTATATGAGCAAGCTTGCTGCGCTACGGGATCGCTTCAATCTTTCCCGACTGGCCATTCAATTTGGCTGGGTGACCATTCTCTTCTGGCTGTTGGTCAGTCTGGCAGGATTTTATGCCTTCACTACCCTTAAATATGCTCTTTTCCCTGACATCACCTTTCCGGTTGTTGTCATTAACGCCACCACCTCGACAAATACCATTCTGGATACGGAATCTCAACTGGTGGTCCCCTTGGAAAGCGAGTTACGGGAACTGCCAGGATTGCGAGATATGCGCTCGACTGTCTATCCAGGTCGGGCCTTAGTCACCTTGTCATTTAAAGTAGGCACCAATCTAGAAGCATCAACAACCACAGTCGAATCTCGCCTCAATCAAGTCAATTTACCCCCAGATACCTATTACGAAATTCTGCCCTTGAATCTTAACGAGGTGACAGTGGTTAGCTATGCCCTTGAGAGTCAGGAGCTCTCCTTAACGGAATTAGGAGAGATTGCCACTGATCAGATCCTGCCTGCCCTTGGGGATCTGCCGGGAATCCTGCGAGTGGATCTCTTGGGAACAGGAGCTACTGCGACTCCGGATGACCCCCAGGAAGGGGAAAGATCCTCTGCCACTCTCATGCGCTTTAACGGGAAGGATGTGCTGGCCGTCCAGGTGATTAAAGAGGAAGCAGCCAACAGTCTGGAGGTGGTGAAAGCCGTCAGTACAACTCTTGCGAATCTGCAGTCTAGCCTGCCGCAGGTGCAGATAACGGAAGCATTCACCCAGGCAGAGTATGTTCGTGAGGCAACCCAGGCTACTATTGATGCCCTTGTGCAGGCGGTATTTCTCGCGGTACTGGTGATCTTTATCTTCCTGCGCAACTGGCAAGCCACGTTAATCACTGCCTTGGCCATCCCGCTTTCCCTGCTGGGCACCTGTCTGGTGATGGCCTACTTCGGGTTCAACCTGGAAACCATTACTCTCCTGGCCCTGGCCCTGGTGGTGGGCATTGTTGTCGATGACGCCATTGTGGAGGTGGAGAATATTGCTCGCCATCTAGATGAAGGTGAGCCCCCCCTGCAGGCGGCCCTGACTGCCACCACTGAGATCGGTCTGACGGTGATTGCCTCCACCCTGACGATTGTGGCGGTCTTCCTCCCCATCGCTTTGATGGAGGGAACCATTGGCCAGTTTTTTAAACCCTTTGGCATCACGGTCTCTGCCGCTGTTCTGATCTCGTTACTGGTGGCCCGCACCCTTTCTCCTGTTCTGGCGGTCAAGTGGCTAAAACCTTCCCTAAAGCCAGCAGTCCAACGTCAGGAGGTGCAGGCAATTACTGGGTTAGAACAGGCTTATTTTAATCTGCTTGCCTGGTCATTACAGCATCGTGGAATTGTGGTCAGCCTGGCGGTCCTGAGCTTTGCTGGAGGGGTTGCCCTGATTCCGTCCTTGCCCAAGGGATTTATCCCTAAACTGAATCGAGGGGAATTTAATGTTACCTACACCGCTCCTCTCCCTCAGCGACCTCTGGCAGCTTCCACCCCGGATCTGAGCAATTTGACGCCAGAGCAACTGGCCTTGGCAGCCCAAGCAAGGGTACAGCAGGTCAACCCACCTACGGCTTCTCCGGCTGAATCCTCGCCCCTGAACCCTCTGCAACTGCTGCTGAAAAACTCGCGTGAAACTGCTGTACCTATTGAAGAAACTATTCTGCAGATGCCAGATACTGCATCTGTTCTCACCACTATCGGTATCCGAGGTGAGCCGAATCGGGGCCGCCTATATGTACGCCTCAAGCAGGACCGACTTTGGTCCACAGCAGAAATTCAGGATCAGCTACGCACCCTCCTACCCCAGCAGGAAGGCGTGACTGTCAGTATTGAAGATATTCAGTTTGTGGAACTGGGGGGCAGTAAGCCCCTGCAATTAGTAGTGGTGGGAGAGGATCTGGATCAGCTAAAAATAGCTGCCGAGGCTGCTCGTGCTCAGGTTGAGATCCTGGATGGGGTGGAGGATGTCACTCTCACGGGGTTTCCCGATCCCGAGGGAGGTCAGTACAGCTTGACCCGTCTTAATGGTCGTCGTGTGGTTACCCTAAGTGCCAATCTCAGCCAGGGGGCAGCGGTGGGAGATGCGACAGATCAGGCCGTAGCAGCGGTTAAGACAGTGCTCCCACCCCAGGTAAGCCTAGAGTTGGAAGGGGATTCGAAATTGAGCAATACAGTCTTCAGCAGTTTTGCTGGGACGCTCCTCCTTTCTGTGCTCTGCATGATGATTCTGCTCATCATCCCCTTCGGTGGCCTCCTGGAACCGCTGGTGGTGGCATTATCTCTGCCCCTCTCCATCATTGGGGCGGTGCTGGCACTCCTGCTGACTCAGAGCGACTTTGGCATGATTTCCTTTATTGGCATTATCTTCTTGCTGGGCCTGCTGGATAAAAATGCGCTGCTGATCATGGACTGTGCTAATCAGCTTCGCCGTGCGGGACTGAATCGAACCCAAGCCCTGCTCAAAACCGGTCTGTTGCGCATGCGCCCCATTCTCATGACCTCAGCATCCACGATTCTCGGGATGATCCCACTGGCTTTGGGCCTGGGGGCTGGAGCGGAATTGCGTCAGCCTATGGCGGTGGCGATCATTGGAGGGTTGACTACTTCCACTCTCCTCAGTCTGATCGTGGTGCCGGTGTTGTACACCCTGCTGGAGGATTGGTGGCAGGGGATCCGTCGCCTCGGGTCTCCCCCAAACCGCACCCAGTCTTAATGGAGATGGGTAGAGTTTCAGGCTTTTCTAGTCACAACCTCAGCGCAGCGGTTGAATCACAGCTTATGCTGAGGAAAACCCCTTGGTGCTGGGACCTGTATGGCCTCCAGCTTGTGAATGCCCCCGTTGTGAGGAGAGTTATGTCTGTACAACTGCAACAAGCCTTGGCTGTGGGCAAGTATATTATTGAACAACGGATGAAGGGGCGGGCAAAGTTTCCGCTGGTGTTGATGCTGGAGCCGTTGTTTCGTTGCAATCTCGCCTGCCCTGGCTGTGGCAAGATCCAGCACCCCACCGAGGTCTTGAAACAACACCTGACCCCAGAGCAATGTTTTGCGGCGGTGGAAGAATGTGGGGCTCCTGTGGTCTCGATCCCGGGCGGAGAACCGTTGTTGCATCCCCAGATCGATCAGATCGTGGCGGGACTGGTACAGCGACGCAAGTACATTTACCTCTGCACCAATGGTCTGTTGTTGGAAAAAAGCCTGTCCAAGTTCCAGCCTTCCCCTTACCTTAGCTTCAGTGTGCATCTGGATGGCTTGCGGGAACACCATGATCACTGTGTGGATCGCAAAGGGGTGTTTGATACCGCTGTGCAGGCGATCCGGGCCGCCAAGGCGCGAGGATTTCAAGTTACCATCAACACCACTGTCTTTGCGGGAACCGATCCGCAGGAGATGCAGGCCTTTTTTGACTTTGTCACCAACCTGGGGGTGGATGGGATGATGATCTCCCCTGGCTACAGCTATGCCTGGGCTCCGGATCAGGATCATTTTTTGCAGCGGGAACAAACCCGAGCTCTCTTCCGCCAGATCCTTGCCCCCTGGCGCTCCGGCAAAAAGGACTGGCAGTTTAACCACAACCCCCTCTTCCTAGACTTTCTCATGGGTGAGCGGGACTACGATTGCACTCCCTGGGGGAGCCCCAGTTACAGTGTGCTGGGCTGGCAGAAACCCTGTTATCTCCTGAATGAAGGGCATGTGAGCAGTTACCAGCAATTGCTGGATCAAACCGATTGGAGCCGCTACGGTCAAAAAAGTGGCAACCCCAGCTGTGCCGACTGCATGGTTCACTGTGGTTATGAGCCCACGGCTGCCATGGATGCCCTCCGACCCCAGAATATGCTGCGGGCCCTCACCAGTGTGGTGGGAGGTTAACTTCCTTTTGTCTGTTTCTGGCCAGGATCCATGCGCCTGATCACCTTTCTGCTGCAGTCCTCCTGGAAGCGGATGAGTCTGGCGATTCTCATGGGGGTGTGCAGTGGGGGCAGTAGTGCTGGACTGATTGCCCTGATCAATCACCTGGTGGGCAAGGGCACCTTTGCCGTAACGATGCTTGAGATTCTCACCTTTACGGGATTGGCCCTGGTGGTGCTGGTCACCAGTATTGTGGCGCGGGTGCTTCTGATCCAACTTTCTCAGGATGCGGTCTTTGCCCTGCAACTGCGTCTGAGTCAGCAGATCCTGGCGGCGGAGCTGCACTTCCTGGAGGAGTTGGGCACTCCCCGGCTACTGGCCAATCTCACCGAGGATGTTCAAGCCATTACCAATGCCGTAGTGGTGATCCCCGTGATCGGTATTAATCTGGCCATTGCCACGGGCTGTTTGCTCTACCTCACCTGGTTGTCCTGGCAGATCTTGCTGGGGGTGCTGGGGGTGATGATCCTGGCGATTGCCAGCTGCCGACAGTTGTTGAGGCGGGGACGGCGATTACTGGCCCTGGCTCGGGAGGAGCAGGATCAACTCTTCAAGCATTTCCGAGCTCTGACGGAAGGGATCAAACAGCTGAAGCTCCACTGGCAACGCCGCGCTGATTTTCTCCACCAGGATCTGCGCCCGACGGCCACCACCTTTCGCCACTACAGCATTGGCGGGTTGATCTACTTTGCCGCCACCGATAGCTGGGGCAAGCTAATCTTCTTTCTGGCAGTGGGGGTGATCCTGTTGTTTCTGCCTCGGCTGGTGACCCTAGAGCCCCAGCAGATCTCGGGATATGTCCTCACCTTCACCTACCTCCTGGCCCCGATGGAAAATATTGTTAATAAGCTGCCCTTTCTGGGGAAAGCCACGGTGGCACTGGACAAAATTGAAGGGCTAGGACTGACGCTGGCGGCTCGTTCGGAAGCCTTGATCCCGCCTGCCCCTGCTGCCGTCTCCTGGGCAAAACTGGAACTCCAGCAGGTCACCCACACCTATCGCACGGATCAAGAAGATCGCCGCTTTCGTCTGGGACCGCTTTCCTTGACCCTCTACCCCGGACAGCTGGTGTTCATTGTGGGGGGGAATGGCAGTGGCAAATCAACTCTGGCCAAAGTGTTGACAGGTCTTTACCAACCGGAATCTGGGGAGATTCGTTTCCAGGGCCAGGTGATCTCTGCTGAGAACCGAGAGTGGTACCGCCAGCATTTTGCAGCTGTCTTTTCTGACTTCTATCTTTTCGAGCGCTTGCTGGGGGCGGCAACGGCAGATCTGGATGCCCAGGCCAGTGTCTATCTGCAACAGCTGCGGCTGGATCACAAGGTGAGGGTATCGAAAGGCAGACTCTCCACCACAGAGCTCTCTCAGGGCCAGCGGAAACGCTTAACGTTACTCTCTGCCTACCTGGAGGATCGGCCCATCTATCTGTTTGACGAATGGGCCGCAGATCAAGATCCGGAGTTTAAGGAGGTGTTTTATCATCACCTGTTACCCCAACTGCGGGATCAGGGCAAAACTGTGCTCGTGATCACCCATGATGATCATTATTTTCACGTGGCGGATCGTATTCTCAAACTGCATGAAGGGCAGCTGGAGTTTGACCGGACACCCTCTGCAGATCCTAAAGGTCGCGGGATAGATTGACCTCCCACACCAGTTGGGGTTGGACATAGGTGAGGAGTTGCCTGCGAATCTGTTCCAGACCGTGCACCGCGGGAATATCCCCCTGCAACCAGTAGTGATGCTGCAGGTAATCCACCAGCCACAGTTGTTGCGGAACATCCAGAGTCTTGGCGATCTGGCGGCCCAGGCTTAAGGCTTGACTGAGGCTTGAGGGCCAGGTTTGCAGCTGCATTAATAATTCTGCCGGGATCTCCTGCCATTGTTGCAGGGCTGTGATCGCTGCTCCAGGACTCCCCTGGGCCATGGATAGCAGCAGGGGTGGGATATCTCGATATCCCTGTGCATTTAAGATCTGTTCCAGTTCTGCCTGGGGAAGCCGCACAAACGGGATCAGCTGACAACGGGAGACAATCGTGGGTAGCAACAGGGTACTGCTCGGGGTCAGGAGAATCAGGAGTGCATGCCCAGGTTCTTCCAGGGTTTTCAAAAGGGCGTTCGCAGCGGTTTCTGCAAGCGTCTCGGCCCCCTCTATGATCACCACAGATCGACAGGATCGCAGGGGAGCCCGAGCGGTAAAGCGGCTGATGGCCTGCACCTGCTCCAACCGGATCTGGGGAGGGGCACGGCGCTGCACCTGAGCTTCACGGGCTTCTGCTACGGTGAATAGCCTCCCTTGATGCAAATAGGTGGGTTCCACCCAGAGGAGATCAGGGTGGCTGCGTTGCAGGCTGAGGTGACAATTGCTGCACTGACCACAGGGCTGAGGTGACTCAGTACACAAGATCGCCTGGGCAAACCAGCTGGCGGTGAGAGCCCTGCCTACCCCCTCGGGTCCGGCAAAGCAATAGGCCGTGCTGAGGCGTTCCTTGGTGAGGGCAGCGGCCAGCAGAGAAAGCGCCAGGGACTGCCCCAGGAGAGGAGAGGGAAGCTGGATCCGCGACAGGGTCTCCCCAGATTTCACGCTGTTTCTCAGCTGTTATCTCCAGAAAAACTGCTAGAGACAAAATGGCGAATGAAATACTCTGCCGTGGCTGCAGTGAGATAGCCCTGCTCCACTAACGCCTCTCCCAGCAGTTGTCCTTCAGGTCGAACTGCGATCACCGTCTGGATCTGCTCTTCACTCACCAGCCCTGCAGCTTGGAAATAGTCCCCGATGCGATGACAGTTTCCCGATAGACGTGCCGAGTAGCCCCCATCACTGAAGAACTTGACCGTAGACGGCTGTAGACCGGTGTAATCGGCCAGAATCTGGGTCAGCCGTCCCCCCTCTTGCTGCCAGCGAGCCAGGACCTCTTCCATATCTTGATCAGTGATCAACCCCGCCTCCTGGAGGTGGAAAAAGAGATTCCGTGCCCATGGGGTAAAAACGGGCTGAGGACTGGGATCCTCTTCCGGAGGTGGATCTGTTTTTGGTAGAGTAGCCACCTTGGTATGGGGTTCAGGGGTTACCTCGCTTTGCACAGAGGCGGTTGGGGGACTGGTGGAGACCGCTGACAATCCGTTGCCTGATGAGGGATCCCGTAAACGGTCCATGCGGGTGGTTTCGGCCCAATGCCGTTGTTGATCTAGACTTGTCTGCAGGATCTGGTTTTGCTGCTGCTGGATCTTAAGATTATGCTGCAGGGATTCAAGCGTCTGCCGGTAGGTGTGAAGCAGCTGACGCGACTGTTCCAGTTCCTGGGTCGTAATCTCGTGTTGTTCCTCCAGAAAGGAGAGCCGGGTCTGGGTCACGGCCTGGCGGGCTTGAGCGGCCTCCAGCGCAGCTTTTAATGTTGTGTTTTGTTCATGGCGAGTGTCTTGAGCCGTGGTTGTCAGTTGTTCCTGCAGTGCCTGGATGCGTTCCTGGGCCTGTTCTTGTTCAAGCTGTAATTGCTGGATCTGAGCCTGCAGTTGTTGTCGCTCCAGAGCCACAGCTTCGGATTGATCCGCCATTAAGGCAGCATTCAGTTGCTGTTGTAAAGTTTCGATCTGCACCTGCAGTTGTCCCACCCTTTGCCCATGCTCAAAGGTTTGTTGGTGCAATTTCTCCTGATTTTGCTGGGCCTGAGAGCGTTGTAGGTGTAATTCCTGTTCAATTCTTTCGGCACGGTGGCGGAGTTGTTCCACTTCGGTGTCCCGATTGCGGCGGATCTGTTGAAGTTCTGCATCCCGTTCCCGCAGGCGAGCTTCCAGTTGATGAATTCGGTGCAGATACTGCTGCTGATACTCCTCAATTTGCTGGTTCATATCGGCAACAAAGGCTTCCCACTCCCGTTCCCGCATGTGAAGCTGCAATTCCAGAGCTGCAATTTGATTCTGATAGTCCAGACCAGGTGAAGTTGGCAACCGCATGGGGGGCGGGGGCATCAGGTCTGGATCCACCTCCTGGGGTGGCAGAAATTGGGGACGGGGAACGGTTTCCTGCCGAGGCGGGGGATCGGCTTTGACCTCAACCTCGATCTCGGCTGCTGCTGGATCGGCCCCCTCTACTGCCGCCGCTTCTGCATCCTCCTCCGATGGGTTAAGCATTGCCTGCAATGCATCCCAGGCATTCTCGGCATTGATCCCCTGCAGCTGATCCTGAATTTGCAGAGCTTCATTGAGATCCTCCACCTGCAGCCAGCCTTTCCACACCAGGATTTCCCCCAGTTTGCGGCCAAAGCGACGTTGCTGTGCCAGGGCGACTCGTAGCTGATCCAGTTCTAGATAGCCTAATGCCACCAGGATTTCCCCCAGTGACAGCTCTCGACTGGAGGTAAAGGAGTAGAGATCCGCAGGGGTTAGCCACCCATGTTGCAGGCAGACTTCCCCCAACTTCATGTGGGTTTGCTGCTGTTCTCGTAATGCCTGGGCCAGCTGAGCCTGGGTGAGTAATCCCGACTTAACTAACCGTTGTCCCAGGGGCAGATCAGGGGACGAGGGCAGATCTTGTTCGGGTTGTGATCCCGGAATCAGAGGCGATCCTTGGGGAGAATCAGGATTGGGGAAGAGGGTGGATGAACGAGTGGCCATCGGAGAAACGCTCCTCTACGGCGGGGATCAGAGCATGGGCGACTCTCTGGTGGGAGTCACAGCAACGAGCAATCTATCTACAGGAAGTTTACCCTCAACTCAGCCTAGCCTTCATGAGCTGAAAACGCTGGCATGACGGCAGTGAACTGGATATCCTCCTTCCTCCAGGTCATTTTGGGCGTTAATCGGGTTGCATTCATGCAGATTGTCAGGCGCTAGCAACCCAAGATATTGGTTCAAAATAAAGATATATAGAGTAGTGATCAATGTTTTTGTTGATATGTATGAACTGCTTTACAAATAGCAAGACTCCAGATAATTTCCTCTCTTGAATCTTAAGTGATAACGATGTTTTCACTCCTGATCAGATCCTGTCTCCTATACCAGAAATGAGAGTTCATAATGCTGAGCATGGATAGGCCCCAATCTTCTTATCAATCCCCCGAGACGCAACAGGCCATTCGCTTACGTCAGCTGTTGATCCAGGAGCGGTGGCCAGAGATGGCCCGTGGATGCCGTGCCTGTATTAACTGGAGTGACTTGAAGCGACCTGAAAGCTGTGGTGCCTGTGGCATTGGGGAGCGTCGTTCGCAACAGGAGCGATAGGTCACCATCATGTTTTTTTTCAGCCAGGACAAAGGCAGGGGCAACTTCATCTAAAAATGGAGTGACTCCCATCGGCGGGCTGTTTCTCTGGACAGCAACAAACTGAGGCACTAATCTAAAGTCATTCCTGATACCGATGCTGGGAGTGGATCATGCCGAAGTTGAATGGATTTTTAACGCTTATTGTCCTGGCCGCTCTCAGTGTCTGGAAATCCCTACCCCTGACGATGGCAGAGGACTCCAAAACTCAGGGTTCTGCTGCTCAGTCTTCTCTCCTCTCAGCCTCTTCCCTCGAACGCTTACCTCCATCTCGGGAACCCATGCCTCTCCAGAAGGGAAAGGAGGCAGAAGCGCTGATCTGGCTGAAAAAAGCGGTTGCAGAGCATCCCCACGATCTTAATCTTCGCGTTGATCTGGGTGAAACCTACCTGCGCCTGGGTCAGTGTGATTGTGCATTGCGTCAGCTCAACTATGTTCTTGACCAGGTTCCGGATCATGCTCGGGCTCTACTCCTGCGAGCTGAGGTGTATGAACACCAGGGCAATTTTGCTGCAGCTGAAGCCGATCTGCGACAGGGTCTCTCCCACGATGTGAGTGCATTACCCTTCTGGCGGCAATTAGCACGGGTTCAGGCAGCCCAGGGAGATCTGGAGTCTGCCCTGGCTTCTCAGCGGGTGGCCCTGTCCTACGCTCCCCTGGAGGCTGATCTGTGGCAGGAACGAGCCCATTACTATGCCCTCCACGGAGATCCACGGGCCGCTCAGGGGGCTGCAGATCAAGCCGAGCGGATTCGAGCCTGGCAGCAGACCGTTCCCCAGTCACCCTCTGCAAATGTTGACTGGCAGATCCCCCAGGATGACATGGGTTCAGGGCTTTCAACCCCGATCCAACGGCGCAGCCCACAACTCGCTTCCCACTTCTATTTGCAGCGAGCCTTCTTGATCTGGCATCACTATCAGACCCTTTTGACCACTTCTTCAACGCCTGACCTCACAACCCTGGAGCATTTTCTCAGCCAGGCTCTGCAGGATGCCTCTCAGGCAATTACCCTGGATCCTCTGGGGGCTGAAGAGGCCTATGTGCTGCGTGGACAGCTTCAGGAAGCGAAAGAATACGCCACGGGAGCCATTTTAGATTACACCCAGGCAATTGCTCTCAATCCCCTGAATGCAGAAGCCTATTACCGCCGTGGATTATTGCGTCTACAGATGACCGTGGATCCCGTCTCAGCTCATACCGATCTGCACACTGCTCTCCACCTGTGGGGATATTCCGCTGAAGATCTCTTGCCCACTCAAGCGTTTGATGATCTTGCCCCAGGTGTTGCAGGATTGAGCCTGGACTGAAGTGAAAAGTCTCTATGTCGAAATCCCGTTTGTTGATCACCTTTCCAGGTCTGTGGCTGCTGTTGCTGGCTGTGCTCTTGCTCCTGTTGCTCTGGCAGCTGCGCAATCTGGTGTTGGTGCTGCTGATCTCGATTGTGGTGGCGGCTACCCTGGGCCCCATTGTGGATGGCCTGGAACGCCTGCGGATTCCTCGCTGGCTGGCAGTGATCGTGTTGTATCTGCTCCTGATCGCGGGGTTAACGGGCGCAGGGTTGATCATTGGCCCAGCGGTGATCACCCAAATTCAGCGCCTAACCTTACAACTGCCCTCGTATCTGGAGGAACTTCGTTCCCTGGTGGCGGGAGCCACGGCCCGCTTTGGTGTTGCTGAACCCGGAATCTTTGATCAGTTGGTGGATACTCAGGCGTTAACGGGTTGGGTCATTCGCTCCAGTCAACAGTTATTGATCCGGTCAGTGGGTTTCACACGAGGCTTGGTCGGATCGCTGGTCAACCTGCTGCTGGTGCTGGTGGTGTCTGGTTACATGCTGGCTGGCAGTAAGGTGTTGATCCAGGGGTTGGTGATGTTGTTTCCCTATCCCTGGGATAAGCGTCTGGAGGAGCAAATGACCCCGATGGGCCAGCGCATGGGGGGCTATATTCAGGGTCGGATCGTGGTCTCGGGCATTTTGGGGATTGCCATTACCGTGGGTCTGCGGTTTCTGGGCCTCTCGGAGTTTGCGCTTGCTCTGGGGGTGATTGCCGGATTCACCAACTTGATCCCTTTTGTGGGACCCGTTCTGGGGGCATTACCGGCGCTGGTGGTGGCGGTTGCTCAGGGGGGATGGGTCTTTCTCTGGGTGCTACTTCTATTTGTGGTCCTGCAAAATGTGGAAACCTATGTTCTGGATCCGCTGCTGGTGGGCTCCAGTGTCAATGTACATCCGCTGTATCAACTTCTAGGGGTGATAGCAGGTACCCAGATTCTAGGCATAACAGGTGCTCTGATTGTTCCCCCCTGGGTGGCTGGGGGGGCCGTGTTGCTGGAGAATCTCTATTTGCGGCCAAAACTGGCGGAGGAATCCCTTCTCGATCAGCCTCAACCGATTTCTACAAGCCATGGTGACGTCGCGACCCCGATGCCTACCTCTCCAGCGAGCCCTGATCCCCCTCACCCTCCGTAGCGAATGGATTAAACTGAGAATCCCTTGAAGAGTTGCTTACGCGGTTTGGCGTAAATGGACAGATAAAGCTCATTCCCTTTGGTGAAGACGGTACCTTCTGTCTAGTAGCTGCTTCAGGAATAGCGGATACTGTAAATATCTATCCTTGAGTTTGGTTATGAATCGCTCCTCTCAGGATCAGGGTTTAGACCAGCAGAGCGGTCTGACAAGAAAGCCTTTCTCCCGCGGGGAGGGATCGGGTTCTGAGGTGAGACTGGACAGTCTGAATACTAAACAACTACATGCCATTCTGGGCAAGTTGGTGTTGGCAAAATCGGCCTGGAGCTGTTTCAGCCTCAAGGAAACCAGTCGACTGCTGCGTCCCCTGCAAATTTCACCGGATCTGACAGGAACAACTGTCCTCAATCAAAATGCGACGGCTGAGATCATTTACAAATTTCCGCTTAGTAATGGTGGGATTGGAACCATGTCCGGTCTGGTTTCGATTGAAGATTTTCGGGGTACCAAGCTGCGGCAACTTTTTGAACAGATCCATGTAGAAAAGGTTATTAATCTGTTCATGGAAGTGATCATTATCCAGATCGTGGATGTGATCAAGCCTGTTTTTACTCGTGAAGAGGATGAGGCCCTCTGGCAGGAGATGATTATCTTTTCCCCGCAGGATTTGCGCCATGATGATTTTTTGCTTCGAGGCCTGCGACTGGAAGCTATTCCCCGCTGCTTTCGACCTCATTTGCAGGCGATCTACAAGTCAATCCGCCAGTATTGTCCTGAATTTCCCAACGTGGCTTTTCAACTGTGTTTAAGGGCTTACCTGGAGTACAACGATATTTTTAATGGAGAGCTGATCAGTCGTCTACTTAGTAAATATTTCTATACTGTGTATCGTTGCGGAGGGCTGGAAACGGTCGATCTCACCTATCAGATCCCCACCTACGGCCTCTACGATCGTAAGTCCCGACTCAAGGCACTCTCCCGCATTTTAACCATTGATAATGAGAGTAACGAATCGCTAGAAAAAGCGGGTCTCGTAGAGAACTTTGCTCCGGAGATCTATGGAGGTTTCCTGGGCGGAACTGCTGTGGCCATCAGTCCTCAGGAGGTGGAAAAACTCAGGCAAGATTTCGAGACTGTCAAGCTGGAGTTTACTGAGGCGCAACGGATCATTGTTCAAAGCCAGACCGAAGAGAAACAGGACCTGATCAAGCGGCTCAGCAACCCAGATAAGTTTTTACTTTTCAGTGTTATCCAGTTTTTTGAAGATATTTTTGAGCGCATGCCGGAAGGGGTGGGATCGGATTATGGTCTGGTCTGGGTTCCCAAGACCTCCTATTTGGATGAGGGAAAACGCATCCAGTTGATTGATCATTTGTATAAGGTTACCGACGAAAAGTACCTTTACCAGATTCACTCCAGCGAGTCCTCGATTATTGGCTACTGGAAAACTCTGGCAGAATCTTTCTACAACCAATGGGTTCTCAATCAGTACAAAAGGCTAAAAGAATTTGGATCTGAATTGGAGGATATCGGGATCGAGATCGTTAGTCGGGATCGATTTGTGGAAGAAGTGCAACTGCGCTTTGCGGCCCGTCATCTAGAAATTGTGCAACAGAATAGGACCAAGATTGCAGCCATTCTGGTGGATAAATTGGCACAGAGGGTAGCGATCAATACGGTTAATCAGACCTTCCAGGCGATGCATGCCAAACTCAACAACGTTCTGGAAATGGATATTTCTAAAAGTGACATGACCAATATCACCCGCCTGATTGACTGGTTTGAGGATGTCTTCATGGGGAAAAAAGAAGAAGTACCCTCTCCTTATCCGGTGGGAACCATTCTGGAGTCGTTTGAGGATCTCAACCATAGACCGCGTGAAGGACGCACGCTGATTGCTATGGAAGTACTCAAACAGATCTATCAGCGTTATCTCCAGGCCCTTTGATCCCCATGTCCTGGAGTGCCTGACGCACATTTCCAGCGGCTCGGTCCAGACATTGACGGGCAGTATCAGGGGCAACGGCAGCCAGGGTTGCGATCAGGGCCACTTTCACACTTCCCTGACACCGATCTAAAGTCGCCTGTGCCTGATCTGGATCCAGGCCTGTGGCAATTTCTAGAATCCGGCGGGAGCGGTTTTTCAACTTAGTATTGGTGGCTTGCAAATCTACCATCAAATTGCCGAAGGTTTTGCCCAGCTGGATCATGACCCCAGTGGAGATCATATTCAGCACCATCTTCTGGGCTGTCCCCGCCTTCAAGCGAGTGGATCCCATGATTACTTCCGGTCCCACCAGGGGCGCGATGGCCATATCCGCCACCCTGGCCAGTTGAGAGGGCTGGGTACAGATAAGAGCGATCGTCAGGGCCCCACGACGTCTGGCTTCCTCCAGGGCTGCCACCACGTAGGGAGTCTGACCACTAGCGGCAATGCCCACGAGGCAATCCTCTGGTTTCACCCCGATCCCCTGAATGGCTTCGATGCCCAGATCAGCACGATCTTCAGCTCCCTCTACTGCTCTACGGATCGCCGTCTCCCCCCCTGCGATCACCCCCAGAACCTGCCCTGGATCGGTATTAAAAGTAGGGGGACATTCCGCTGCATCCAGAACCCCCAGCCGTCCTGAGGTGCCAGCCCCAATGTAGATCAGGCGTCCCCCCCGGCGCATCCGCTCTGCAATCTTCTCGATCGCCGTTGCAATCTGCTGCTTTTCCGCTGCCACCGCTGCCGCAATCTTGCTGTCTTCGGCATTGATTACCTCCACGATCTGCAGGGGTGAGAAGCGATCGATCTCAAGGGTGGTGGGATTCACAGCTTCCGTGAGTGTAGCCATGGAGGCTGCGGCTTCAGTGGAACTCTGGATTCGATAGGGCGCAAGCGTGATCTGTCCCAGCAGGGTTGGATGCAAAGCCCCCGTAGCGGCAGGTAAATTAGCAGGTCTCTCGTGCCAGGTCTCATAGGCCAGCACAGCAAAAGCCAGGGCTTCTTTGGCCTGCACCGGGATCCCCAGTTGATCGCTACAAATAATACGGGTGGAGGGCAGCTGCTGCTGCAACCTATCTCGAATCAGGGGGTTATGAGCTCCCCCACCGCTCAGGATCAGTTCTTGAGGAAGTGCAGGCAGAAATCTGCGATAGGCCTCCACCATACTGTCTGCCGTCAAGGCAGTGAGAGTCGCCACCCGATCCACCTCTGACAGTTGCAACTGGGCTCCGCGTTCCCAGATCTGCTCAAAATGGGAAGATCCAAACATTTCCCGTCCGGTAGTTTTCGGAGGAGATTGCTGCAGATAGGGATGAGCCATGAGTTCTGCCAACAGTCCCAAATGGATCTGCCCCTGCAGCGCCAGCTGGCCATCGCGGTCAAAGGTGAGTTGCCCTTGAGTCATGCGGCTGACGGCGGCATCGATCAGCACATTGCCTGGACCCGTATCAAACGCAAAGGCTGCTTGCCGATCCTGATGGACCAGTGCCGGTAGGTAAGTAACGTTGGCCATCCCACCAATATTCTGAGCGGCCCGATCCAAATGGGTATGGCTAAAGAGCAGGAGATCCGCGTAGGCCACCAGGGGCGCTCCCTGGCCCCCAGCCGCCAGATCGGCAACCCGAAAGTTATGGATGACCGGGATCCCGGTACGCTCAGCGATCACGGCTGCTTCCCCCAGTTGCAAAGTGGCAGGAATCGGCTCCAGGGGAGCGTGCCAGACGGTCTGCCCATGACTGGCGATCAGATCCACCTCTGGAAGTGGGATCCCCAGCGTCTCCAATCCCTGCAGAACCGCATCCGCAAACGCGTGACCCAGAGCAAAATTCAGGCAGCAGAGCTGATCCACCCGACTCTGGTCTGGATCCATCGCCTGCAAAATGGCCTGCCGCAGCGGAGAAGGATAGGGCAGGGTCAGGGAGCCCAGCAACGACCACCGCAACTGGGGAGGGGCACCCGCCAGCTTCACCACCGCCAGATCGATGCCATCCACACTGGTACCCGACATCAATCCCACCACCGTTAGAGGCTGGGTCCAGCTTGATCCGGATCGGGTAGAGCTCAGGAGAGACATAACCCAGTGGCTTCCGCTTGAAATCCAGCCTGTTGCAACGCCTGCACCGTGGCCTGAGCATCCCGCACCCGAAACTGACCGCCCAAACGCACCGCCTTCTGTCGAGGACCCTGAGTGATCAGAGCAACCACCGGAATCCGACCCTCCTCAGATTCCCCCCGCAACTGGGTCAGTAGCGCCTGCAACTGATAACAGAATTGAATATCCCCTGCCTGCTGGGCTGGTAAGCGCACCTGAATGTACTGCACCGATTCCACTGGCAGCATATCCTGAAGAATAAGTTGCACCTGTTCATCCCGTTGATCCACCTTGGCCCAGATCAACAGTTGCTGATCCTCCAGCAGTTGTTCACTAAATTTTTCAAAGGTTTTGGGAAAGACCACCGCTTCGCAGCTGCCCGTCAGATCTTCGAGTTGCAGGATGGCCATCCGGTCCCCTTTCTTGGTGGTCACCCGTTTAATGCTCATGATCAAGGCCAGCACATTCACCAGGGTATCTGCCGAGAGATCGGCAACCCGACCCAGGGGCACCGGGGCCAGAAGATGAGCCTGCTGGGCAACCCGCTTCAACGGGTGATCGGAAACGTACAAACCCAGGAGCTCTTTTTCTAGCTTAAGTTTTTCCTGGGGGGAATAGTCGGCGGTAGGGGGGGCGTGGGGAGCATCGGCATAAGGGGTTGCCTCAGGGGATTCCCCTCCGGTGGAAAGAAGATCAAAGAGACTGGCCTGCCCGATCTTTTTGGCTTTAGCACGGTCTGTGGCCCAGTTGATCACCAGCTCCAGATCATCCATGAGCTGCTTGCGATTGGGTTCAATCCTGTCAAATGCCCCGGCGCAGATCAGCGCTTCAATGCCCCGGCGGTTTACGGTGTGTAGATCCACGCGCCCACAAAAATCCGCCAGCGAAACAAACGGACCCTCTTCCCGACTCTGCAAAATCGACTCAATCGCGGCATCCCCAATATTTTTCACGGCCCCCAGGCCAAAGACAATTTTCTGAGTCAGCGGGGTAAAGTCCAAACCGGAGCGGTTGACATCGGGGGGTAAGACTTCGATCCCAATGGCCATGCAGTAGGCGATGTAGCGCTGCAGCTTCTCGTGATCCCCTCCCACAGACGAGAGTAAAGCCGCCATATACTCCGTGGGGTAGTGGGCCTTGAGATAGGCGGTTTGAAACGTAACGAATCCATACGCCGTGGAATGAGATTTATTAAAACAGTTAGAGGCCACCCAGCCACCTCTGAGAAGGAAGTTGTGATCCTGCTCTACACCGATGTCATAGACAGCTGCTTGACCAACAGAGCGGCGGCTCAGGATCTTCACCACAACAATTTCCTCAACACTCAGCTTTAGTGTAGCGGCTCACGGATCTTCCTTCTGGACCGGATCCTGCTCGGGTGCCTGGACCAGGGGTTTGAGAGCAGAGATCCCCAGGTCTTGAGTGCAGAGGTTGACAGCCATAGTGGAAACCGCTATATTTGCTCTCGGTGAGGAGTGAAGAGAAGAAGCCTTCGGAGTCGAAACACGGACAGACGACCGAAGGTTTTTTCTTTTCTTGGGGTTTTCTGCAGCACTTTGCTTCCCAACTCAGATTTCCAGGATCGAACCTAAACGATCAAGGTGGAGAAAGCAGTGCAGATCGAGGAAGGCAAAAATGTCACCTATGATCTGGCAAAGGAGAACCCGTGGGAACACAGGAGATGGCAGCCGCCATTGCAGATCAGGTTGTCCAACTCGGCTAATCACTTGTAGGTCTATGCCGTTCCTTGCCGCCATTTGATAAAATCGGCTTGACTTGCTCTTGATTGGATGGAAGTCATGACTCATTTCTTGATTAAAACTGAACCATCCTCCTCATCAATTGATCTGTCATTTCTGGTACCCAATGCCAAGATGACAACAGAGCAATTCTACACCTTCTGCCTTGCTAACCAAGATCTTCGCATTGAACGGACAGCAGAGGGAGAGATCATCGTCATGCCGCCAGCTTTTGCAGATATAGGTAATCGCAACTTGCGAATTGCACAACAGCTGGCAAACTGGGCTGAACAGGATGAAACAGGCGAAGTCTTTGATTCCAGTGCAGGGTTCACACTTCCGAATGGTGCTATCCGCTCTCCTGACGCAGCCTGGATCTCTTTGGCTCGCTGGAATGCTCTGTCCGAGGATCAAAAAGCTTCCTTTGCCCCTATTTGCCCTGACTTTGTTGTCGAGCTTCGCTCAGCGGCTGACACAATAAAAAACTTACAGGAAAAGATGCGTGAGTACATAGAAAATGGATCTCAATTAGGTCTGTTAATTGATCGCAAGAGTCGAACAGTGTACATTTATCGTCCAGAGAAAGAGCCTGAGCAGTTGAAGGACCCTGACTCCATTTTTTGTGATCCTGAACTGCCTGGATTCGTGTTGCAAATGGCTAAGATTTGGTAGGGATCTCTGTGCCAGGAAGATGCCTGAGTCCCCAAACCGTGATCGCTTTTAAGACGGGCCTCAAGCTTTGGCCTTTGTCAGTTAATTGGTAATTCATGCGGCGAGGATGATCACTGTAGGGAGTTTTTGTTATCAATCCCAATTCCTCCAGTAGCTTGAGACGGTTAGCCAGGATGTTAGTGGAGATCCCCTCCTCCGACTGCAAGAACTCCTCGTAGCGTTGTTTGCCAAAAAACATCATGTCGCGGATGATCAGCAGGGTCCAGCGATCCCCCACCAGATCCAGGGTGCTGGCAATGGGACAAACGGATCGCTTGGGGGCCGTCATGGTGCTTTCCCCTCTTGCTGGTTACTTGCATTTTGCTGATTCTCATCTGGGGTGGATTGTGCTACAAGGTCGAGCCGGTTCTTACCCGGAACAGCACATGATTCAAGACGGTATTGGTCTCCCTCAACGGGTGAGTTGGGTGGGTAAACAGCGGATCTAAAAGCTCAGGATCCTGACTGATTCCTTGATAGGTAAGACTCAACTCTCATCAGGAAGCATTGCTGGTGATGACGAGGGAAAATCTGGCAACTGCTACCACGCCAGTGTTCCTTCAGAGTCAAAAGTTGCTCTAGCTATTCGGCGTCAACCTTTGCTAGCTATCAATAAAATTGGATCCCCACGCCGGATTGATTTGCGACGCGGGGAAGTGTACTGAAAATCACGCTAGATCGAAGCGGTCAGCATTCATAACCTTTGCCCAGGCTGCAACAAAGTCCTGCACAAACTTTTCCTGATTGTCATCCTGCGCATAGACTTCCGCATAAGCGCGAAGGATCGAGTTGGATCCGAAGACAAGATCGACTCGTGTCGCCGTCCATTTCACCTTATCCGTTTTGCAATCACGGATTTCATACAAATGATTCCCCAGTGACTTCCATGTATAGTTCATGTCCGTCAGGTTCACGAAAAAGTCATTTGTCAGTGCTCCTTCGCGCTCAGTGAATACACCGTGCTTGCTACCGCCGTGGTTCGTGCCGAGTACACGCATACCGCCCACCAGCACCGTCATTTCCGGGGCAGTCAGCCCCATCAGTTGGGTCCGATCGAGCATCAGTTCTTCCGCACTCACGGCATAGTCCTGTTTGAGCCAGTTACGGTAGCCATCATGGATCGGTTCCAGCACGGCAAAGGAGGCAGCATCGGTCATTGCTTCCGTTGCATCCCCACGGCCAGGCGAAAAGGGAACGGTCATGTCAAAGTTGGCGGCTCGGGCAGCCTGTTCCACACCGACGTTACCCGCCAGCACGATCACATCCGCCAAACTGGCGCCACTTTCACTCGCAATCTTTTCAAGAATGGCAAGCACCTTGGCCAGCCGTTCGGGCTCGTTGCCTTCCCAGTCCTTCTGGGGGGCTAGGCGGATGCGTGCTCCATTGGCGCCACCCCGCTTATCCGAATCGCGGAAGGTTCTTGCACTGTCCCAGGCAGTGGTCACCATCTCGCTGACGCTCAGACCACTGGCCACAATTTTGTCCTTTACGGCTTGGATATCGTAGTCGGTGGGCCCTGGGGGAACCGGATCTTGCCAGATCAGGTCTTCTTGAGGCACATCGGGACCGAGGTAGCGTGCCTTTGGCCCCATATCGCGGTGGGTGAGCTTGAACCATGCCCGTGCGAAGACTTCGGAGAAGTAGTCAGGGTCTTTGTAGAACCGCTCCGAGATTTCCCGGTAGATCGGATCCTTGATCATGGCCATGTCAGCATCCGTCATGATCGTGTTGCCACGTTTAGAGGGGTCTTCGACATCAACGGGCTTGTCTTCCTCCTTAATATTGATCGGTTCCCATTGCCAGGCCCCCGCAGGACTTTTTTTCAGTTCCCAGTCATAGTTGAACAGCATATAGAAATAACCGTTGTCCCACATGGTGGGATGGGTGGTCCATGCACCTTCCAGGCCACTGGTCACCGCGTTGCGGCCTATACCGCGTGTGGTCGTGTTGATCCAGCCAAGACCCTGATTCTCAACATCAGCAGCTTCAGGATTGGGTCCCAGCAGGCTCGCCTCACCATTGCCGTGACACTTACCAACGGTGTGACCACCAGCGGTCAACGCCACTGTTTCCTCGTCGTTCATGGCCATGCGTGCAAAGGTCACGCGCACATCCTGTGCTGTCCGGAGCGGATCAGGATGGCCCCCCACCCCCTCGGGATTCACGTAGATCAGACCCATCTGAACGGCGGCCAGGGGATTTTCCAGCGACTCACGGCTGTCTCCTTCATAGCGCGTGGAGGCCAACCATTCCTTTTCGGATCCCCAGTAGGTGTCTTTTTCTGGATGCCAGATATCCTCACGGCCAAAACCAAAGCCAAAGGTTTTTAACCCCATGGACTCGTATGCAATATTGCCAGCGAGGATGATCAAGTCGGCCCAGCTGATCTTGTTCCCGTACTTCTTTTTGATCGGCCAGAGCAGACGACGTGCCTTATCCAAGTTGACGTTATCAGGCCAGGAGTTGATCGGTGCAAAGCGTTGATTGCCGGTACCGCCACCCCCACGTCCGTCAGCAATGCGATAGGTCCCGGCGGCATGCCAGGCCATGCGGATCATAAGGCCACCGTAATGCCCCCAGTCCGCGGGCCACCATGCCTGACTGTCGGTCATCAGAGCGTGCAGATCTTTCTTGAGCTCAGCCACATCGAGCGTCTTGAGCTCCTCACGATAGCTGAATCCCGCTCCCATCGGATTGGTCTTGGTATCGTTTTGATGCAGAATATCGAGGTTCAGTGCCTTGGGCCACCATTCCATGTTTGACATGCTGCTCGTTGTGGCACCGCCATGCATGACTGGGCATTTGCCACCATTTCTCATCTGATTCTCTTCCATTTCTAATCTCCTATTATGTTTTGATGCGTCGAGTTTTGTGTCCAAATATATATTTAAGAAAACCCATGATCTGATCCAATTGTAATCACTCAGAAATGTTTCTTCGTCCTGGAAATTTACTTAATTTCATCACGTACAGCAAAATATGAGTACCCCAGTGACCGTTTCAGGGCATGGGCTCAATCGGACTTTCCAAAAGGCATACAGCATTTCACAGCCCCTATGGGTGCAACTCCCGGATCCCTATGTTGTCCATGCATAGGCTAACCGTAGTTCACTAGGTCGGGAAACCTCGTGGATAATATATCTTAAACCAGTAAGCCAGAACTTTTCGATACCCTTAACTTACTGACAACTCAACCCATAGAAATATCGTTCTAGCTCGTTTCCAAGAGATCCAGTTGCTGTAACGGGACCGTGTTTGCCATGGGATCGGACTACCTCAACGCGTGAGTTGGGTCAAGAAGCACCGCTTGGAGGGGGCGGCTGGTGAACTATCGTATCAACAGGTCGGATCCGAGGGATGTGATGGTTAATCTGAAAGAGTGATCCATCGCCATTCGCACATCCTGAGAAGGATGGGGACCATGAAGAACGCACCCCCTGATCCTGCCTTACCTCCCTCAGACGGAAACTCAGCTCATCCCCATCCCGATCAGAGCCATTACCCAGTTCATCGCCGCTCTTCCAGTCAAAACCTCAAGCCTTACCCACGTCTGCTCCCTCTGACTAAACTGCCCCCTAATCTGCGTCATGTGGTGGCAACGTTTGGGGTGGTGAGCTGGCTGGGCTTCTGGTCGCAAGTGGTCATGGCGGGTGTGGCAACCGTCAGCCTGTTTCTGGCTTTACCTGCAAGAGGTGTGGGGGCAGGAGTGAATGTGCCTGGAGCAGGATTAAGCATCGTTCTCACAGGTGTCGCTTTACTCTGGCTGCTGGCTAGCCTGGGGCTGGAATTTCTCTACACTCGGATCCCCTGGAGATTGCGCTTACCCAATCCTCAGCAGCGTCCCAGCAAAGCTGAAACCGTTTCTGTTCTGCACTGGGGGATGTGGGTGGATATGGTAGGGGCCATGGTGGCATTGGTAGCTACTGAGGTTTCCGTGATTGTTCTGCTATCCAAAGCGTTGTCTCAACCCCAGGGAGTAGCCATCTACGATCCATTGCGGATCATTCGGCCTTTAGATGTATTGATTGTGTTCTCAAGTATTAATATTCTGGGAAGCTTTCTGGTGGGATTACTGGCTTCACTCTGGTTATTGCATGATCTGCATCAGGATTAAAGCTTTGCTGAAAAAGATTCTATAAAATCCAAACCAGTGAGCTAGAGCCTGTGTGCACCCTAAACTCACTGGCAACTCAACCCATAAAGATTCAAAATGGCTTAACCTCCTTCCCCAGAAAGCGAACCAGACCGGATCATTACCGAAATCCTCACACAGCTAAATAGTACCTATTTACAGTTAGTGCATCCTTTTCAGGGATCAACTACTTGTGGCTGCGGAGGGGGATTCTTTCCTGATCCCACTTTTATTTTACCAGATTTAGATCGAGTGATCACAAGGTAGGATACTGAGATTATTTCTTTAATCACTGGGTGAAAACCGCCAACTCACGCTTCCTGACCAACAAAAGCGTAATGCCTCTACCCGAGCATCAGATTGTAAAGGCAGTGATCAGTGACAAGACGAATGCCCTGCCAGAAAAACTTGGCTTCCAGCGCCCATCGTTCGCAGTACAAAAAAAGGGGGAAACAAGATCTTGAAAGAATTTAGAGCTCAGTCGATAGTTGGAAATACGGAGAACAAAAGATTGTTTTAACTCTCTGAAACTTAAGCTATTCAGCAAGCACAATCAAACTCAAACGACTGTCTAGAGTGGAAAGTATCTTTGGAGACAGATAAGGATTACCTGATCTTCACAAATTTGCACTAAGATTACTAGTAATACTATATATTCATGCTATGACTCTCAAGACAGCCAGGTCAACTGTATTCGGGAAAACAAAGCTCAGTAGCAACCATCCAGAATCACAGGCTCATTTGAGAGTACCGCTACGTCTAGTGCTTGTTGTTCCGTTTATTCTACAAATTGCGATCGCAGTTGGGGCAACGGCTGTCTTCTCGTTGCGTAACGGTCAAAGAGGGGTTAATGAGGTCGTATCTCAGTTGCAGTATGAGGTCACGGCCCAGATCTCTCAACATTTGACAGCTTTTATGGAGACACCTCAAATAGTTACAGAAATCAATGCTAATGCCATCCAATTCGGCACTTTAGATCTGCAGAATACAGCTATCCTTGAGCGACATTTCTGGCAGCAAATGCGCGTATTTGAATCCTTACGACCGATCGCTTTTGGCAGTGAGCAAGGTGCCATCCATGCAGTTGATCGGATGCCAGATGGTTCTCTGGTGATTCGGGTGATTGACGCATCAACCAATGGAGAGTATCACACCTACAGCATTGATCAAGAGGGAAACCGCGATCGCCTCCTTACCGTGAACACCACTTTTGATCCGCGTACCCGTCCGTGGTATATCGAAGCGGTTCAAGCCGGGAAAGCAACATGGACTGAGGTATATCCATACTTCTCTACGTTAGGGTTAGCGATTAGTGCCACTCTTCCTATCTATGACGAAACGGGTAGTTTATTAGGAGTTACGAACGCAACTCTATCTCTGGCAGAATTAGGCAATTTCTTAAACCAACTCAAGATTGGGCAATCCGGACAAACCTTCATCATGGAGCGATCGGGCCACTTGATTGCAAGTTCTAGCGCTGAACAACCACTCCTCTTTCGCCTGGAGGGAAACGAGGAAAAGTGGGAACGGGTAGCAGCAAGTGCCAGTGAAGATCCCATCACTCGACTCACGGCTCAAGCCATTGAGAGTGTCTTCGGCACCCTTAAAGATATTCAACATAGTCAACAGCTGACTCATAGGATTGAGGGAGAAAAGCATCTGATCCAGGTGACTCCATTTCGCGATCCCTACGGGTTAGATTGGCTGATTGTGGTCACTGTTCCAGAAGCTGACTTCATGGAATACATTGCTACGAATACTCGCACCACCATTTTGCTCTGCCTGGCGGCGTTATTGACATCTATTCTGATAGGTATCCTAACTTCTAAATGGATCACTCAACCCATTGCCGGAGTAATTCGTGCCTCTCAGGAAATTGCAGGTGGCAAGTCACCTCAAGCAATCTCGGCAAAAAGGATTAAGGAATTGGATGGGCTGGTGCAAGCCTTTAACCTGATGTCCACCAAGTTGAAAGCCTCGTTTGCTATGTTGGAATCTGCAAATGAAGAACTGGAGAGCAGGGTTGAACAGCGAACAGTAGAATTGCAGGAAAGATCGCTACAGCTGAAACAGGCATTAGCATTTGAAGCGGCACTCAAACGTATTTCTGATCGTGTACTCGATACTCTGGATGAGGCACACATTTTGCAAACTGTAGTCCAGGAAGTCACCACAGTACTTAGCGCAGAATGTTGCTCAACAGCTATTTATGATCCTGAGAATAAATCTTTTACAATTCACTACGAATCTACCTCTCCTGGCTGGTCCTCGGGGCAAGGACAGCGGGTTACATTGAGTGAGGATCCCTCTGATATCAATCTGCTCCTTCAGGATGGATGTATCCAGTTTTGCCAGTTGTTTCCATGGCTTAATCAGCAAAAAGCAGCAATCCTTGCTTGTCCTATCGTTGATGAACAGGGTATTCAGGCTGGGATCTGGTTATTCCGTTCATCGGATCAGATTTACAACGATCTGGAAATTCGCTTGGTTGAACAGGTTGCCAACCAGTGTACGATCGCCATTCGTCAAGCCAGACTTTATCAGGCAGCACAAAGCCAGGTAGAAAATCTGCAAAAACTAAATCGCCTTAAAGACGACTTCTTAAATACCGTGTCTCACGAGCTGCGAACACCTATCACAAATATCAAACTAGCTATCCACTTACTGCGATTGACCAATGACCCAGAGCGTCAACAGCAGTACCTCAGTATTTTGGAAACCAATTGCAATCGAGAAGTGGAACTTATCAATGATCTCCTTGATCTGCAGCGGATGGAAGCCAAAAACCAAGCTATGCTCCGAGAACCAGTGGATATACAGGAATGGCTCCTACCCCTGATCGAGGGCTTTCAGTCGCGAATAGACGATCGCCAACAAATCTTGAGGCTGAGTTTACCTGAAAACATTTACATGATCTACTCCAATCGAGAAGGTCTGAAAAGGGTTTTGGCAGAGCTCCTCAATAATGCCTGTAAATACACCCCCTCCTGTGGCGAAATTGACTTAACCCTCACTCAAGATATCTACACTTCAGGTTCCGATGATCTTCCTTGCATCCTTACCCAATTTAAGGTTGCCAATCAAGCAGAAATTTCCTCAACAGATATTCCCCACCTGTTTGATAAATTTTATCGCGTTCCACATGCCGATCTATGGAATCAGGGTGGTACAGGGTTAGGACTAGCCCTGGTCAAGAAAATTGTTGAGCAGTTGGAAGGTGACATTCAGGTTACCAGTGAAAACGGATGGACAACCTTCCAAGTTACCTTCAAAAACGCCTTGATCCTCTCGTAGTGATCGACCCTGCTCTCCTGAGTTAGCAGATCGAGTCTGAGAGGTTACGTGAATTATCCTGCTCGGTTGGACCTGAAGAAAGAGTGAGTTGGGAAAGCTTGAGGCCGAGTGTTGGCGCTATCCCATAAGGAAAAGCACTAATATCAATTCTTGGATTACTGAGTTAAGATTTCTCAATGCTACCTGATCCAAACAAGCTCATGGTTCAAGTCAGCCTCCAACAAATCCAGGTGCTTCCAGGAGAACGGGTACGCCTGCAGTCCATTGATTGGTCCACGTTCGAATCCATCCTCACGGATCTGGGGGAGCATCGCAGCAGTCGCATTGCCTACTTTCATGGAACTCTTGAGATCCGTAAACCGCTACCCGAGCATGAGTTTGTGAAAGAAATGATCAGTGATCTGACGAAAGCTATACTCGAGGAACTGGATATTGATTTCTGGCCTCTGGGATCGACCAGGGCTATTTCGTTCTCATGGAAGCCATAATGTGCTAGGGTCTCAGGCTATG
>CAYMOX010000058.1:0-28516 GCA_964392245.1 uncultured bacterium
TCCGAAGCTAGAGATGTATGGAGTATTCTCATGAATCATTCCGTAATGCTATAGCTTGTTCCTGGCAGGCAATTGAGTAGCATATTCCTGTTTCTAGATCTAACAGCTCCACCTCTTCATCATTATAAGTTTCACATTCGCAGCGCTGCAGATCAAAGTTGTAAAAGCCTCCAGCATCCTCACAAGTCAGCGATTCAAATCTACACTCGCTTGTATCGAGATCAAATAATCCTCCATCTTCTAAACACTGTTGTTGCTCATCACTGAGGAGATTATCAAAGGCCCATAGCCTCGGTTCCTGGACATCTGGAACACCATTTCGATTCAGATCGGCATCAATAGGAGGAATCGGTGGAAGATCTTGTAACTTCCTCACCTGCTGATAGAGAAGTTCTAAATCAACTTGTGGTAGTCCTCCGGCTAGATCCACAGAAAACCGGAAGGCCAGGTAGGGTTCTCCGATGCTACCAAAAAGCTGTTCATAAATCTGAAATCCTGACTTGATTTGAGCTGGAGGTAGTTTGTTGGTAAGGATTCAGGTCTCCCTAAATCAGCTGTAACTCTTGCCAGTAAAGAGTTTGGGCCAAAAGTCGAATTTTGGATATTCTCAACAACGATCGCTGCAATCCTCAATCCTCCTCGCTTATTGACAATTCAATACTCAATTTCAATATAGTTTAAACGCAGAAGTCTCTCTGAGAAAGGGTTTCGACCACCTGAATCCTTACGTTTGTTGTTCCACCAATCGGAGATAGATACCTCATAATCTCCAAAGGGAGCAGCAAATAAAGAAGCATCTCCACTTACCCGCCAGGACTCGATGAAGTCGCCATACTCTTGAATAGTGTAATCGCCTGGTTGGATCGGTTTACCCCCTCTGGGAGTCCAGTCATTCGCTGGATCGCCATCCGCATCACCCAAGATCCCCTCATATCGCCCTCTCGAAGTAATGCGGGAACTCAGATTCAGAAATCCTGGAAATACTTCAACGCGAAAGGACTCCCCAGTTGTTTTACGTAGGATGTAGTTAGGAGAACGAATAAAGCGATAGGAAACTACTGTTCCTGAATCTAAAGTTAATGAAGACTGTCTTAGATCCTGGAGCTTGCCATTAAGAGATATTAACTCTGGAGTTAAATTGGCCTGTATAACATTGAATTCCAAGATATCCTTACCATCACGAATAACAAAACCTGAGTTTTGTGAGTCACCTGGTCCTTCTCGATTCTTTTGTCGAGCCTGGATCTCAACTTGACCATCAAGGGTGCGCGCCAGGATGAAGTCACCTTCTGAATCAGTCCAGGAATAGAGACCATCAAAACTGCGGTAGTTGGGATCTGAGAAACTATTTGCCTCAAAACCACATTCGCTAGATTGGGCCTCCACCTGATCATCATCACTGCAAGGATCTTCAATAAAGATATACTCCACATCATCAGGTGGATCGGCTTCTGAGTTTGCTTCTAGGGCAACGGCATCCACAAGCAAGCTAGAAGAAGATTCTGGTTCTGATGTTCTGGCCTCGATCTTAAGTTCTGCTGATCCTAAGTTTTCCAGTAATTTTACAGTTGTTCTATAGAATCCATTTTCATCTGTTTCTCCTTCTGGTGATCCTATCTCTACCTCACCTTGCACAGGGACAATTCTTACATGAGAAGGCTTATATTCATTGAAATCTCTAAGGAAATCGACATATGGACCAGACTTGGTAATATGGATCTCAATTTCTTGTTCTTGACCATCATTGACACTTGATTCGTACTCTACATTATCAAGATCAAAGAGATAGCATTCATCATTAGCATTACTTGTGTTTAAGCTAGTTGATTTATTATCTGAGGTTAAATCATCATTGAAGGTTCCTGGAGTTGACTCAAGGATAATACTTTCCCCAGGCTCTATAGTTCTCTGGATATTATTTTCTGCAGGCTGATCATTGTTAAAGTTGCTGGCAATTATAATTCCTACTGGGTTAATGATTGAGACACCTAGATCATTAAGTATCTGATCATCTGACAGAAGATCCTTGACAATAAAGGGTGAGCCCATTTCCGCCGCAGTTATGTAGCCAATAGATTCATTATATAGGGTTAGCCAATAATGATCTGTTGATTGTGTTGATAAGTCTTGCTGATCAATTAGGGAGGGTTCCACTAAGACGATTTCATCAATGAAACTAACCCCAGTGCTTTCAGACTCGTTTGTCTCAAGCTTGGTAGAGTATAGAGAATCATCTAGGGAAATTATATTGGAGTAATTGCTTTGTCCGCAGGAAGTCACAAAGGCACACAAAGCTAAAATGAAGCCAACAAAGGATAAAGCTCTCATTAACATTTTTCTTGATAAACCTCAAAAAGAACTTCCTGTATTTCCATGTCAATCAGGAGATATATTAATATCAGTGTCGGAGTCAGAATAAAACTTCTCAAAAGCAAAACCAGTTAGATTATTGTTTTTGACTCTATCCACAAATTGATTAGTCACAAATAGCCAGTTCGTTCTGCCACTTTTCCTTTGCTCAACCAGGAATATTGCCGGAATAGCTTCGCTTAAAAGTTCCTCTCTGAAAAATATATTCTTTTTCTTTGGATATTTGTCCAGATTCGATCGTTCTGTGTCTAAAATGTCTAGAATACAAGTTGTATTGTAGATGAAGAAGTTTTGGCCTTCCCCCGATTCATAGTTGATTTCCAGGAGTTCTCCGTTTGGCTCTAACAAATCATAAAGAGACTTTACTGCTTTGTCGCTAATAATTGGCACAAAGATGTGGTTAAGTAAGCAGTCAGAAAGAGGGGCTTCAGCATTCTCAACAGTTATAAAGTCTATGGGTTTCCATAATTCTTTCATAGGTTTGCCTGTGAAGAAATCATTACGATCACCTTTAAACCATTTTGGGGTACCTAAGAGATACTCATCAAGGAAGCCTTGGTCGAGGTCTTCCACGTCATGAAGGACCGGATCCACAAGTCTATTATTGGATACTTGTCTTCGAAAGATATAAATCTCCATAGTTGTCTCCTGTATCTACTTAGGGTGATATTCTAATCTCACCTTCAACAAGTTCTTGAGCAATCTCTTGTAAAGTGATCAATAGTTTATCACGAACACCATTCGGATCTTTTATCTTGCCACATCGAATATTCTTCTCGACATCAAGTCGTATTTAAGTATATATTCATAGCCCCCTTGTTACTCATAGATACTTTTTCTTGTTGTCCGTAATCCTTTGGTCTTATTCTTGTCAACATTAACTAGTCCAGACCTCTCTAAACCTAAATCCTGTCAGTTGTTCATCGTTTACCCTATTTACAAAACAATCAGTGACAAAACTAAATCTCTGATAAGGGATCTGTGGAATTTTAAAGATCCATAGGTCTTGCTCTAAAAGCCTATCTTCTAGAAAGATAAAATTTGGGTTTGTAGATAAGTAATCAGTTCTTTCTTCATCCAATACATCAATAACAGAGGTAGTATTGTAGGCAAAATAATCAGCCCCATTTTCTGAATCATATGTGATTTTCAACAGCTCTCTATTCGAAGTTAAAACATTGCCTAAGGCATTAACAGCAGTATTGCTAAGAATAGGTATTAGGAAGTCAGTATATAAGCAATCAGTAAGCATTTTATTAGCACTATGGTTGCATGTCTTGAATTTAAGGGTTCTCCAATGACTTTTGAGAGGTTTTCCGCCAAACCATTCTCGATCATTTCCTTTAAACCAAGCTGGGATTCCAAAGGTAAGATAAAGCTGTTCATCTTCAGGGCAGATATGTCTGCTCTCTGAAGGTGAAACGCTAAACTTATATACTTTCATGCTATTAAATCCTATATCTGTGCTATCCAAAATTAAATCCATAAATTTCAATCAGTTAGACCACACTTCCACAAATTTAAATCCAGACAACTCAGAAGTTAAGACCTGATCCACAAATACATCTGTAGCAAAGCACCAACGTGTCCCCAAAAACTGGGGAACCTTAAACAAAGTTAGATTTAGCATGGCAACCTTTTCTGAGATAAAAAAATATTTATGTTTCTTTGGTGAACTACTAGTAAGTTCTGATCTTTCTGCATCCAGCAGATCAGGCGCATAAATGACATTGAGAATAAAATAGTTTGTAGTATTATCGTCTAGCACATTAATCGGTAATATCTCGACATAATCTATGAAGAGATCCATAAGTGTATGAACTGAATTTTGATTTAGTATGGGGGGGTAAAAATCAGAGTAAATGCAATCATTAAGTGGTTTGTCAGCAGTATATTTACAGAACGCAAAATCAATAGGCTCCCATATCTCCTTCATTGATTCGCCATGGAGCCAAAGTCGATCTTCATAGCCCTCAAACCATTTAGGTTGTCCAATAGATTCCCATACATCTTCATCTGCAGGACATAAGTGCCTTGCATTAGTTGCATTACTCATAAAGCGGTAGATTTTCATAGACTTAACTCCATCATTCTTCCAATATATTTACAAACCTAACGTCCAGCTAACTCAGCAGCAATCTCTTGAAGGGTGGCAAGCATCTTGGACTTTGCTTGCATGATCACTGAGTTGGAAGCTGGTTTGTTCTTATTTAGGTCTGGCTCAACACTTTGCATATCATTATATAAGCTCTCAAGCACATCAGTAAAATAGTCTTCGTTATGAAGTGGCCCATGATCTGCACCTGGCACACGGCTTAGAGAAGCACCTCCTCCCTGTCGAAAATCTGGGAGGATGATACCATTCTCCCATCGATCAATGAGCCTACTATCTGCACCTGTACTTTCAATAATCCTATATCTTTTCAGAATGCAACGACTTGATAGGGCTTGGGGCTCATCCCAGGCAACAATATGATGAGCTGCAGTCCCACAGGGTATAACGAATGGCATCTGCGAAGTACTTGAGTTGATAGCTGAGTAATGATTCCTTACGTTTTGTGCTAGGCGGCGAGAATGGACATCGCCACTCGGCTGGCGTTCACAGTTTAACTCAAACGAGAAAGAGCTTCCTGTAGGTGTCGGTACCAGTGGAATATTTCGTTGTCTAGTATTAGTCTCAGGGATTCTGATTCCTAGCGTCGCTGCGTCCGAAAAAAGCCCATAGCTTTGAGCAGAAATTGTTATACGATTCCTAAACCCAGGAAGAGACATCTCAGTGCCGCTAAGCGCCTGTGTCAGCAAACTTGAGTAGCTCACAGGATTAAGATTGGGAAATCCTGATCTGATTGGGAGACTAGGGAACTGTGGATGATAAGGATTACCAATTCGTTCTATTAATATATTGACACTATCCCCATCATCAAATCGGCCATTATCTTCTAATCCAATCCTCACCTTATATTCTTGAGAGTTAAATTTTGCTAAGGCAAGATCAGGGGTTGGATTCAGTAAATCCTTAGGCTCATTAGTTGTTGTTGGAGATGGCTGTGGAACTGGGATTGGATCAGGTTCGGGCTCAGGTTCAAAGGGGGTCTCTGGTGTCGGAGTCGGACTTGGATCTGGCTTTTTAATGCACTCTATTTCAGGAATGTTGACGCTACATTCAAGATTGAGTACACCTTCAAAAGTATCTTTTAGCTCCTGAAGACTGTCGATTGTTCCATCTCTCACCTTTTCTAGCACTTCCTGGGCTACCTGATCATCATCAGGAGTAAATAGAGCCTCAACTACCAAAACGGCAGCAACAAGAATAAGGATCGCCGTCACCGATCCTTCCAGAACTCCTGTGAATAGCGATGAACTACTTTCTTCTCCTTGGCTAACTGGGTCAACTTCATTCTTTTGGAATGAATATCCTGCTGCCTTACCAAATACAAACTTTGATCGAGCCGTGAGGTTTAGAGGCTTTTGACCAGGACCTACCCCGCTAACCTTAGCATAATTAGGATATCCTGCCGTAGGCATAAACAACCTCAAACCCGTAGAAAAATAAGTAGTACCAAAGATACTTACTTCCAACTGGGGAAATGCTGTTGTTACAACCAAACCTCTACCATTAGTTTGACTGCTAGATTTCGCTTCCCATTCTCCTTCCCTCAAAGATTCATTATGTTTCCATTCCCGTCCCTGATCGCTTGGGTTATAGGTGATTGTATCTGAGTAGATGCCTTTCTTAAAGGCATAATTAAATTCTGCTTCCTTGCTTACTGATAAAGCTGACTCAATCTCTAGAAAGTTAGTCAATCCAAGATTGATATACAGAGGGACAGGGCCAAAGGAAATCTTGATCCCTTCCTTGCTTTGTGGTAGAGGCTCATATGTGCTATATCGGCTACTCCAGTCGTAGTAGCCATCTATCTTTAGTTGAGTCGTAGTGGAAATGTCAGATGTATGACTCAGCACAAATTCACTCAGTCCTAAACCTACATCTTTATCAAAGGCAATCGATCCACTGTAGGTAGGCTTATAGTCGAGTGATGTGGCCGCTTTAACCGTTAACCCTTTTGGAGTCAGAGATCCCAGGGATGTAAATCCACTCCATTTCGGCTCCAGGATACTTGTGACATCAAAAGGCTGGGTTGGAATATCAACAATTGTGACTTCCCCACTCTCACCACTCCAATCGATCGTCTGCTCAAAAGTCGCTGATCCCCTCTCGATCACCTCCTTGGGTAGAGCAGCGACAAACTCTAAACGCAGTCCTCCTTCCTTCGGCTGGATCCCAACAATCCGCGAGGGTGGCACCGCCCCTGCAGCACCCAAGACGACGTCTCCCACATAAAGCGTGGGTTGACCTGCTCCAGATCGCAACTCTAGAATCCCTGCAGCAATATCTAGACTGAGCACATTAACTTGCTCGGCATCAGACAGAACCTTGACCCCTGGAGCCACAGTGATATCTTCAGGCGCAACTGTGAAGCTAACCTTGGCTACCGGATCATTCGTAACGGCCATGAGTTGGATTGCGTTCCCACTCCCTTGCCCACCGATCCGTGCGGTGATCGTCTCCATCACCACCTGATCTGCTCTGTAGGTCAGAGTGGGTCCACGCCCAATTAACTCCCCAGCCTGGTCAAACCACTGGATCTGGTTAGAAATATCTCGCCCCTGATCATTACCAGCCACCGCCGTCAAGACGATCTCCTGCCCCAGAGTCAGAGGAACTCCATCCTGCTCTGCCGCATTAGTGATCACAACCGCGCCTACAGGGATCTCACCAGGATTAAGATTTGAGGTTGGGAAGGGTCGAGGGGTTCTGGAAGGAGCAGGTGCTGGAGGAGATCCAGATGGACTGGGCAATGCCCCTGGAGAAGGAGAACTTCCTGGATTGGCAGTCGGGCTGGATGCAGGGATCTCAGGGGATTGACTGGGTTGAGGTTGTGGGGAGGCATTACCAACGGCAGCTGGATCACTGGTGGGTTGAGCCACGATTTGAGGAGATCCAGCAGGTTGTGGTACGGGAGTTCCTGAGGTTTGGGGACGAGGAACGGGAGTCTGGATGGTTTCCGACTGTGGCTGGATCTGAGCGGTTGGGAGATTGGAGCCACCACCCCCACAACTGGTCAGAAAAACTGTGCAGCAAAAGAGCAAGCAGCAGATCCAGGCCAGAGGACGTTTAACAGCGATCTCATTCAACCAGGCAATCAGACCCACAGCCGATCCTCTCCCTTGCAGAACACAGCTGACTTCAGGCCAGCCTCCAGAATTGGAGATCAGCCTCAAGCTCAGATCAAGAAAGTCTTCTTGAAATTTGCAAGGAGTTTAACACGATCACCAGCAGCTAAGAAAGTCTAGCAGAATACAACTTTCAACAGAAAACAATCCTTTACATTCAATGAATCTCAAGCCACTGAATCAGATCTAGTAGAGAGTTTAGAGCTAAGACCCGCTCAGCCAGAAGCTCTAGTGAGTCAACGGATAAAGACCGGATCTGAGTTTCGACTTCAGCCGGAAGAGAACCCAACTTGAGGTGGAGCAGTTGGAGGAGAAGTTGGGCTTTCCCCTCCTGGATCCCGCGTTGTTCCCCAATTTGGATCCCGCGTTGTTCCCCGATCTGGATCCCGCGTTGTTCCCCTTCTCGGAGAGTCTCTTCTTTCCACTTCAGGTAGGCAGGTGATAAGTTCATAACCAACTCCCTCTCTTCCTCTCGCAGCGCCTCTTGCTTCTCATCCAACATTATCTTCCAGTTCAGCAGCAGCTCCAACACTCTCAATGCCATCGGATCCTCCTCCGCCAGAGCCAGGACTTCCCCAATCGCCTGTTTCTGCACTCGCCCTCGGCCCAATAATCTTAACCAGAGGGTGTCAGGATCTTGAGGGAGATGATGGATCACGACAATGGCTGCATGAAATCCGGTTGCCAGTGAATAGATCCCTCTCGGCCACTGAGCTTGGGGTTGAGCTCCGCATTGTTTCAAGATCCGTTTTGAGGCCGTGGGAGTCAGGATCCATAAGAAAGGGGGATGACCCTGGGGTGAGGAGCGTTCCTGCTGAGCAACTACCATCAGGGCTTTGAGGAGGCAGGTTCGGATCTGGGACAGGGTTACAGGGTTGCGGTAGGGTTCCAGCAGGCAAGGGATTTGAGCCATCCGCCCCAATAAGCCAAGCGAACTCGGATCCTGTAGAGGATCGGGTTGAAAGTAGAGATCAATGAAGCGGGGTTCATCACTAATTTCACGACTGATCTCTACCTGTCCCCAGGGAATGAGGAATTCACTGAGCAGACTTTTGGCAAATTGGTCATGAGGTTGACGGGTCACATTTATTTCAAAAGTAAATCAGTCTCAGTGTAAGGGAGAATGCCCAGATCCATGTCTGCACAGGAATCGAGAACCCCAGCTTACCACCACAGTCCAAGTTGCTACAGCCACTGAGATCCAGGGAGGGATCTGAATGCGCACCAATGTATGACTTTCAACTGCATTCGAAAACCGTAGAAATCTCACTACGCCAAGTAATCATTATTTCAGTGGTGTTAAGAGACACACAGTTCAGAAATCTGAGCTCACTTGTAGTGCACTATACTTGGGATCTGACCTTTCGGTTACCTGATGCCAGAACCCGATCCCTCCTCAAATATGAACACTAGACACCACCTGGAAAGAAGCTCGGGTTCTCTACTTTGAGCCCTTTCCTGGTGTTCGTCTTCCCGGAGGAGTTAATTCAGAGAGAATAGAGGACTTTGCTACAATTCTGATGCTGCAGAGTTCTTATCGCTGTCAACTGGTAACCGTACTATGTCCGCAAGCAAAGGTCCTCCACCGATTGTTTACTTTGTTCTTGTGGCCCTCTTAGGTGCAGGGGGCTGGTACGGATATCAGCGCTTCGTGGCTGGCAATCCATCCGGATCCCCTAGCTCCAGCACTCTCTCTTCTCCCCCCTCATCAACCCAAACGGCAGCGCCCGCCCAAACTCCTCCCAATCAACCTGTTAACCAGAGCACTCCTCCCCCCAGTGCTTCAAATGTGGATTTACAAGCCTCACTGCCGGATCCGACCGTCCTGCGCATGGATGGCAGTGTGTCCATGGTCAAGTACGTCCAGTCTCTGCGAAATCTTTATTCTCAGCGCTATCCCAATCTACCGACCACTTATGGCATTCCCGATGGCACTCCCAATGGATCCAGTCGCGGTCTGGCAGCTCTCCTGAATGGGGAAGTGCAACTCGCTGCCACCTCTCGTCCTCTAAAACCAGAAGAAGCTACTGCGGGGATTGAAGCGATTCCAGTCGCCAGGGATGCGGTTGCTGTCGTGGTGAGTGTAGATAATCCCTTCGATGGCGGTCTGACACTGCAACAACTGGGGGGGATCTACCAGGGACAGATCCGCAACTGGTCGGAGGTGGGGGGACCGGATTTGCCGATTCGAGTCCTCAATCGCTCTCCTGACGGCGGCACCCATGAGTTATTTAAAAATGTAGTCCTTTTTGGTCAGGACTTTGCCCCCGATGGCCCCAACTTCAAAACCTTTCAACAGGACTTCACCACCCCGATCCTGCGAGAACTGGGACGGGATGGGATCAGTTATGCAACTGTGGCCCATGTCCAGAACCAGCAGACGGTCAGGATTGTTCCGATTGATGGCGTCTCCCCCACAGACGAAACCGCTGTTCGCAATGGCACCTATCCCATCAGCCGCAATGTGTTTCTGGCCACCACCGATCCCACCAGTTCAGCGGTGAAGAATTTTATTGATCTGGCGCTCTCTCCTCAGGGACAGGATTTGGCTCGTCGAGCTGAACTGATTCCCCTTTGAGGTTGTCAATCTATGACTGCTGACGAGTCTTAACCTCAGTAACGTTGAAGAGAGTGAAGTCGTCTTAGCGAGCCTCTAAGGGCACATACGGTACGTTGTGTTCGCCGGTATACATTTGGGTGGGGCGGAAGATGCGGTTGTCTCCCAGTTGCTCACGCCAATGGGCCAGCCAGCCAGCAGCCCGCGAGATGGCAAACACGGGGGTAAACAGATCCTCAGGTATGCCCAGCTTGGCGTAGACCAGACCAGAATAAAAATCGACGTTGGGATAGATCCCCCGCTCCCCTAGCAATTCTGCACAGACCCTCTCCACCTCCAGGGCAATGTCATACATCTGGTCGTGGCCGTAGTGTTCAAAGAGTTCTTCGGCCAGTTTTTGCAAAATGATGGCACGAGGATCCTTGAGTTTATAGACTCGGTGTCCCATCCCCATGATCCGTTGCTTGCGAGCCAGTTTGTCCTCGATGTAGGGCCGCACATTCTCTACACTGCCGATCTCCCGCAACATTGCCAGCACCAGTTCGTTCGCACCCCCATGCAGTTGTCCCGAGAGGGTACCCACGGCTGAAGCAATCGCACTGAAGGGGTTGGCTAGTGTGGAGGCACTCACCAGCAGTGCAAAGGTGGAGGCATTGACGGTGTGTTCTGCATGCAAAATTAAACAGATATCAAAAATGCGAGCGGCACGCGGATCCGGTTCTTGGCCAGAGAGCATGTAGAGAAAATTGGCCCCGTAGTCGAGATCAGGACGAGGCGGAATCGGGTCATCCCCCTGCCGCATCTGATGAAAGGTGGATACCACAATCGGAAGCTTAGCCAGGAGGCGGGTAATGGTGCCAAAGACATGCTCGTCGTTATAGTCCTTAATCGGATAAAACAACCCCATTCCAGCCACACAGGTTTGCAGGGCATCCATGGGATCACAGGTGGGAGGGAAAGACTTGATCATGTCCCGGATGCGATACTTGATGCGACTGTGGTGGCGGATAACTTCGATAAAGTGATCCATCTGAGCCTGCGTGGGGAGGTGCCCAAAAGAAAGCAGATAGGATGTCTCCAGATAATGGCTGTGTTCTGTCAGCTGCTCAATCGGGATTCCTCGATACTCCAGTAGCCCCACCTGCCCATCGATGTAGCTAATGTTGGATTGAGTGGCGGGGACGCCTTCCAGACCTGGTTTATATTCGCCGTCTGCCATAGGGGAGTTCAGAGTAAATCCATCATATTGTAGGGGACAGATTGATCTCCTGTCGCTGGGTCTCCTATTCTTGTTCCGAGGTTAGGGGTTGCTGATCCTGAACGTGGTCCTGAAACCAGGGGATCAGCTCTTGCCAGATCGTTTCCTGGACATTGGTGAGGGCATGATCACTCTCCAGTTCCACCAGCGTTACCCAGGGTCGGTTGACGCCATAGTCTCTACTGGCCTCAATGGGAATCACCTCATCCCCCCGACCATGCAGAATCAAGGTGGGGAGTGGGCGGCACAGATCCTGATCACGATACTGGCGAGCATCCTCCAGAAATTGATAGTGGAGAGGAATCTCTCGCTGTTCATGGTAGTGAAAGACGGGCCGAAATCCCTGCTGCTGCCACACCTTCAGGGCCTCGGGACCCAGCCGTTGCTGATAGTGGGATAGAAAGTTAAAGGCAGGTGCCAGTAACACGAGATGACTAACCTGCGGATTTCGTTCTGCTACCCAGGCGGCCACCAGTCCCCCTAGACTGGATCCCATCAACACCACCGATCCAGAAGGGAGCAGACTCTCCACCTGAGTAATCTGACGAGTCAGGGTGAGTTGGGAAAAGTCTCCCAGGTTCAGATCTGGAAGCTGCAGGGAAATCCCCTGAGATTGAAATTTTTGCTTGAGAAATAATCCTTTCGCCGAATGGGGACTGGAGGCAAAACCGTGCAGATAGATGCAAGTTGTTCCCGCCATGCCCATTGGTGCCCTTGAGATCCTGATCAGGATTCTAGACCCGGAGTGGGCATCTCCCACACCAGTTCCACATGGGTCCAGCCTTCAGATGTGCGCCGACGGTGCCAGGATCCCTGGGGTAGGTACTGGGCAATCGTGTTCATAGCTTTGGTTCCGTACCCGCCTCCGTGTTTGGGCTGGTGCTCGTAGCCATCATTGATCACTGTGAGACGACAGTGGCCATCCGACTGGGTTAGGGAGACCTCAACAAAGGTGGCAGTGCCCTTCGGCGGTTGGACATGTCCGATCACGTTGGTCATCGCTTCTCGAAAAAAGCGGAGGACATCTTCCCGCTGATCCAGCCATTCACTGGTATTCAGTTCCTGCAGAGGTTGTAACTGCCTCTGAACGGGAAGCGTTAGGGTGCCGCTGGCAATCAGATGATCAAGATAGGTGGCAATCCCTTGGTGGAGTCCCTCCCGCAACCCTGGGGAGAGTTCTAGCTTGCTGGCCAGGACCCGCACATCATTGAGCTGGTTCCGGATCCCCTGACCAATGTGCTCCAGTTGCACCAGCACCCGATCATAACTGCCTGGATCGAGGGGAATGCTCTCCTGCTGTTGCCACTGCAATGTTTCTACAGTGTCCATCACCAGTTTTAGCTCCTGTAATTCCTGATCATGGATATCGGTGGCCACCCGGTAAAGCAACTTTCGTGCCTGATCCACAGCTGCCTCCTGCTCCTCCCGCCGCAGTCGTTCCAGTTCCACCTGTTGTGCCATCAATCGATCCCGGTTGTGGAGTAACACCAGGGTCAGGTAAACGCTGATGGCCGTCAGACTACAGGTGAGCACAGGCAATGTCAGGGGCCAAACCCAGCGCCACAAGAGTAACTGAGCCACTGCCCACCCCCCATAGAGCAAGAGGCCCCCTCCCAGAGTAATCATCATCCAGCGCCAGGACTGCACCTGGGTTCTTCGAACCAAATAAAGACCGGTCCCGATCCCCACCAGCTCCACCAGCAGGATGACCAGCGGCATGGGTAAGGAATAGTAGAACTGCCCCAGGATCATGCTGGAGAGGATTTGCCCCTGCAGCGCCACCGCTGAGATTTGTTCTCCAGTTGGCAATCGCACGGGAAAGATCTCGGGGTTGCCATCCACGAAACCCACCAGCACCACTTTGTTCCGCAATGGGACCAGCTGCTCCGGATCCACTTCCCCCAGACAGGGATTATGGGTGCGGGGAGGGCACACACGTTCAATCGGAATCTGTTCGATGGATTGCCCAGGGTTTAAAGGGTTGAAGTCAATCTGAGGTTCCTTTTTGAAAAGTAGACTGGCTTTCTCCCGATCCAGTTTGACCATCGTCAGGGCCTCCACAAAGGCGAATACCTGTGAGGTCTGGCTATCCCGCCGTTTAAATTCCCCCCATAGCTGTGCCTGCCGTAGGATCCCCAGGGGATCGGTCTGGTATTGCACCACACCCTGCACATTGTCTGGGGGCACCACATTCTCAAGCAACAGAGAGGAAAAGGGAAGAAAGTGGTTGTAGATGCTAATTTCTGCCCGCTGAAAACTCTCACTGCTGCGACTGGCCAGCACCAATTGATCGGAGTAGCGCTGCACCACCTGCCGCAGTGGGGCATCCAGGTCATCCCCCCCGAGCGTCTGGGGGACCAAAAAGCTGCTGGGCAGGTTCAAGACCACCACCGCTGCCCCCGCCTGCTCCAGTAGCCGTAATGTCAGGGCTGCATAGTTGGCCCTCTCCAGCCGGAAATCCAGTTCCTGACCACTCGGATCCCCTTCCACCTGACCATCGATCCCTAGGATCACCACCTCTTCAGCAATCTCCTGGGGTCCTCGCCAGCGGAAGAGCCACTGTTGAAGATCACTTTCCAGTCGCACCAGCAGGGCAGACCCACTGGACAGACACAACAGCGTAGCCCAGGCCATCCCCCAGGACACGCCCCAGGGCCAGTAGCGACTGATGCGTTGGCCTCGCCTGCTTTCACCCACTGTGTTGCTGACCTCCTCTCTGCAGCGTAGCTTGGGTCCGCCCACCTGAGAATTCGGCCAAGTCCTGGGTTTAGTTCACAGCTGTGGTGGCCAGATTGCGGGCCTGCGTAGCCGCTTCAGGGTCGATTCCCAGGCGGGTGAGGTTAATGCGGCCACGGTTATCAATGCTGCGCACCTTCACCACCACTTCGTCCCCCACCTGGAGTTCATCCTCCACTTTACCCACGCGGTAATCTGCCAGCTGGGAGATATGAATCATCCCTTCCTTCCCGGGCAGAAATTCCACGAAGGCCCCGATCTGGATGATCCGAGTAACTTTACCCAGATACACCTGTCCTTCCTCAATCCTGCGCACCAGATCAATAATCCGGCGCTGGGCTGATTCTGCCTGGCCACCACGGCTGGAAGCTACTGTTACAGTGCCATCATCCGCAATATCAATTTTGGCCCCTGTCTCTTCGGTAATACTGCGGATCATCTTGCCTCCAGGACCAATAATCTTACCGATATCTTCGGGGGGTACCTGGAAGGTCAGGAGCCGGGGTGCGGATTCGGCAAGCTGTGAACGGGATTGAGGTAGTACCGACAGCATCTTATCGAGGATGTGCATCCGTCCCGCCTGCGCCTGGATCAGGGCCTGGTTAATCGTTTCGATGGTGATGCCTGCAATTTTCATGTCCATTTGCAGCGCTGTGATCCCGTCGGATGTCCCCGCCACCTTGAAGTCCATATCTCCCAGGAAGTCTTCAATGCCCTGAATATCAGTTAGGATTCGGATCTCATCCCCTTCTTTAATGAGGCCCATGGCCACCCCACTCACGGGTTTGCTCAGGGGTACCCCGGCATCCATCAAGGCCAGAGTTGAGCCGCACACCGATCCCATGGAGGTGGAGCCATTGGAAGATAAAACCTCGGAGACCACGCGGATCACATAGCCAAACTCTTCCTTGGGGGGGAGAACAGGGACCAGTGCTCGCTCTGCCAGGGCCCCGTGCCCAATCTCTCGCCGTCCAGGGGAACGGGAGGGACGGGTTTCCCCCACAGAAAAAGCAGGGAAGTTGTAGTGGTGCATGTAGCGTTTTTCTTCACTGGGGTGCAGGTCGTCAAGCTCTTGGGCATCGCCGGGGGTTCCTAGAGTTACAATCGATAGTACCTGAGTCAGTCCGCGGCTAAAGAGGCCACTGCCGTGGACCCTTGGGATCAGGCCCACCCGAATGCTGATGGGGCGAACTTCATCCAACTTGCGCCCATCCACACGCACATTTTCTTCAATCACCTGAAGACGCATCTGTTTCTTCACCAGGCTTTTGAAAGTGCTATCCAGTTCCTTGGGATTCTGCACCCAGTGTAAGCGCAGGGGATTTTCCTCGGGCAGTTCTGTGATCTGAGTTTCCAGCTGGGCCTTGATCTCATCCAGCTGATTATCTCGCTCGTTCTTGGGTAAAAACTGCTTCAAGATCTGCTTAATCTGGGTTTGGGCATGCTCAGCTACAAACTCACTCAGCGTAAGATCGGCAACGGGGGGCACAATAGGAACAGGAGGGCACTCCAGATCGCTAAAGATTTCCTCCTGAGCCGTGAGCAGTTCTTGAATGGCTTCAAACCCAAACTCAATGGCCTCGATCACATCCTTTTCGGGTAGCTGGTTGGCCCCTGCCTCCACCATAATGATGCCTTCACGGGTTGCCGCCAGTACCAGATCCAGGTCACCGGATTCAATCTCTGCGTAGGTGGGATTAATGATAAATTCATCTTTGACTAACCCCACCCGCACAGCTCCCACCGGACCCATAAAGGGCAACCCAGCCGTGCGTACCCCAATCGAAGCCCCCAGAATACAGAGAATGTCGGGGGGAAGATTGTCATCAACTGAAAGCGTCGTGGCCACGATCTGGACATCATCTCGCAGCCAGTCAGGGAACAGTGGGCGCATGGGCCGATCGATCAGACGCGAGATCAGGGTGGCTCTTTCCGGAGGTTTACCTTCGCGGCGCAGATAGCCTCCTGGAATCCGTCCTGCTGCGTAAAGCCGTTCTTCATAGTCCACCAGAAGGGGCATAAAATCCACTCCGGGACGTCCTGGCTGGCGAGTGGTTGTAATCAACACCGAGGTGTCTTCCGCCTTGATCCAGATCCCTGCCCCTGCCTGGGGAGCCATCAATCCAATGCAAACCTCAATTTCCCGACCATAAAAGGAAATTGACTTCGTATACTCTGCCATGCTGTCTTGTCATCCACTGTTCTTTCTTGACAGTCATGGTAGCATTGCTGCACCTAACCCATAGAGGTGATTTTTTTGGTTGCCTACCCGAATGGTGGGAATTCCAAGAGGCATTCTTATTCTCCTTCATTTCAGGGTTCCTGACCCAAGAAGGGAGATGGATTAAAGTTTCAAGCTCACATCCATAGGGGAGAGTGTAGATCAAGAGTATTTTTGAGTCATGAAAGACTCTGAACTCCCTGAACTAGACATTGACCACCTTGGTCTTGTCACTGGTCTGATCGATGAACTCCCCCTGGTCAAGTCCATCAACCAACGGTTGGGCTGTCACCCCTACGAGATGATCAGCGCTGGTCATGCGGTCAAGGCGATGCTGCTCAACAGCCTTGGCAGTGTAGATAGGGGATTCCGATTTCTGCAAGACCCATTATTTCTCAGTAGTAGTGTTTATCTGAAAAGCCCAAGAGAGTAGCAGCATTTGGGATGATCGTGGATCTGTGTTTGCTCGTCCATAGCTTAGGACATAGTCAGTTAACAAAAACGCTTGAAAAAGCGAAGGCGAGTGTCAAATCAGAGGTGAAGAAACTGACCCAAAGCCCAACCATGCGATGGATCTATCAATGCTTCCAATCGATCCAATTGGTGGAGATGAGAGTCAAGAATGAGGTGGCGAGTTTGACGGACGACAGGAAATGGATCCTCAGCTTTCTGGGAGAGCAGACTCGGCAATATTATTAGCTAGCCAAGCTGCCCTGCGGAATGTGGGTTTTAACCGATAAGATCACAGTCTTTGTCAGCGGATCCGAATCGGAACATATTGGGCCCGCTGAAAGCACCGGGCAATTTGCTCAGTTGCAAAGGTGGCTGCGTATTCAAGAAACTCAATCGGCATCCCTGAGGGATCTTGGTAGATTCTGGGATTCTGCTGTCCTCGTAAAACCCAAAGTTCTTGTGAATCGGGTCGGTGATAGGGGCCGTAATGATTAATGTGAAAAGTCATTGCTGGACTCCTTAATCTAGGGTGGGAATGATCTTCAGGCAACCAGGTGAGTACGATTTGTTTGCCCACTTTCAGCCAGATAAGTCAGGGCGCGGAATCGCAATCCCACCAGTTCCTCATAGAGAGGATTAAGCTTGCAGAGAGGTGGAATGTGAAATAGCACCTTCCCGGCCAGCGTCACATCCCGTTCAAATGGGCATTGACCAGGGATCAAACGACAGATTTGCTCCGCGATCCTGTCTTCCCGAACTTCGATGTGATTCACCCATTGACGTAATGGTTGCAGGGGTGACAAAAACATCATGGCAGAGGCTTGAATCCAATGACTCTATTCTCGCGGTAATCTAGGTTACTCTTCGACTGTGTTATTGCGGAAATGACATCAGCCATCTGACGGAGTTTCATCAGCAAAAAAGGATCCCACTCTTAGTCAGGATCCTTACTTCAGACTACGGAGGATAGCGAGGAAACTAGTTCGCAGTCACGGTCAGGGGGTAGCGCAGCGTGGGATTGAGGGGGCAGCTGTAAACATACTCACCCGGCTTGAGAGAAACCTGGTATTCTTTGGTGTCTCCTTCGAACAGGCCACCACCACTGACTTTGGGTAGAGTCACCCCCCCCAGACCAGCACCCCGTAGATAGAAGCCCACTTCGTAGGGAACATTTTCATTGGTGACGCGGAAGGTGTAGTCACCCGCAGGAACAGTTAGCGGTTGGGCAGCACGGCTGTCGGCAGTTTCGCTATTGATCTTTTTGCAGTCTTCAGCAGAGGTGGTGGTGAAATCCAGATCTTCACCCTCTGACTCCACGAACTGGCAGGGGGTTTGCGTCAGGTTGATCACATTTTTGCCACCCTCTTCAACGACGGCCAGCTTTACTGCGGAGCAGGGATTAGCAACAGCCTCAACATCAGCTTCTTCAACATTGGCAGCGGCACAGGGGTTAGCGGCACAAGGATTGGCGGCACAAGGATTAGCGGCACAGGGATTGGCGGCACAGGGATTGGCGGCACAGGGCTTAGCGGCACAAGGAGCGGCAACGGCAGAAAAGTGGAAACCGTAACGAACCGTGCCTACGGTACCCAAGCTGAGAGCAGTAGCAATCGCAACTAGAGCAAGATGACGGATTTTCATGGCGATGATGTCCTGAACTGTAGGATCGATAAACCAGGATCTCCAGCCGCGCACACAAAACTCCTGCTGAACCCATCAAACAGGGATGATCAACAGAGATGGTGAAATGCACACTTGGAGCGTGCAGGTGTATGCTGCCCAGGAAATATCCTGCTGTTGTAGAGAATGACGAGAGAAAGAAAACTTCATCTGATGTCGAGATGAAGATTTACATATCCAGGTCTTATCGTTTTCTCAGCCAGGATTTCTCGATGATGGTTCACAGGTTAGAGAATTAAGAGCGGTGGAGTTGCATTAGCGAGAAGATCTCTGGTTTTGGATCTGGTTGAGGCTTGCTCTAATTTCGGTAACCTGCAGACTAGCTTGCTGTAAATCCATTTGCAGCTGTTCTGCTTTTTCAGCTTCCAGACGTTTTTGCACAAGGGCTTCCCGTGCGAGGTTGTCATCATTTTGCTGGACAGCCTCTTTGGCCCGAGCCATCCATTCATCCACTTTCTGTTGAACTGTGGCCAGATCCCGCTCCAACTGCTTTTGCACACTCAGACTAGATTCTAAGGAACGCTGCAGCTGGGATAATTGTTGTTTGGGTGGGGTTGGGCGTTTGCGCAAATAATTGTGCAGTTTGAATAAGCCTACACCGACTGCCGCCAGTACCAGCGTTCCTACCCCCACGAAGGGAGCTGCGGGCGTCAACGCACCCGATTGGGACGAGCCAAATGCAGGAGAGGATCCCTGCCAATAGCCCAATCCAGCGACCTGAGCACTGGTTTGTGCCTCTTGATACCAGCTCTGGATCACCCCATTTGGGGAGGCACGATAAATCAGGGATTGGCCTCCTAGCAGCATTTGCTGGTTCACCAGACCATTGGCCTGGTAAATATAGCCGTATAAGCGACCACTGCTGAGGGTAAAGGCCACATCAATCTGCACAGGCGTTCCCTCGGGCAGAAGCTCTTCCAGGTATTGGGCTGCCGACTCCCCAGGCGCAGGCACGATGTAGGCGAGATTCACCTCCCGGATGACGCCATTGATTTCAATCAGCAGATTGTCTCCATCAATCACACCCCGCACGATCCCATTCAGTAAGGATTGGGCATGAGCAGCTTCGGCAAAAGCCAGTCCTGAAGTAAGGACAAGAAGATGGTGGTGGAGTTTCATCTGAAGATCCCTGGCAGATTGATCACATCTCGCCAGATGATAACCTGTTGCTCTCCATGCGCATGTTCGCAAAGATGCAGTCATTCAGGTTCATTGAGTTCTGTTGCTGGTGCGGATCTGTCCATCCACACGGATATTGATTTAGCCTCTGTCCCTTTACTCGTGCTGGGCTCCCACCTGCATCCGAACAAAAGCCCGGTCCAGGTTTTGAATCGGTTTGCCATTCAAGGCCTGCATGTGTTCTGAGGGGTCTAATCCCAGGGCTTGTAGATCAGCGGCAACCATGAGCTCAACCAATTCTGCAAAGCTGATCTTGGGCTTCCAGCCTAAAATTTGGCTGGCTTTGGTGGCATCCCCCAGCAACAGATCCACTTCGGTGGGGCGGTAATAGCGGGGATCAATTTCGATCAGGATGCGGCCTGTTCGGGTCTCTACTCCCTTTTCGCTTTCCCCTTCCCCCTGCCAATGCAACTCCATCCCCACACTGCCAAAGGCTCGTTCGACAAATTCCCGGACTGTATGGGTTTCCCCTGTGGCCAGCACGAAGTCATCCGCCTGACTGTGCTGCATCATCATCCACATCCCTTCTACATAGTCTTTGGCATACCCCCAGTCGCGTTTGGCATCCAGATTGCCCAGGTAGAGGCGGTCCTGCTGCCCCTTGAGGATCCGGGCCAGGGCTCGGGTGATTTTGCGAGTGACAAAGGTTTCTCCCCGTCGGGGGGATTCGTGATTAAACAAGATGCCATTGCAGGCAAAGAGGTTGTAGGCTTCGCGGTAATTTAAGGTTTGCCAGTAGGCGTAGACCTTGGCACAGGCATAAGGACTGCGAGGATAGAAAGGAGTGGTCTCCCGCTGAGGCACCTCCTGCACCAACCCAAACATCTCCGACGATCCGGCCTGGTAAAAGCGAACATCCAGATCCGTACGCTGGCGGTAATCGCGAATCGCCTCCAGCAGACGCAGCGTTCCCATGCCAACGGCATCGACCGTGTATTCAGGGGCATCAAAACTTACCCGCACATGCGACTGTGCCCCCAGGTTGTAAACCTCATCCGGCTGCACCTGCTCCAGGATCCGCCGCAGTGTGGTGCCATCGGTCAGATCGCCGTAGTGGAGGAACATATGCGCTTTCGGATCGTGGGAATCTACATAAAAGTGATCGATGCGATCTGTATTGAACGTACTGGATCGGCGGATGATCCCGTGAACTTCGTAGTTCTTCTCGAGCAGTAACTCTGCCAGATACGATCCATCCTGACCCGTGATACCCGTAATCAGAGCACATCGATTCATAAAGGCGACCCTCAGTTCAGTCCAAATGTTCAAAGGCAAACGTTGAGATTCAGCTAGCTTACCCCACCTGGGCTAGAGATCAACAAACCAGACTCTATCTTCAGATCCTCTCCCTGTGCCTAGAATAAGGGCAAGTGAGTGGGCCGATTGGGTTGTAGGAGTTCCCGTGAATATTTTGATCAGCAACGATGATGGCATCCTAGCACCGGGCCTGCGCTGCCTGGCCAATACCCTGGCTCAGCAATCGGACTATCGCATCACGGTGGTGTCTCCAGATCGGGAACGATCGGCAACTGGCCATGCCCTGACCATGCACAAACCTCTACGCGCCGACCCGATCACGGAAGGGTTTGCGCCCTCGATTCAGGCCTGGTCCTGTACCGGGACACCCTCAGATTGCGTCAAATTGGGGATGGATGGACTGATGGAAACCAAGCCGGACTGGGTGATCTCCGGGATTAATCAGGGATCGAATCTGGGTACCGATGTCCTATATTCGGGCACGGTTTCGGCAGCGATGGAAGGACTGTTAGAGGAGATCCCCAGCATGGCGGTGAGTCTGGCCAGTTGGGGGGGACAAGACTTTCAACCAGCTGCAGACTTTATCGTCACATTCTTGCAGAAGTTACAAGACAACCCCCTCCCCGAGCTAGCCCTCCTGAATATTAATGTTCCGGCGGTGCCGACTGCCGAGATCCGGGGTGCTGTGATTGCTCCCTTAGGTATCCGCAAATATACTGATGTCTATGAAAAGCGAATCGATCCCCGCGGCAAGATCTATTATTGGTTAGCCGGAGAGGTGCTCAACGATGGCATTGATCCCAACAGTGATATCCGTGCTGTGCAGGAAAATTATGTGTCGATCACCCCGCTCCAGCCCAATTTAACCGCAACAGCGAGCTTTCCCATGCTAACCCGCTGGGGGCTTTCTCCCTTTTTGGGGAAGGATTAAGCTAGAGATAGCTTTCACAATTAGGTTTTGCAATGCAGTGGTCGAATGCCCTCTCCACTCATCCCTCTCTGGAATCTGCTCTACGTGACGTGGTGGATCAGGCTCAGTCGCGGCTGCGAACAGCCCAGATGAAGGCCGTATTGGTTGGGAAAACCCAGGGGGCTGAGTTCCAGTCACTGCCCAATTTGGTGATGCCTGCGGTTGCGGATCTGCGTCCCCAGTTGGCGGTTTTTTTTCTGTCGGCAGCGTTTGCCAGTGAGTATTCAAGGGTGATGCCCCTCTTGCAGGATTTGTTGCAGGTGGATATCCTAATTGGCTGCTCTGGGGGAGGCATTGTTGGGGATGGGCGGGAAATTGAAGAGGGGCCTGCGGTTTCTCTCTCGCTGGCGGTGCTGCCTGATGTGAATCTGCGTGCCTTTCACCTGGAGAGTGAACAGCTGCCGGATCTGGATGCTGCCCCGGATCGCTGGGTGGATCTGATGGGGGTTTCACCGCAGGCCAATCCCCATTTCATTCTGCTGGCGGATGGCTTCAGTTCCCGCATTTCAGAATTGCTGCAGGGCCTGGACTATGCCTATGCCGGAGCGATCAAGGTGGGGGGCCTGGCCAGTGGTGGGCGAGCGGGGAACAATGCCCTGTTTCTAGGAGGGAACCAGGTTGGTGGCTCGTTTCAATCTTATCGTTCCGGAGTCGTAGGGGTGGCTCTTTCCGGGAACATTGCGGTGGAGGCGGTGGTGGCCCAGGGATGTCGGCCTATTGGGGAACCGATGCTGGTAACGACTGCGGAGCGAAATCTGATCCTGGGACTGGATGATGGATCTCCTCTGCAAACCCTGCAGGATATGGTGGCGAGGCTGCATCCAGAAGATCAGGAACTGGTGCGACACTCCCTTTTCCTGGGGCTACTGATGGACGAATTTAAGGCGCAGCCCGAGCAGGGGGATTTTCTGATTCGCGTGATTTTGGGCATTGATCCCCGTTCAGGCGCGATTGCGATTGGGGATCGGATCCGGGCTGGGCAAACCGTGCAGTTTCATCTCCGCGACGCTGCCACTTCAGCAGAGGATCTGCGCTGGGTTCTGCAACGCTACCGTCAGGAACAGGGATCTCAACCCAGGTGTCCGGCGGCAGCCCTGATGTTTGCCTGTCTGGGTCGCGGGGAGCAACTGTACAACGAACCAGATTTTGATTCTCGTCAGTTTAAGGATCTTCTTGGAGACATGCCACTGGGGGGCTTTTTCTGTAACGGTGAGATTGGACCCGTGGGGGGCAGAACCTTTTTGCATGGTTACACTTCCTCCTTTGGTCTGTTTCGTGCTCTGCAGTAGCTTTACTCCCTGTCTCGGGTGAAGAGCGTTAACTGATCCACGTCTGGATTTTCTTCGTCTGGAGGGGAAAGTCTCAGACCCAGACCAATCCGACTGTGTTTTTCCACCTGCTTCAGCACCTGTCTGGCTCGCTCGATCACCTGAGGGGGCAACCCGGCCATCCGCCCCACCTCAATGCCATAAGAGCGATCCGCTCCCCCGGCCTGCACCTGATGCAGAAAGACAATGTCATCCGCGAGTTCCTGAACCACCACCTGGAAGTTAGCCACGTTCTCTAGTAGGGAGGCCAGTTGATTCAGCTCGTGGTAGTGGGTGGCAAAAATGGTGCGGGAGCGGATCGAATTGGCCAGGTGTTCCGCCACGGCCCAGGCAATCGATAGGCCATCAAAGGTGGCGGTGCCCCGTCCGATCTCATCCAGCAGCACCAGTGAGCGCTCGGTGGCATGATTCAGGATATTGGCGGTTTCATTCATTTCCACCATGAAGGTGGACTGCCCTGTGGCCAGATCATCCACCGCCCCCACACGGGTAAAGATGCGGTCGCAGATGCCCAACTCGGCAAACTCCGCCGGAATAAAGGCCCCCATCTGAGCCATGATCTGCAGCAACCCCACCTGGCGCAAAAAGGTGGATTTTCCAGCCATATTCGGCCCGGTCAGGATCATCAGATCGGCTGACCTGGGTGTTCCCAGAGTGAGGGAATTGCTGACAAATAGGCCTGTGGGCAGGGTTTGCTCCACCACCGGATGTCGCCCTTTAACGATGTGCAGGGTCCGATCCGTCGTGATCTGGGGACGGCAATAGTGGTGATAGACCGCCAGTTCCGCCAGACTCGCCAAGACATCCACTGCCGCCAGATGCCGGGCCACCTCCCGGATCCGATCCGCCTCGGCCCCCACCTGCTGCCGCAGATCCAGAAACACTTCGTATTCCCGCTGGTGCAGATCAGTCTGAGCATTGAGAATCCGCGATTCCCGTTCCTTTAATTCTGGGGTGATGTAACGCTCTTCATTGGTCAGGGTTTGCTTGCGCAGGTAATCCGGGGGGGCCTGGTGACTCTTGGCGCGGCTGATGCTGAGGTAGTAGCCAAAGGCCTTGTTGAAGCCCACCTTCAAGGTATTGATCCCGGTCCGCTCCCGCTCCGTTTTTTCTAAATTGGCAATCCACTGTCGATCCGCCTCCACCTGGTGCCGCAATTGATCCAGCTGCGGATCCACTCCCGCTTGAATGAGTCCCCCCTCCGTCAGGATCAGGGGCGGCGTGGCCACCAGTGTAGAAAGGATCAGACGAGCCAGCTGCTCTAGCACCGGATCCACCCCCTGCAATTGCTGCAAAAAAGGGGTTTCTGCCTCCTCCAGGCATTGGGCGATCCCCTGCAACCGATTCAGAGACTGCCCTAACCCCACCAGATCTCGGGCATGGGCGGTCCCCGATCCCGCTCTTCCGGCCAGTCGCTCCAGATCATAGATATCTTTGAGCAGGGTCTGCAGATCGGTGCGTAAATGACCGTTTTCCACCAGTTCTGCCACCGTATTCTGGCGCATCTGGATCTGAGGGAGCTTTAGGAGGGGCTGCAACAACCAGCGCCGTAGAGCCCGTCCCCCCATGGCGGTGCGCGTCCGATCCAGAGCCCAGAGCAAGGATCCCTGTAAGGTGCCTTCGCGTACGGTTTGCAATAGCTCTAAATTACGCCGCGTTTGCTGATCCAGGATCAGATAGTCGGTGATGTGGTAAGTGCGCGGCAACTGCAGGTGCAGGTTCATGCCCTTTTGGGTGTCCCCCAGGTACTGCAACAGTCCCCCCGCTGCCTGGACGCCCAGAGGCACCTGATCCGCCCCCAGTCCTTCCAGAGTACGCAGATGAAAGGTTTGCAGGATCGCCTGCCGTGCCTCCGTCAGATCAAAAAAACGGTGGGGCCGCAGCGTGTAACAGTAGTGATCGGGGAGGCCAGAGGGGAGGTGGGCGCGGTGATGCTGAGGTCGCACCAGTCCCAGCCCGGTGGGGTCGGTGACCGGGATCAGGATTTCAGAAGGCTGCAGTCGCATCAGTTCCTGGACCAGTCGGTCGGGTTGATCGGAGTTCTCTGCCTCCCGGTATTGGGTGAGCCAAAACTCTCCGGTGGAGATATCCGTATAGGCCAAGCCCCAGTCGCTGGCTCCGGTATGGGCCGGGGAAGTCAGGACCACTACCGCGGCCAGGTAGTTATTCTGGCGCGAGAGCAGCATGCCCTCCTCCAGCACCGTCCCAGGGGTGATCACCCGCGTGACTTCCCGCCGCACCAGCTTGCCCTCCCGCTGATCGGCAGGCTCCATCTGATCACAAACGGCAACGGCATAGCCCTTGGCCACCAGCTGAGCGGCATAGCGTTCAAAGGCGTGATGGGGCACCCCGGCCATCGGCACCCGTCCCATTGCCCCAGCTTCTCTCCCCGTTAACACCAGCTCCAGCTCTTGGGCCACCGTTTGGGCATCCTGGAAAAAGGTCTCGTAAAAGTCCCCCAAACGATACATGAGCACCGCCTGCGGATACTGTCGCTTCAGCTCCACATAGTGCTTCATCATTGGGGTCAACCGCTCAGGATCCAGTTGCAGGGCATCCCATTCAGGGTCAACAGCAGCGGGTGGTTCTGCGGGCATAGGTAGGAGTATCGAAATCGACCGATCCTTTTAGTAGCACACGGGGGATCGGATTGCGCACTCCCGACAAAACTGCGGACATCGGCGATGGCTTGACCGCAATCCCCTGCGGCAGTGACCATCTGGATCGACAATAAGGTAAGACCCCACCCCAGGTAAACTGCTGGGAGTAGGTACACTCACTGTTGCAGGGAATCAGTCATGGAGAACATCCAGGCCGTACGGGGTACCCGTGACATTTTGCCCGGCGAGGTCGGTCTCTGGCAGCGCATTGAAGATCGGGCTCGGACCATTTTGCAGCGGGCTCGATACCAGGAGATCCGTACACCCATCTTCGAGCTTACCGAGCTGTTTGCCCGTGGCATCGGTACCGCAACCGATATTGTGGGTAAAGAAATGTACTCGTTTACGACTCGGGGGGAGCGGGAGGTATCGCTGCGCCCTGAGAATACGGCAGGGGTGGTCCGGGCCTATGTGCAGCACAATCTCTATGCCGCTGGGGATGTGCAACGGCTCTGGTATCGGGGCCCGATGTTTCGCTATGAACGCCCGCAGGCGGGACGGCAACGCCAGTTTCACCAGTTGGGGGTGGAGGTTCTGGGTACGGAGGATCCGCGGGCGGATGTGGAGGTGATTGCTCTGGGAATGGATCTGCTCCGGGATCTTGGGGTGGGAGATCTGCAGTTGCTGATTAATTCTGTGGGGGATAGTGAGGATCGACAGACTTATCGGCAGGCGCTGGTGGACTACCTCGCCCCCTATGCTAAGGATCTGGATCCAGATTCTCAGGATCGGCTCATCCGTAATCCCCTGCGGATTCTGGACAGTAAAGATCCCCGCACTCAGGAGATCGTAGCCAAGGCGCCGCATTTGTTGGACTATCTCAACCCCCACTCTCGCCAGCATTTTGATCAGGTGCAGGCGCAGTTGCAAACCCTGGGGATTCGCTATCAACTGGAGCACCGTCTGGTGCGAGGATTGGATTACTATACCCACACTGCCTTTGAAATTCAGTCAGCCGCTTTGGGAGGACAGAGCACAGTGTGTGGAGGAGGTCGCTACAATGGCCTGGTGCAAGCCCTGGGGGGCCCTGAAACCCCTGCTGTGGGCTGGGCTTTGGGGATGGAACGACTGGTCCTGCTCCTGGAACAACAGGATCCGGAGGGGGCGGGTACCTCTGTCGCTGCAGACATCTACCTTGTGTCCAGAGGTCAGGCGGCTGAAGCACAATCTTTACGGTTGGCCCAACATCTGCGTCAGGCAGGCTGGATCACAGAACTGGATTTGAGTGGGAGTGCTTTTGCCAAGCAGTTTAAACGAGCGGATCGCAGTCGGGCCCGCTGGGCCGTGATCCTGGGAGAGGCAGAAGCCCTGGAGCAAACGGTGCAGCTTAAGCACTTGCAGCGGGGGGAACAGTTTTCAATAGCACAAATGGACCTGATCCCTTATTTGCAGTCTGCCAGTCAGGAGACAGAGGCATGAATTTCTGGGTTAAAGATGTTCACACCGATCAATGGCAGCCTGTCCCTCCGGAAGGATGCACCGTGAATGCGGGTACTTACACGATCATCGCCGGATCCCCGCAACCTCACTTCACGATCACTGTGGACATTGATCAGTACCCTTTGCCCCCCACCCCTGGCGAAACCGTTCCGGCACGTCAGCCTGGCATGGGGGTACGGCACGAACAACGGCTAGTGCGCACCAATGACGAAGGCATTGCCGTGATCATGCCCCCCACCCTGCTATCACCAGGAGTCTGGGAGTTTCGCTGTCATGATGCTGATTTAATTGCAGAGTTGTTTGGGGAGGGAAAGTTTGACACTTTAAGCCTGCGGGTGCTTCCCGTCAATGCCCTTCAGGAAGGAAAGAAATTTGTGATTGAGACAGCAGAGAACGTCAGTTCAGGGAATTCACCCTTTTCCCTCCTGGAAACAGTTGAAGGGGAGGGATCAGAAGCCAGCCTTCCTCCTGCTGAGATGCTTGAAGCCTCTGTTCCTCAAACCGAGATACAGGAAAAGCAAACAGCGAGCTTTTCTCTGCTTCACAATCAATTGCAGGGTGCTCCCGGGGATCGGTTGGTGCTCACAGGTCGGATTGGCTCGCCCGGGCAACTGGAGGCCCGTCTCTATGCTCAGGAAGAAGTGATTTTTGAAACCGAACGGGCGATTCGATTCCCAGTGGAATCAAAAACAGCTGTCTTTAGTTTGCCGATCCCCCTCCCTTCCACATCCTGGAATGGGGATCTGGTAGGAATGCTGACCTTACACCCGACTGACAGCACCATCTTGCCTGCTAGCTTGACCTTTACCGTCAGTTGTAAAGCAATCGAAACGACACCCGCTCAAGACTCTGATAGTCCTGCTCAGCCTGGCTTGAGTACAGCGCAAGCATCGGTATCGACTCCTCAATCCGAGGGCTATCGGTCTGAAGGTGCTGATCAGGGGCCGCTCGCCCATCCCCCTCTGGGCCCCCTGCCCGAATTTCAGGCTGGAGAGGTTGTGAATCCCGAATCTTCTTTCTCCGTGCGCACCTGGCAGAAACTGGTTAAATTTTCATCTTCAGTCCCCTCCCCCAGTTCCCCCAGATCGGCCACTCCTCTTCCTCGCCCTCCATTGATTGCTGAGCCCAACCCTCCCCAGCCTCCGGTTCAGGAGCCCAACCCTCCTCAGCCC
>CAYMOX010000059.1:0-27271 GCA_964392245.1 uncultured bacterium
CTGACTTCATCTTACTCTTTTTACTTGTCATCCTTTTATTGACTGACCACTAGGGTCTGTCTCTATCCAACTGTGATCATCCAAACATTCATGTTCGTGATCAGAGAGACTGATCAATTGGACTGATCTATGGACTGATCTGGGTGATCTGGTTTCACCACCCCTGGTGATCCAGTTTCACTACCCTGGTGATCTGAGATCACTACCCCTGGTGAACTGGTTTCACCTCCTCTCTCCAACATTGTCCAGTTGATCGAGTAGAGGTTGCTGGTGTTTACCTGTTTGTCTGGATCTACACGAGCAGTTTTGGTGATGATGTGGGGAATGAGCAGATCCACCTTGGTAATGATGGTGCGACGAGCAAGTCCAGTCATCCTGGCCAGAGTGTCATAGCTGGGCCAGCAGCAATTATTGGCTCCCAAATATTCATTCAGGGCCAATAGGATCAGCTTACTACTGGCATCCACTGGAGCCTTCCAGATCAGATCCTGACGTTCTGAAAACCGTTTCACAATTCCTCCTCAAAGAGAGGCAACTGCTCAAGGGGAGTAGCTGCTGGTTTCTTCTTGGGAGGTGAAGGAATGGGCTCATCCTCATAATGAGCTGGTATGAGGTTGGGAAGAATTTTGTCAGAATCATCCTTTATTTCCACAGTTCTGCCTCCCTGAAAAACATCCGACCGGCCTGAAGCCAGGCATCGGCAAGGGCTTCACACTCATCTCTCAGTGGGCCTGGTGGGGATCGGAGAGCTCTGCGTCTGGCATTTTTGGAATGGCGGTAGGCTTCTCTGACCAACCGCAACAGAACGTCGCGTTTCACCCTGGAGCTGGAAGGGGTCAGGCACCCTGTCATGTGTCCTCCTTCCCCAAGATCAGGGCAGGAGACAGATCCACTGGAGCCAGAATTGGGATACTCCGACTTTGAAGATAGGCATAGAGGGCCTCTGCCATAAAATCCTGAAGGCTGAGTTCATCCTTAATGGCCTGGATCTTGATAGTTTTCAGGAGTGGATCTGGCAGACGAACCGAAACCTGAATGAGAGCTTCACTCATTGTGGATTATCTATAGTTTTACATTAAGCCTGTATATCTGACTGCTTGCTGTCAATGGGGTTTGCATGCAAGCATGAAAGCTATAAAGATTCATGGTTATGTCATGCCTAGAGGGGTTAAGAAGCAGCCAGAAGTCGAGATTATAGGCAAGCTGGGTAAACGGGAAGAGAATCCCTCCCGATTAAGGGATCAGGAGCGGCGGCAACGCAGTATTGATCTGGTTGAAACAGTGTTGGCCAGGCTGGATGGCAATGCCAGTGAGCTGGCACGGTTGGCGGGTGTGGCTCCTAACACAGCTTCTCAGTGGCGGCGGGGAGCTATACCGGATCCGAAATATCTGTCGCAGTTTTGCCACCTTGCGGGGTATACCTTACAGGAAGCACTGGATTTCATTGAGGGAAGGGTTGTTGAACCTCCGGATGTGGAGAGACTTCTTAAAGAGGTGAAAGCTCTCTCCCGTGAGGATTTTGCTCGTTTTCATGCTGAAGTTTGCAAATATTCAATGGAGTTGTTGCTGGCATGCAAGTAGTTGATATCTGGAAGGTTGAGGGGCAAAAGGCGTGTCGTATTCCGCTAATGAGCTGTTTAGTTCCAGCAGGTTCTCCCTACTTGCCCGACGACAATGTGGAGGAATTAGTAGACTTAAACGAGGAGATGATCCTGCATCCAGGAGAAACTTACCTGGTCAGGGTTGTCGGGGATTCCATGATCAATGCCAATCTGGTGGCGGGGGATGTGCTGATTGTGGATCGCGTCCTAGAGCCTCGGGATCGCAGCATCGTGGTGGCACTGGTAGAAGGAGAATTGACAGTCAAACGGCTGCGGATCGTGGAGAAGAAGAAGTTTCTCATGCCAGAGAATGAGGACTACCCGATGATTCGCATCGGTGAGGGAGTAGTGCACTGGGGGGTGGTAACCCAAAGCTATCGAAAACATATTTTTTAGGAGGGTTGTAATGACAAACCCAACGATTTCGGTCACTGCTTTGCAGGCTCAGGCGGTTGCGAGTAACTTTCTGCTTGAGAACTTACCGGATCGCTTTTGTGCAGGTCAGCCGCGACTGGATCATTCTTCCTCCACTTGGAACGTGCCTGTGCTTCTCACCTATCCCACGATTGGGGTTTTGGGGCTTGTAGCGGAAATCTGGATCAGTTCTACAGAGGCAACAGTTCTGTCACATTCCGAACTGAAACAGATCATGCAGGCGGCTCAGCAGCTGGTTGAGGGTTATCTAACTGATATCGTTGTTCTATCACCTGGGATGTGAATCGCCATCCAGGTGCGAATATCATCTGCACTCAGGGTCCATTGATCCGGAAGGGCAGCAACGACCTGACGCTTGAACTCATGCGAAAGCTCAAAGCCCTGATCAAACAGGTGGCGGCCACCTATATTGGCCAGTAATGCCACGGCCAGCTGGTGGGGGCCGGATCCGCCATAGCCCCACTCAAATCCAGTGGGACTGGAGTGAGTAATATCCAGGCAAAGGGAGACGTCATGTTTTGTCCCTTCTGGCCCACGGTAGTAGACCCTGGTTATTCCATTGCGGCGAACCCCATGAAATGCATTGTTCAGTGCAGGTCGAAATGAGGTGTACATGTTTCCTATCCTTTGCAGAATAATGCCCAGAGATCCTGCCGAATCCCTGGGTAGTTAAAATCAAGCAGTTAGTTGGGTCTCAACTGGGATCAGATCCGCAAGGCGTGTGGAATAGAGATCGTGTTCGCTGGCAAAGGCGGTCAGCTCCAGGATCCGATCCTCTTTACTGACTTCCCATTCAAAGGACACTGCAAAGTATTTACCTCCCTCCCGATTGGAACGGGACTGCATCTTCGCGGTTGTAATGCCATGGCCCAAGCCATGTCCGGATTGAGCAACTTCCAGGGTCAGATTAATGAAGTTATCCAGGCTGCCGGTTTTCAGAAGGATCGAGGAGACAATATTACTGGGATCCACAAAGATGATTTCGCACCAGCTCTGAAAAGGATAACCGAACAGCTCATCATCGAAGACTCGCCAGGAAAGGATCTCCATTTTCAGGGTCTTCCCGACATGCTTATCGGCACCGATCTTGAACTGACCTGCCTGACAATCTGCTCTGTACTGCCTGGGTTTGCCAGGAATGTAGGTGATCCCTTCCAAGCTGGGTGAGGTCAATGCATTCACAAACATAATGAAACTCCTTAGATTAAGAAAAGAAGGATCCCCTCTCTCTGGCCGTGGGGTGGCAGCGAGAATTCAGTCAATCGATAGACCATTGCAAACAGTGGGATGCTGTCTGGGTGCCAGGGGAGCACACTCCACCCGCCAGTGGGCTCGATAGCGATTGAGTTGAGATCTCATCCGCTGAATGTTTATGAGATCAGGATCTTGGGGAGCGATTTGCAGAAGATGGTGATGAAGGCAGTCAAGTTCTGAGATGGCACTGTCAAAGGTGGCCATCAATCTGTCGTGGATGGTCGTCATCGGATTTTCCTGTTTACGTGAAACTTAAAGAATGAAAAGTTCCTGGATATCCCTGGATCAGATAACCCTGGCCAGGCCTCGCTCATTTACAACTTGCATAAAACTCCTCAGTGAATCGAGCCCCAGCTCTCGTAAAACGGCATAGCCGTGCTTGCACATCACCTGCCTGGAGCCGAGAAGTTGCACTTGGCGGGCATAGTCATCACAGTTGCAGGCCACATGATCTGGATAAACTCTAAGGGAGTGCTGATGCTGATTCTGAGGATTAGTAGCAGTGAATCTTGTCTGATCTGAAGCCCACTGCTTCACACGGATCTCAAGACTGGAGCGCTTGCGGAATTCTGCGAACTCAGTTCGGAATGCCTGCTTGCTCATGAAACGAGCTCGGCCCGAGACAACACAGAAAACTACATTAGGCCAAACTTCCAGACGCCCAACCTGATGAGGAGGGACTCCAAGGATCCGGGCTGCTGCAGAGAGGGAATAGAGCAGATGGTTGATGGAATACATTTGAGATGCCTAGAAAACCTGGAAGGATGAACCTTCATGCAAGTATTATAGCTTTCATGTAAACAGGAAATCAAGTATTTTGGGGTGAAATCCTGTCGATGGGGCATTCTCTGCTGGAAGACTAATGAAGCCGATAAGATCCAGATACCAGGGTTTTCTGGGAGGGTAGATCTGTGACGCTGCAGGAATTACTGTCCTATCGGGATGAGATCATTCGAGTTATAGCCCGACATGGAGGGACCAATGTCCATGTCTTTGGTTCTGTTGCCAGAGGTGATGCCGACTCCCATAGTGATATTGACTTATTGATGGAGATGAATGAGAACAGTTCCTTGCTGGATTACATCGGCTGCATTCAGGATCTAGAAAGCTTGCTGGGGTGCAGGGTTGATCTGGCAGAGCCGAAGAGTTTACATCCTGCTATTCGGGATCAGGTGCTCCAGGAAGCAATCCCATTATGAAAGGAGATCCTCTCTATCTGAGCAATATTCTGGAGTGCATTGCTCGCATTGAGATCTACACCGGTGAAGGTCGTGAGGCATTTATGGCCTCAACCTTGATTCAGGATGGGGTCATTCGCAATCTGGAGGTGATTGGAGAGGCGACCAAGAAGCTTTCTGACCCGATCAAGCAAGCAGCACCAACGGTTCCCTGGAAGCAGATCGCAGGAATGAGGGATGTACTGATCCATGACTATCTGAAGGTCAACCTGAACAGAGTATGGCAAACGATTGAACATGATCTGCCTGCTCTGAAAGAGGCTGTTAAGAAGCTTTTGGGTGATGCAGACAGTGGAGTGTTTCACTAGACAATCAACTTTGCTGGAGGGTGAAGGTTCTGTCAAGGTGACGTTGTGAGTTTGACGTGACCTGATAGCGATCTTCACTGTGACGGCAAAGGGCAGGATGCTTCCATGAAGATGATCATGTATCATGTAGACATTAAGGCCTGGAGTCTGTCATGAAAGTAGATCAGTTCACCACTCTTGTTACACCCGCCCCTCCGCTTCCTCAGTTGGACAGTGCAGATGGAATGGCCATTGAGCGTTACCTGGTTGATCTGTTCTTCCATGCATCCAAGGTGGAAGCCACCCTGAACGCCGGGAAGGATAGAAAGGATCAGACCAACTACTTCAACTGGCGGATCTCGGAGGATGGCACCCTCAAGGCTGATATGTCAGTGAAGGTCAATCTCGGCAGTGTTAGCCTCACTAGCTAGATCATCCCAATAATTTCCTCGCGTGGCTCCTTTTGGAGCCATTTTTGATTTGAGGATAATCTTAGAATGATACGATGAAGAGTATGGAGTGGAAACAGAATAAAACAAACTCTTCTTAATGTGATTCTCAATAGGCTCTTCTTTTGTAATCAACGATTGTCATATGTCGCTCTCTTGGAACATGCTCAGCAGTATAGGTCTTACATAGACAACCTCGTTCAAAAAGTATTGATTTAGCTTCATCCCTATAAATATGTTTATTTGATCCACTATACAGGCATCTTAGTCACCAGCATGAAAAGTAGCAACACAATATACAACTGAGGATTCATATAAATATGATCGCCTTTTCAACCTATCTCTACCTTCATACATTTTATACATCTAAACCTTTAGAAGAAATTACATTTGGAGGTTATTCGTTTCCTTACTATAATCGAGTTCGCTCGAGACTAGAGAAAGAACTTAATCATTATCCATCTCTACCTCTGAGAAAAGGAGAACTGACAAGATTTCTTGCTGTGCATACTGAGAGTTATCTTAAGTCTCTCTGCCTTACTGCACTGGACAAACCTCTCCCTCCTGAATGCAAACCTCTCAGAGAGTCAGCAGAATGCCAGGGCCTAGAGTTTTGTTTGCCTGGATACCAGTATGGTCTTGGTGGGATGATGGAGGCTATTGATCAGATGAGAAAGGGCAAGATAGAAAGAGCCTATTGCTTCAGCATGGTAGGACATCATGCCCATGCTGACTGGGGGCACGGCTATTGCCTTCTGAATCCACAGGCAGCGGCAGTCCGGTATGCTCAGAGCCAAGGCTTTACAAGAGTTCTAATTATTGACTGGGACATTCACCATGGTGATGGGACACAATCGATCTTTAGCCATGATCCCAATACCTACTGCATTAGTATTCACAGTGCTGTTGACCTTTACATGGCGAAGGCCTCTGATTTAACCGAAGGCACGACTACTGTTGCCAGGAGAGTCGGTCATTGCAATATCCCAATTATTCCCAAGGATTTCCCGACTGAATCTCTATATAAATTAGGACTGACGGGTGAGTATTACACTGGGAATGATAGTCTTACCATCTTCGCCGAATCCTTAAGGCAATTACCCTGGTCACCGGATCTCATCACCATTTTCTCTGGGTATGACTCTCATCGAGGTGACTGTGGAGAAAAGACAACTGGCTGGACAAATGAGGATTTTTGTGAGTTAACTCGACTGGCAATTGATCTGGCCACTGGGAATGGGTGTCCAATTCTCTCTGTTCATGGCGGTGGATATAAGATCGATGTCACTGTTTCAGCTGCAATAGCTCATGTAAACATGTTAGCTACCTATGAATAGCTACGTTAATCATTCTGATTTGACCTAGAGTGCTCACATCTTGACTTGCTGAGATTGTGACTGATTTCTGGCTCATGCAGAAAGCTGTAGGTAAACTTGCTCAAGAACTTGTTGATTTGGTGTGAAGTGTTTACATTGATCGATATACCAGACATATTCAGAACCGTATGGACTCATCCTTGAATCGCCTAAGTCACTTACCAATTGCTGTCTTCACCTCCAGTCGTGAGGAAGCGTGGCGCAAGTTTCTACGATACACACCAGAAGTATTGATTTCAATAGGGGATCCTGAAGGAGAAATCCCATCTCCGCTAGATAAGGCTTCAGTTCCCCTACTCCGACTCGAGTTTTACGACCATACAGATCCAAATCCCTCTAATTTAGGTCCTCAACCCCACCACGTAGAGCAGATCCTTAAGTCCACCCAGACAAGCGACAGGGTTTTGATCCATTGTCATGCAGGTGTTTCACGCTCAACTGCGGCAGCGTACATCACTTTAACTCAGCGGTTACAAGACGAAGACTGGGCACTAGAGTTACTATTATCTGAGAATACACTGGCTAAGCCTAATCCCTTGATGATTTATTGGGCTGATCAGATTCTTGGTTCTTCAATGCTGTTACGCCTCATGCGAGCAAAGCTGGCCTTTCTGAGTCAATGATGAGTTCTCTTTCTATAAAAAGAGGAATGAAGGAATGATAGGCTCCTTAATATATCTTCACCCTCATTCATTCTATATGTCTATGCTAATCGCTAACTTGAACATGAGCACTCAACGCTTGGCTAACTTAAATAGCCAACTCAACGGAGTACTAACATTCAGGTTTTCTTGTATCAGTGCCAATTCTTCGAGAGCTTCTTTAGCATCAACATTACCCGGATCAATCTGGAGGGCGTGTTCTAAATCTTCTTTAGCCTTGGTAACCTCCCCTTTACGAAGCTGAGCAATTCCCCGTAGTGCAAAAAGAGTAGCCTCCCTTGGTAGCTTATCAATAGCTTTAGTCAAGAATCTAATTGCCTTGCGGTATCGTTTATTAGCAATTATTTCTCGTGCTTTTGTGATCAGTTGTTGAAGCCGATTATCAAGTCCTAGCTTAAATTCCTCATCGTTAAGCCCCCTTTTCGCTTCTTCACAATCGGGATCAATTTTCAAAGCGAATTGCAGATCATTTTCGGCCATGGTTATGTCACCCTGACGTAACTGGGCAATTCCCCGCAGGGCAAAGAACCCGGCTTCCGTGGGGGATTTGTTGATGGCTATCGTCAGAAACTTTATGGCAGATCGGTATTGCTTATTGTCGATCATCTCTTGGGCCTGTTTAGCTTTGATGTCGCACACCTGTTGGGCCTCTTCAGCTCTGCTCCATTCATCATCGATTCTATACATACAAAGCGGGGGGACAGGATATTCAGAAGCAGCAGAAAAATCTGGTCCAGAAGCTACAGAGTCTCGAGCGTAGCTGTATCTTGAACGTCTCATCATATCCATACCTGCAGGGGAATGTGAAGGGGTTAAGATCTGCAGAGCTTTTTCCTCCTCCACAGTAGTCCTAATTCTTGAGCTCACCGCAATCAGAGAGGTGTAAGTACTCACCAGATGGTAATCTAAGGCCAGTTCTGTGACCTTCTTAACCACAATTTGCTGTTGCCGTTCAATATGGCTGAGCTCCAGGTGCTTGATCTTCTGTCGAGCAAAAAGCTGGGCAATGGCCATATTTGTTCCCTGGATAGGGACGGGTACTGTTTGTGTGAAGGCACCATCGGCACTCTCCCCTGAAATCGTGACTTCTACCGCAGCTGAAGGTAGAGTTTGCAAGCTGTATTTGCCATAGACAACCACCGGATGACCCTCGTACAGATCAGGGATCACCTCGGGATACAACTCAACTCCAGGCATTGAAGTCAGTGAGGTTTTGACTTTCGTTAGCACTGGTCTTCCTACTTGTGAGATGAACTTCTGAGCTACTTCCAGACCTGTATCGGTATAGCCCATCGGGATATACTGTCCTCCCCCCAATCCCGCTAATCTTTCCAGGAGAAATGTATTGGGGGCAGAGCCCGTGGCGAAAGTATGCAGGTGGGTTCCGGCTGGGATTCCTTGCTTCAGGGCCGCCAGGATCTGAGACTCATTGCTGACAAGCCCATCAGTGATCATGACAATATCACGGAGGCGATGCGCCTGACTGGGGGGATACTGCAGGGCAAAGTTCATTCCCCGCAATAATTCTGTTCCCCCATTCGCCTGCAGGCTGTTGATATACTGCTTTGCTAAAGTCTTGTTCTGTTCTGTCGCCGTGACTGGATCTGCTCGGAAAGCCTGTGAGGTATTGGCAAAGTCCACAATACTGAAGGAGTCTCTCTCAGTCAGGGAGTTCAGAATGGTATTGGCGACATTTTTAGTTTGAACCATCCCCTGCCCTTGCTGGGATCCGGAGGTGTCAATGATCAGGAGAATATCCCGTCCCACAAGCGTCTCGGGTGTGTATCTAAGCGCAGGCAGAATAAAGGCAGCAAAGTGGAGTGTCTTTGCTTCCTCATCTACATGACTGAGGACAGTCGCCTGTTCCTGAGCGCTGCTGACAGCAAACATGAGGACAAAATCTTTGTTGGGGATCCTGTCTTCCGGAGACAATGTGATTTCAATTTGTTCGGGAGTATTCCCAGGGTCCAGTGGGCGGGTCTGGATCGCGTGGCTAGGGGAGTGAAGATTCTGAATCGGCACCCCCGTTTGCAGAAGAATAGACAGTTGAATATTGTGGCCATTGCGAGTTTCTGGAGGTAGATAAACCGTATTTGGATCTTCTTTCCCTTTCTGGACGTCTCCCCCTGTGTAGCGTGGACCGACAACCATCGGGAAGCGGAAGGTGTAGCTTGCCCCCTCAAACTTGAGAACATCGGTGTATTCAATCTGGACTGAGATCTGTTCCCCGGGCAGAATGTTGGCCAGTTGTTGGGTAAAGAGATTATCTCGCTGTTGTTCTAAGAGTGCAGCGGTTTTACCTTCTGCTTTTGCCTGCTCGTATTCCTGACGAGCTTTCACCTTCTCACGAATCTGGCCGATGATCACTTCCTCCCCAATAGTCAGGTGGAGACTATCCACAGCACTGTCCTCGGGAAGAGGGAAGCGATATTCGGCTTCAATCGGATGGGCAAACGGATTGGAAAAGACCTGAGTGACGCGAACTCTAGCAATATTCAGATCCAGTTTGGCAGCCACCTCGGTATGTTCCAGAGGACAAGCTAAGTTGCTTACCTCACCCTCAGTTATCACATAGATCCCTGGCAGAGCAGAGGGGTTGAGCGGTTGAGTTGAGGTAAGAATCATGGCTAGCTTTCCTTTAGATGTAAATGCTGATAGGAACTTGTGGAGTATGGATCGATGCGCACGCTAAGTTTGGACACGAAATTGAGAGGGCCGAATGCCCCAGTTGATCCAGCGAATGGCTTCCTGAGCAGTGGTCATGCTGGGAGGGACCCGTAGTACATGCACATGCTGGGTGCTGGGACAGGTCATTTTCAGGAGATGCATGGGCTCGGTGTCCACATTCTCCAATCTCAAAAGGGAATATTCTCCCCAGTGGTTGAGCACAATCGCCTTGAGTTTCTCTACCAGAACCTCGTACCCGACCTCCTGGATCAGGACTCGTTTCACTTCAGCGTTGGATTCTTGCAAAATACTCTGGAGATCCCATTGCTCAGGCGGCACTGCCCCGAAACGGGGAGGAATGATCACCCCTCTCAGAGCATAAAACGAATCGGTGGCTGAAAATTGACATGCGGGTCCGGTGGCGGAATGGAACCGTCCCTGTTCATCTAAACAGAAGCGTTGAGGCCGCTCACAAATATAAAGGGTATCGGGATCCCCAAAGATCCATCCTGTGCTGCGGCTAAGTTCCTGGCTAATTTGCAGGATCACAGGATCCAGATGACACCCCAGCTCCTGCACACAATAGGTGAAAACACCAATCTTTTCTTCCCAAAGTGACCTGTTCCACTCCACCTTAAGCAATTGTTTCTCAATCTCTTTAACTACCCACTCTCGCAGTTGTTGCCCCTGGTAAGATGGCCAAGTTTGCCCCTGATCCCAATGGGAAGATGATTCCCAGTCCTGACGTAGATGAATCAGCAGTGTGTCATGAAAGATCTGCTGGAGATACTGGTCAAGAAACTGCTGTGTAGGGGCGCTGAGAATAGAGAATTCGGGTAACAGTTGCTGATAAATGGGAAAGGGAACCTGATTAAGTAGTTCCACCTCTAGCTGACTGACTAGGGCTTTGAGTGGAGAACTCCAGAAGACAACCAGACGCTGAAGCTGTCTGCTGATTTCTCTCAAAACAGGGAAGAAAGTTTGATCAATCTGGATCAGGACTCCTCTGCCCACATGCTTGTCCAGTATCGGATCTAAACACTGGCGCAGCTGCTCCACCATGGTCCGACGCAAAGCTTGACTATACTCAGACCGACAAAAGTGTTGAAAAGCAACCCGCGGACTTTCACAGAAGACTAGGGTGGGGAGGGGCTGCTGCAGGAATTGACAGGCTTGATTCAGATCATTCCTGACCTCCGCAGGAACCAGCGGTTGAGTCGAGAGCAGTTTGGTTTGCCATTCTTCTCGGATCCGCCTGATAGCAGAGGGATTGAGTGTGGGTTGATCAATCTGAAACATTATGCCATGACTCCCCACTGCGATAGAGAGAAGTTAAATGCGAGCTGCGCAGTTGCTGAGTTGTCCTCCATGAGGAGGAATTTTGCACAACTCTGGGAACTGCGCGACGAGAGCCTAGGCCCTCTAAGAGCCCTTGCATGGCACTTCTCAATCTCGCCAAACTGAGTGGATGTTTTCTACGAACCCGCAGATGAGGATAAATCTTTTCAATTGGTTTTGTTCTCAGCTCCAACTGCATTTTCTGTTCATGCTGGTGTTCTGCCAGATCCAGCTTCGTCAAAAAATCCACCAGCAGGTCCTGTCGGTGAGTATCGATGACCACTGTTGGAGCTGGAGTAGAGGAGGGAACATATTCCCGCTGGATCAGGACCATCCACTCACCAGATGGAATTGTGATGGCCCGATGTTCTTCATGGGAGAGAATCGCTGTTTCTGACAGCACCTTTAGGTACAGTGTGCCGTTGCGCTCATAAAGTTCGGCCTGTCCCTGGCTAATGCGGTGGCGATGTCCGGTCACTTCTCCCTCGGCCAGGGTAGTGTGCGACAGCTGGTATCCCTCGGGAGCATGGGCAATAGGAATAAGAATCACATCCCCCTGGCGCATGGCATGGCGTGGACGCTGAGGGGTAGGCTTGGCTTGCTTTGGTGAAAACATGGTAACTCTCGGCCTGATGGTGATAAGGTGCCCCAGGATCCCCATACCTAATCACATCTAAGGTGAAGATTCCTGAAGATCTTTACGTATATCTGCGGCATCTGGTGATTTTTCCAGAAACAAATCTGTGAAAAACCTTGTGAAATCAATATAGGCGGTCCATGGAAGAGGTGGGTTCCAAAGGAAATACTCAGAAAGTATGTATCAGGTTACTGACCTGATCCAGGAGTTCGGGGAGGAGAGGAGGTTGATTTGTTGCACTCCATCCCCCCACCAATGCCTCCAGATGAGGAGAGTGACGCAAGATCTTATTCTCTGCATCAGCACTTGTCTGGATCACACCAACAAGAATCAAATTTCCCCGATCATGACAAAACTGATGCCAGCCTTCTACTGCTTCTACTGAGCGGCTTACGACCAGGTAATGGGTACAAGCTTCCAGAAGGGGACTCTTTTCGGGCTGAATCATTCCACCGATATCCACCAGAACCAGGACCTTCTGTTTCCTCAGTTGCAGGATCGCCTGGGCATGATAAGGAAAAAATCGTTCAGTAAGAGACCCCTTGTAGATAAGCTTCAATGTCTCTCGCTGAGCCGGATCCAACTCCAATATCCAGTTGCCCTCACCATCCCAGTGAGCCCGCTGTAGATAGACATTGGCATTGATCCTGAGTAGGGATTGAAAGAGTTGTTGAGCGATGCTGCTTTTGCCACTGTCTGGAGGGCCAACAATCATCAGGGCAGGACATAAACCACGCCTAGACTCTGGTAAAAGAGGCAGCACCTGTCCAATTTGGACTTTGGGAGTGTGTGTAGCCACCACAATCGCCCCAAGGCGAGGATCATAGCAGGCCAGCCAAGCTGTGGGATGACACTCATGGGCAAGGTAAGTGTAAAGCCAGATGGGAGCTCTCCCAGATAAGATGGTTCCGACTCTGGGATCCATACCTGGAGGCAACTTCAAGGGAACGAGATCTTCCGGATAAATCAGTCGATCGGGTCGAGTTAGTTCAATTTCCAGTAACTGAAACGGTAAACCCTCAATCTCTTGTTGGGCAGATAAATGGAGGTGGATAGGGGCATTTGACATCTGAGAGGAACTCACAAGCGATGCAATCCAGTATGCTAGCTTCATGGAAGAGGGATGTTCCAGGATTTGGGTAGGATAAGTTCAGTCCTGAGCTTGAAATGGGGAACACGCCTCATTGACTGATTTTAAGTATCCACTATCTGCTTTTGTATTGATCTGGCTGGTGGGCAGCAAACTGGCTGTACCTCTGGAGAGAGCGACTCGTCTGTGGGTCCTGCTCCAGTATTTGTATGGTGCAGAAGACAGGATATCAGGATTGCCCAGCCCGTTTGCCTACACTGATCTGAGAGACCGTCTTTATTCACCTGAACATCCGGCTGATGAATCTGGTCAGAGACAAGAGTCTGGTTTTTGTCAGGATCCTCGTTGCATTTGTCATCGATCATTACAACACTGGGTGTCTTCAGTAGACGTTGTCAATGATTTACAAAAGTTGCTTGGCCTGACTGATGATCAATTAAGAAATGAACTTGCTGCGCATCCCTTTGCCAAAGTCCACCGCTCACTACGAGAAGATCTCAAGTTGCTGGCTGATATGGGCTGGCTTACGAAGGTTAGAAGAGGAAGTTTTACTCTGAATAAAAGGGAGTCTCTGCCTCTTCCTCCTTCAGGATTAACTGGTGGATCAACACTGGAAGATCTCCCTGTGCATAAAACCTGGCATCTGCTTCATGTGCTGCAGTCTGTGGCGTTTGTTCAACCTGACTTAGACATTTTCACCCAAAAGATATGGGCAGACCTCAAGGCGGCAAATCCTCAAAGCTTCGAGCATCAGCGTATTTTTATCCATCTAGATTATGTTCTCGATCCAGAAGTACAGGAACAGGTGGATTCATACCAGGAACAATTGGAGTATCTCTGGCAGCAGCCTTCAGCGGGAATTATTCAATTTGATTACTTTGTGAGTATCAATGAGATTATCACAGTAACTGTCTTTCCTGTCTGCTTGCATTATGTTAGGCGAGCCAAGTACCTCAGCGCCTATGGCATTGATCCCTGGGGGAACGTGGGCTAGCACAATTACCGCCTGGATCGTATTGCTTCAGAGAAGCTAAAGATCCTGCCCTGGGGTGATCCTGCAGTCCCCCCTCAACTGGTGCAGATGCGTCGCAATGGTCAACTTCCTCACTCCGACTTTATCAAGGAGGCCCTAGAGGAAGCCTGGGGTTTCAACTTTTACTATCCCTGTCAATTGTTGATCCTCCGTTTTCAGGCAAAATTTGCTCAGTGGTATGTGCAGGATACGATCCGGCATTCAACGTTTGATGCAATCGCATATCAGGACTTGCCTGCCCTGGTGAAGAGATCTATTCCTGATCCTGAGGAGAGGCAAAAAATTCTTGCACTGTTACAAAAGCGTCCTCCTGACGATTGCTATTTCGTGGCCCAGATCCGGGTAGGTGATATCAATCTGATCATGCGCCTGCGAGACTGGCGGCCGTTGGGTGAGGTGATCGCGCCGTGGTCTGTACGTCTGCAGATGAAGGCTGAAGCTGAAGCTGAACTGATGCATTACCAGGAATAATCAGAAACCACTCTCCAAATGCTCCGTTGCCATCCAGATCCTGGAAGTCCCCTCTTCAATAAGTCCCTCAAAATAGGAGCTGTTGATGGAGGAAATGGCTCGCTATGCCACAAGTCCGTACTCGCCTACTCTGGTTCTACCGCCATCTTTTCATTGCGCTGGCTAATGCCGGAGTGACCTGGATCATTTTGATCATTGCTCCACTTGGGTTGTTTTCTGTCATCCTTTGCACGGCCATGGTGGCTCTAGGTAGCTTTGTCAATGGCTTAATTGGGGATCTGATAGTGCGTTCACTTCTGGTGGAACTACCTTCACCTCAGGTTTCAGGAGCACGGTCAAATAGCTCTGGGGCGGATTCTCAAAGCCAGATATCCACGGCAAAGGATCCGCATCATCTGCGCTAGTGATTGCCATCATTCTGCATCTCCATTCCCAATTTCATGAGGTTATCAACCATGCCAGTTACCCTACAAAAAGGTCAACGAGTCTCATTAGCCAAAGAAGCCCCAGGCTTAAAAAGATGCCGCGTCGGGCTGGGCTGGGATGTCAAGCAAACTGATGGAGGTCTTGATTTTGATCTGGATGCTTCTATCTTGTTGGTGGGATCTGACAATAAGCTTTGTTCTGATAAACACTTCGTCTTCTATAACAACTTGGAAAGCCCTGATGGTAGCGTCAAACATATAGGGGATAATTTGACTGGACAAGGAGAAGGGGATGATGAAGTGCTGTTGATTGACTTCAGCAAGCTGTCCAGCATGATCTGCAAAATAGTTGTAGTCGTCAGTGTTTATGAGTCTGAACAGCGGAAGCAGAACTTTGGTCAGGTGCGTAATGCTTTTATCCGGCTTGTCAATGAAGATTCTCAGGCCGAGATCCTGCGCTACGACCTGACGGAGGACTACTCTCTGGAAACCTCCATGATTATGGGTGAATTCTACCTCAAGGATGGGGAATGGCGCTTCGCGGCTGTCGGATCTGGGTTTACAGGAGGGTTGGGTCCTTTGCTGGCCACTTATGGAGTCCAGCCCTGATGACAATTCATCTGCAAAAAGGTCAGCGGATTGACCTCAACAAAACATCTCCTGGCTTGGCAAAGGTTTACTGTGGGTTAGGCTGGGATCCTGTAAAAGCCCGTGGAGGCGGACTGTTTGGGATGTTCGGTACCCAATCTCCTGCTATTGATCTCGATGCGTCTGTCATCTGCTTGCAACAGGGAAAGTTTCAATCCAACAGCGACCTGATCTTCTTCAATAATCTCTGTCATTACTCCGGCGCTATTCGCCATTTTGGTGATAATCTCACGGGTGAAGGGGAGGGGGATGATGAAGTTATTGAGGTTATCCTGACTCAGGTTCCCCTGCACATTGATCGGTTGATTGTTGTGGTGAGTATCTACGACTGTATCAATCGCCAGCAGCATTTTGGTTTGATTGAGAATGCTTTTGTGCGGTTGGTGAACCCCCAAACCCGACAGGAACTGGTTCGTTTTGATCTTTCTGGTGCTGATTATAAAGGTATGACTGCTCTTCTGATGGCAGAACTGTATCGTCATGACCGCACCTGGAAGATGGCTGCTCTGGGAGAAGGGATCACGATAAACCATTTAGGGGAAATTGTGAAACGTTTTTGTTGATGTTTTGCCTGTCGGATATCAGCAGGGTGTCCGGCAGGTTCATCATTCATTGCCTGCAAAGAGGAAATCGCATGTTTGCTAATCTGGCCCTCAGTGTTCATTACTGGATTGGAAATACACCATTTGTTCTTCTCTCTCTGATTCCGGTTATATTGTTGTGCTGGAAAGCCATCCCCTATTTCACTGACAGGATGGTCAATGCTGCATCAGGTTTAGCAGGCCGCTATCTGGGCAAGGATCAGCGGGTACTCATGATCAATGCCAGTACAAATAATCCGGAGCTGGCTTCTATGCTTGTGGCTCTCAGTTTAGGTCGTCGTCCAGAACTGTTTAGTGACATTGATGACTCACAAGAGAATCCCAGCTGGGCCAACTTTTGGGCTGGAACTGTGGGGCTTGTGCTTTCTTGTTTTGTGATTAATAGCCTCTTTATCGCCTGGACAGTAATTTATGGAGAAGCACTTAGTAGTCTGGTGGGTCCTGCGATCTTTGCGGGATTGCATTATGTTGTGGGTGTTTTTGTCACATCACTACCAGAAGTGGTGGTGGCTGTTGAAAACTATGAGAAGCTTACATCCCCAGATCTAAACACGGCATTTTCTTCTGCAACCCAGTCCAATATGACAAATCTGGCCATTGCTTTAATTGGATCTTTGTTGGGAGCTTTATTTTTGCATATACAGCTGATCCAGGAGATTTAGCCGTGACTATCAGGCTAAGTGCTTTCAACTGGATCCATCCTCAACGTCAACCTCCCATCCAACTTAGCCAGTTTCAATTGATTCATCCTTTGCGATCAACCTCATCACAGCAGTGCCCTCACTGTCGGGGTATGGTGAGCAGGCGTTGTTCCTTTTGTCCTGAATGTGGATCGTTGTTACTCTCCATGGAAACTCTTGAGCCAAGGTGTATTTGGATAGACTTCCAGCTCATGATGCAAGAAATTTGCCTTGATCCACAGCTTCTGGAGGTCCTGGTTGTTGAGTCTCTGGCGAAGGTTTTTAGTGCTTTCCGTCATGTGCATGTCTATCTCACCACCACAGATCCTTCACCCAAAAGGGGGAGAGGGACCTTCACCCATGTTCTGGTTTGTGGCCTGAGTCGCTGGCCTGAACTTCTGGGTGTAGCCTGCTTCCAACCACAATCTATTACTGATCTGGCTGTGGTTCAGGTGGAGACTGTGGTTCGCTCTGCTCAGCAGGTGGGATTGGATATGCATCAAATCACCAATTTACTGGCAAATACCCTGGCGCATGAAATTGGGCATACTCTGGGACTGGCGCATTCTGAGCAGTTGCACGATGTTATGCATGATGGCCTGGATCATCACGTCCACAGCTTGATGCCGCCTGTTTTTCATACGGCCCAGATCAATGCAATGAATCTTGCAATTTATCGGTGGAATAGCAGTTACGGTTGATGATTTGGAAGTGGGGGCTTCTGATAGCCAGTGAAAATGGTAGCATTGCTATTCACTAATTGGATATTCAGTTTAGGAGTTCTGGATGAGTAAAACTGGTTTAATCTCGCAAACAAACCATCATGGTTTTGACCTCTTCACGATCGCCCTATTAAAGGTGATGGATCGATTGACTCCTGGATATAGCTGGCCATCTGGATGGCTGCATGACAATGTGGCTAAAGATCGGACCCCCAAAGCTTTTGGGACTGGATATCAGATTATGTATCTGGGGCAACCTGGCGGCAAAGGTTCACAACATCAATGGAATATTCAGGGGATCAATAAGCAGTACCAGGTGAATCTGGCAGAGGCAGTCAGGCTTGCTCAATCAGGTTCTAAGACTGCAATTGCGGTTTCTCAGAACGGATTTCAGGCTTCCCAGCCTTTGGGGGATGTTGAAGAGGATATCCTGTGGAACTCTCTGGTGTTTCGATCACCTGCGGAGTTAAAGATTGCAGAGGTGCTGGAGGCAAGAGGTCTGCTATTTTTTGCAAATGCTCGGGGGAGAGTTCTTAACCGTTTAGGGGTTACTGAAACGAGAGAACCTGATCTGCTGGTGATCTACAGAGGTGAGGTACGGATCCTGGAGGTGGATGGTCGTGAGTTTCATCCTTCGGCTGCGGAGGATCATAAAAGAGATCGGACGTTTGAACGGCACGGAATCAGAACTTATCGTTTTACTGCTGCTGAGTGTATGAAGGATCCAGAGTCGGTGGTGGATGAGTTTTTGGAGCTATGGGAGGTGACACATCATTTTGTAGAAACAACTAAAAAGTCTTCTTCCAGAGGTGCTTCGGATCAGAAGATTCAGTTTAAGGGTATTTCTTCTCAGATGAGGTCATTAAATGGAGGAGAGGATCTTGAATTTTAATGTTTATTTCCAGGTATGGGATTATTCCTCTTGTGATATAGATGACTTATTTGCTATTAGATCTTTCTTGATCTGGGTAGTTATTCTCTGAATAGTAGGCAGTTAATTACAACACTTATTTATAGCTAGAATCGCCTTTTATCTTGAGTCTTACTTATGAAAGGCGATTTGTTTTGTCATATTGCTGTTTGCAGGTTTTCAACAAATCCGATTAATGGATCGGAATCCAGAAGGCAGCCAAGGTCCACTGACCCTTGGAGCGCATTTAACGTTTCCAACAAATCCGATTAATGGATCGGAATCCAGACCAGCTAGAAACTTTGCTAACCAATTTTTCTATCGGTTTCCAACAAATCCGATTAATGGATCGGAATCCAGAAGGACCGAGCTGGGCGCGAGATGGTCATTAACCAGCCTGTGTTTCCAACAAATCCGATTAATGGATCGGAATCCAGTAAGGCCAACTCTGATTGACCGGATAAACCGGTATAGGGAGGGTTTCCAACAAATCCGATTAATGGATCGGAATCCAGTTTAGGCGAATTAGGACTTGATGAATCTAATTTAGGGTTTCCAACAAATCCGATTAATGGATCGGAATCCAGAGTCCATGCCCTTCTAGGGGATGAGGCTCTAGGTCTCGTTTCCAACAAATCCGATTAATGGATCGGAATCCAGCTCAATGAGCTTCGTTTAGAAGCCTTTAGGAAAGGGTTTCCAACAAATCCGATTAATGGATCGGAATCCAGACCCTAGTGGACCGTATCTCCCGATTTCGGGAGGAGGCGTTTCCAACAAATCCGATTAATGGATCGGAATCCAGATTCGTAACGACGTCGCTCGCAAGAGCCGTCGGGGCGTGTTTCCAACAAATCCGATTAATGGATCGGAATCCAGTTTATATATCCGCATCTCGTCATTCACACCTGTCAGGTTTCCAACAAATCCGATTAATGGATCGGAATCCAGTTCTCCTCTCATCAGTCCCAAAACCTCATTCGTGAGGCGTTTCCAACAAATCCGATTAATGGATCGGAATCCAGGCGCTCGGAGATTGGCGTCCCCAACGCCCCCTCACTCGTTTCCAACAAATCCGATTAATGGATCGGAATCCAGTCGACTGTCAATGGGTCTGGCTGCCCAGAATTTTATGTTTCCAACAAATCCGATTAATGGATCGGAATCCAGAAATCAGCGCTGCCGAGAGCGACAAGATCGCTTTAAGGTTTCCAACAAATCCGATTAATGGATCGGAATCCAGTGGCGACGCTAAAGCAAACGGCAAATAAATTGTGCTGTTTCCAACAAATCCGATTAATGGATCGGAATCCAGCTTAGAAAAGAAGATGGAAAAAAAGAATATTGAGGTTTCCAACAAATCCGATTAATGGATCGGAATCCAGCACAGGATTCCTCTCAATAGGAATCCTGGCGGAAAGTTTCCAACAAATCCGATTAATGGATCGGAATCCAGATGAAAACCCCGGAAGAGTTTACAAGGGATCATAATCGTTTCCAACAAATCCGATTAATGGATCGGAATCCAGTTGCTCGGACGGAAGATTGTCATATTTTTACAGTGTTTCCAACAAATCCGATTAATGGATCGGAATCCAGCTGAGTAGGGGATTGCCAGCAGGAGAGGGAAACTCGTTTCCAACAAATCCGATTAATGGATCGGAATCCAGTAAATTGATTAGACTAAAAAGAGAGCACCGGACTGAGCAGTTTCCAACAAATCCGATTAATGGATCGGAATCCAGAGGAGCAGGACTATGAGGACATTAGCCCTCTAGATGTTTCCAACAAATCCGATTAATGGATCGGAATCCAGCCGGCCGCTTCGTACGGCTTCTGCACCGTCACGCTTGTTTCCAACAAATCCGATTAATGGATCGGAATCCAGCTCTCCCGTCCTCCAGGTGCTCGCGCCCGCCAGAGACGGTGGCGTCTCGTGTTTCCAACAAATCCGATTAATGGATCGGAATCCAGACCAAGGCTCCAGGGTGCTGTCGGCCCCCTGGCACGCAGCATGTTTCCAACAAATCCGATTAATGGATCGGAATCCAGAAGTCGTGCTTCCCCTTGTCAATGAGTGTGCCAAGGATGCGTTTCCAACAAATCCGATTAATGGATCGGAATCCAGTCCAACCACCGCCACGAAAGTTTATTCGTCGTGGCTAATGTTTCCAACAAATCCGATTAATGGATCGGAATCCAGTTGAGGTAGTTGTGGAGTGGCTTGAAGTCAATGTTCCCGGTTTCCAACAAATCCGATTAATGGATCGGAATCCAGCCGCAGACTTTCTTCTCCTCCAAAGGAGGACTACGCGATCAGTTTCCAACAAATCCGATTAATGGATCGGAATCCAGTTCGGGTAATGAATAATCACGCCAGTAGTACAATCATACAACGTTTCCAACAAATCCGATTAATGGATCGGAATCCAGCCGATACAAAAAACCTGATCCGCGAGGGAGAAAAATTCAGTTTCCAACAAATCCGATTAATGGATCGGAATCCAGATCCTGGCCGCCCAGTGCCGGCCCAGGGCGGCCTGGAGTTTCCAACAAATCCGATTAATGGATCGGAATCCAGGTGGATGGTGCCAGAGGGTTGCGCCCTCACATGGGACAGTTTCCAACAAATCCGATTAATGGATCGGAATCCAGCCTAGACATATGGCTCGATTATCACAACTTGCCACAAGAGTTTCCAACAAATCCGATTAATGGATCGGAATCCAGGCAAATTGGCCGATTGCGCCAACCGGGATCCCGGACGTTGCGTTTCCAACAAATCCGATTAATGGATCGGAATCCAGGCGTGACAACGACTGGCAGCACACCGTCTATCCGTTCGGTTTCCAACAAATCCGATTAATGGATCGGAATCCAGAATTAGCCTGGGCAAGGGCAGAGGACTTGGCGGCCAGGCAGTTTCCAACAAATCCGATTAATGGATCGGAATCCAGCTGACTTGTCGCTCGTGGGGATAGATGCGATAGCGAAAGTTTCCAACAAATCCGATTAATGGATCGGAATCCAGTATGAATATATTCCTCTTAGTCCAGAAAATGAAGAGGAGTTTCCAACAAATCCGATTAATGGATCGGAATCCAGAACGCGATTATCCTGAGGTCGGAGTACGACCCAGAGACGTTTCCAACAAATCCGATTAATGGATCGGAATCCAGATAAAATCCGTACAACCTTCGACGATCTGAAACGACGCGTTTCCAACAAATCCGATTAATGGATCGGAATCCAGTTCCGGTGGACTCCAACCACTGCCACAAAAGTCTATCAGTGTTTCCAACAAATCCGATTAATGGATCGGAATCCAGATAGCATCTGTGGGAGATATGGATAAACCGCTTTCGTTTCCAACAAATCCGATTAATGGATCGGAATCCAGCTGCAACCGTTCCAAACTGGATGTAGGGAAAACTCCATTGTTTCCAACAAATCCGATTAATGGATCGGAATCCAGTGTCGCCCATACTCGCTGTGGTCAACGCCCAGAAACCTGTTTCCAACAAATCCGATTAATGGATCGGAATCCAGTCCCTTACAGGGATACCTTACCTAGTTTACCATCCCAGACCTGATTCCGATCGCCTTTGATTATCCCCCCATTGTGCAGCAGTGGAGTGGCGGTTAAAATCTGTGAAACCCTCTCTGGGACAAGCACCGACTGCCTCCACGGTAAAATCAGCATTTGGGATAGTTCCACATACCTGTCGGAAGAGAGACTATACAATCGTTGGGCCAAACGGTTGAGTGATAGGGACACCCCCCCAAACCTGTATCTGGGAAATCGCATAATCAGGAATTGGATAAAACCGAATTTTATCTTCATCAGCTTTGATTCTTCGACGCAGCTTCTTCTGCAATTCTATCAGTTTCTTTTCAGAAATAACACATTCAAATACACTGTACTGAGCTCGTTTTCCATATCCTTCTAGCAGTTCCGAAACCTTCCTTCTCCTCCGATCACAAGAAATATCGTAGGCAACGACATAAAGTTTCATGATCCACTCTTCAAGAAAGACTTTACCTTGTAACCTAAGAACAATTAAGAGCTAACTTAGGGCAAATAGCAATAAGTCACCAGCCTTTTCTGGTTCGTGACTGAACAAATACTGATGTTAATCAATCCGGTAAGGTTGATAAACGTGATCCGAGTTAAGAACTGATTGCCGATACAACTTCACCTGTTGAGTTAACAGATGCCATCGGGGGATCGCGCCCAAAACAGGATCCACCTGAATCTGACCACTCATGCGATGAACAAAAGCCTGCAAAAATTGTCGTCTTCCTGACTCATTGAGAAAGCACCCCCCATCTCGATACTCAAAATCCCTTTCAAGTTGAACCATTCGTGTATTTACCAGCCATACCATTAGTGAATCAATCACAGGAGCTCGAAATTCCTCCAGGAGATCAGATGCCAGAGCAGCATTACCATGATGAGCAGTATGCAATGTTCCTGAATAAGGGTCCAGCCCCTGCAACTCGATCAACAGCAATAGATGGTTCCACAACACTTGATAGCCAAAACTGAGCATCGCATTCACTGGATTAGCAGGTGGGCGTCTGGAGCGAGTGCTAAACACAAAAGGGGCTTTGAGGCATGAGCCCAGGGCTGGAAAATAGATCGCTGCTGCTGCCCCCTCTAACCCCCGAACCTCTTGAAGTGTCTCCACCGTATCCAGTCGCCGCGTAAGATAGGCCAGGGATTCAATGGGCAGTTTCAGATCCAGTGCCTCATTGCGCCGCGCCTGCCGCAACAGCAACACCCTCCCGTTTAAGATTTTGGCCTGAACGATCCGGCGCGCTGTTGATACTCGCCAGTTCGCTGAGCTGGCATCCTGGTACGTTCTCAGAGATTCGGCTGGCCACCCCATTGGTAAGGCTCTCCCGTAGCAAAAGCCGCTCCGCGACAAATACACTACCGGGATGCGCCGCTGTAAACAGGCTCTGATCGCTTGAGTTGAAAGTTGGGTGATCCCAAACACTAAAATCCCTTCCAACAAAGGCAGCGGCACCTGATTGACAACCTCCTCTCTCCGGAGAACGTGAAGCTGCTCCCCTGAAAGCACTAACTGACATCCTTGCTCAACGATATAAAGAATATCCATGGTTTATTCCAGAATCTTGAGAAGCATTAAAAAGATAGATCACAACAACTCCACTGAAGCAACATAGACTACATTAGGTAAATCAGCTCATGAGCTACTCTTGGAGTTTCATGACTACTCCAGTCTCCCGTAGTCTGGAAGACCCCTCTTCAAGAGATTGCTAACATTTATTCAGATGCTCACCCCTTTGTTCATCAATGAATCAGGTCTCTACCTACACTGCTCTAACCTTTGCCCCGGTCCAGGGATTTATCGAGCGTTCACGTAAACTGCGCGACCTCTACGGCAGTAGTTTCATCCTTTCCTACCTGGCTCGTTCACTATGTGATGACGCTAGGGATAGCGGATGTGAAGTGATCTCTCCCGCTCTCATTAACGTTACTCAGGGAACTCCTAATCAGATCATTCTGCGTGGCTCCTACGATTACCCACGGTCACGCAAAACTCTGCTCAGCAGTTGGAAAAAGATCCTGATGACCTGCCGCACCTGGATAGAACAAGCGATCCCGGCCAGCTACTGTTGGAATCGAGATTGGGAGTTATGGGGATCCCATGCATGGGAATTTTTCTGGGGCCAGGGAAAGGATATTGCCTCAGCTCGGCAGGCAGTCAATGCCCAAAAACGAGCTCGTGATTGGACAGGAGTTAACTGGAGTGGTGAAAGCTCAACCCTATCAGGGGCTGACTCCATTGCTTGGCCTGGCCTGGGACGCAAGCTCTCTCAGCAGGAGCGAGATCTAACCGCTGAAAAAGAAGAGATCACTGCCTTTTTCGCAGCTCTGCATCATAAAGTTGGAGCATTAATCGATCCATCCGAACAACTAAGTATTCCCGAGTTAACAAAACGACTCATCCACTTCGAGCCCATAGAGCGTGATCTAGGGTTAACCGCCGTGGATAGACCTGCAAAGTTCCAGGAGATCAACCGCTTTGAAGAGAACCAATGGACCGGTTGGTTTCAAGGTGATGGTGATCAGATCGGGGAATACCTGCAACGGCTGAAAAGAGACACTGATGATGAATCTGCTGCCCTGAATCATTTCAGCACTGCCATGCGCCAGTGGGGATTCAATCTCAGTCAGTTTCTCCCCAAAACAGACGGCCATTCAGATGGTTTAATTATTTATGCTGGTGGAGATGATTTTCTGGGGGTACTGTATCGAGATAACAAGACAAATCCACTAAGTGCAGAAGACTGCTTGAACTGGTGGCACCGTTTCCCTGAACAGGTCTGGCAACAGCATGGCCACGAGATCACCGTCAGTGTAGGATTTGTCTGGGCTGGACCTGCGGTCCCACAACGGGATATTCTGCAGCATTGTCATGAAGCAGAACAGGCAGCAAAAACATGGGGCCGTAATCGCCTGGCAGTGCGGGTCCTCTTCAACAGTGGTACTTACCTGCAATGGGTTTGCCCCTGGCAATTTTTAGGTATCTTAAAGGACTACCGTGATCGGGATGGAGGTAACAACTGGAATCACTTCCATGAAGATATCAATGTACTTAAAAATCGGCATGCTTTTCATAACGACCCCGATCATTCTGTAGCCTTAGGACTGATCGACGTCTATTTCCCGAATTGGAGGCCCCGGCTAGCTCAGCATCAGACCATGATTCTCAACTCTCAGGTAACCCTGAGTCAATGGGTGATTGATCTGGCCCAGGTAGGATTTCACCTTTGTTCTTGAGCGAGTGTGACGAGTTGCTGGTATGAATTATGTTTGATCATGTTAAGTTCAGCCATCTGGTTGAGATCCGACCTCTAGGATTTCTCTACGGCAGCGCTGGACGATTTCTATCTCCGGAAAACCTGGTCGGTCGCTCTGGTCAGCAGTTTCCCCCTAGTGCAGCTACTCTTTCAGGCGTGTTTGCTGCTGAATTGGATTCAACCACACTTGAATCTTTGACATTAGCTGGTCCTTTCTGGGCCTGGTCGAATAACCTGCAGAACTTTTATGTACCAACTCCGTTACACTGTCTGGTCAAACGGGACAGCGAACAGATCCCTGCCAAATTAACTTTTGATCCGGTGCAGAAATGCTGGTCGACCAGTTCAGGCAAATTCAAGTCGGGGACCTGGACCCCGATTCAAGAATGGCATCAAATTGCTCGGATTAGCTTAGAACCCTGGCAGTTTTCTCCTCACCTGCATCCGCGATTAGAAGCAGATCAAAGACGAGTTGATGTTGCATCCGATCAGGGAAGCCTATTCCTGGAGAATGCCGTAGAACTCAACCCTGATGCCAGTCTCATCTTCCTCACAAACGTGACAATTCCCGACGGTTGGTATCGTTTTGGGGGGGAAGGACATATGGTTGAACTAAGCACCCACCCCCTGTCAAAGACCACCTCCGATCTTCTTGCCCAACCCGTGGGTGCCAGCTTTGCCCTGATCACTCCCGGTCTGTGGGGATCTAATCGTTTGTCCTATCGTGAACCAATGTGTGATGGCAAACCAGTTTGGTCTGTGGCAGGTATGCTGACCGAACGACCGCATGTCTGCCGCCACCGACTCGGAGGAAAAGGGTCTACCAAACGCTTATCTCGTGGTCGCTATGCTGTACCCGCAGGAACGGTCTATATTCTCTCTGACGACCTAGGGCTGCCCTGGCAAGACTGGGACCCTGGCTGGTTCCCTCAGGAAGCTTACCCTTTCAAACGCTGGGGTTGTGCTTTGGCCTTACCTCTAACAGATGTCATAAGCCAGATAACCCCTCAAGTTGCTTAAAAAGGAAAACAGGTTTATGTACCACAAAGCTTACGGGATCATCGAAACCCTTGCACCGCTGCATGTAGGCGCTACCGCAGGTGAAGAAACCGGCAATCTGAATCTCATTTTTCGAGATCAATTCACCCAAACTGGAATCATTCCTGGTAGCTCGATCCGGGGACGCTTCCGAGCTTATAGTCGGGGGCTAAATCCAGATCAGGCCAATCACTGGTATGGTCATGAAGCTATCAGAGGAAATAGGGATGGTGGAACGACAGAGGCCCTAGTCAAGTTTGAGTATGCATCTTTGGTATGGCTTCCAGTGTTCTGTCCTGGCCAACCAGTTGTGTGGGTTACCTGTCCCCGGCTTCTAGGTCGCTACAAACGGATCGCAACTATTCCGGAACCCTTGCCCCAGCCCTACACAGCATCCAAAAGCTTATCAGGCCGACAGATTCCAGGAACCAACAGAACGATTCTATTCTTCAACCTTGGTTTTTTAGAGCTAGAACACAAGGCAGATCTTACCCCCTGGATCCCTCAAGGGTGTGAAGTGCCTGCGGATTATACCGTGGTCGTGGCTGACAATGACATTGCCATGATCCATGATATGGCCTTGTACCGTCAGAGTCGGGTCAAGCTTTTGGATGACATGAAAAAGGTTGATACTGAAACCGGAGCTTTCTTTAATGTGGAAGCTTTGCCTGAAGGCTGTGTCATGGTGTTTCCAGTTGCTTTGAAAGACAGGGAATGGAAGCCTTTTAATGGAACTGGATCTCAGGAGTTCTACTTCGGTGGACTGGAGTCTGTTGGTTTTGGATCCTGTCAGGTCACCCTTTTCGGAATCTCGTAGCTTCGGCTCTCCCGGACTTATGGTGATTAAGAACTACTAAGGCCAAAACGCTGCTAA
>CAYMOX010000060.1:0-27179 GCA_964392245.1 uncultured bacterium
GGCATAGCCTGAGACCTTAGCACATTATGGCTTCCATGAGAACGAAATAGCCCTGCATTGAGGGGGTAGTATCCTGATTAATATACTTGGTGCCCTAAAAGAGATCAAAAAGATCAATACCAACTCCAAAAGTTAGGCCGACATCTGTACCATCATCTGCGAAAGTCGCATTGACCCTAGCAGTTCCTGTCACTGTAGACCCTAGGGGCACATCTACCCCTCCTGTCGCCTGAGGATCAACTGTACCAGAATCCCCAGTTTCAACTGCGATCCCACCCCCAACAAACGGGAAGGCCAAAGTTGTTCCTGTTGCTTGATCCCGAATAGGAAATCCTCCTGTTAACCCCACAGATAGAATGCCTTCGTCCCCAAGCACCGATGCTGTGTGGATAGAGATATTCTCAGTCAGGGAGAGTCGGCCCACAATGGAAAAGCCACCCTCTTCTTCCGGAGTTTCTCCTTCATCACTCAAGTCGATCATGCCACCGATACCCAAATAGTTCATGCGATCAGATCCTGTATCTGGACTTGATGAGGCAGTTTGTTGAGCAATTCGTGATGCTGGTATCGACTCGGTCGGGTTCGTCTGGGGCTCGGTGGTAGGCACGCTATCAGAGGAAATACTCTGTGCGTAGACTGGGAACGCCCAGGAAAAGAAAACAAGATATGACAAGCCAATAAAGCTCAACATCTGGAAAGTAAATGCCATGAAACACCTCACACAAAGGATCTGAATAATCTCGTCTCTACATCTGTTTGTTTCAGCCATTCTTGAGATGATACGGATCTAAGTCGAACAATGACCTGCGGTTACTGGGTTTTGTTGCCTTAACCCATCCTACAAAGCCGCTGGTATCCAGCAGCTTGCCTAAAGCCAACTCTTACCAGAACTCAGCAACGCCTGCTATGCACTAATGGCCTCTTGTAAAAGTGGGCGAGTGTACCAACTCCACAAGCCAGTCGTAACGGGCTGGATGTTGAGCTCACTGCGCAATTCATCTAAAGAGCGATCCAGATTTTCTTCCCACTTAATAGGAAACAAGGGCTTTGCTTGTCGAGCCATTTGAATTCCAGCAGAAGCAGTGTCAAAGTTATATTCAAGCTGGTTGTCAATCCCCGGTCCTTTGGCATCAGTAATATAACTCAAGAGAGATCCTAGTAGAGACATGAGAGTGAATGGTGCATAGGCAATTTGAGCGGAAGTAACAGAAATGACACCTATTTCGCCGTAATCGTCAAAGCTAAAACCGGTCAAAATGTGGTGCAGATCGTGAGTCTTGCGAACTCGATGAGTGATATAGTCAACGTCTAACTCGATTTCGCGTAAACGATAAAAATTGGGATCATACCCTAATGCGGTAAGCACCTTAGCGTAAGTCCAACCCAATGAGTGGGGAGGCATTTTGAGCATTTTCTCAAGGTCATAGTCTTCTCCCATATAACGCTCTTCTAGAACTTTAGCTGAATCAGGTTCATTTCGAACTTTTGTCAAACACCTTTGCATGAGGGGGCTATCACGCAATGCATCCTCAATGTCAAAAACATTTGACACTGACAGCCTGACTCCAGCCACCATATCTGTTAGCTGTACAAGTTTCTCTAAATTCTCAGGCTTTGCTAGATCATCAATGTACTTAAATCCCATGTCAATCTTTCCTTATCTCAGACAGTTCCAATTGGTAAACGTTAAAGCCATGCACTATCAGATGGGCTTAACGTCCAACTCGGTAGCGCACCAAGAGCTTCTCAATGTTTACAATGATCACGACGACCGAAGCATCCGCTTGAAAGTCTTGTGCATAAGTCTTTCAGCAGGTGCGAATCTCAACAATTAATGAATTATATGCACGTTGCCGACTTGCACGAAAGCTTGCGCGCGGCCAAAAAGTATTCATTTCTGACCGAAATCTCCGCGCGCTCGCTGGCTATCGCGAAACTCCCTGGGTGAGACGCCCGTCCAGCGTTTGAAACTGCGCGCGAAATTAGAGGACGTCTCAAAACCGAGTTCGCGGGCAATGGCTTCTACCATCTTGGACGTATTGGCGAGCATCCAGCGTGCACGAGTTTCGCGAACCTGGTCCACCAGTTTTCGAAAAGACGCACCGCATCTCTCCAATTCACGGCGCAGCCCACGTTCTGAGTACCCAAGGCCTGCGGCCACCTCTGGCATAGAGATGCTGAGATTGTGTCGTGCCTTCAACAAAGTAACGACCTGGATGTCTACTGTCGTTTCAAACGATGCTTCTGCGGCAAATTGCTCGCAAAGTCCGATGAGCCATTTGTGATTGATCGGATCCGCACCAGGCAGTGGTTGGTGCAATAGATCAGCCGGAAAAAACAGCCGATGTTCAAGAGAATTGAAGCGAATAGGGAAGTTGAGGAACGACGTGGCATCCCCCCAGCCCTCGGGTTCAGTTAATGCCAATTCGGCTCGCGACGCCGCCTGCGTTGCGCGCAAAGTCTGCCTGCAAATACCGTCACAAACAACCAAGCCGCTGGAGAAGACTAGATAAGTAATATCGCCGAATTCAAGCTTTGGGCGCAAGCGGATCGCCACTTCGCCGGTTTGTGGGTCTACTTCTTCGTCAGGGAAAGTAAATTCGATGGCCGGGAAGGTTAGAAAGAGGAAACGGTTCAAGACCTCTAACGCGTCACCTAAACACGCTGCATTCATCGCTGCGTAGGCCGGTAATCCGATGTAATTTGTCTCAAACCGTTGCGCCAACCTTGGCCCGAGATGTGGGTCGTTCGTCAGTGCGATCGCGTTTTTGTAGAAACGGCGATGAGACCAGAAGTCACAACGAAAATGCGGATCTTCGATCTGTTCCACAGTCAGGCCGGTTCCTACCAAAAGTGTCTCGACATCGTATCCGTCCTTGCCGAGTGTACGGAAAACAAAACCAAGGTAGTTCATAGGCACTGCAGGATCGTCTGCAGCGAATGGCTTCTGAGTCATCTTGCGACACTCCCGATCGATTCTTGTCGTTTCGTAGCTAGCAATAATGATTACAGACCCAGCTAAGTAATCTGATGCTTGGGGGCTCAGCTATCGGCACGAGTGATTTGAACAAGCATAGCGACGCATTCCCTCACCTCGGAACAGGTGGGGGTCAAGGAGGGGTGGGGGTCTTAATCGTCATAGCCTTGATTCTGAATGTACTGTTTCAGAACTGATAGCGGAGTACCCCCACAAGAGATTGCACGATACCCACTCTTCCAGAAGACAGGTTTCCAGTAATACAGTTTTAGCTGCTCGGCATAGCGCCTACGGATCTCTCGACTGGTGAAGTTTTGAGGGTGTTACACAGATTGGAAATCGACACCTTATAGCCATTTCTATGTAAGGGTGAGCCTTGTGAGGCTCTGAAACTCAGACACAGTAAGGATCTATAGGGTGCAGTGCCATCGGGAAATGGCTATGAGATCATCTCTTCAGGTTCTAAAGTTTCGATGTAGTCTCTGAGAGACTTGATGTACTGGCAGTTTCGAGAGAGTTTCCAGATTTTGATCCATCACCACAAGGGATCCACCGAACACCGGAGGCATACACCCACTGATCACCAGATATCTTTTTGTCAATGACCAGCATTCCCGCAGAACAGCTATCCCCTCCTCACGGTGAAGGATCCCATTCAGCACAAACAGACCAGTTACGACATCCGAAGGTTGCTTGGGAGTGTGGGGAAACCATTAGGGATCCCAGCCCCAGGAGTGGATCCTCATCTGTGGCGGTCTGGCTACATCGTTCCCATAGCCAGAGCCCTCATTGAGGTGAATCCAGAATGGAAAGAGAATCAGCCTATCAGTCAGGCTGGAGAATTGAGTTTTGCAAAGAGCGGGCGATGAGACTCGAACTCACGACATCCAGCTTGGGAAGCTAGCGTTCTACCACTGAACTACGCCCGCATTGATTTAGAAGATAAATGTAGCAAAGCTTTTCTCGGTTTGTCGATAGCAGAAGCGACTCTATCGGGTGTCAGACGATTCCAGAGGGATCCAGGTCTAGCGACAGGTTGAGCAGTACAATCAACACAGCTCAGGTCTGGAGAGGAGTCAACGATGCTACCCCGCAGAATTTTCTATGGGATCCTGACTATCCTGATCCTGCTTACCGTACAAATCGGCGGAGCCGCTTTATGGCTGGCCAGTCAAAGTCCCCTTACCCTTCTCCAGGGAACGTCCACACTCCCTGATGCAATTCGGCTGGTTCCCCGCACTGCTGAGGTATTTGCGGCGTTCACCTTGCCCCCCACCCAAGTCCTCCCTTTTTGGGAGGCTGCTGCCGATCCACGACAACGACGAGCCATCCACCGCAGCTGGGATCGTTTTTTTTCTGAGCGTGGTCCTGGGGTAGTTGGAGATCTAATCACAGCAGGAGACATTCAGTTTTCGCGTGAGATCCTTCCCTGGATGGATAACGAGGTTGTTGTGGCCCAAATTCCGATGACCAAATCAGCCGCTGCGTCTGAACATGGCACCCTGATGATCCTCACCTCTAAAGATCCTGAACAGAGCAACTTATTCCTGAATCTCTTCTGGCAATACCAGGAACTGTCAGGCGAACCGTTTACCCGAGTTATTTATAAAGGGGTAGAGATCACAACCGCACCCGTTGAGAATTCAACACGACAGGTGGCGCTGGCCGCGCTGGGAACTCAGTATGTTTTGGTTTCAGATCACTCTGAATTGATTCAGGAAGCGGTAGATAGCTGGCAGCTTCCTCAGCTCAGTCTGGCTAAGGATCGCCGCTTACAAACAACATTTGAGCAATTAAAAGCGACTCAGGGGGGATGGGTGTATCTGCCCCTGACCGAGACCGCGTTTCCCTTAGCAAGTGATGATGCAGGATTGGGTTTGTCTTCTCTTGGTCTGGCCTGGCGCCCTGTTGTTCACAGTCACCCCCTCCAAGGGATTCGGTTGGAGGAGTTAGCAGCGCAAACTCAGCTACTCTGGAGCTTACCCCAGGAGAGCGCAGCTCGATTCCTGTCTCTGCCCACAATGGGGTTGTCGCTTCTAAATACAGTTCCGGATCGGGTTGGTCTGTTAGTGTCCGGATCGGCTCTGCCCCTGCTCCAACAGGCCTTACCCAGCTCCGAGGCCTGGATGGAGTGGATAAAAGGCCTTCAGGCCAAAACCGGATTTGAAAGTCTGAGAACTCTACTGCCAGCCCTCCAAGGGGACTATGTGCTGGCTCTGACTCCACCCTCCGGTTCGTCCCATCGTGACTCAGATCACCTGGATCTGTTCATGGTGGCGGCGGTGAATGCCACGGTGCAGCGGATGGCGTCAGCTCTGGATGAGCAAATGCTAGAGCAAGGGCTAACGGCGATCTCAGTATCGCTTGCCCAGCCGGAATGGGGAACAGCCACGGCCTGGGTTGAGAAGAGTTTGGCCCAGGATCTGGAACCTCTGGTCTTCGGTCAAGCAGCCCCCGCATCTCCAATTCCTCAATCGTTGGAGGGATCTCTGGATCAGGAATTTAGCGTGGTAGAACCCGTCGATCTTAAGTCGGAGGAGCAACTTCGTGACACCGAAGAGAACACCCCCCTTGATCAGATCAGACCTCCTCAGGTTCAGGAAGCACTTGCCTATCATCTGTACTATCAGGACAAGTGGTATCTTGCAACCTCATTGCAGGCTCTTGAACAGGCTCTAGAGGCAGGAGCAGCTCAAGGAGCCGCCCCCTTGTGGCGTGCTGTCCAGGTCGATCTCCCAGACTCCTACACAGGGCTGGCCTATCTGGATCTGCAGGTTATGGGCTCCCTATTACCACCGCAACTTTCCCTGTTGGACAATCTGGCCCACCTGGGTATTGCTTCTCCGCAAGGGATTCTTTTTTCGACTTACCCGGCTGAGAAGCTAGCGAGCAACAGCCAATTTTCAGATACAGGACAACAACGGGGGGTTTCCCTGCGCCAGGACAGTGAGCTGCACCTGATTTACAACCGCAAGCGCTAAGCCAGGCTTTGCAGTGTTGGCAATAGGTGATGCAGTTCCACAACAGAGCCGATCACGACAATCGCTGGAGGTGTCAGGTGAACGTCAAAGTTGTCTTGAGCCAGGTCCTGCAGGGTTGTGATCTGGACCGTTTGCTGAGGCGTGGTACCCCAACAGATGATCGCGACTGGGGTTTCAGGGGGTTTCCCTGCCTGCAGTAATTCATGGGTAATGCTGGGCAGGTTGTGCATCCCCATGTAGATGACAATAGTTTCAGCGGCGTGGGCCACAGCCCGCCAGTTGACTCGGGGTTGGTAGCGACCTACGGCTTCATGGCCGGTGACGAAGAGAACCGAAGAGCTGTAGTCCCGATGAGTTACTGGAATCCCTGCATAAGCAGGTGCCGCGATGCCCGCACTCACCCCAGGGATCACCTCCACGTCCACCTGAGCCGCCACCAGAGCTGCCATTTCCTCACCTCCCCGCCCAAACAAAAATGGATCTCCCCCCTTGAGACGAACCACAACCGTATGGTGCTGGGCTTTCTCAATCAACAGGCTGCTGATCTCCTCCTGGGGGCGAGAGTGACGACCGCTGCGCTTCCCTGCATAAAGGCGCTCCGCTGTTGGGGGGATCAACTCCAGAATGGCAGAACTTACCAGCGCGTCGTAAATCACCACATCTGCATGGGTGAGGATGCCTTTCCCTTTGACCGTTAATAGACCAGGATCACCAGGTCCGGCCCCCATCAAATAGACTTTGCCCATAAGGAGGTTTGTGTTGGATTCGTAGTGCTGTGTTGAAAGCGGAGGTTTAGCCGCAGATTGTTGTTGATTTTAACTGACCCACCGCTGCTTCCACACTTTCCTGTAGGAGCGGGATCAAAGTAGGATCCGTCGCCAGAGGGGCATGGAGCCAGAAGGTGACCTCAGGGTACTGCTCCTGGAGGGTTGAGATGGCGGCAGTGATCTGATCCTGAAGATGACCTGGGAAGAGGAAGAAGGGCAGGATCTCGATGCGCTCAACCCCCCTCTGGACCAAACGTTCCACCTGGGTGGTCAGAGATGGGGGCTGGGTCCAGAAGGCAGGCCACAGGGGTCTACAGGAGGATGCGGTGATCACACGACGGCGTAACCTTTGCATATGAGCCGCAAAAGCAGGGGAACGACTGCCATGACTGAGGAGGATCCAGGCGGTGGAGGGGTGGGGATGGAGCCGCTGCCCAAGGAGCTGGATCATGCCGGGATGGAACCCAAGAGGCGTAGCGGTCTGCAGAGAGAGAGAGGGCAGTTGATCTGAGGTTGCGGTGACTGCAGCATTCAAATCCTCCTGGAGGTGGATTCCAGGTCCCATGAAGAGGGGGAGTAACACCAGTACCGAGGCCTGACACCCTAGGGCAAGCAACTGTTGATCCAGGGATAGAGAGGCCAGCTCCATCTGAGCAGTGGCTACGGAGTACGGCATCTGTTCGCGACAGGCAGCAGCGAGGTTTGCCAGGCTGGCTTGATAACGGGGATCGCGACTGCCGTGACAGATCAGGACGACCTGGAGGCTCATAGGTCTGCATTTAACTTCCAGGCTATGCTAGCAAGCCACTTCACTGTGGTTAATGTCCTGCTCGTGTTCAATTTCGAAAACATGAGCATAGAGATTGGCCAGAATCTGCTTGCCGGATTGGGTCAGCTTCAGGTATTTCAAGGCAGTGGTGATGAAGGGATGTACACTTTGCCAGTAAAAGGTGGGATAGTTTTTGCGCAGATCATCCGGATTACGATAGCCGAGTGCCTGATTAACCCCGGTTTCTTCAAATTCATAAAAGAGGGCCGGAATTTTTTGTAGATAGCGGGGGTCACTTAACTGTCCAATCAGATCAGCCGCTCTGACCAGGCCAGGATAGTGGGTGGTGTCCTGGTGATCCCCATCGAGTGGCACCGGAAAACGAGTTAATTCAATATTGTCCTGAATTACTTTGGGATGAACATGGGGCAAATTTGCAAACCGTTCTTCAATAAAGAGCTTACCTCGATCCACATGATAAGGGGTGAGACTGGCATCGGTTGCACCGCAAGGCAGCTCCACTACCTCGATCCCCTTTCCTGTGGCAAACACTCGCTTCTCAGGTCGATCCAGCTGACACACCCCCTGTACATAGCCAATATCATGACAGATTAGAGAAATCATGTAGTGAAGCCAATCTTCGGCGGTGACATTGCCTACATGAATATATTTGCCGAGAAGGATTTCCTGTCCCACCAGAGTAACAAAAATGGTGTGCTCAATATTGTGATAAAGAGCGTTACTGTTTGATATATTTTCTAAAGCAATCTTACCAACCCAGGCAATCAACTGTGTGTAATCCTCCCGTTGCACCGCCGATGCAGGAAAATACCCAGTCTCGATCCTGCATAAGAAATCTTTGAGCATTAATTCAGTGGGATTAAACATAGGAAAGTCCCTACACGATCGTGGAGGATCGAAAGCCGATTAGATCTGAATCCAGCATACAACTTCTTAAGGAAGTGTTCAGGTTTGTTTAAGCCTTTTAGGGCCGCTTGTTCTTTACCGTCAGGATCTCCATCTGGGAGACGGAGGGTTCATTGCTGGAGTGGAGGTTGATCGTCCCCTTCACCACCACCCTGAGCGGGAGCAGCGGCTGCAGATCATTCCTTTGATCGATAGGGGTACCACCTGGAATTATCCTGGAGGCTCAGCCATTGATCCGGCCACGTTGGCAGCGGCTGGTCTTGGCCTGAGCTGGGAAGGCCATTCGGTCTCGGGGCGGCTCAATTGGGGCATCCCACTGGTTGATGTCAATTCACAGGAACACGCACATGGCAAGAACGAGGGATCCATTTCAGCATCTCCACCCAGTTCTTTTGAGGCAATGGCAGGGATGGGGGTGGGAGCTGGCAGTGATCACGGTGCTGCTTCTGGGCTGGCTAATCTGGGAATCCACCGCCCATCCTCGGGTTCAACCTGAATTGATCCAGCAGGGGGAGCAACAGACTGCTCTCCAGGCCTGGCAACGGGCTGCTGAGCTTTTCTGGGCTCTCTTTATCCTGATTGGCAACTGGCTTTGAAATATCAGATCAGCCACCTAACCCACTATGCCTACAGCCAGCCGGTGCACCTGGCTCCCCACACCCTGCGCTTCTGTCCCCGCTCAGATGCAGCTCAGCACCTGCAATCCTTTCAGTACCAGATTCTGCCAGTCCCCACAGGTCTTTCGCCCCTGGTGGATCTAGACGGTAATTCCAGCCTGCAGATCTGGTTTGTGGACGCGACTCAGCACCTGCAAATCCAAACCACGGCCACCGTGGTGACTCACCGTTCCAACCCTTTTGATTTTGTTCTCCTGCCCTGGGCCACGCGACTACCTCTGGACTACCCGCAGTCCTGGCTTCAGCAATTGCAGCCCTACCTGCAGACGCCCGTTGATCCTCAGATCCTCAGTTTTACTCAGGACCTGCTCCTGAAGGCAAACCAAGAGACCCTCACCTTCCTGACGCAGCTGAATCAACGCCTCCATCACACCTGCAGCTATGTGTTGCGAGAGTCTGGCGATCCCTGGCCCGCCGGTCTGACCTGGAGGCGACAACAGGGGTCCTGCCGCGATCTGGCGGTTCTGTTCATGGAATGCTGTCGAGCAGTGGGTCTAGCAGCGCGTTTTGTCAGCGGCTACCAGGCTCCATCCCTGAAGGGGGAAGAGGATCCAGCTTCAGCCGAACTGCACCTGCATGCCTGGGCCGAGGTGTATCTGCCGGGGGGTGGCTGGCGAGGATATGATCCCACCCAGGGTTTGGCGGTTGCCGATGGCTATATTGCTCTGGCATCCAGCGTCTTGCCTGCCTGGACTTCACCCGTGTCGGGACAGTTTCGGGGCCCTGGGGCCGAGATCACTCTGCAGTACCAGCTCCAGATTGTTCCTGTTGAGGTTTAAGCTTTACCCAAAAACGCAATCCGAAGGAAGCAAGCGGGTATTCTATCTGAAGCACCTTTTTTCATCCCCTCTATGAAGGCCAAAGAGAACTCACGTCTGCTGGAAATTCTCAGTCAGACCAGCAGTTTGGAAGAACTGGATACCAAGGTTCGCATCCGCTTTCAGGAGGCACTGATCAACTTTCTCCGCGATCCGGAAAAGTGGTTGCTGCTGCCGCGGGGGGAAGTGGATCGGCTGTTGAGACAGCTGGTGAGCCGCTCTCGCTCCTCCAGCCCCTTCTTGGAAAAGGTAGAAATTTTTTGTCGAGATGCGGAAGGACACCTGATCAGCAAACGTGAGCAACTGGATTTTGATGCCTATCGCAATAAAAACCTCAGTGATCTGCTCAGTCGGATTGTGAACCAGGAGATCGCTGTTGTCTTTCAAGAAAGCTTTGGGTTTGGCCTGATTGAACACCTGGAACGTTTGATCAGTATGGAAATGGAGCTGAAAGAACTGGATGAAGACGACCTGAGTGGCAAGGGTCAAGATCAGAGGCTGGTTGAAGCAGGAAACTTTACGCTGGAGCTGGAAAACATCGAGATTGAAGATCGGCTACCGCCCCTTTCCCCTCAGGATATTAGCTACCTGCGCATGGAAAACCTGGGCATCATGGTGGAATTGATCCCTAAATTTGTGCGGATGCCCCTGAATAAGCTCTACCATGTGATCACGAAGCGATCGAAACATTTCCCGGCCCTAGCTTTGCAATTTTATCTCAGTAATTACTACGCCAGCCGTGAACTCGTGACGCTGGATCGGTACACGCCCACCAGCCAAAAGTTAGTGCGGTCATTCTTTACAAAGGCGTTTTATGCCATCCACCGCCTGGGAGGCTTGACCATCAAAGAATTGCACCTGCCGGAAGCCAAACGCTTTGAACGCTATGAATATATGACCGTGGACGACGAGGATCCGACACCTGTGATCAAAATCGTCACCACAGGGGTGCAGCGCCTGGTACTGGTGAAGGAAAAGCTGGCCAAACTTAAGCAGAATGAACAAAATATTCGCTCCCTGAAGCGGCAGCAATACCGTGTCCTCATGGAAGTGGATCTGAGCCTGGAAAAAATTCTCACCCAGCTGTTTAATGACTATCGCTATCAACTGGAACAGGCGCAAGAAACCACTGATCAATTGCAGTTACTCAGTCTGACGCTGTGGCTGCCCCAAAATATTGAGCCTCTAGATCCATGGGAGCGGGAGATTATTGAATCCCATCTGGAGTTAATCACTTCCGAGGATTATCGGGTGCATCTCCCTACCTACGAAAAGGATCTGATTGAATCCTGGCCCCGCCTGGCGGAAGATGCCTGCACCCGCAAAGAAACCCTGGCCATGCTGGAGGCCCTGGGAGAACCGGATCAGATGGAAGTTTTCAGGAGGGAGATTCTCATTCGTCTGGCCCAACAGCATCGGGTCATCATTGAACAAAATCTCCAGTACGTTCTGGATCAAGTGGGTCAGCAGATCACACGTATGCTACGGATGGGCACCCTGACGCCTTCCCTGCTGATGAAACAGCGCTATAAAGATTTTCAGCTGCATGTCCTACCCTACATTTACTATTTCGAAGCCATGGATGCCAATCAGAACAAGGTCTGGGTCAAGTCACCCTTTCCCTTCTGCAAAATGCTGAATCTGATCGAGATCCTGGAAGATTCTTCCGCAACATCCGCTGAGATCAAAGGAGATCCTGTGGATCTGGCCCTAACCCGCGAGCTGCTTAAAGAAATGCTCTACGTAGAATATTCCAATCTAGAGGGAGGAGAAACCTTCGACTACGACACCCAATCCCCTGATGAAGTCGGTAAAGTGCGGGCGTATCCAGAGGAGGTTGAAGAACAGGAATGGGATCCCAGTTTTGAGGGGTTTGTGGACGAGAGTCAGACTATAAATCCGCCAGTTTCCGTTCCCCCAGAGGCACATCCTGATCCTCTCGCAGCAGCTGAGTAGCAGCCTCAGTATCTACAGGTTTTGAGTAAAAATACCCCTGTACTTTTTCACACTGCAGCATCTTGAGCTGGATTAACTGCTCCAGTTTTTCCACACCTTCGGCCACAACATCCATATTCAGGCTACGCGCCAGGGTGATAATAGCGCGAATGGTATAGGTGTTCTCACCATTGTTCCCCATGCGGTTGATGAAAGATCGATCAATCTTGAGGATACTCACGGGAAACCGATCCAGATAACTTAAGGATGAGTATCCTGTGCCAAAATCGTCAACGCAAAGGGGAAATCCCCGAGTCCGCAACTGATTCAGAGTTTCCCGCACAGCAGCAGTTTCAGACATGATCAGGTTCTCAGTGATCTCCAGCTTAATATCCTTGGGATTGAGACCTGTCTCCCTCAAAATCTGATCAAGGATGGTAACCAGTACCGGTTGAGAAAACTCCCGAGTTGAAAGATTGATATTCATGGTGAGCGGTTGCTGCTGCGGAAACATGGTTTGCCAGAGCTTGAGCTGTTGACATGCCTGTTTGAGAATGGCGTGACTGATCGCGGAGATCAGACCTCGTTCCTCCGCAAGATTGATGAATAGTCCAGGGGATAGAAGTCCTCGAGTGGGATGCTGCCACCTGACCAGGGCTTCAAATCCTTCTATTCGCTGGGTTTTGAGAGAAACAATAGGCTGATAATGTAGAACAAATTCCTGCTTTTGTGCTGAGGCAGTCGACAAGTTTTCTACCGCTTTGCGCAGCTCTGTTTCCAACTGTAAGAGGCCTATCGTTTCTGTATGCATTTCGCGGTCAAAGATCTCATAACAATCTTTGCCCAGATCTTTGGCCCGATACATGGCCGTATCCGCATCTCGCAAGAGATCCTCAGGCCGTTGATAGGTTGGATGACTTAAGGCAATCCCTATGCTGCTGGTGACAAACACCTCCTGACCGGCCAGGGTCATGGGCTGTCGCAAAGTAGATATAATTTTTTCAGTAACTTCAATGATCTCTCGGTGATGCCTCAGTCGATCCACGAGGATGATAAATTCATCTCCACCCCAACGAGCTACGGTGTCAATTTCTCGCAGGCAAGATTTTAGCCGTTCTGAAATTTCCACCAGCAATCGATCTCCCATCACATGCCCGAGGCTATCGTTGATCACTTTAAACCGATCCAGATCGAGAAAAAGCACGGCAAAATGATGATCATGATACTGGCGCATCCTCACCAGGGCTCTTTGCAGCCGGTCCATAAACAGAGCTCGATTGGGAAGATCGGTCAAATCATCGTGCAGCGCTTCATGTTCCAGCTGTTGAGCTTGTTCCCTGATTTGAAACTCACGCAGCCGCAAATCAGCTTCCACATCATTTCGTTGCTCAATCTGTCCCTTCAGAGAGGCGGATTCACTTTCCAGATGCTGAATGCGCAGATTTCTACGCCGCAGATGAGTATATTGAAATAGAATCAACCCTAAGAGAATAATGAGGAGAATGATCAAGAGAATGACAATGAAGACGAGAGGGTTACTTTCCTGAGATTCTGCAGAACCAGATTGAGCTAGTCCCCTGAGCACGGGATAAAGACACAATCCGCTGAAAATCAGGCTAACAAATCTCACCAGGGTCAGGTGGACTCTAAACATAAGAGAGCGCAGAATGTCGAAGGAGCACAGGGAAAGCAGTAGCTCGCTAAGTATACAATACGACCCTACCTTGAAAATAAACTCCCATTCCAAGATCTGGCCGCTGGGGCTGAAATATCGAAAGATCAGGAATTAAGGGAAACAGCTCGCAGGCTAAGGTGAGGGAAGACTAGCCCACAAGCATCGCTTAGCGTGCTTTTTTTATGCCCCAACCGCGAAAACGTTTTGCCCAGCATTGGCTTCAGGATGCCTCTGTCCACACAGCGATCGTGGCAGCTGCGGAGCTACCCTCACCCCTGCCTCCAGATCTCAGTATTTTAGAAATTGGACCGGGGCGGGGACAACTTACGGAACATCTTCTGCAGACGGGAGCCAGGGTAATCGCTGTGGAGCTGGATCGAGAACTCTGTCAACATTTGCAACGAAGCCTGGGGTCTCATCCTCGTTTTCAGTTGATCGAAGCCGACTTTCTCCACATCCAGATCCCTGCCCAAGCCACGCTGCTGGTGGCCAATATTCCCTACAACATCACCAGTCCGATTCTGACCAAAGTGTTGGGATCGCCTGAACGACCGGTGACTCAGTTTCAGCGGCTTGTCCTGCTGCTGCAACGGGAGGTGGCAGAACGTCTCCAGGCGCAACCGGGGAGCAAAACCTACGGGGCCATGAGTGTTCGCATCCAGTATCTGGCGGATTGTGAACTGATCCGGACTGTACCCCCCCAGGCCTTTTATCCAAAGCCCAAAGTGGATTCGGCTGTGATTCGTCTCCACCCGCGCCCCTGGCCGTTGCAGGCGGAAGATCCTCGCTGGTTCAGCACCCTGGTGCAGCAGGGATTCGCCACGCGCCGTAAAAAGCTGGTCAATTGTCTGCAGAGCCTGGTGGCTAAACACAACGTTCTGGAGGTGCTAACTCATCTGCATCTGGATCCCAACTGTCGAGCCGAGCAACTGGGATTGAATGACTGGATCCACCTTAGCAATCTCCTTCTCGCCTCCCGTCCGGCAGCAATAGGGGAACAGGCTGCAGACTTAACTGCATCAGCACCACCAGAGGGAGCAGATAGAGAAACACGGCAAAAGGAACATAGCCCCCACTCACCTGCAGAAGTGTAGCTGGCACCAGTCCGGCAATGTTCCAGGGAATCAGAGGGGCGAGAACCACGACCGTATTCTCCAGATCCAGAGCCAGAGCGGAGTTGGCATCGGGAATGCGCTGGTAGGGGGAGGCCAGGGTTTGTTGGGTCAACAGAATCCCAATCGTCTGGGTGCAGCCCAGGGCCGCGGCCAAGATCCCCATGCTCAGGGTAGCCAGGAACAGGTCCACCCGCGTTCGAGCCTTGAGGATCAGGTGCTGTAGCTTTTGCAGGAATTGGGTTTTCCCCAGAAGCTCAGCCAGGGCCGTGGAGAGTACTACCACCAGACAGACGCGAGCCATCGCCAGCACCCCGCCTCCACTCAATACCCGCTGCAGCAAGGGATCCGCCTCCACTCGGTAGCCCAGGAGGATCACCCGCAGGAGATCACCCCAGGGCGTGGATTGAAAGCCAAACGCCAGCACCCCTCCAGCCAGCACACTGCTGCCCATCAGGATCGGGACCGGGACTCGCAGCACCGCCAGGACCAGCATCAATCCGGCAGGGAGCAGCAGCAGAGGGTGAAGCTCAAACTCCTGGGCCAGACGGCTGAGCAGGATCTGATTCTGACCGTGCACAGGATTCCCCAGAGAGAGAAGCAGGTAAGCACCACAGGTCAGCAGCAGCGGTAGCCCACCCGTGCGCAGCATGGCGCTTAAATTGGCGTAGAGATCCGTTTGCGTCAGGGTGGCCACAAAGTAGGCACTGGAGGACATCGGAGAACAGCGATCTCCCACATAGGCACCGGCGATGATCGCTCCCGCCACCAGATGAGGATTCACATCACTGCCCGCCGTCATCACCATCAGCGCTATCCCGATCGTCCCGGCGGTACCGAAAGAGGTGCCGATGATTGTGGAGACCAGGCTAGTGAGTAAAAAAGCCCAGAGAATAAAAAAGCGGGGGTGGATGATCTGCAGACCGTAGTACACCATTGCAGGCACCGTGCCCGCCGCCATCCAGATGGCCATCACCGCCCCAATCAGCAACAGAATCTGGATCACCGGCCAGGCCTTTCGTCCTCCCTTGAGTGCCAGTCGCAACACCTGGACTAGAGAAAATCCTTCTGCGCTCAAAGTGGCCCCCAGCAGCAACAGGATCAGGGCTAGAGGATAGGCCAGATACACTCCCTGCCAGACACTCCAGAGCAGCAGCAGAAAAATGACGAACAGAAGCCCTAAAGCAGCCACTGTCCCACCAGAAAAACTGCCATTCCCACCCCGATCGTGAACACGAGGTTGCGGCTCCACCAGCCCACAAGCACCGCCGCCACTGCTCCCAGGAAGCGCGTATTGGCCGGACTGATCCAGACGGAGTCAGAGCCTGCTGGGATCAAGACTGCCGGAGCCACGATCGCAGCCAGAACCGCCACCGGGACATACCGCAGTAAGCGGAAGAGAGGAGGGGAGAGCTGGATCTGCTGACTGGCCGCCAGCACCCCGTAACGCACTGAGAAGGTGACCACAACCATCCCCAGGATCAAGAGAAATTCATCCATCCCGTTGACCTTAACAAGGCACTAAGAAGTCTTTCTAGTTTGTAACGTTTCCAGCACTGCCCCCACGATCATGCCAGCACTGGCTCCCACCACTAGGCCTAGCTGATGGGGAAGATCGCGGGCCACCACCGCTACGGTGCCTGCCACAACTGCACTGAGCAACATGGGCTGAGTTTTCAGATAGGGCATGATCATGCCAATAAAAGTGACGGACATGGCAAAATCCAGGCCCCAGGAGCGGGCATCGGGAATCTGTTCCCCCAGGATCAGCCCCAGGAGCGTACACAGCTGCCAGTTGAGATACATGAGCAGTGCCCCCCCAACACATACCAGTGCTTGTAGGGAGAGCGATCCTGACGGTCGTAGCGGGTGATGGCGATGGCAAAGGCTTCGTCGGTTAAGAAGAACCCCAGGATCAGCCGCCACCCTGCCCCAAGATGGCGGATATGGGGGAGCAGGCTGAGGGCGTAAAGCAGATGGCGGACATTGACCACCAGTGTCGTGAAGATGATCAGGGGGATGGCCGTGCCCACTGAAAGTAACCCCAGGGCAATGAACTGGGCCGATCCGGCAAACACCAACAGAGACATAGCCAGGGCGGCAGCAAAGGACAAGCCACTACTGGGAGCCAAGGTGCCATAGATGAGACCAAACGGAACAGCCCCCAGCACCAGGGGAAGGATGGCTCGAGCTCCCCAGAGGAATTCCTGCAGAGGAGAAGAAATTTTGGGTGAGGTGGGCCTGGGCCCCTTCGGACCTCTACCAGTGAACTCCATGATCGTTCTGGGGAATGGAGGTGCTAATTGGTTCCAGGTTGTAAGCGTAGCAGTTCTCCCAGCGGATGATCCGTGAGGACATAGAGATAGCCATCCGGTCCCTCCCGCACATCCCGGACTCGCTGCCCAATGGGAATCGACCGCTGCTGGATCACCTCCCCAGCCTCATTCAACTGCAAATGCCGAATATCCTGGGACACCAGCCCCCCGGCAAACAGATCCCCCTGCCACTGAGGAAACCTCTCCCCTCGATAAAGAGTCAGGCCCGAGGGGGCAATGGAGGGAGTCCAGACCACACGCGGATCCACGAGGCCAGTCCGGGAGGTCTCGTCCGAGATCTGGGGGCCAAAGTACTCACGGCTGAAGGTCACCACGGGCCAGCCATAGTTCTCGCCAGCCTGCACCCAGTTCAATTCATCCCCACCCCGGGCTCCATGTTCAGTGGCCCAGACTCTGCCGGTTTCGGCATCCCAGGTGAGGCCCTGAATGTTGCGGTGACCGTAGCTCCAGATTGCCGGTTGCGCATTGCTGGTGTCCAGAAAGGGATTGTCAGATGGCACCGATCCATCTGCCTGCAATCGTAGAATTTTTCCCAGATGGCTATCCAGGTTCTGGGCCTGTTGCCGGATCAGGTCTCCCTCCAGGCGTAGTGGCGGGTTGCCTCCATCCCCAATCGAAACCAGCAGCGTTTCATCCGGGAGCCAGGCCAGGCGAGAACCAAAGTGCTGGGTGCCCGATTTATCCTGAGAGACATCAAAGATCACCTGCAGATCCTGAAGCGCTGACCCCTGCAACCGCCCTCGTGCCACCCGGGTATGGTTACTCTGCACCGATCCAAAGGCATAGGTGAGATACACCCAGCCATTTTCAGCAAAACGCGGATGCAGAGACACATCCAGCAGACCCCCCTGCCCGGCCACAAACAGATCGGGGATTCCAGCAATGGGGGTGGGATCAAGAACGCCCTCTCGCACGATCCGCAACCGTCCAGGCCGCTCGGTGATCAACATCGATCCATCCGGAAGCCAGGCCATACCCCAGGGATGCTCCAGTCCCTCAACCAGGGTCACCACCTCCACATCGACATCGGTCTCAGGAACCGCCTGCGCGATCAGGTCCATTGCCTTTCCCTGGGACCGGACTGCAGGAGCCGCCAGGATCAGCCCCCCCAAACTCAGGGTCAAACAGGAGGACAGGGCTAACAAAGAACGGATCAGCATGGGGGAGGAGCCTTAAGCAAAATCATTACGTTTCTTTACTAACCAGTTTTGCCAGAGGTGTAAACCTGCTGAAATGCAGATTTTTTCGGGAGAACTAGCAGATTCCTGTTGTCGACCTGCATTAGATCACGGGCTGGATCAAACACAGGCCCACCCCCACCAGGGCCAGAGCCACCCCCAGAAACGCCCTCCAGCTCACCCGTTCCCCCATCCAGGCCACCATGGGCAGGACAAACAGCGGACTGGTGGATCCCAGGGTTTGGGCAATGCCTGCTGCGGTGTATTTAATTGCCGTCTGCTGCAGCCAGATCCCCAGGTAGGTGGTGCCCACGGCAGTTAGGGACAGAATCCCCAGGGGTTGCCATCCCTGTCGCCATTCCCTCTCATGTCTGAGCTTTGCCCAGATCTGCAGGGGCTGCCCGGCCCATCCCATCCAGATCAGCAAAACGGGCAGTGAACTGAGCAGGCGGATCAGGGCCGCCCAGAGGGGACTCACCTCCGTTTCTGCCAGGGCTGCCCGGGAGAGGACAGCACCACAGGCTTCCCCCACGGTGGCCAGCAGCCCATAGCGGATCCCCATCCCCAGGGGTTGCACCTCCGTCATGCCCACACTCAGGCCGGATCGCTCGCTGATCACCCAGGCGACACCCCCGATCACCAACCCAATCCCCAGCCAGGTCATGGGGGCCAGGATCTCCTGCAGCGTGAGGGCCGCCAGCACCGCAGTTAGCGGGGGAGAGAGGGTCTTGAGGAGGAGAATCCGGCGGGCTCCCAGAATTTTCAGTCCCAGAAACAAAAAAGTATCCGAGAGTCCGATCCCCAAAATCCCACTCAAGGCCAGCAACAGCAGCGATCCTCCTGCAGACTCAGGCCAGCCGGATCCCTGGATCATCAGGGTGAACAGCAACAGGAGCACCGCCACCAGGCCCTTGATCAGGTTCAGCTCCAGTGCCGAGAAGCTGCGCCCTACCGTGCCAAAGACCACCGATCCTGAAGCCCAGAGACAAGCAGACGTGAGAGCCGCCATTTCTCCTGTCAACGGCATCAGAGCAGAGATCAGCAACATCATCATCAGGATCAGCGGGGGAGAGAAGGGCAGGGACCGATAGGGCTGCCGCTCACCACTATAGTTATGATCCTGTCCAGAGTCAGGGAACCCTACCGCTCTGATCACCCAGCAAGGAGGAGAACCATGGCCTTAGCAGAACTGTCCCTGATCCTGGATATGGTCAGCATTCTGGGCGCAGCTGCCGTGGGGGGGTATCTCGCGCATCGCCTCCGACAACCCGTGTTGTTGGGCTATCTGCTGGGGGGAATTGTGGTGGGTCCAGCTGGACTGGGATGGGTCAGTCAGGAGGGAGATATTCAAACCCTGGCGGAGGTAGGGGTGGCCCTGCTCCTCTTTGCCCTGGGAATCGAATTTTCGCTGGCGGATCTGCTGAAGGTGCGGCGCATCGCTCTTGGGGGAGGATCCCTGCAGGTGCTACTGACCATGAGTTTGACGGCGGGGCTGGCCCTGGGCATTGGACTGGTGGAGACGATCCCTCAGGCAATCTTTCTGGGGGCAGTGCTGTCTCTGTCTTCGACGGCGGTGGTGCTGAAAAGCCTGATCGAGCGCAATGAGGTGCAAACCCCCCACGGGCAAGCGATGCTGGCCATTTTGATCACGCAGGATCTGAGTTTGGGAATCATGCTGGCGGTGTTGCCTGCTCTGGATCAACCCCCCGAGTCGGTGGGGCTGGCGGTGCTGATTGCCCTGGTGAAGTCCATAAGCTTTTTGCTGGGGGCCTTGGTGGCGGGTCGCTGGCTGGTGCCGCGCCTGATGCAGGGGATCGCCCAAACCGGATCCCAAGAGTTATTTGTCCTATCCGTGTTTGCCCTCTGTCTGGGGGTAGCCCTACTCACAGCAGCAATCGGTCTGGGGATTGCCATGGGAGCCTTTGTGGCCGGACTGATGCTCTCGCAGGTGGAATACGCCGATCACGCCCTGGACAGCGTCCTGCCGATGCGGGATATTTTTGCCACTCTCTTTTTTGCCTCCATCGGCACCCTGATCGATCCGGGGTTTCTGCTGGCCAATACGCCGATTCTGCTGGGATTGGTGGCCGTGGTGATGCTGGGTAAGGCCCTGATCGTTACTCCGGTGGTGGCAGGGCTGGGGTATCCCCTGAAAACAGCCTTGACGGTGGGCCTGGGCATTAACCAGATCGGTGAGTTCTCCTTTGTGCTGGCCAGTGTTGCAGAAGAACTGGATCTGTTTTCCCCGCGCCTCTATGGCCTCACGGTGGGGACCACCGCCATTACCCTGCTAGTCACGCCTTTCCTGCTGCGGGCCACACCTCTGATTGCCGATCAACTGGACAGCTGGCCCTGGTTGGCACGCCAACTGCACCAACAGCGCATCGTTCCCTCTATCGGGGTGGAGCCCGGACTCAAGGATCACATTGTGGTGGCTGGATATGGTCGCGTGGGTCAAACTCTGGTGCGGCTACTGCGTTCCCAGGGCTATACCGTGCTGGTTATCGACAACAATGAAGCCACGCTGCAAAGTTTACGGCAGGAGGATATTCCCTATCTTTACGGTGATGCCTCCAGTGATCGAGTCCTGGAAAAAGCAGCATTGGAGAAGGCTCTGGCCCTGGCCATTGCACTGCCGGACCCTCTGGCCACGCGCTTGACCCTGAAACGAGCCTTGAGCCATGCCCCGGATCTGGAGATCACCGTCCGAGCCCACAGTAACCGTGAAATCGACAGTCTCTACCAGCTGGGGGCGCGGGAAGTGGTACAGCCCGAATTTGAGGCCTCTCTGGAAATGGGCTCCCATACCCTCCTCAGCCTGGGCCACAGTCCTGGCGTGGTGCAGGAGGCTGTAAATGAGTACCGCAAGAGCCGCTATCGTTCCCTGATCTCCAATCGATGGCTCGCCGCCATTCCTCCCAATGATCTATCGCTGGCCATGGAGGGGCTGCAGGGGAAATGGTACGAGTTGGAAGCCCAATCACCCCTTGTGGGACAAACTCTGGCGGCGGCCAATGTCCGCAAGTACACCGGGGCCACGATCATGCAGATCCGGCGTTCCGGCCAGACCCTGACTTACCCTGAGCCGCAGGTGACGTTGGAGAGCGGCGATAAGCTCCTGGTGGTGGGAGATGTGCGGGAACGTGCCTCCTTTGAGGATTTGATCCAGGGGAGGTTTTCTCGAGCAGGCGACTCCTGAGTCAGTTCCTCGCTATGCTGTTGTCAGGGTAAGGGGATCCTACCAGCTGCTGTTGACCAGAAAGGTGGGGTGTTCGTGGGTCAGGGTATCGCCAATCGGCCACAGGAATTAACGGTCTCAGGTGTGGATCCGGAGGCAATGTTGCAGGCTTGCTGGCGTTTGACCTCCGCAGGCAATCTGGATCAGTTGTCCCATCAGCTCCTGGAGGCGGCACTGCAGCAGACGGAGGCGACCTATGCTGCTCTGGTTCTGTCATCAGCACCCCCCCCCAGATCACAAATGGTCTGGATCCTACCTGCCAACGCTCGGGGTCCAGCCACCCCGGTAGCCACCCCTCTCCAGGCCAGATGTCTTCCCCTCAGCTGGGTGGAGCAATGTCAATCCCCGCCTGAGACTGTGGCTGCCCGTCATCCTCATGACCCTGATCCCTACTGGCAGGATCATCATCCCCAGGCTGTTATTGGTCTCTCGTTTCCAGTTCATCCCCAGATGCTAGGGTTTCTGTATCTGGAGCAGGCGCATACCTCTCAGGGGTTTCCCTCTCACCGGCAAGATCTGCTCAGGTGGTTGGTTACCTTTGCCGAAACTCGTTTCCAACAGCTGGCACAACAATCTGATCTCCAGGATCAGCTACGCACCCTGGACAAGCGTTTAGCGATTACACAGACACGGCTGGAACAAGCCCTGCAGGAAAGCGAGCAAGCCCTGATCAACCATCTGCTCCGGATTCAACAGCTGGCGGATCATGTGCCTGCCCTGATTGCTTATCTAGATCGGGAGGAGCGCTATCGCTTTGCCAACAAACATTATGAACATCTCTATGGCATTCTGCCGGAACAGCTGATTGGTCGGCATGTCTCCGAGATCATTGGTGAGACCGCCTATACCAGAGGTGCCGATCTGGCCCAAAGGGTATGGCAGGGAGAACAGATCTGTTTTGAAAACACGGTCGTTGCCATCACGGGCAAGCGGCATCACCTCCAGGTGAATATGATTCCCCACAAGAATGAGGCAGGGGATGTGGAGGGGATGTTTGTCCTGGCCTCGGACATCACTCCCTTGAAGCAGGTGGAAGCCACGCTACGCCACAAGGAAGCCCTTTTGCAACAGGCACTGCAGGCTGCCTGCATGGGGGCATGGGAATGGGATCTGTTGACGGATCAAGAACGCTGGTGGCCCGAGATTGAGCATTTGGGCTCCACAGGTTCCCACAGTGATTTTCTGGCCCAGGTCCACCCCGAGGATCGGGACAGGGTGATGCGAACTCAGTTGGAGGCGATCCAGAGTCACCAACCCTATCAGGCGGTCTTCAGAGTGGTGTCCCCCGAGGGTCAAATTGCCTGGAAATCCAGCCAGGGCACCTTACTCCTCAATGATCAGGGTGACCCCATGCGAATGGTGGGGATCAGTGCCGATGTGACCGAGCAGAAGCAGGCGGAGCAGGCCCTCAAGGAGGCAGTGGCTGCTGCGGACGCCGCCAACCGTGCCAAAAGCAGTTTCCTGGCCAATATGACCCACGAACTGCGCACCCCCATGAATGCCATTCTGGGCTTCTGCCAGCTGCTGGCCCGGGATGAGAACCTGACTCCGCAACAACAACAGTCCCTCAGGGTGATCAGTCGCAGCGGCGAACATCTGCTCAACCAGATCAATGCGGTTCTGGATATGTCCAAAATGGAGGCAGGTCAAATCTCCCTCCAGGAACAGCCCTGTGATCTCTGGGGACTGTTGAGGGAACTGCAGGATCTGTTTGAACCCAGAATTCAGGCCAAGCTCCTGCAATTCCAGCTCACCATTGCTGCAGAGGTTCCTCAAGTCGTGGTGGTGGATGCCACCAAGCTGCGTCAAGCCCTGACCAACCTTCTGGCCAATGCCCTGAAATTTACCCATCAGGGAGAGATCACCCTCTCTGTCACCGTCGAAGTCCATGAACAGGAACGCTACCTCTGCATGGTGGTTCAGGACACGGGCGAAGGCATCAGCACTGAAGAGATCCCGCACCTATTTCAGCCTTTTGTCCAGTCCAGGAGTGGCATTCGCTCGCAGCAGGGCACGGGATTGGGGCTATGCATTTGTCAGCAGTATGTTCACCTCATGGGTGGTAGCATCGCGCTCACCAGCCAGTTAGGGCAGGGATCGACGTTTATCATTCAAATTCCCTGTAAGTGCTCGATAACGGACCTCGCCCCTGAAGATCACAGTGCTGTCATCTCCACTCTCATCAGTGCATCTCCATCTCCAGGCAATGATTTGGCCCAGCGTCTGGCCCTGCAACCTCTGGGATGGCGGCAGGAGCTTTCCCAGGCAGCCTTGCATCTGGACACGGAGCGAGTCCTTCACTGTATCCACACCCTTTCTGAAGAAGATGCCGATCTGGCCCAAATTCTTATTCAATGGGTGGAAGACTTTCGCTTTGATCACCTCGCTGACCTGCTTCAGATGCTGCCGCATGAGTGAGCCAACTTCTCCCCTGTCCAAGGCCAACATTCTGGTGGTGGATGACACCCCCGAGAACTTGCGGTTGTTATCCTCCATTCTTAGTGAACAGGGCTATAAGGTGCGCAGTGCTCTGAATGGGCAGATGGCCTTACGGGGAGCCCAACTCTCACCTCCAGATCTGATCCTGCTGGATGTGAACATGCCCCTGATGAATGGCTATGAAGTCTGCAGACAGTTAAAAGAACACCAGGAAACTTACCAGATCCCCGTGATCTTTATCAGCGCCCTGGATGGGGTCGAAGACAAAGTTAAAGCTTTCGAGATGGGTGGAGTTGACTATGTTACCAAACCCTTTCAACTGCAGGAGGTACTGGCACGGATTCACACCCACCTCACCCTGAGGCAGTTACAGCAACAACTCCAGGCCCAGAACCAGCGGCTGCAGGCAGAGATCCAGGAACGGCAACGGGTGGAGGCGGCCCTGCAGGTGGCTAACCGGGAATTACTGCGGCTCTCCACCTGTGATGAACTCACCCAGGTTGCCAATCGTCGCCACTTCAATGGCTGTCTGGATCAATGGTGGTGGTCCCTGGGGCAAACTCAGGAAGATCTCAGTCTTCTAATCTGTGATGTGGATTATTTCAAATCCTACAATGACTCCTGTGGTCACCTGGCAGGGGATCGCTGTCTGCAGCAGGTGGCTCAGATTCTGCAATCGGCTGTGAGCTCCTCCCAGGACCTGGTGGCCCGCTATGGGGGAGATGAATTTATGATCTTGTTACCCTATACCAATGAAGCGCGGGGAAAACAGATTGCTGCAATGATTCAGGACCAAATCCGTCAACTGAGGATTCCGCATGTTGCTCACCCCACTTGTGGTCAGGTCTCCCTCAGCATTGGGCTGGCCAGTCTGATCCCTTCTCCAGATTCCCCCCCCGATCTGCTGGTGGCCTGTGCAGATCAGGCACTTTATGCTTCCAAAGCCCAGGGGCGCGACTGCTTTACAGCTTACTCAGAGTTGCCAGACTCTGCACCAGATTTTCAACCTCTGTTTCGCAGGAGAGGTAATGAATCGAGGCTCGCACACAGGGAGGATGGGGCAGAGAACGGATCAGGATCTGGTTTTGAGCCAGAGTGGACTCCAGCTGAGTGGGATGATAATGGTTCAGGGTAAAGGCGACCAACCCGGTGTCCGGTGGCTCTGAGCGTAAACACTGAATGCCTGGCAGGTCTTGTAGCTGAGACCAGAGAGACTGGGCCAGCCTCACCTGCCGTTGGTATCGCTCCTCAATAGATCCCATCCGTTCATGATCCTGGAGCGCTGCCCGCAAGCCCACCAACAAAGCCCAGGCGGAGGTGGCCACTTCAAAGGCAGCAGCATCTTCATGTCCAAGCGCTCGCCACCCCACAAAGGTGGGCAACAGACGGGATTGACCCCGTTCAGACATATAGAGAACCCCCGTCCCCGCCGGTCCACACAGCCACTTGTGCCCAGTAAAGGCATAGAAATCCACCCCCAGCTCCGGCAGATCCAGGGGCAGAACCCCAGCCGACTGGGCCGCATCCACATGAATCAGCAGGTCATGGGCATGGCAAACCTCGGTCAAGGCTTTCAGGGGCTGAATCTGACCCGTATTCCAAAAAACATGGCTGATCAGGAGCATGCGGCTTCGGGGTGTGATCGCCTTCACCACGGTTGTGACCGGATCAGGATTATTCATCAGGGGCAGGGTGACATAGTCCACCCCCATCCGCTTCGCCAGCACCTGCAAAATTGCCACCACGCCAGGATGTTCTGCATCCGAGAGCAGAATTTGATCCCCCGGCTGCCAGTCCAGTCCCCAAAGGGGAATATTCATGCCTGCAGTGGTGCTTTCCGTCAGGCAGATCCGATCCCGAGTGGTGTGCAGGATCTGGGCCAGGTGGGAGCGCAGTTGCAGCAGGTTCTCCTGGATCCAGGTATTGACAGTGGCACAGAAGGGACCTTGACGCTGTTCAAAGGCGTAGGCCTCCTGGATCGCCTCCAGAGTGGTTTGAGAGAGGGGACCATGTCCCCCAAAATTAAGATAGGTTTTGTCCGCCAGTGCAGGAAACTGACGGCGATAAGGATGGAGTTGTTCCGGATCAATCACAAGCAGAGAAGAATGAATCAAATCTCAGCTTAAGGGACGCGGTGACTGAGGATCAAAAGTCCATATCGGCTTCAGGCATATTGGTCTCCCGATCCTGGCGAGACCCCAGCAAATCCAACCGATCCACTGCAATCACGGGCTTTTGCCAGTCTTCTCCGGTACTCTTGTCCTTCCAGTGATCAAAGCGCAGCGATCCCTGAATTCCAATCAGACTGCCTTTGCGCACGTATTCTCCCGCGATCTCGGCAGTGCGACCCCAGATCTCGATATTGAACCAGTCCGGCTTGTCCTCTCCTTTGCGGCGTCGATCCACCGCCAGGGGAAAGTTGCACTTCACCTTACCGGACTCAAAGTAGCGCACCTCTGGATCGGTACCCGCACGACCCACTAAATTCACCATATTCAGACTCATGTCGCTCCCCCCTTGTATGTAATGTCTCAATCGTCTGATCCGCTCTGGATAGGGTGTCCTCAGAGCCAGTTATGAACTTTGGCTTCAAGTTTAGCAGGTTGCTCCCCAGAATTTTACATAGGGGGAGTATTCAACTGAGTGATCTCAAGGTGGATGCCTTTACCATTTGAAGCTTTAAAGAAATTGAGTGCTCCTAACCTTGCTCTCTCTATGCGTGATACCAATTCTTATAAATAGGACTACAGACGCTATAATGCTAAATTAAGGAATCAGGTCGAGGGAGTAGGGAAGAGGGAACTTAGATCCTGCACCAATTGATTTGAATATCCAGCCCGTGTTGTCGAGCTAGGGGTCGTAATCGCTCTATGTCCTGGATCAAGATGGTGAGGGCCACCAGGGGAAAGAAGTGCTCTAGTGCTGCCACCACTGCCATACCCCAGTCTGGAATTGCCCTCATCTCCAGCAGTAAACATCCCCACATCGCCAGCACAAACGCTTTCGAGTAGCGGTGCGTAGCATTTATGCAGAATCCGCCAGGATCATCACCTCAAAATGAGTGGTCAAGGATTGGGGGAGAGTCCGCAACAGCCGCAAAGCTAACTGCACCGGAGTCGTGGTGCCACGACCGCGATAGATACGAAAACCCCAGGGACAACGCCACACCCCCACGACCAGGTAAAGGATGACCACCTGCAAGCCGCGTTTGCCGTGAAAGACTCGCACTAAGTCAGGGAGAGCGGTTTTGAACTTGCCAGACTTTTCCAGACAGGTGAGGTTAAGGATCACTTGTAGCCCACATTCCGCAGGGCAGCTAGGCTAGCTGATAATATTGCCGAGTCTGCTCT
>CAYMOX010000061.1:0-27154 GCA_964392245.1 uncultured bacterium
TGTCATGACTCAAAAATACACTTGATCTACACTCTCCCCTGCGGAATATGGGCTTCAGCTTTGCCTGGGCGTGGTTTCAATCCCTGAGAGGGATCAAGGTCTTTTGGGACAAAGACATAAACTGGAGCACAGGGAAAAACCCTGAAAACGTTTCAATCCCTGAGAGGGATCAAGGTCTTTTGGGACAAAGGAACCGCAGTCCACACGGAATACGTGTGGCTCGTTTCAATCCCTGAGAGGGATCAAGGTCTTTTGGGACCTTCGCTGATGTTCTCATAAATGTCATCCAGCAGGTTTCAATCCCTGAGAGGGATCAAGGTCTTTTGGGACAAGCAGGTACCAGCAGAAGCTGCGACGTGATGAAATGGGTTTCAATCCCTGAGAGGGATCAAGGTCTTTTGGGACGTGACCCTGGGTGAGGGGGCAGAGTCCCCTTCCTCATTGTTTCAATCCCTGAGAGGGATCAAGGTCTTTTGGGACATCTTGGTTTGATCTTACAGAAACTAGCAATCATAGGTTTCAATCCCTGAGAGGGATCAAGGTCTTTTGGGACCTTCCCAGAGCTTTTCTCTCACTTGAGTCGGCGATGTTTCAATCCCTGAGAGGGATCAAGGTCTTTTGGGACACCAGAAAATCGTCTACAGGTTCAAGCATAATCATGTTTCAATCCCTGAGAGGGATCAAGGTCTTTTGGGACAAGAGTCAGGTCTTCTGGCCCCCAGAGCTAGAAGAGTTTCAATCCCTGAGAGGGATCAAGGTCTTTTGGGACGGTTTCTGCAAGACTTGTTAGGGGTAGCTGTAGTTTCAATCCCTGAGAGGGATCAAGGTCTTTTGGGACAAGCTAAGCGCCATTTCTAGCGCTAAATGTACATCATGTTTCAATCCCTGAGAGGGATCAAGGTCTTTTGGGACGATTCAGATTTGCCAGACTCTATGCAGATTTGCGGCGTTTCAATCCCTGAGAGGGATCAAGGTCTTTTGGGACGCTCTGGCTTACGCACGCCTCTAGGTAAAGACGTTGTTTCAATCCCTGAGAGGGATCAAGGTCTTTTGGGACCTGGCGGAAGCCATCCGAGATCATGGTGGCGGTGAAGGTTTCAATCCCTGAGAGGGATCAAGGTCTTTTGGGACGGCTAATCACTTGGCTGGTGTGTGTCTTTTGGGGAGGTTTCAATCCCTGAGAGGGATCAAGGTCTTTTGGGACGGTGCCTATGAAGCGAGTAAGGCCTAAGCCTACTTCTATGTTTCAATCCCTGAGAGGGATCAAGGTCTTTTGGGACGGAGTTGATAGAGCACTACCCGATCCGTCAGAATCGCCCTGGTTTCAATCCCTGAGAGGGATCAAGGTCTTTTGGGACTTAGGGCTCAACATAGCACACCCCCTATAGAGTTTGGTTTCAATCCCTGAGAGGGATCAAGGTCTTTTGGGACCATCACTGCGATACTCCCCGTTCGTGAGCAGGTTCGTTTCAATCCCTGAGAGGGATCAAGGTCTTTTGGGACTCCAGAAAATTACTCTGGCTCCCGACTTTGAGAAGGTTTCAATCCCTGAGAGGGATCAAGGTCTTTTGGGACACACCCTAGCGCCGGCACAGCGCAATGGTGTAAAGTAAGTTTCAATCCCTGAGAGGGATCAAGGTCTTTTGGGACTAAAGCGCTAAGGAGCGCTTCAATATATTTTCACTCAGGTTTCAATCCCTGAGAGGGATCAAGGTCTTTTGGGACTGGGTATCTCTAAATTCACCCTCCCTTCTCCAGGCGCGGAGTTTCAATCCCTGAGAGGGATCAAGGTCTTTTGGGACTAAAGGGTGTTGCCGTAGCGCTCCAGATCCCTGCACTCGTTTCAATCCCTGAGAGGGATCAAGGTCTTTTGGGACGTTAGTGCCAGTGGGACTGCAGCGGCAGTAGTTGTTTCAATCCCTGAGAGGGATCAAGGTCTTTTGGGACAAAATCGATTCTGACCGGGAAGGCAGTTTATTCTGGTTTCAATCCCTGAGAGGGATCAAGGTCTTTTGGGACGCTGGTCGTACCTGGGATTGCCATTACCTCCGTGTTTCAATCCCTGAGAGGGATCAAGGTCTTTTGGGACATTTTGAATCTATCAAATAATGGCTTACCAGTTAAAAGTTTCAATCCCTGAGAGGGATCAAGGTCTTTTGGGACCCTTTAAGTGCCCATATTCGTACTCTTCAACATTTTGTTTCAATCCCTGAGAGGGATCAAGGTCTTTTGGGACCGATAGGGGGGCCAGAAATCAATTTATTACGCTAGTGTTTCAATCCCTGAGAGGGATCAAGGTCTTTTGGGACTCTTCCAGAGTCCAGTCACCGATCCCGTTGTTAGTGCCAGGTTTCAATCCCTGAGAGGGATCAAGGTCTTTTGGGACCTATGTTTTCCTAGTTAGTTTAGTTAATGGAGGTTATTGTTTCAATCCCTGAGAGGGATCAAGGTCTTTTGGGACCCCTGAGTGCTTCTCAAGTGACGCCCCGGTACGAGTTTCAATCCCTGAGAGGGATCAAGGTCTTTTGGGACAAAGGAGAGCAGGACCTGCCCGAACTTAGCTGGATTAGTTTCAATCCCTGAGAGGGATCAAGGTCTTTTGGGACTGCCCGCTGCACAAGGATCGGTACCCGCTTCCTTGTTTCAATCCCTGAGAGGGATCAAGGTCTTTTGGGACTCAGCTGATCTCGTCAGGCGGTCTTATTCTTGGTGGTTTCAATCCCTGAGAGGGATCAAGGTCTTTTGGGACCCACGCCATTCCTTGATGGGCCTGAAAAAGGCCTCATGCTGTTTCAATCCCTGAGAGGGATCAAGGTCTTTTGGGACGATTGCGCCCTACCTTGTTAAGGCTTGCAGGATAACGGTTTCAATCCCTGAGAGGGATCAAGGTCTTTTGGGACCCATCACCTCAACCGCTGTCAATCCCCAGTGGTGGTTTCAATCCCTGAGAGGGATCAAGGTCTTTTGGGACGCTCGGATGGCTACTATGTGCAGTTTGTGCTGGATGTAGGTTTCAATCCCTGAGAGGGATCAAGGTCTTTTGGGACGAATAAAGACTTGCCGCTGCCAGACTCACCATAAAAGTTTCAATCCCTGAGAGGGATCAAGGTCTTTTGGGACACCACTCCAGGCCCATACCTAACCGGTTTAGCAGTAAGTTTCAATCCCTGAGAGGGATCAAGGTCTTTTGGGACCCTCAAAACGCGGCTCAAACGCCTGCGAAAATTGCGTTTCAATCCCTGAGAGGGATCAAGGTCTTTTGGGACTCTCCTACTAGATGCCTACTAGATGACCAGGTGTGATAAGTTTCAATCCCTGAGAGGGATCAAGGTCTTTTGGGACTCTCAATGTTCTCATTGACGCAAAAATCACAAGTTTCAATCCCTGAGAGGGATCAAGGTCTTTTGGGACTATTGGCAACGTTATGCAAGCAATTCAATATAGAAGTTTCAATCCCTGAGAGGGATCAAGGTCTTTTGGGACTGTACTCTACGCTGGCGCGAGTTTGACGCTTCTTAGTTTCAATCCCTGAGAGGGATCAAGGTCTTTTGGGACGCCCCCGCCTGCCGGATGGGTGCTAATCAACTGGTTTCAATCCCTGAGAGGGATCAAGGTCTTTTGGGACCCAACGACAATCAGAATCATGCGTGCGGCCACACACTGGTTTCAATCCCTGAGAGGGATCAAGGTCTTTTGGGACAGTAGATAGTATTCTGATACCCTATGTCCAGATGTGTTTCAATCCCTGAGAGGGATCAAGGTCTTTTGGGACTATAGCGTAAAAGCCGCCCTGAAGGGCAGGGCTTTAGTTTCAATCCCTGAGAGGGATCAAGGTCTTTTGGGACGCGATACCAGCGATGGTTCGCATGTTCCCTTCTTGGGTTTCAATCCCTGAGAGGGATCAAGGTCTTTTGGGACTGCGTCCCGAGCGGCCTGAGAGGAGGGGAGGGGCACGAGTTTCAATCCCTGAGAGGGATCAAGGTCTTTTGGGACCTGAGGCCAGTGAAACCGAGAAGTTGGGGCTGTGGGTTTCAATCCCTGAGAGGGATCAAGGTCTTTTGGGACCCCGTTTACGCGGGCGCGACATCCGACGAATCAGTGAGGTTTCAATCCCTGAGAGGGATCAAGGTCTTTTGGGACGGAAAAATACGATGAGGGGCTGTCCAAATACCTGGGTTTCAATCCCTGAGAGGGATCAAGGTCTTTTGGGACATTCCGTCTCGGATCTGATGCAAATGGGGAATCCCGTTTCAATCCCTGAGAGGGATCAAGGTCTTTTGGGACGGAAACCACCTATACTTAGGAGTCAATCATGGCTGTTTCAATCCCTGAGAGGGATCAAGGTCTTTTGGGACGAATAATCTCTAATTGAGTGGAACTTAACTCGCTTTGTTTCAATCCCTGAGAGGGATCAAGGTCTTTTGGGACGACGATTCCTGTTACCTATGTCGATCTGAGTCCTGAGGTTTCAATCCCTGAGAGGGATCAAGGTCTTTTGGGACGGTGGCTCAGAAGAAGGGCAAAGCTGTGGTCTACATTGTTTCAATCCCTGAGAGGGATCAAGGTCTTTTGGGACCAATCGCAGTCCGTTCGTCAGTTGATTCAGAGAACTGTTTCAATCCCTGAGAGGGATCAAGGTCTTTTGGGACTGCAAAACTGAAGCTAAAAACGGCCAATATCCGAAAAGTTTCAATCCCTGAGAGGGATCAAGGTCTTTTGGGACCCCTTGAGCCTACTAAGGTTACTACACCCTGCTTTGTTTCAATCCCTGAGAGGGATCAAGGTCTTTTGGGACCCAAAAAAGGGCTCCTTCCCGGTCAGAATCGATCTTGTTTCAATCCCTGAGAGGGATCAAGGTCTTTTGGGACACCTGCACCAGGCCCATGACTACACCCACCATCAGTTTCAATCCCTGAGAGGGATCAAGGTCTTTTGGGACAGAAGTGATATCTACGCTGTCTTGCTATCCTACGCTGTTTCAATCCCTGAGAGGGATCAAGGTCTTTTGGGACAAACTACAGGCCCTTAAAGGGAACTTTTCGTGTTTGTTTCAATCCCTGAGAGGGATCAAGGTCTTTTGGGACGCGTACAGTGGATGTACAGGGATTGATCTCGCACTTGTTTCAATCCCTGAGAGGGATCAAGGTCTTTTGGGACCCTAGTTAGTTTAGTTAATGGAGGGTATTGGTCGTGGTTTCAATCCCTGAGAGGGATCAAGGTCTTTTGGGACCACACTAAATTTATAATAATAGGGTTGTAGGTAGTAGTTTCAATCCCTGAGAGGGATCAAGGTCTTTTGGGACTTATTTAGAGTTATCATGTGTCTACTTCCTTTTGTGAGTTTCAATCCCTGAGAGGGATCAAGGTCTTTTGGGACTGCAAGAACACGGCTTGCCGTTACCACTGGCGCGAAGTTTCAATCCCTGAGAGGGATCAAGGTCTTTTGGGACCAATTTGCTCAAAAACCCACCATGCAATATCTGTAAAGGGTTTCAATCCCTGAGAGGGATCAAGGTCTTTTGGGACCGCACCGCCACGGTGGCAGAACGTACCAACCCGCCGTTTCAATCCCTGAGAGGGATCAAGGTCTTTTGGGACGTAGGCGGCCTCAAGCTTACGCCCGTACTGCTCTTTGTTTCAATCCCTGAGAGGGATCAAGGTCTTTTGGGACGCTGAGTTCACTGGCGAGGAAGGAGAGGAGGTCTATGTTTCAATCCCTGAGAGGGATCAAGGTCTTTTGGGACTTCATGAAAGGAGTGAAAACCACATTCATTGTCATACGTTTCAATCCCTGAGAGGGATCAAGGTCTTTTGGGACCAGTGGTGTATCCCAGCGGATCTTCGGGATGATCCTGTTTCAATCCCTGAGAGGGATCAAGGTCTTTTGGGACCAAAGCGTCTTGCCGTAGACCATAACGGTTTGTTTCAATCCCTGAGAGGGATCAAGGTCTTTTGGGACTCAAGAACCCCAATCGCTCACCGGCGCAGAGAGCACTGTTTCAATCCCTGAGAGGGATCAAGGTCTTTTGGGACCCTTCCGCCTTTCCGATTGTCCCCTCTGAGGTTCTGTTTCAATCCCTGAGAGGGATCAAGGTCTTTTGGGACTCACCAGCGAGGAGACCGTGGAGATCGGGGGTTTCTTGTTTCAATCCCTGAGAGGGATCAAGGTCTTTTGGGACATCCCCCCTTGGGATCTCCCCCAGCTCCTCAATCGTTTCAATCCCTGAGAGGGATCAAGGTCTTTTGGGACGGCCCGCGTCAGAACGCTTACTGTATGCGGTTTTCATGGTGCAGTTGCGCGAATGTCTAAAACCCATGGCTCTTAACTCCGACGCAAAATAATTATACACTTGATCAACATGCTCAAACCCTTGATCTCACAGCCTATTTCCCTCTGCGCGAGCCCAAATTACTACCCCCACCCTTAACCCCTTCTCCAGTAAGCCTTCCCAACACAACCCCTGCCCTCCACTCCAAACAGCCTCCCCCTCGCGCACCTCAGGCAAAGAAAATGGAATGATCCCGTGGTTGTTCTCCCCCGATCCGCTCAACCCGCTGGGCGCAAGCCCCACAGAGATGATAAAAGCGAACACTATCCTCCTCAGGCCGGATCAGTTTGGCCAGCCGCCCCTGTAACTTCACCAGTTGGGCATCCGTTAGATCACACTCAAACAGACTGTATTGCATCCACTGACCATAAGACTTGAGAATCGAGTGAATCTTGGTGCGCCGCTTGTCGCTAGAAATGTCATAGGAAACTACGATTTTCATGCTTACACCCCTTCAGCGCAACACCAGAGGTGGATATTCCAGGATCTCTGCCTGCAGAAACTTGGCCAGCAAACGCACCTGGATCTCCAACGCCTCTCGATAAGAACACTTGCGACCCATCACCGGATGCTTGAAACTGCTCTGCATCTTTTGCTCGTACAGCCGCAGAAACAGCTTGAGCGGATCAGACCGCAGAGAAACCGCCCCACTCACCGCCTCCACCTCAAAATCTTCTGGGGTAAGTTCCTTGCGGTTCAGGGTCGATAACACCACCGCATCTGCCACCAGGGGGCGAAACTCCTCCATCAGATCCAGGGCCAGCGAAGGTCGACCATACCGTTCTGTGTGCAGATACCCACAGTAAGGATCCATACCGACAATATTGATCGCCCCTTGTAGATCATGGCGCAGCAAGGCATAGGCAAAACTGAGCAAGGCATTCACCGGATCCCGTGGTGGTCGTCGTTGTCGCTTGCTGAAGCTAAATAACTCATTGCGGATCAGTTGGGGAAAACACTGAAAATAGTCGGCGCTGCCTGCTCCTTCGATCCCCCGCAGACCATTGATCTCGGTACAGCTCCCCACGGATTTGATCAGACGCCGCAATCGATCCACCACCAGCGGTAAAGATCCCTGGGCATGATCCCGTGCTGCCCGCTGCAGAGCTGTGCGGTAATTTTTGAGCTTGCCCCGCACGATGGCCTGGCAGATATGGAGTTTGGTGGCCTCGGAGGCTCCCCACTGGGCAGTCCTCACTACCACATTTTTACTCAGCTCCGGCTCCAGTCGCCCCAGATAACGGCCTGAGCTCGTCAAGTAACTCATGGGGATCTGCCGCTGGAGCAGCTCTATCAGCGCCGCTGGAGAAATGGTCACCCGTCCCAGGATCACGATCCCTTCCACATGCAACAAGGGGATATCTAGTAAAGTCTGTTTCTCTGCCTTCACCAGTAGCCGCTCATCCTGCTTGCCCACAAAGGCGTCCGCCTGAGTAATGTAAACCGTACCCATCTACTCCCCCTCCCGATACTTCAAAATCTTGCTGGTCGCCTCTGGTAAACAGGCCCTGTACAGGCTGCAGCCCCGACAGTAGGATCCGTAAATGGCAGGTGGTCCCTCTCCCCCCAGCAATAAAGCCCGTACTGCCTCGATCACCGCCAACGTCTGCGCTCGTAGAGCCTCGGTGATGGGGATCTGCTGCCGTTGATGGGTTTTGCCGTTGTAGATAAACCCTGCCTCGATTCGCTCCCCGGTCATCTCTTCTAAACAGAGAACCTGTCCACACAACTGCAGGGCATCATTGTTCCCCTGGCCATGGTGATCCCGTTTATATTCCACCGGATACCAGTGCCCCTCCACCTGCTCCACCAGATCTGCTCTCCCCACCAGCCTGTAGTGATCCGAATAGAGCCAGAGATTGCGCACCTGCTGCACATCCCCTCGCCAGCTCTCTCCGGTGGTGTGAACCCGCTCATGTAACAGACTGCCCTCCAGGGTGTAGGCATTGTCGCTAAACTCCCCCAGGCAAAACATCCGCCAGCAACGGTGGGGGCAATAGCCATAGTGATTTAAGGCCGCCAGTGGCACCCGATCCTCCTCCATTATTTTTCTCCTGTTCAATGAGAACTACGAAAGCGACGCCGGACCATGCCCATCCCCATCGGGGTTTTGCGCCCCACCCCTGCGTACAAGGCAAAATCTGCCAGTGTATTCAGTTGCTGGATTGCCTCGGGGTCCAGATCCCCCAAAATCTTGAAAGTTACCCGTCCGACACAACCAATAAACTTGCTGCGCGAATCCGTGACTCTCTCCGAGCGAATATCAAAAAAACTGGGGAAGACATTTTCTATCAGGCTGGCTGCAATGGGCAATCCGCTGTAGGTGTTCCAGCGCTGCAGCAAACTACTAAAGACACAATCACGGGTGGGCAGCGAAGAATCAAAGGTGCCCTGGCGAAAGGCGGTGGGGGTACAAAACTCCAGGCTCAGATCCCGTTCTCTCAGGGAGGCCCGCTCCCATAATTGCCTGTAAAGACAACTATTCGCCCAGGGTTGGGTTGATTGTGGCGTGGCTAAGACACTGCTCACCAGCAGATCTGCTGATCCCAAATGCCACGGTTGCTCAGGATTGAGGTGCAACCACAGCTCCGTGAGCCGCTCAAACAAGGCTTCATCCAGCAGCGAGATCCGCCACCAGCAGAGACTGCCTGCGGCAATGGGAAGATCATGCTGCCAGCACAGGCGTTGCTGGGGTGACTGTTTTTGTAGTGGACTGAGGGTAAAGGGCTTGAACTGCGGTTGACTGTGTAATCGCCCTGCCAGTTCCGGATCCACAGAATTCACCAGGGTTAAAAACAACGCATGCAAATGCCGTCCCGAAAGAAAATCAGGATAAATCGGCGTGCGGGGGATCAGGTTCAACACCAAACTGTGGGGCATGGTTCAAGAACCTCCCAATTGAATGTCTTCATAGATCGCTTGTAGGGGCAGGGATAGATCAACCGAGGAGAGCTGCACCTCTTGATTCAGCTCCTGAAAAGACTTGCAGTACCACTCCCCTGCAGTAAAGCGGTAAGCATCCACGTTGATCTCATCCTGGGCCACGAGCACATATTCCTGAAGCGTCGGTAATTTGGCATAATTCAATAATTTTTCTCGTCTATCCGTTGCTGCCGTTGAGGGAGAAAGGATCTCCACAATCAAACAGGGCCGCCGCTTCACATACGGATCATCATCCTGGGGATCACACACCACCATCACATCGGGGTAGTAAGTGGTCTGGCCTGCGACTTCAATACACACCTTCATCTCTGAGATAAAAACCCGGCACCCAGAGCCCCGCAGATGGGTCCGTAACCGCGAAGCAATGGCCAGAGCAATCAGATTATGATTCTCACTAGCCCCTGTCATGGCAAAGATCTGGCCATCAACATATTCATGCCGAATGGGACTCGCCTGTTCCAGCGCCAGATACTCAGTAAAGGAAAGCTGGGGTACTTTGGTGAACATCACCGATCCTCTCCAGGTAATGAGTGCCGAAAACGAAAAGACATGCGGGCAGGTAAACGCACTCTTTGATCCTCTCCCAGCTCATACCAGCTCCCCTGGATCAGAGCATTCTGGATCAGACTCACGGGGGGCATATTGATCGTGTCAAAACTGATCACCCGGTGGGTAAACATGACATCCAGAGGATTCAATACCAGAGAACAGCGGTGAGTTGCGTCGGCCATCAGGGTAGGACTGCCCAGGCACTCAACGGTCACCTCCGCTTTGCTCGACCACTTTCCTAACCGGATCCAGTGAGGCAGAGCAATCGGCTGTTGAGTGATCACAAAAAATTCAAACCTGCTCTCGGGGGCGATCTCCTTGGCACGACCATAACTGGGGATATTTTTTTGGGTGGGGTGCATCTGCACGTGATAGGCATTGTTGGCGTATTTCCAGGTGGTCAAGACGGTGGTATGGCCACAGGATCGCGCTGGTGTAACATAAATGCCCGCCTCATTTAACCGGGATAGATGAGCTTCATAAGCGGGGATCTGCTCCCCACAAAAATAGCGATAGCCATGGTCTGGATCGGTCTGAGTCGCGTAGATCTCGCTATCCACCAGGCCCAGGGCATAACAAAGGCCGTAGTTGTGCAAAACTGCCTCGGTTTCGTAAAGTCGCCCAATCTCGCGGGTGGCGTAGTAGAGGTGATCGTGTAACTCCAGCAGGCAATGGTAGATCAGGGTCATTGTTGTTCTCCTCAAGCTCTGGCAGCACCCTTTTTGCCTTTTTTGATATGGGCCTCAAAGTACTGGTTGGCCTCCTGATTGGCCTGGGCCAGGACCTGCCTTAAACTGGCTTCCGCTCCCAAAACTGTAGAGATTTCAGTAAGTACGGGGGCAAAGGAGTTTCCAATGTAGTCGTGATGGATCACCCGTTCTTGCGCCATGAGCTGAGTGATGCTTTCTTGAGCTGCTGTTAGTACATCATCTTCATTCAGGGGATCCGGAGGATTGAGCTGACCCTGAACCTGCATGGCATCGTAAATAGCTTGTGTCCAACGCAAATTACTGACAATTTCCCCATCCGCAAAGGTAATGCCGATCAGGTGGTTGCGGACCCGTCCGGTTCGGGTGGTTTGGGCTCCGTAGTGCTGGGTGCGCAATATGTTATTCATCACGTACAAAAAACCTGCTTCAGTGGCATCCCGCAAGGTGACAATACTGGGGAAAAACACCTGTGGACGAATATGATCCTGCTGGTTGATGCGGCTGGTCACTTCTCCCTGTTTGCTCATGGTGCCACTTTCGTAGGGGGCATTCAGTGTAAAACTTTCGTGGGATTCATCAAAGGCAGTAATGGAAAAGGCCGTATCCACCACCACTTTTGATTTCTCGGATCCAGAATCCCCAATAGCAAAGCCGTAGAGAATGCAATCGGCGTTGTTCATGGCAAATTTTTCGTTGTACTCACAGTCTTCAGGCTTCACCAGCCCGTAGGCCCGCAGCAGTTCTCGCCCCACCAGGCGTTCTGGAGTCGATTGCTTGCGTTTGAACATCGCCAATCGGCTGATGGGATAACTGTGTTCTGGCAGGATCCCGGCCCGCACCCGCGATTTGTTGAGTTCTCCGTCCGTCTGAAAGAGGGGATAAGATTCCGTGATCCGTACCATAAGAAAGTGCACATACTTTCCCATGGGTTTGTAGGGAATTTGATCGTGAAAAAGCTGGGATGAAAGTGTGGAAAGAAAAGGCATAAAGCAACCTCCAAACATAGAAAAGAACAGAAAATTGACAGCAAAACTACGCCAGCAAAGCCTGCACCAGAATCCGAGAGAGGATATCCAGATCATCAGGAACCTGATAAAGATTGAGATCCTGTTCAATCAGTTTTGCTTCTCGCTGCAGCCTGCCAAATTGCCAGATTGTGCCTGTGGTGACTGCTCCCAGGAGCAGGGGTTGTGGGGGCGTTCGATCCCACTGATCAAGGGCAATTAATTCTGCAGCTAACTGGGTGAATCCATTGTACATATCCTCCTGTTTTGCCTCAATGATAATGACAGGGTTGTGAGCATTGAGATAATAGTCAAAGTATCCCTGGAGTTGCAGATTGACCTTAATGAGATACTCAATTCTCAGTTGAGCCTGGGTATAGTGAACCAGATCCGCGATAATCGGGGCAATGATCATTTCTCGACGTGTGGTTTCATTGGACAAATCTACATAGGGCAGAATATCTTCGATGCGGGCACGGGTATCCTGGCTTCGATCGATCTCTCCAGTGTAGACAGGTAATGGGAGTCGCTCCCGCACCAGGCTGTAGCCAAAATCGGCAACCACATCCTCAAGATAGGCCCTCAACTCAAAGATGCGGCTAAAGGTGTAGGGTTGACTAAGATCCAGGATCCGGGTCATCTTTCCCCCTTTGTTTTTGATTTTCTTGATCTTGTTCCAGTCGGTAGAGAAATTCACATGTATTCTTGATCAGGTTCAGCTGTTTACCCGCCAGACGACCTCGATCCCCCTTAAATGACTTCTCAAAAACCTCGATCACGAAGTAATGGGCAAATTCCAAAACCGCCTGCCGCTCCTGATCCCGTTCCTGGTGGTTAAATACCCAGCGCCCTTCAGCAGTAGAACTGTGCACCCGATCCATGAGTTTGCATACCTCCGCAGCCACAACATCCACCAGTGCTGACCCTTGATGAACACTGTTATCGGCTTTCAACAGCGTATCAGCAGCCACATCCAGGGGTTTCAACACCGCATTGGCCTTGGGGTTGTAGGCTTTATTAGCCCGATAAAAGCGGCGGTAAAGCTCCGTCAGCCGTTTGGGGTGATTCAACGGGGACTGATCAGCCACGATTAATCTCTCCTGGGTAAAGTCGTAGTGAACATAGGGATCAAAGCAGGGGTAATACACAGAGGCGTAAAGCCGGATCCGCGGAGGGGAAGGAGTATCTGCCTCCAGTTTGCGGCCTATCCGTGCTAGACAGGCAAACACTTGCAGGGGGCTCTCAGCCAGATCAGAGGCCAGTTCTGTGAATTTTCCCCAGTTGGCGTCATAGCCTTTGCCACTGCGTTTGGCATTGACATCCAGATGGATCCCATAAGCAGCAGTGAGGGCCTGGAGTGGGGCCGCGTGCATCTGATCGGCGTCATCCCGCCAGGGGTGCATGAGTTCATCCAGGCGAAAGCGATCCCGACTCAACAGCCCGCGGATAGCCTGAGGTGCTCCATCCAGAAAAACTGTTTCTTCAAACTCAGCGCCATCTGTGAAAGGGGGAATGGGAGATTCAGATACCACCATCTTGACATCCAGGATCAGGGGAAAGGTGAGGGCCAGCCAAGTGGGCATGATCCAGGATTCAGTGTCGGTGGGATCGCGTCCAGGGGGCAGGGCCATGAAGTAAAAGGTGACGGGGTTGTCTTCGGGATAGGACAGTTTGAAGGTCCGATCCTGCCGTCGTTGCGGATCCCCCTCCGGCAACTGTTTGTGCTGCTGTAGATCCAGGTCAATTAAAAAACTATCCACCTGCTGATAGCGAGGTTGGCTGAAATCGGGGGGATGATCTGAGCCCACAAAGTGATCTCGTAACTTCGTGTCAAAGCGGGTTTGGGCAATATTCAGGTATGCTTTCTGCAAAAACTTGTTGGTTTCAGGGGTGAAGTAATAGGTGGGATAAAAGTAGAGGTAGCGGTACTTGCCATCTTCAAATCGTTTACCCACTGCCTGAGTTTGATTCATCAAGATCTGGCGCAGCATCATTTCTATGCCCGCAATACTAGAGATATTTCGCTTGGCATTGGATCCTCCCAACGTCTGCTTATTGGTGTAGACCTGGGGGGTGAATAATACAGCTGCTTCCATTTGCTCAGTCACAGTGTAGGCAGAGTGGGAAATGGAGCAGAGTAACTGGCGACCCCGACCTGATTTTTTTGCTGTTTCATAGCGGTGCAATTCATCTTGAAAGCGCTGTACAGTTTCCTGCCCTTCTTTCTGAGGCAGGATCACCACCTTCTGCACCCACTGCCGCAGATCCTCCCAGCCATCCGGCAGATCATAGGGAGCTGTGATCGCTGTTGTTTTCTCGGTGATGAAAGTGATCAGGTTTTCACAAGCGGTGCGCACACCGGCGCTATCCAAACCAGGATGTTGATCCAGGTAGCGAGCTGCTAGCAGATACCAGTCATAGGGCACCCCTCCCGTGTTACCGCTCAGCTTCTTTGCCTTCAGCCGCTCATTGATGCTGTGGATCTCCTGGATCTCAGGAATGATGGCTTGCAAATTCCAGAACTGGGCTACTTCGATCACCAGATCCAGATCCGGTAGGGCGGGCAGAGATTTAGTTTGCTTGCGTGCCGCTTCGATACGGGCTACCCGTTCTCCCCAGATCTTGCGAGTAATCACATCCCCAAATTCTGCGATCCGGTCGATGCGCTGATCATCCGCAAAGGAAAAATCCTTATCAGCTGAGAGAATCCCCAGGGTTTGAAAACGGATCAGGTTCTCACTGCGGTTACTGGCAACAGAAGCTTTGGTGTCATGCAGAATGCGGAAGACGGCGTCCAGGGCCACCTGCATCAGATCCGCATCCTCAAAAAACTGCGTATAGTAGTCGGCATATTTCATGCCCTTGCCATCCCGCCCAAATCCGGTTTGCTTACGGCGAAGTTCCCCAGCACAGAGAGAGCGGATCGCTGCCACCACTCGGTCCCCCATCTGATCCACAGGAATAGCCGGAGCCTGGGGCTGACTCAGATAGATGACGCCTGTGGGCAGGTAGAGCAGGGGGTCGTACACCACAGATCCCGCTTGGTTTAGATCGGTGTGCATCTCCAGCAGGGCATTGTTGACCACATTGGTGAGTACCCCACGATTTTCGCTGAGGGCATGGTAGGTGAAGGTAAGTTGCCCGTTGCTAAGAATATGCAGAATGTCATTCAAGCTTTTCTGTTCAGCATCATGGGGGTGTTTCACCAGGGAGGCAAGACGATCTGCGAGACAGGCCAGATCCGCTAAGATTTTGAGTGCTCGTTGATCGGTTTGGGGAGCCAGCCCCCATTCTGACAGGTTCAGGTTGGTATCAAAACGCCGCTGGGCATTGTAGGCCACAAAGAGCAGATCGTCGGCATAGGTGCTCCAGGCTGCAGGATTCTCGGGCAGCACAAACCGATCCAGACCCAGGGCGGGTACCAGTACCGTGAAGATGTGGCGGTGATCTTCTAAAGGTAACTTGCGGATATCCTGTTCTGGATCTGATTGGATGGCTACATACTGGGCAGGCATCTTAGCAAAGCGCTGGTAATCAAACTTTTCAAAATCATGCAGAATAAAGCTGGCCATTCCCAGGCGGCGCTCCTGTTCCTGAATCCTGCGACTCACAGAGGTCCCCAGCTCCTGCAATCGCCGTTCGATCAGGTTGGCAGGAAAAAGACCATTGAGCAGATGGGTAGAAAGGGACTGATCTGCCGCGTTATGCCGTCGGACTGGAGTCTGACCTGCTGCCTTGCGCCGTCGATCCAGCTCCACAAAGAAGCGTCCCCCCTTGGCAGTGGATCCAATGGCATAGGTGAGCAACTGTGGAAGAACATACTCTGCAAAGTCTGCCATCACCAAATCTGAAGGATGCTGACTGCGGATAGCCTCTCTTAGCAGTTGCAGGGTTAAGAGTTCGGTGGATGTGGCGACAGTTCGTGTTGACGGAGTGGAGAAACTGTCCAGACCGAGGTCTTCACCTGTGGGATCTGTCTCTTCAAAGTCATCGGCAAACTCGTCAATTAAATGATCCATGCTTCTCCTCCTTGAGGTTTCAGTCGATAGGCCAGGGTATCCAGCAGCAGGGCAGCCTGCCCGAAGGCGATGGAATAGGGGGGCGTTGACGTGTGTACACTGCCTTCATCCCCGATCCCATAGATGGCAAAGTGCATTGGCAAATACAGACGCTGACGCACCTCAGCCACAGGCAAGGGCACCACATAACTCACCAGCGCTTGCTGCCGTAGACGCCGATCAATTTCCCGGATCCAGGGGTTATCCGGCTGCCAGATCCCCACCCCGACCAGTATCTGAACCTTCCAAGCCGCTGCCGCCGCTGCCAGTGATCCCGCATAGATAAATCGCCAGCGCAGGGGCTGACCCCGGTAAGCCCGCACCCGCAAAAAGGCCAGACAATGCTCAAATCTCCCCTGAGCTATTCCGTGCCCTGTCTGTGCGACTGTCTGTTGCAATTCCCGCAGAAATGCAGCCTTCGAGAGACTCTCCACCTCCAGGTTGGTCAGGATCCCTGGCAGATCATAGGTTTTGAAGCGATCTGCAGCCTGTGCCTCCGTCAGATCCAGCAACCCACATTGCAACGGACTGGATCCGCGAAACGTTACCGCCTCCTCAAAGATCGGGTTTCCCTTCTGGCCCCCTGATAGCTGCTTCCAGGCTTCAGCCCAGGTTTTGATCCGTCCCCCCATCCGCCGGGGGTGAATGCCAAAAGTCCTTTCACAGGCAATGGCAAACTGCTCCCGACTCTCCTGATAGTGATCTCCCAACCGTGGGTTACCCAGATCCCACCACAACCGAAACGACTGCAGCGGAGCCCAGTGACGGTAATAGCCACGAAAATCATTGACGATCTGAAAAGAGTTCTTCACAGCGGCATTGAGAGTAGGGCGATCATAACAACCTCCATCCGTCAACACTGCCCCCTCCTTGAGAAAGAGACGCTCCTGTAAAAACCGAGGGAGCAGGGCAACTCCCCGAAATTGGGTGAAGGTGATCTGTTGCCCATCCCGCTGATAACTGGCGTGACGCCCCAGCCGCCCCAACCGCTGGATAAATGACCCCGCATCTGCTGATTCAAAGATCAAAAAGTTGATCTGAAAATCCACACCCACATCAATCGTGCTCGTCCCCAACACCAGATCAGCCTGCAGAGATTTCAATCTCGTGGTTTTTCCCGTAAGACCTGTGTTCTCCTCTACCTGCAGCCCTGCTTCCGCAAACAGAGCCCGGAAATCAGGTAGTAACCGCTTCACTCCCGCCACCGAATTGAGGATCACAGCCCCCTTACTCCCCGGAAAATCTAGAAAATACTGCCGGATCTGCAACACCTGCTCCCGTAACCACTGTTCAGCCGCCAGTGGCCCTGACTCCAATCCCACCACCTCCAGATCCACGGCATGCAAAATAGATCGCCATCCCTGTGCCTGCAAAGCTGCTGCTGCTGTCGCATCTTCGGGGAACTGGTACTTTCGCTCATCTTGAGGATCAATCTGGCGCACCCGAAATCCTGCTTGCGTGAGATAGTTCAGCAGTTGCGGATCGGGAGTTGCTGAGAGAAACAGAAATTTCTTGGCCCGGTTAGTGTGGCGGATCAAAAGCAGCGTATTCAGGGTGCTGGCGATCTGGGGGGCAGAGAAGACATGAAATTCATCAAAGACAAATAGGTTGAAGAGTTGATCAATACGGCTCCATAGGCTATTCGGAGTATCCCAGGGGGAGAGGTAGGCCCCCCGATGCAGATAATGAAATAGATCGGGGTTGGTCAGCAGAATATCCGCCTGAGTGGTTGCAGTTTCCAGGGCAACAGCCTTGCCAACACCCCCAGATTCCGCCAGCAGCTCCAGATCAGGTCCACTTAATCGCTGGATAGGGTGCTGCCCACTTTGTCCAAACAGATCCAGATAGCGTTGCACCTGGCCCTCCTGATCCCGAGCCAGTTCATTGGTAGGGTAGAGACCAATCACCGATTGGCCATCCTGCAGAACCGATAGATAGGCTGCCAGACTTTTGCCATCTCCGGTCATGGCGGTGTTGATCACTACATCCACCTCTGGATTTTGCAGCGCCTTGAATGTCTCCGCCTGGTGCCAGGTCAGAGACCATCCACTGGGTAAACAACTCACCACTGTTGGCATGTCCAGAGCCGGAGCTGAATAAACAGGCTTCAGTTTGATCAGAGTCATGTTCGATAACTTTTCAGAAGCTATCTGGACTTTTGTCGTGTTAAACCCATCATCTGCTCAATAATGAGAAGAATCAATGACCTATCCTCATAAAGTGTGCGCACAAATGGCAGACCCCGAACACCGTCGCGAACGCATTAACCTCAGCCTCAAGCAAAGAGATAAAGATCATCTGCAGGAGCTGGCAGCGGCCTTTGGTTTCACCTGGGGTGATAGACCCAATATCTCCAAGTTGATGGAGGCCATTGCTCGCCGGAAGGTGCTCCTCACCAAAAATCATGATTGGTCTCAGGAACAGATCCGTGCCCTTAACCAAGCCCGCACCCTCTTGGTTGATGCCGGATTCCTGCAGGAGGCTCTGGCCCTAGCTCACATCCTTCTCGAGCGTAGTGAGTTGACGATCCCGCTCCGTCAGGCACTCAGTACCTTTGTCGAGTCCCTCACCCAGTCGTGGCGTCAGCAACTGGAGCTCTTGATTCAGCGGCAGCACCCCTTTTGCTTAAATTACCAGGATGCTAGCGATCATCTCTGGCAGTTTCATATTCACCATGCTCAGATCGTGATTCATGAGCGCCGTCAGTACCTGGATTGTTGGTGTACCGAGACAGAAGGCAGTGATGAAATTTTTGATCTGATCCACAACCGTTCCCTGCGGCTGGATCGGATTACTGAGTCTGTCCTACTACCACTCTCAGAAACCTGGAAATCTGCCCTCGACAGTCTGACTGTGACCATTTATTTATTCCCTCCTCTAGCTTTTGCCTATACCCCTCGACCTCAAGATTTGGAAGACAGATGGATCGATGGGGGCAAAATTCGCCAGATCCAGCGAGAGATCACCAGTAGCTTTTGGTTCTTCAGAGAAGTGCTACCCTACGCCGAAGACTGTGAAATTATCGAGCCTCCTGAAATCCGCAGCCGCTTTTGTGATCATCTGCAGGCAATGGTGAAACGATATCACTAGACTTTTCATCCCGCAGGGATCCGGATCTGCCCCAGCCCAGAGGCTGTTGACGCCTGCTGGCAGGTTGAGTAGGATATCAAAGCATTCCTAGAATGTTTCGAAAATTAGGGCGAGTGGCGAAATTGGTAGACGCACCACACTCAAAATGTGGCGGGAAACCGTGTGGGTTCGAGTCCCACCTTGCCCATCCCATGCTTTACACCTCCTCCCGATCCTGATCAGGATCTGCAAATTCGTTGGAAACGGATCCGTCCCGGCCCTGACTTGTTAAGTTATATGCATAAGTTGATACGACTATTTATATGACTGCTGCTGTCCTGGTTGAGCACCTGCGCAAAAATTATGGATCCAGTCTGGCCGTGAAGGACGTCTCCTTTCAGGTGGATCCAGGGCAGATCTTTGGTCTGTTAGGTCCCAATGGGGCCGGTAAGACCACAACTCTGCACTGCCTCTGTACCCTGCAACGACCGGATGCAGGCGAACTGCAGGTTTCGGGGATCTCGGTAACCCAGAACCCACGGGCGGTCCGGCAGAAGCTGGGATTCGTGGCTCAGGAGGTGGCCCTGGATAAGGTCCTCACGGGCCGTGAACTGCTGCAACTGCAGGCGGATATTTATCACATGCCCCGTTCCCTGGCTCAGCAACGCATCCAGGAGATGCTCACCCTGCTGGGGTTAGAGGATCGGGCGGATGAGAAAACGGGCACCTATTCGGGGGGTCTGCGCAAACGGCTGGATTTAGCCGCAGGCTTGCTGCATCAACCTCAGGTGCTGGTTCTGGATGAGCCCACGGTGGGTCTGGATATTCAAAGCCGTCTGGCCATCTGGGAGTGTCTGCAACAGTTCAAAGCCATGGGGATCACGATTCTCCTCACCAGCCATTACCTGGAAGAGGTGGATATGCTGGCGGATCGGGTGGCCATCATTGACAGAGGTGAGGTGATTGCTGAGGGCACCCCCGACCAGCTGAAGGATCAGGTGGGGGGAGATCGACTGACCTTGCGCCTGCAGGAATTTACCCCCCGTCCTCAGGCAGAACAGGGCTCAGAGATTCTCAAGGATCTGCCCTTCGTTAAGTCTGTGGTGATCAACAGCGCCCAGGGAAATGCTCTGAATCTGGTGGTGCAGGCCAGTGAAACCGAAACCCTTCCTGCGGTGCGCCAGATCCTGGATCAGGCGGGGTTACCCGTGTTCAGCCTGGCCCAATCTCGCCCTAGCCTGGATGATGTGTATCTGGCCGCCACCGGACAAACCCTGATGGATGCTGAACTGGCAGCGGCTGAAGCCGGAGGAGTTGGGAAAAAGAAGAAAAAATAAATGAATCTTAGAGATCTGTTGTGAATTTGTGCATGTGAAAAGGATTTTGCCATGTCCAGTGCTTCGACCTCTACCCCAGCTACTAACCTTGATGCTCAATTGCCGGGGCTGTTTTCCCCAGAATTTTGGCAGGAAACTCTGGCCCTGACCCGCCGCTGGTTTATTCAGTTGCGCCGTCGTCCCACAACCCTGTTGGTGGGGATCATTCAGCCCCTTCTCTGGTTGCTGCTCTTCGGGGCGTTGTTTCAAAATGCACCTGAGGGCATGTTTGGAGACCGGAATTATACTCAGTTCCTGGGGGCTGGGGTGATCGTCTTTACAGCCTTTGGAGGGGCACTCAATTCTGGGGTGCCTGTGATCTTTGATCGCGAGTTTGGGTTTCTCAACCGTCTGCTGGTGGCTCCCCTCACCTCTCGCTTCTCCATCGTTATGGCCTCCACCCTTTACATCTTTAGCCTTGCCCTATTGCAGACGGCGGTGATCATTGGGGCCGCCTATGGCCTGGGGGCTGGGTTCCCTTCTCTCGCAGGTTTGGGGGTGGTGGTTCTGGTGATCTGTTTGCTGGTCCTGGGCTTTACGGCCCTCAGCCTGGGATTGGCCTTTGCCATGCCCGGACATCAGCAGTTGCTGGCCTTTATTTTTCTGGTCAATCTGCCCCTGATCTTCTCGAGTACAGCCCTAGCTCCTCTCTCCTTTATGCCCACCTGGTTGCAGTGGGTGGCCAGCCTCAATCCCCTGACCCATGCCATTGAACCGATCCGCCATATCTATGCCCATCCCATCTGGAGCTGGAGTGATGTGGTGCTGGGAGCTCCCTGGGGTGATCTGAGTTTAGCCGCAGCCCTGGGTCTCCTGGCCGCCTTTGTGGGGCTGTCGATGCTGCTGGTGCAGGGGGTGTTGCGCCGAGGGTTGGCCTGATTACCCCAGCGTTTGCAGAGAATAACTGCCCAGGAAGCGTAGCCGTTCGGCGATCTCGGTCAGTTCCTGCCGCACCTCTGGGGGGAGATGGGGGAGATGGGGATGTTCGATATCAATAAAAAAGACATAGGTTCCCGCTGATTTTTTTGTGGGACGGGACTCGATCCGCGACATATTCAGGTGACGGGCAGCCAGAACCTGCAGGGGTCTTAACAACGCGCCAGGACAGTTCTCCGGCAAACTAAAGGCGAGGGAGGTATAGGTTCCGGTGGTGGCAGGCGTGGGGCCCACGACCCAGAAGCGGGTGCTGTTCTCCGGGTGATCGTTAATGGGTCCGATCAAAATTGGCACCTGATACAGATGGGCGGCCCGCTCTGAAGAAATGACAGCAGCATGGGGATCCTCACGAATGCGATCCAGTTCTGCAGTGGTGGAACGGGTGCTGACCTGCTCCACCTGAGGGAGATGCGCTGCCAGCCAGTTCTGGCACTGAGCCAGCCCCTGGGGGTGGGAAAAGATCACCTTGATGGCCTGGAGATCCGTGGCGGTGGTGATCAGCATGTGGCGAATCGGCAGAACCAGAGCCTGCTGCACCTGTAGATCCTCCAGCTGCCAGAGGGTATCTAAGGTCATGGACACCCCCCCTTCCACCGAATTTTCCACGGGCACCACCGCCAGGTTGACCTCAGTCTCAGCCACGGCCCTCAGAACGGCGGCAATCGTGGTGTAGGGCAAAAGCTCAGTTGCTGGGGGTAGGGCAGAGGCCACATGGGTCGCGGCGGCTTCGGCGTAGGTACCCGCAGGACCCAGATAGGCAATCCGGAGGGGGGTCATAAGGATCTCCAATGGTCCTGAATACCCTACCACCCGATGTGGGCGCTCAGATCCTTCCTTTATTCTCCAGAGGCTGGGATCAGCTCCAACTCCACCTCCGCTTTCGTGGGTCCCTGCAATGGACAGTCGGGATCCTGGCAGCGAGGGGCAGGGATCACCTGTTCCAGGGCAGAGAGAACTTCCTTGCGAATAATCAACTGCAGGTCCTGATCCGCCTGAATTGACTCCAGGGTGAAGAGGGATCCCTGGAACGTTGTGGCATAGCGAGGGTGAAGTTGATTGAGGGCGAGGGCGGCCACATCGGCACGGAATTTATCACAGATACAGAAGCGGTTCTGGGTTTCCAGGAGAACAATCTCATTAATCACTTCAATAACAGCCCGCTCCATCTGGTTTTCCAGTTGGGGCCCCAAACGCTTTTTCTCCATAGCTTTTGCCTCTAAATACCGATTTGCCGTTTGACAACTACTCAGGGTTAATACTGGTTTTGAATCGGTAATCTACCCCTCAGCTATGCATCTCAGTATACCTACTCCCTCCCCCTCACCGCTACACCAGAGCAGGATGAGGGTAAACCATGGTGGGGATCAGGCAGCCATGCTTCTAGATCGAGCTAGAGTGAGAAGGACTTTCGAGATGCCTGGACCTGGGTATGAAGACAGATATCGATATTCCCAAACGGGGTTTGCCCGCAACCATTATCACTGGCTTTTTGGGCAGCGGCAAAACCACCCTTCTCAATCATATTCTTGCCAATCAGCAGGGGTTACGCACCGCCATCCTGGTGAATGAATTTGGTGAGATCAATATTGACTCGGAGCTGATCGTCTCCAGTGACGAAACCATGATGGAACTCAGCAATGGCTGCATGTGCTGTACCATTCGTGACGATATCGCCGAGAGTGTGCTGCAGCTGCTGGAGCGGGCCGGAGATCTGGATTATCTGGTGGTGGAGACAACCGGATTGGCAGATCCTTTGCCTGTGGCCCTCACCTTCCTGGGGCCAGAGTTGCGGGATGTCACCCGACTGGATTCGATTGTGACCGTCGTGGATGCCACTCAATTTGCTCCGGATCTCTTCAACAGTGAGATTGCCTACAACCAGATCGCCTATGGAGATGTGATTCTCCTGAACAAAACGGATCTGGTGCCGGAGGCGGAAGTGGTCAAATTGGAGCAGCGGATCCGTGAGATCAAAGAGGGGGCCCACATTCTGCGCACCGTCAAAGGTCAGGTTCCTCTAGAGCTGGTCCTGGATACGGCCCTGTTTCAGGCTGATACTCTCCCACAGGAGGAGGCCAAGGCTCATGATCATCATCACGATCACAGTCATGGGCATGACCACGATCATCATGATCACCACCACCATGATCACGACCATGACCATGATCATCACCACCCTACGCATGTAGAGAATGAAGGCTTTAATTCCCTTGCCTTTGAAAGTGAGTTTCCCTTGAGTCTGGAGAAGTTTCAAGACTTTCTGAATGATCTGCCGGAGGCGGTGTTCAGGGCGAAAGGGCTGCTCTGGTTTGCAGAAAGTCCTGAGCGTCATATCTTTCATCTCAGTGGGCGCCGCTACACGCTGGATAGTGATACCTGGCCGGGAGCACCTAAAACCCAGCTGGTACTGATCGGGCAGCATCTGGATCTGGAGGAACTGCGCCAGCAGCTAGAGGCCTGTGTGAAGCGTCCTTCCACCCGTGGAAAAGGGTTTCGCTAATACAACAGGTTAGCGCAGTTGGGGTTGAAAAGGCAGCGGGCTCGACGGTTCGGTGTTATTCAGAGGGGGGTCAGCAGTTGAGACTTCCTCTTCGGTCTCTTGAAGGGCAGCTTTGGGGTAGGGAATGCGTTCATGGTTGGACTGCTGCCACACCTCCAGGAAGGCATCCGCCACGATCTCCAGATCCGCGCAGGTCAGACCACTGTCCACCAGTTGTTGATCCTCCCAGCGGGTTTTGAAGATGCGCTGCACCATATCGCGGGCTTCCTTGAGGACCTCAGGGCTATAACAATCGGTTTTCATACTGCGGAGAGCGGCTTCACAGGCATCGGCCAGCATCACCACGCCGGTTTCCGGGGTCTGGGGAATAGGGCCATCGTAACGGAAGGCGGCTTCGGGGATCGGCTGTCCGGGCGTTTTTTGCTGGGCCTGATGGTAGAAATAGGCAATGCGGATGGTGCCCTGGTGCTCTGGAATAAAGGCGCGAATGGCGGTGGGTAGGCGGTACTGTCGAGCCAGCTTCAATCCGTCACTGATGTGGGCTTTGATGATCTCAGCACTGCGGTAGGGATCATCCAGCTCATTGTGGGGATTCACGCCTCCCATCTGGTTTTCAATAAAATACTGGGCATGGACCATCTTGCCGATGTCGTGGTACAGAGTGCCTGTGCGCACCAGTTCTGCATTCAGGTTTAATCGCTGGGCCGCCCGTTCCGCCAGCGTGGTGACAAACAGGGTGTGCTGAAAGGAGCCAGGGGCTTCTGTGGCCAGACGTCTGAGCAGTGGACGGTTGGGGTTGGCCAGTTCCAGCAGCCGCACGGGGGTGACCAGATCAAAAAGTCGCTCCAGATAAGGGCTGGCCCCCAGGGCAATAATGCTCCAACCGAGTCCGGTACTGCCTGCGCGGGCAATCGAGGCCAGATTGAGCCCTCCCCCTGTGGCCAGACTGAGGGCCGCCTGAAACACCATCTGGGTTAGGGCTGCTCCACCCCCCAGGAACGCCAGTTCTTCCCGAGATCGGAGTCGTCTTGCCCCTAGACAGGCCACCAAACTCCCCGCCACCAGGGGCACCAGAGTCGTGACCGAGACCGGGGTGACTAAAGGCAGGACCAAGGCTTCCGCCGCCACGATCAGCAACCCCAGCTGAGTTCCGTAGAAGCTACTGAGCAGCAGGCCCACCGCCGGTAGTGATGAGAACTGCACGCCAAAGGCAGAGGCAAGGGGAGCCACCGTCAGCACCAGAAACAGGATTAAGATCCGATCCGGTGTCCGCAGTTCGGGACAGAAGCGCCGTTGGAGAGGGATGAAGATCACCAGACCCAATCCCATCAGTCCGGTAACGCCCAGCAGACCCCAGATGTTGATCCCCCGCTGAGTTAGGTCAAAGTGATCCAGGATCAGGAAGGTTTCTGGGCTGATCTCCTGACCAGCCCGCACCAGAATTTCCCCCCGATCCACCAGCAGGACAACTGGCTCTAGGGCATTGACCATTGATTCAATCTGAGCTTTGGTGCGCACCAGATCCACCTCCAGATTAGGCTGGAGAACATCTGCAAGGATCTGAATCAGGGTGGCTTTGACCTCCGCCTGCGCGGGTTGAGAATGCATGGGGGTGAGCTGCAGATCACTGACCTGAGCCTGGATCCCCTGGAGCCGGACCGTGGAGGGGAGCCCTGGAGCAATGCCAATGGCCTGGAGTCGAGAGAGAGCCTGAATTCCAATGGCTTGAAAACTGGACCACTCATCCTCCATCAGATCCAGGAGAAGAGGAGAATAATCAGGAAAGCTGGTTTGTAGCTGCTGACTGGCCAATTGATACCGTTGCTGCGCTGCCTCAATCTCGGCAACCCAGGTGGCATAGCGGTCAGAGGGAGGATTTGATCCTGCAGAGGAGGATAGATCTGACTGAACCGATTGCCAGGCCTGAATCAGGGCTCTCCGGCTCTGCCCATAGGGAGACGTTGGCGGGCGGCTGGAGGCTTCTGAGGGTTGTAGGGTTGACCAGGAGTTCTGGAGAGGGGGGGCTGGAGTTACCGCTGGAGAAGGCAGGGATTGCTCCACCTGAGTTAGAAGGGTTTGCCACTCCAGGGGAGAGAGCTTGCGCAAATGGATCTGTTCCGGCAGGGGGAACGTGTTCAGGGGCAGATAGGGGAGAGAACCACTCACCTGGCGGATCTGCGCTAACTCCTGCCACCGTTGCGTCAGATCACTTTGCATCATCTGGTTGGTGACTGGGTTGATTTGCAGTGCCCGTGGAGCCTCCGACCGAACCTGAGCGCGGCGCATCTCTGTGGCTGCTGGATCCTCCACAACTGCATCATCGGGAGCAATCAACGTTTGGGGTGCACGGCTCCCTGCGGCTAGCTGCGGTTCGTTGTAGTATCGGATGCCATGAACAGCAGCCAGGGAGAGAAGCGTTGCAGCATAGCCTGCCACCTGGGTTGACCGTCGCCGCCAGAGGCAACGTCGAGAAGAACGGGGCATGATACCATCCGATGAACGATATGGTTAGTTTTTTGCCTTGAGAACCAAGACAGGGCTGTGGTTATTTTAATGAAAGGGAATGAGGGTTGTCGTGCAGGGAGGAAAGCAACGAGGCGGGGCGCTGAGTATAAGGCCAGGCAAAGGCGTGTCGAAAAGCCGCATCCTGGCAGGCCTGCAGTTGAGTAAAATTAATGATATCAAGGGTCAGCAGGTTTTCATACTCAAAAGGTAGGCGAACGTTGTGCAGGCCCGCATTATCCGTACAGATCGCAATATCGACACCCGCCTCAAAACAGCGATCAAAGACCAACTTGAGGGGATCCAGCGTGGCGAGGGTGCCTGTCTTGATGTAAGTGGTGGGACACACCTCCAGACACTGCTGACGGCGGGCGAGTTCTGGAAGCAGCTCTGGGTAGAGCAGCGGGATCTGAATGCCATGGCCAATCCGCATCACGTAGGGAAGCAGGTCGGGATAACATCCATCCACCGTCTCGTAGAGATGCGCTGTGGTCTTTAAGCCGCAGGCCAGTGCGTATTTGTAGAGCTCAAGCCATTCCGGCATACGCTCACGGTAAAGCTTGTCTCCACCTGCAACATCAATGGCACACACATGCTCCGAGGCAATCGCTGCCTCCACAATGGCGCGGTTCACCTGGGAAGGCAGACGTGAATGCAGACACAGGATCTGGCTGGTGACAATGGGATATTCCGTTTGCTGAATGGCGTCCCCCACCGCTTCAATGACCTGGTTCATCTGCTTGATCCGGGCTGCTTCCTCCAAACTGGGGTCGGTGCGCAGATAGGGAGTGTAGCGGATCTCAAGATAGGCCAGATCTTCAAAAATGTAGGCCCCCCGCAGAAGACGGTAGATGAAGTAGGGGAGGGTCTCCAGGGTCTGAACGCTTTCGACCAGCGTGTGCAGTTCCAGATAACCTTCGAGCGTGTTGCGGGGACGGGTGTAAAACTCTTCAAACTCACTGTACTCAGGGAAGCGAGCGGCCAGAGACAATCCCTGTCGATGTAAAAAGCGCCAGAGGATACGGGGAACGACGGAACCGCCCAGGTGACGGTGCAGCTCAGCATGTAAGGCCATTGATCGACTCCAGATACAACAGCAGCGGTTAAAGTTGACACTCCCACGGCTAAAGCGCGTGGGATTCTTGGTTCGCTGACACAACTTGCAGATCTGAACCGGA
>CAYMOX010000062.1:0-26904 GCA_964392245.1 uncultured bacterium
GTATTTGCTCAAAATTCTGCTAAACGGTATACAGATTTAGATGCGTTTGCCCTGAATTTCACCCAATCTCACATGATATTTAACTTGATTGTAGCCTGCCAGGATCCAGATCCCGACCGGGATAGGTTTTGGTGCACCAGAATATCTCTGCTGAGATCCGGCTGTGAACCTCTGGAGGTCTGTACCAGTAAGAGTTCCAATTCTGTGACACCTGATCCAGACAGTTGAATCGTATTCATCCCTGACCGCAAATAAGGATCCAGGAGCACTCCGGAGGCAGAGAGAGAAGACAAACCCAGAGGTTGACCGTTCACAAAAACCTGTTGAGGCGATGAAGCCCCTCTCACCTGAAGCCAGAGATGGCTAGAGCGCAGATCCTGGGTACTGAGGGTTACCTGACTCTGGAGTTGAGAATGTCCAGAGGAGGAGGACGATGAGACCTGCCTAGAACTGAAGTACATCCTATCCATCATGGATGACACCGCAAGAGCTTGAGAGGTTGAATCTTCTGGATCGTATCCTGCGGAGAGCAGAGCTTTGGCCTCTAGAGCCCAGTTCAGGCCAACGACCAGCATCAGCACTCCCCACCCCAGCTCCAGATTTAAATGCATCACTACGTGATCTCCTAATGTTGCAGACGCAAAGGACAACTCAACATTCACGCCAGGCCAAACTTAATCGTCATCATCATCATCCCAATCATCATCCTCATCATCGCGATCCCAATCATCGTTACGATCCCACTCGTCATCATCCTGTTCCCAACTGGCTTGCTGAGGTTGGATCTGACCTTGACCACTCCAGGTTCCCGAACTGGTTGGCACAGATTGTCCCCAGGGGTAACGAACAGGCTGGGGCAAAATGATATTCACTTCTTGAGTTTGATTCAGATCCTGTTGCAGTGTACTGTTCTGAGTGGTTGTTCCTCCGCCTGTGGCCTCCTGAGTGGGAATACCCACCTGTTCAGCGTACTGATTTTGTTCGACAATAATGATGTTTCGTCCAAATCGCTGAAATTTTCTCTGGGCCCAGGCTTGAGAAGTAGTTATTAGCAAAATGGCAAGAGTAATTGTCAGTATTTTCATCGCTGATCCTTCACATTCCATAAACAGATTCAATCGGGAAGCAGGCTGCTCGTGATCAGGGAAAAGGAGATATCAATTCTCCCTCCCCCGATCAACTTGAGCTTTTCCCCTTACCGCCGTGGGATTCTCACTTCAGGCAGCGCCAGTTGCAGTTGCTGGGCATTTTGCACATTCACAGCATTCTGAATGCTGGGGCTGATGCGGATGTCGGTGTCAAGGGGGATCTGATCTTGATAGCGAGGCTGTTGCGGGGTGGAACGGCGAGACTGAACCTGAGTCTGCTCTTGAATCAACACCGCCTCCTGGCGTTCGACTCCAAATCCCACCTGAATTTGCTGCAGGTTTTGGACTGTGACTCCATTTTGAACACTGGGGGCAATCTCCAATGATCCGGCTGATGCCTCAGAAACCAGACCCAGCGTGCAAACGCCCACAACAGTCAAAAGCCGAGACAGTCGTTTAGTCATCATCATCTCCATGATGACCACCATGACCACCGTCATCATCGTTGCGCTCGCGTCGTTCCAGACGCTCAAAACGAACCTCCTGGTAGACATCTGTATCACTGATGCTGCCCTGACGAACACGGCTACCCCCAATGGCATCCTGAGTTTGGACGTTGGTCTGGGCACCCGTAACCGTCTGCTGAATGAAACTTTCCTGGTAATCGCGGGCCAGAGACCTTTGATCCAGACGCTGGTAGCTGTCTACATTCTGTTCCACGACATCCAGCCCGTCAGCATATTGCAGCTGATCTGACTGCTGAACCGCAGTAACATTTTGAACGACATCTGCATAGGCTGTAGTGTTTAATCCGAGCACACAAGCTGCACTGATGGCAATTGTTTTCAGAGACATGAATAAAACTCCTAAACATCTCTGGACACCAGAATAAAAGCTTCAAAGCCGTGACACTACCAAACCAAACGCAGATCAAATTAATCCCTTGCGACAAGAAACCTCAGCGATCGCTGTAATCAACTTTGCATTAAGAAGAACAAGTACGGGTAATCACGGAAACATTCGATCACACAGCAACTCATGAGTTCTTCATGAACCTGGGGTGAACCCGATCCAGAGACATCCCCCTCATCCTGAGAATAGCCTCTGATCCCGACCTCAAAGCGGTTGAGTTGTCTTGGTCGTAGGCTGCTGAAGGTTCGTGATGCTAAGAAGTGTAAAGTAGAACAGGAGTCGGGGACATGATGTTGGCCAGACGGTATCCCAGAGTAGTGGTGATCGGGGCTGGATTTGGCGGGATGCAGGCAGCCCAGTCTCTGTCTCGAAGTGGGGCTGATGTTCTTCTGATTGATCGCAATACCTATCACACATTTATTCCTCTCCTCTACCAGGTGGCCGCGGCTCAATTGGAACCGGAGAGTGTTGCCTACCCGATCCGGACGCTCATGCGCCGTTCTGCGCGGCTTAGTTTCCTGCAGGCCGAGGTTAGGCATGTGGATTTCCGGCAGAAGCTGATTGAGACAACCTCTGACCGTATTCATTACGATTATTTAGTGCTGGCAACAGGAAGTCGGACTCAGTATCTAGGAGTGCCTGGTGCCCGTGAGTATGCTTTCCCCCTCAAAACCCTGACTGAGGCAGTGGTGCTGCGCAATCATATGTTGCACCGACTAGAGCAGGCCTCCCAGGAACAGGATCCCCAAGACCAGCAACGCTTGCTTACCTTTGTCATCGTTGGGGGGGGACCAACTGGGGTGGAGATGGCTGGAACTCTGGTGGAACTCAAACAGGCTCTCAGAAAAGACTACCCTGGGCTGGATCTGCGTGCCATGAGGATCATTCTGGTGCAATCCGATCAGCGGCTGCTGCCAGAACTGCCCACACCTCTAGGAGATTACACCCTTCAGAAACTTCAGAACCTTGGGGTACAGGTTTTCTGCCAAACCCGAGTAATTCGTGTCACTCCCACATCCGTGGTCCTGCAAGGGGGAGACATGCTGGAAACAGCCACTGTCATCTGGGCAGCAGGACTGGAGGCTGCCATTCCCTCCACTTCACCCCAGGTGGAAACGGCCTACAAGCAAAAGATCAGGATCAAACCCACCTTACAACTGCAGGACTACCCCCATGTTTATGCCATTGGCGATCTGGCGGTGATTGATGATCAACCCCTCAGTGGTGTAGCTCCAGAGGCTTTGCAACAGGGGGTGGCCGTGGCCCGTAATATTTGTCGGCAGATGCAGGGACAATCCCCGCGACCTTTTCGTTACTTCAATAAAGGCCGTCTGGCGATCATTGGGTGTTTTGCAGGGGTAGGGAAGATCGGTCCTTTTCTCTTGACGGGATTTCTGCCCTGGATGCTGTGGCTGGGGGTGCATCTGGTGTATCTGCCCGGATTTCGCAGCCGGATCATTGTTCTGGTGAACTGGTTGCACGGTTACCTGTGGCGGGATCGGGCCGTGCGTCTGATCTTTCCAAGTGTCTCTTCCCATCCTCAAAATCAACTACCTCCCGATGCATCGACAACAACAACGACCCATTCAGAAACCTACTGATCACCCTCTCGACAGGTGCAGGGACCCAGAGAGTATCCTGATGGGCAGTGCGAACAAAATTGCATCAGGAGTCGGAGTCCCATTCTATGAATATTCAAACCTTTATCCCTCTCATAGCCAGAACTTCCATGGTGATCATCTTTATTCGCAGTGGCTTTGGCAAACTCATGAACTTTAGTGGAACTCAAGACACCATTGCGAATCAGGGCCTACCCTTCGCTGCCCTCCTGACAGTGCTGGCAATTATCTTTGAACTGGTGGGTGCAGCCTCCGTGATCACGGGCTTTAAAGCTCGCATTGGGGCATTATTATTACTTCTATTTCTGATTCCAACCACGGTGATCTTTCATAACCTGATTGCTGATCCGGGTGAGACCACTCAGTTTCTTAAGAATCTGGCGATTATCGGCGGCTTGCTGATGGTGATGGTTTATGGCCCCGGTCCCCTCAGTCTGGAGAGCGGCAATCAAGGGCAACTTACGCTCAGTGAGCAAAATCCTCAGGAGTGAACTCTAGCCTGGGGGGCAATCGGCAGGATCACCACGAAACAGGTTCGTCCAGGCACGGAGTCAATCATTAAACTCCCTTCATGACGGTTCTCAACCACCCGCCGAACCACATCCAACCCTAGTCCCGATCCTTTGCCCATCGGTTTGGTGGTGAAAAAGGGCTCTAGGATCCGGTTCTTGATCTCCTGAGGAATACCAGGACCGTTATCTTCGATTTCTACTCGCAGATCCCATTCCTTTTGACAGGTGCGAATCGTAATTTTAGGTGGATCTCCGCTGGGGTTGCCTTCTTTAAGCGCATCAATGGCATTGTCAATCAGGTTTGTCCACACCTGGTTCAACTCACTTCCAAAGGCCATGATCTCGGGCAGGGTTTGATCATAATGGCGCTCGACCTTAATGCCATGCTTGAGCTTGAAGGAAAAGAGTCGCAGGGTGTCTTCAATGCCATCATGAATATTCACCTGTTGCTGGGCTCCTCGATCCATGTGGGAGTAGGATTTCATGGACTGGACCAGCGTGGAGATCCGTTCCGCCCCATCCAAGCCACTGGCAACCATTCCCATCAGATCCAACGAAAGCGCCAGCCAGCGCAGGCCCATATCTCTCAGTTCTGTCGGATCATCTCGCCACTGCTCCATCAGAAGATCGAGTTCCTCGGGTTCTACGCCTCCACGGGCCAGAGGTTCAGCCAGCTTCCAGGACTCCTTCACCCCATACGCTTCCAGCCAGTCCGTCAACTGATCCTCACGCTCTCCCAGGGCGATCAGATCCCGTTGCGGCTGACAGATCAGTGCAAATCCTCGATCCCGTAGCGCCTCCCACTTTTGGGTATGGGCTTCATCCACTTGACGGGAACCGTAGATCAAATTCATCCGTTGCAATTCTAAGATGGTGGGTTTTACATCCTTGAGCACTCGCACGAGAGCTGCTGCAGGATTATTGAGTTCATGGGCCAGACCTGCCGCCAGCGTCCCCAGAGCTGCCATTTTTTCCCGATTGCGAATGAAGGCTTCCAGTCCCCGTAGACGGCGAGCCACCGTCCGAAAGATCTCTTTTTCAAACTCTCGACAACTGTGCAAAACATCCAGAAAATCCACACAGTCCAGGCGGTAGAGTTCTGTTGCCACATCTGCGGTCAGGGTCACAGGAACCGGATCCTCGGTCAGTACCTGGATCTCGCCAAAGAAGGAGGGACTTTCGTGGCGACCGATGGGCATATCCACTCCGTGACTGCGGCGACTGACGGTGATCTGACCCGTGAGCTGAATATAAAATCCACTGGGTTCTTCGCCTTCGTGAGCCAGCACCTCCCCAGGAGCCAGATGGATCGGTTCCACCCGTTGACAGATCCAGTTCAAGCGCTCTGGTGGCAAGGTCTGAAATGGATCCATCTGCAACAGTGAGTCTGCACACAACATAGGCAGCCCTTCCCGAATTGAATATCTGCATTGTTGCGCATTCCAAACTGAGAAAACAGCAGAGGTTAGGCTAGAAAAATCATTTGGCTTCTTGCATCAGGTACTCTCATGATGACTCTCTTTCTGGAACAATCCAGACAAGCCCCTCGGATCCTGCAGCAGTACAAAGCTACTTGGGCTGACTATGAGGCTTTACGAGATGACGACTCGCTTGAATGGCAGAAAATTTCCTTTCATCGTGGATGGCTGTGGATTGATATCGGGAAAGAGGGCCTCAACCATGCCTCATTTTCTGATCTGATGACGATGCTGTTCGGGTTCTGGTCCTTTTTGCATCCGGAGATCCGCTTGCAGTCGTTCGGTCGCTGCCTGATCGAAAAACCTGAAACTCAAGCCTGTGCCCCAGACCTGATTCTCTACAAAGGAGAAGATATTCCCAGGTGGCAATCGGGTGAACTGCGGCGGATTGATCTTAGCCGTCAGCGTGTTCCTGATCTGGTGGGCGAGATTGCTGATACTAGCCTGAGTCTGGATCTCGATGAACAAAAGCGGTTGTATGCCAGTCTTGGGATTCCGGAATACTGGGTCATTGATGTCAAAGGGCTGCGCTTGTTCGCGTTTATCCTCAACGATCTCGGATTGTATGAAGCCACTCAGATCTCAAAAGGACTAACGGGGCTCCCGATCCTCCTGGTTGAGCAAACTCTGGAGAGACTGACCACCGAAACCAATACGGCTGCTGCTAACTGGTTTATGCAACAGGTGCAACACTCTTTAAATTCATCTCCAGATGCATAGTTTTCATCTCATCTAGACCTGAGCCAGATGACGGTGGACAAACTGCACACAGATCGATCCTTCCCCTACGCCCGAGGCCACCCGTTTGATCGACCCATGCCGTACATCCCCCACGGCAAAAATGCCTGGCACACTGGTTTCCAGTAGGAACCGATCCCGTTCTAGGGGCCAGGGCAGATCTGAAGAGACATCAGGTCCTGTGCAAATAAATCCCCGCTCATCCCGCTGCACCAACCCATCTAGCCAGTCGGTACTGGGGGATGCCCCGATAAAGATGAAGAGGGAGCTGGTTGCAAAGGTCTTGATCTGACCTGTTTGCGAATCTTGCACCAGGATCTTTTCCAGACGCTCCCCACCCCTGACCTCGATCACGCTGTGAAAGGGTAGGACTTCAATATTTGGAGTACTTGCAATCTGATTGATCAGGTACTGCGACATACTTTGGGTCAGAGATTCCCCTCGCACCAACATGCGCACCAGGCGAGCATATTTAGAAAAATACATGGCCGCCTGTCCAGCAGAATTCGCTCCCCCGACAACGTAAACATCTTCTCCCTGACAGGAAGCTGCCTCCGTCTGAGCAGCACCGTAATAGACCCCCGATCCTGTGAATTGCTCAATCCCAGGCACCATCAACCTTCGCCAGGCTACCCCCATGGCTAGGATCAGGGCATGACAACTCACCTCTCCCCCTCCCGACAGGCTAATGCTGTGGTAGTGATCCTCTGTTCTAATGGCTCTGGCCTCTTGAGGAGTAAGGATCTCCACCCCAAAGCGTCTGGCCTGAGTCACTGCCCGCCGAGCCAGATCACTTCCACTAAGCCCCACCGGGAACCCCAGATAATTTTCAATTCGGGAACTGGTGCCTGCCTGTCCACCAGGGGCCTCCCGCTCGATCATCACTGTCTTCAGCCCCTCCGAAGCTCCGTAGACTGCTGCTGCCAGCCCTGCTGGGCCTCCCCCAATGATCACCAGATCATAAAAAGGATTAGCAGCCTCTGTTTGCATTCCTACCTGCTGGGCCAACTGGGCAATCGTAGGCTTGACCAGCTTTTCTGCATTAGGCAGCAACACCAGAGGTAAACCAGTGGTTGGTTTAGATCCGGCACAGTCCACCAGTTGCTTTGCCTCCTGATCCCGTTCAATATCCAGCCAGCGATAGGGCACCTGGTTACGGGCCAGGAAATCCCGGAGTGCATGGGATTCCGGTGACCAGCGATCACTAATAATCTTCACGCCCTGAAACTCGGGTTTGTAGGTCGCCTGCCAGTCTTGAATCAGATCATCCAGCACCGGATAGAGCTTTTCCTCTGGAGGATCCCAGGGTTTGAGCAGGTAGTAGTCCAGTTGGGCACGGTTAATGGCATCAATAGCGGCATTGGTATCAGCGTAGGCGGTCAGCAGAGCTCGCTTAGCCAGGGGGAAGATCTCCCGCCCCTGTTCCAGAAACTCCACTCCACTCACACCGGGCATCCGCTGATCCGCCAGGAAGAGGGCAACGATATTTCCTTTTACCTTGAGTTGCTGGGTCACCTCCAGCGCTGCAGCCCCAGAGTCTGACCTCATGATGCGAAAGGTCTCTCCATATTGCTGGCGCAGATCCCGAGCGATCGCCTGCAGGACGGCTGGATCGTCATCAATAGCCAGGATGACAGGCTTATCCATCAGAACCCTCCAGCAGCAATGAGCTTTGTTGATATTTTCTCAGACTCTTTTTTACCCGACATCAGGCCCAGAGAGGAATGTGCACTTACGCCAGATCGGACTGACCTGAGTTTAAAGATCCCCCTGATCCCAGGTCAGCTCAAGATCCCTCAAGTGAATTCAGCACCTGACCAGTCAATGCAGTCTGCCCCTTAAGACTAAAATACTGAGAAAAAACTTGCCAACAGGCTTGCCAGAACCGAACAAAGGTATATCCACCCGGCAAGAGTACAGATCGATGATCCAGATAGACAAGGATCACGGTGCCAGCAAAAAAGACTCCATGAGCCGTCCTCACTAAGCGTCTGATTGGCCAGGAGTATCGACTGCGAAGGTGGGCTAACAATTTAGATTCATATTCCACATGAAATAATTCATCCTGAAGAATTTTCTGACAAATGGATTTGAGTAAGCATGAACCTGTACAGTCTCGTAAGGCCTGATAATAGACTATCGCAATCATCTCAGCAGTAATCAGTACACTGATCATTTGAGCAAAGCTAACACCTTTTCGCAACTTTCTAAAGAGTTTGTCAGAGAATTCTTTCTTAAGTGTCGGGATCTGATGCCGATCCATATATCGCTTAAGTAAAGAAGCATGATTTTGTTCTTCTTTAATAAAAAGTCTGGTAATGTCTACAAGGTCTGGTACCCCGTATTTCTCGGAAAGGCATTGAGCTGCTTTCATCAAACCTTTTCCTTCCGAGTTTTCCCCTAACTGAAAAGTAGCAATGGAGCGAATAATTCGTTGTCTATCAGCCTCAGTGAGAGTGTCATCGGTATCCCAGGCAATCGGATCGCTATCCACGGAATGCTGCCGAAAGTATTCGAGCCATTTAACAAGGTGAGATCGAAGTGCTAGAGGTGGAGAAGCCATAAATCCATAATTCTATGTGTTATCGCCCAAGCTAAAGTTTATGTTTTCAAGTCGTCAAGATATATCATTTCTGAAATGTTGCGAGGATCAGCAATAGCCAATGTGGGTCTGTACGTTCGGTTTGGCAGTTGTCGATATTGTGATCCATTCATTCGTGATCCCCACCCCTGCCAAGATCCAGAAGGTTCAATTTCCCCATTTCCGAGAAACATGAATTAAAGTGAGTAGAACTCATGCCTCCTCGTGCTTGCCCCCTTCTGTTATTTATGCCTGCGATCAACTACCTGCGCATCAGCCTCATTGACCGCTGTAACTTTCGCTGTCAGTACTGCATGCCGGAAGCTGAAGAGATGAAGTGGTTAGCCCAACAGGACTGGCTGAGTGCCGATGAACTGATGGTCTTGCTCACAGAGGTGTTTTTGCCCTTGGGGATCAATCGCTTTCGCTTAACAGGAGGAGAACCGCTGCTGCGTCCCGACATTCTTGATCTCACCCGATCGATATGTCAGCTCAACGGGGTCCAGGATGTTGCCATGACTACCAACGGCTATAACCTGGCTCAAAAGGCGGAAGATCTCTACCACGCAGGGTTAAGGCGGATCAATATCAGTCTGGATTCTCTCCAGACCGAAACCTTCAAGCAGATTACAGGTCGCGATTGGTGGCAGCGGGTGTGGGAGGGGATCCAGGCGGCCTATCGTGTGGGATTTGATCCGCTGAAACTGAATGTGGTTGTCATTCCAGGCCTGAATGACCATGAGGTTGAAGCCATGGCGGCCCTGACCATTGAGCGAAACTGGCATGTGCGCTTTATTGAGTTTATGCCAATCGGCAACGAATCTCTCTTTCTGGATAAAGGGTGGATCGACTCTGAGATGCTGCGTCACCGAATCCGCAATCAGTTTGGGCTTAGGGAGGGGACAGTCAGAGGAAACGGACCTGCTGATATCTTCCAAATTCCTGGGGCGAGAGGAACACTGGGTTTTATTAGCCAAATGTCAGAGTGTTTCTGTGATCGATGCAACCGTGTGCGACTGTCTGCCGATGGCTGGTTACGTCCCTGTCTGTTAAATGAAACCGGACAGATCAACCTCAAGCAGGATTTACGATCAGGTCTTTCTACTCACTTAATTCAAGCAAAAGTTCAACACCTTCTGGATCTGAAGCCAGAGATTAACTACAAAGAAAGGGAAAAGGGTGTGAGTGGGGTGTATAGCCGCACTATGTCCCAGATAGGAGGTTAGGCCACATGATCATCTTTCTGCTATCAACTGAATGACAGGGTTGAGGGGAGAAAATCGGGTGGAACCGGCGATACCCACCGAACGAGCCAAACTAACCTGCAACAACTGCACCGACCAACCCCGATCCTTCAGAAAAGATTGTGCACTCAAACAGGCTTCCATAGTTGCAAAATTCCCCACGATCCGACCTGCGGGTAATAGGCGCTGAATCGCAACCTCCAGAATCTCCTGAATATTCTTTCCCCCTCCCCCGAGCAGAATTCGATAGGGATGAGGAAGATCTCTCAGCACTGCTGGGGCTTCGCCCGCAATCAGATGAACATTTTCCACCCGAAATCGCTGGCAGTTTTTGCGGATCAGTTCGATGCCAGCCGCATTTTTTTCGATGGCATACACCTGGGTTTGTGGTAAAAGCCTGGCAATTTCAATGGAAATCGATCCGGTGCCCGCCCCCACATCCCAGATCACCCCTTGAGGTTGCAGCTGTAACAGTGCCAGGGTTAATCCCCGGATCTCTTGCTTTGTGATCAGGCCAGGTTGATCTGCAAATGTATGAAAGGCGTGATCGGGAAGTCCCAAAATCGGCAAAGTGGACAGTTCCGGTTCCGATGCAACCTGCTCTAAAATGACGATGTTCGGATCCGCAAATTGCTGACGACAGGCCTCTGGCGGAAATAGACAGCTTACCTTCTCCTCAGGAGATCCCAACCGGGAACATACCCAGATCCGATACACGGTGGGTAAGCGAAGATTAAGAATTACTCTGGCAATCACCGCAGGGGTTAGCTGGGGATCCGTCAGGACTGCAATCGGAGTGTGGTTTCGCTTTAAGGCTTGCAGCAAAGGATCGAGCGAACGACCGTGAACACTGACCACAGCAGCATCCTGCCAGGGGATCTTGACACGGCTAAACGCCAGCTGAACAGAACTGACATGGGGAAAAAACATCAGCTCATCAAACTCAAAGACCTCTCGCAGTAGCCGACCCAGACCAAAAAAAAGTGGATCGCCACTGGTGAGGAGAACCAGAGATTGCTGCTGGAGCGCCAACCGGAGGGGAGCAAACCAGGTGGAGAGGGGTCCCTGTAAAACCAATTGCTGCACAGGTAAATGCTGCACATGGGCTAAATGCTCTGCTGACCCCGCAATGATTTGAGTCTGATCTATCTGCTGCCGTGCCTCCCGCCCCAGTCCTTCTAGACCCTCTGGCCCCATGCCTACTACATGCAGCACATGACGTTCACTCATAAAGGGATCTAAGCCTCAGTCGGATTCAACCGGATCATGTCCCAGGTCACATAGGTTCCCACAGGGCTCCACAACAGATAGGGCAATATCAACAGACCCGCCGTCCGAGAAACAGGCCAGATCCAAAGACAAAGCAGGCATCCCAGGATCCATCCTGAAGCTCCGGCAATAGCCCCCGCCCGTAAACTGCGCAATCCACACAGAAGCGGCATGTAGGCCAGGATTGCCAGCTCGACGACTAAATACCCCAGCATTCGCAACCAGGTTTCCCCAGTTGCCGGTGCCTGCAACCACACCAGCGAGGCCGAGGTAATGCCACAGACAAAAATACTGATCCAAATGACGGGGATGGCTCGCTCAAAGGTTAACCAGGCCGGTCGGCGTAACCTCATAAACCAGCCATAGTCCGTTGGGAAGAGCCGATTGAAAAGAATGGCAACTGTAAAGGTAACAATGGCCGTCAATAGCCAGGTAATAAGCATCACATCCTCGGAACAGGAGCACTCCACTGATCCAACCAGATGCGTAGGGGTTCCGGTACCGGGATCCGTTGGCGGCTGTCGGTATCAATACAAATATGCTGGGTCAGGGCCTGGGCTGCTAGCTTTTCCTGTTTATCGGCGCGGATCAGCTGGTAGTCAATCTGAAACTTATGGGCCGAGAGCAGTTGCGGGCTTAGATCCACCAGATAAAGATCCCCGCAATGGAGGGGTCGAAAGTACTCGACTTCAGCCTTGACAATCGGCACCGCCATCTCGGGCTGAGTGAAATAATCCCGGAGAGAAATTCCAGCAGCCTCTAGAGAGGCCTCATAGGCCAGGTGGCAGTAGCTGAGAACATTGGCAAAGTACACCACCCCAGCTGCATCGGTATCGCGAAATTCCACCCGTCCTTGAAAGCGAAAACTCATGCACCCATAACCCCTGCTATTGCATAGCCCGCACCCAGAAGAAGACTAAACCAAAAGTGCAGATTGACGGCAATAAATTTAGAATCCTGGATCTGTTGGGGCTGATCATGATGGTTAATCAGTAATTGGGATAACTGAATCGCCCAGGGGAGACTGACAAAACACAGCACACCTGCCCAGGGTAGCCAGTCTAACCCCACAAATAGTATAGTCAAGCCAAATAGAAAACCACAGATCCAGGGTATCAGGCCTGCAGCCCGAGCACTCCCCAGACGCACCACTGGCGAAAGTTTGCCTATAGCTCGGTCATCCTCGATCTGATGAAAGTGGGAACAGAACAGGATCAGACTGGTGACCAGGCCGAGAAGCGAGGCACAGGGTAAAGTCATCCAGGACCAATTTTGCACCTGACTGTAGTAGGCAGCAGAAACCGCAACCGGTCCAAAAGCCAGAAAGCAAAGAATCTCACCCAAACCCAAATACCCGAGCCGAAACGGCGGCCCCTGGTAGAGATAGCCCAAAATACAGGCGGCCAGGATCAGGAAAAGCACCGTCAGATCCTGTTGGATCCAGGTAATCCAGATAATTCCCAGGAGTCCGGCCAACAAAAAGGCATTCCCCACCCAGAACACCAGAGTTTTGCGACCCGTCAGATTCACCAGGGAATGATACTTGTGCTCGTCTACCCCCGTTTCCGCATCAAACACATCATTGCTGATATTGGTCCAAGCCAGGATCAAAATAGCAGAGAGCAGAAAGACACCGAAGATGTGGGGATGGATCTGACCCGAGCGGGCATAAGCCATCATCGACCCCACCCAGATGGGCATGATCGCCACACTGTACATCGGGGGTTTGATCGCAGCTATCCATAGCTGACGGCGAGAACGGGGGTCCTCAGACACTGATTCCGATCCATGGGTGGCAGTCAGGGGAGAAACAGATTTCAGATTGGGCAACCTCACCTGCAAGTTTCTTGACTCCGTAATCACTGGCTCCTGTTGCGGGAACAGGAAAGAAGCGCTCTTTATTGTAGGTTGACAGAGGGTTGCTACTCCAGATTGTTAAGTTTCACCTGATTTCTGGTTTACTCAGACTCGCAGACGCTGAAATAGATCGAGCCTGTCCACCGGCAGAAAGGTTAAATGACTTGCTGTTGTCGTTGCCCTGGCAGGTCGCCCCCCCAACATCTGAGCAGGCAGGGGTGAGTACCCACCCTTTCACTGATCAAGATCGATCACGGTAAGTGTGCAAGGAGATCACGAGTGGTGATAATCTCCAATTGGTGGTCATTGTTACGAAACCATACACTAATAGCAGAGAAAGCATAAAGTCCTCAATGTTGAACTTTTTCCTATCCCTCCGCCCTTCTCAATCCTTGTTGAAAAGTGCCTCTCAGCGATTATTTTTGAGTTCCGTTGCCCTGAGACTTTGGACTTATTTCCGAACTGGGATCTATTGTTTAGGTATCATTGCGCTGGTACAAATACTTAACTCACTTCCGGCCATGGCCTCAACGGTGGTAAATCCAGGCTTTACTGAGTATGTAACTGAGCTTCAAGAGCGAACTCCGGTTAGCTTTGATCAATCCAGCATTCTTTTCCAGCACCAAGATAAGATCGTTAACTATGCGCCTCTTTACCAACCCCAGCCACGAAAGGATATCACGTTATCTCCCGGGTTTCATGACCGCCGCCGTACATTAGCAGTCAATTTAGGGATTCCCCGCCACCCGGATTTGCTGCATGTGGTTCCCCAACTGGGTCAATATTTGTTGGCAGATGGACGGGTGATTGTGCGCACCGTTACCGATGATCCCAACACCGACCTATGGATCACGGGAGACTTTAACCAATGGACCTATCCAGAGGACCGCTTCAAACTGGAGGTGGATCCCGACAATCCCTACATCCGCTACATCATTCTTCCTCCAAGCCCTGAGGGCTATCATCTGCAGTACTATGCGCTGGTGCGGGGGGCGGGAGCTGGGAAGTTTTATCTGGTGAGCGATCCTGCCTCAAATCTGATTTCTTCTCCGGTCTTTTACCACCGCTTTATTGCCGGGACCCCACGGGAAAAGATACAGCGACCCCTGGGGAATGGCCAGATCATGCCTCTTTCAGTGTTCTGGTTCCCTCCTGATGAACCGCACCGCGGTGATCTTGATCCAGAAAATTTGCCCGTTCGCACCAACATTGGGGAAACCGCCTACGTTGCCCTGACCACCGATCTGACCACCTATGTCTCCCACTTCATCTGCCAGAATCCCCAGTCTTCCTATTACGGCAGCCCCGGATCAGCTCATGTGAATGAAACGTACCTGTTCGTCACAGAGTGCAACGTCCCGCAGCATATCCGCGATCAAGGGTACAGCGCTGTCCAGTTTTACCCCAATGTCGCTACCGAAACCCACGCTGATCAACGACAGCCCTACGAAACTGTTCCGGATTGGCGCTACTGGTACCTGGTGCGGCAATACATGACCGCAGGTCAATCGGATCAGGGAACACCCAGTGAGTATCGCCAAATGTTGCGGGCCTTTAATCAGGTGGGCTTGAGTGTGGTTGTTGATTTTGTCTTTGCCCATAATGCCCAACCCTATGCCGGGGGGCGCTTCTATCCGGAAGTATTGATGGGGTTATCCGGCCAGGGCTTTTTGTCCTATCGCGGCACCGAATGGGGAACCCTGCGACCCAAGTTTGACAATCCTGGATTCCGTCTTTTGATCCGGGAGGCCCTGATCAAGTTCTTTTACGAGGGCTATGAAGGGGTGCGCATGGACAATGTGGACGGGGTGAGTTGGGAACCCGGAGGAGAAAGTCTAGTTCGGGATCTGGCCTGGGATATGATGCTGCGGGATCCCAGTTTTCAGGCGATTGGGGAAATGTATTCATCCTTCGATGATCGCGTGATCTCTCCTGCCTACACCCTGGGGTATGGCAAGCCTGGATCGGGTCTGGCGGTGGGTTACACGGATGATTTCAATGCCCGTCTCTCCAAAATTGCCCGCAAAAATCCGGATGAGTACTCCCTCTTTCAGATCGCGGAATACCTGCGCAATCCCTGGCGTTGGCTGGATGTGCATGGCTGGAGACCGGATGACATCAATAACATTCGCGATCCTGACGACATTCACGGCAAGTACCCTGTGGAAGGTTTGGCAGCAGGCCCCGAACATTCGGAAGGCAAGATCATGACCTTTACGGCCCTCAAGATGGGGGCAGGTAGCTACTACATTGATGCGGCTCAGGTCTTTACGCTGCAGGGGGGGAATCTGGCCACCAATGGTCCGGTGATCTGGGAAAACCTCAGCAATCCTGGGATCGCCCGCTTTCATCAAGCCATTGTCGATTTCCGGTTTCTGATTGCTCATGATCCCTACCACGCCTGGTATAACCAGCACTTCCACAATGAAAAGTGGTTGGACAATGTCAACAAAGTCATTACCTTTGAATACTGGAATCCGGAAACGGATCTGCGGCGTCACCTTGTGATCAACTTGGCGGATCGAACTCATCCCATCTATGAGATTGAGCAGGTGCCTCTCCCTCAGGGAACGGTGTTAAAGGTGGTTTATCGTTCTGGGCTGAGTCGGTATTCAGGATCCTTACCGGATAGCGCCATCGGAGAGGAAACCACCATTGCAGGCTTACTGAATGTCAATCACAAATTTGCGATTCCCCGAGGATTGCATCGCTATGAGGTGGTGGTGATCGATGAAGTGCCTGCGCCAGTCGAGGCTGAGTTGGTGGATTAACGCTCCCCACGCTGCATGGAAGGGGATCTGTCAGATCGGCCTGGGATTAGCCGTCATTCTTCTCTGTGGATCGGCGCTGCAGTCCCAGTTCATTGATACGCTGACCTACCAGGGCTGGTCTGGATCCCTGCGACTCCACGATTCCGAGGTTACCCTCACGGTGGTCCCAGAGATTGCCCGCCTGATGCAATTCTCGTTGACAGATCACCCGAACATCATCTGGCAAGATCCCTATTTCCTGGGGAAACCCGCCGATCCTCGTCAGGCCACCGAAAACTACTGGAATAACTTTGGTGGATCCAAGCTCTGGGTGGCTCCCCAATCCCGCTGGAAAGGGTGGCCTCCGGATTTTCATCTGGATGTTGCCCCCTGTCGTGCGGTGATCGAGTCTCCCTCAACGGTGTTGCTCCAGGGACAGTCGAGTCTGGCGGCGGGGGTATCCCTGGATCGAAAGATTCAGTTAGCAACGCATGGGATCGATCTTGAGTACATCATGACCAACACCAGCAATGATCCGGTGAGTTGGGGCATCTGGATGGTTCTGCAGGTGGTTCCTGGGGGTCAGGTGTTTTTGCCTGCATCTGATCACTCTCGGTTTTGGATGTCTCTCTCTTCAGCAGATCCACAAGCCCTCACACCGGAAGATTTTCACTATCAGAGAATGGATGATCTCTATCGACTGGATCACTCCAATTCAGTCCAGGAGTCCAAGCTATTTTCTCTGCCAGATCAGGGGTGGTTGGCCTACTGGATTGAGGAGCAGGTGTTTTTTCTTTTCTACCAAGCGGATCCGGATGCAATCTATCCAGAGGGTGAGGGGAGTACTGAGATCTATACAAGCCAGCGGTATCTTGAACTAGAACATGTCAGTCCTTTATTCACCCTGGAACCAGGAGCCTCTGCCTCGACTCAGGAGTTCTGGCGCATCATTCCGGCTCCCAAGATTACTGATCCGCACCTACAGTCTGAATGGATCAAAACTACTGCAACCACACTTCAGGGAAGTTTAACTTTAACTGATTCCCAGCTCTGATTTTCTGAGTGGAAGGGCTCTGTCTAGCTACGTCTGCAGGATCAGGATCCTGGATTCTTCGGGTTGAAGAGTTAACTGAATTTGAGGAGCCTCCCCTGTCGTGGCCCTTTCGTTGTCAAGATCGATCACCTCAGTCACTCCCTTCAAGTTTGGCGACAGGGTGAAATCACCTCCAAAGGTAGAATAAGCAAACAGAACTGCTGAACAATCTCGGGAAGGATCACAATCTTGATACCTGCGCAGCATAAATAGATCACTATCCTTCCGTGAACCTGCAGGAAATAAAAACTCAGCAGATCCATACCGAAGCACGGGCATCTGTTGACGCAGGTGGGTGAGTTGACGAGTGAGATCAAAAAGCTCTTGATTCCATCCCCGATCGCCGGGCCAGATCATCATGGGAAGATTGAACGGGAATCCGCCCACACCATAGCGACCTTGATGATCAATGTGATAGGGAACCGCCAGGTTGGTTTCAGTCCCGTATAGAAGCATGGGCACTCCTGGACTGGCAAACAGAAACTTTAGCAAACTTGCATAGGCCTGATCACTAACCTTCGGTCGCTGGGAAAGCAGGCGAGGTTGATCGGGGTGCTCTATAAAATTCACCCATCCATGGGCATCTTGATCCTGTACATGCCGTAGTGAAGAACGGGGGATCTCCAGAGACTCACTAGGATTAAGGATTCGATGGAGGATCTTTTCTACTGGAGAATAATTGAAGTACTGGCCTTTTTGTCCCAAAATGTTTTCTCTCAGAACATAGGTGCGTCCATCCCAGTTGCGAAACCGCTCAAAAAAGTGACGTGTAGAAAAGCTAAAACTATAGTTTACCCATGTATAAGCATCTGTCTTTGTATACCACTGGATCGCTTTGCGGTTCGTATATCCCGCCCCAGAGTAATGGCCAATTAGTATCACATCAGGATCAATCGAAAGCGCAACGGATTCCAGATCCTTCCAGAAGTCCAGTGGGATGTGGGGGATGTCATTGAAATAAAAGCCAGCAATGGGGGTACTCTGTTGATTGAAAGTCAGCCAAAAGCGAATCGCCTCCAGCAAGTAGTTGCGCACCTCAGGAATATCTTGATTTAAGTCTGGTAGCTGATCCACCTGACCCTGTTCCAGCATTTTCTGGGTGACATGGCTGTAGTTGATCTCTAAAGGTTTATGAAACCAGCCTGCAGGATCACGCTCCAGGGTGAGAGGATCGATATAGGGTGCTAGCAGTTGACCATGCCCATATACGGCACCATTATCAATCAACCACTGTTCTGACTTCTGGAGTTGAAAAGGTTCATAACCCTGACGGCTACGGACAGGAGAAGTGCTGTTCAAATCCATTTCCAGCAGCACCCCAATTCCTCTTTCCCCCGCTTCATCCAGGAGATTTGCAAGCACTCCCAACCGATCTGCCTCTTCATCCGTCGGATCTCGAAAATGCTCATCCAGTTCATACCAGTCTTTAGTCCAATGTCCCTGGAATGAGGTGGAGATGCCTGCATAAAATGGATCGACACCCTCATCATTTCCTGCTACAGAAGTGTGGAGATACCAGGATCGGCCAGGGTCATACATCACCCCATTGGCATGATCTTGAACCGGAGACAGGATCAGCTTAGTTACGCCTAAATCCTGCAGATAGTCCAGCTTCTGAGTGATCCCCTTCAGATCTCCACCCCAGTACATACCTGGGTAGCGATGCGTGGGATCATAGGTGTATTGAATTAAAGAACGGTTGATCTGATTATAGTTCTCTTGAAAGTCTGAATGAGTATGATCAGGGAAAGCATAGTTAGGAATATTATTTCTGGACTCGCCATCAAAAAATCGATCCACCGAGATGTAGTACAAAATGTCATTATCAAGATTACCTTTGCTAAAATGAGGCAGAGGTTTACTGTAGGATCCTTCTATTCCTATGAATAGGATCAATATTGCTAGCAACAATGATTTTATAAGTAATTTCATCTTAAAGCGGGGTGCGATGTACATAATCTTGTCTCAACAATAACAATTACTAATCACTCTTGAACTCCAGACTCGACATCTCGAAAGCTGATCAAGTACTCCGGCTGATCAGAATAGAGTCTAGCAATTTGGGTAGAAAACTCTGTGGTGAGTTGCTCTGGTTGAGGAAGATGGGCATCAGCGATCCCCTGTAAAACTTGAGCGAGATGGGTTGGATCCATATCTCCAAATTGATAAAACCAGAGATGTTGTAACTGATCACTCCAGCTAAACAAGACTCCGGCAATCGTCGGTTCTAGCGAGATGATAAAGATCAAGCCTAACCCTCCCGACAACAACCAGCGGTTATTTAAGCCATAACGTTTCAGAAAGCCCTGGACTCGGATGTAGGCAGTATTATTCTTGATCGTCTGCCACTGGATGACCAGAAATTCCCAGATCTGATCCAACATCCCTAATGAAGATTGTTGTCTCAATAGACTGCTAAGTTGATTCTTTTCGTCTGAGCAAATAAATGAGATAAATTCGTCATAGTCAATACTACCGGAGGAATCGATATCCACCTGAGCAAATAAATTCACCAATTCATGATTACCAGGATCCTGTCCCAATGATCTCATGACAATCCTTAACTCCTCCGCAGAAATAGATCCATCTCTGTTCACATCGAACATTGTCCACAGATCTTTGACCTTTTTGGCTTGGAGAATCTTACGGCTATTGACCTTGATCGATTCAATCAAGAAATGAATACGAAAGTAAATAAACTCACCCAGGTTAAATCCAAGAATAAATCCCATCACATTAACGATGTAAAAGACCAGAATAGACACAAAGTTAAAATAGATCATGGGAGCAAAATTAATTTCTCCAGACTGGCTGAATAGAAGCGCGACATTATATAGCGGCCATGTGATTAAAATGGCTCCATAGTCAATCAATGGCTTGATCAGGACCTGGCGCAAAGGCACATTGGCACTTGTGGTGTTGAGGCTTTCATGAAAAAACTTGGACAGAAACTGTCGTACTACTGAGGGTCGTCCCTTTGATTTAGGGGGCACATATCGCTCCTGGAATGGATTGAGCTGCCCCTGAATAATGATCTTGGTTCCGATCAGGTAATAGACAACATACATGCCCAGCGCATAGGGAATTAGTCCTGCAAAGGTAAATGCAATACTCCAAGGTGCAGCCCCTGTATTTACGATCAGAAACCCAAAGTCACATCCAATCTTCCAGGCGGTGAACCCCAACAACATTCTAAAAATATTGTCCCAGCGTTTAATATTTGTCTGTCGGTTTATCCATTGGATCAGGGAAGGCAAAACACGACTGAACCCAGGGATCTCCTGCAGAATCATGTAAAAGAGCAATGGGGTGATGATCTGAAATAGCTTGCTACCTCCGAAGGACAGGGCCTCAGTGCTGGGGAGAGAAACAGAGAATATCACCATAGCTAACCACTCAACTCCACAAATGATTGATCAATTCAGAGCCAGAACAATAACCTTATGAGACTTTCAACACGATCAGGCTGTGGGCACCCAGTTCCAGAGGCAACACCTCAGTTTGATGAATTCTCCCTGGATGAGTCTTTAGCAGGCTACCCGGAGCGTACCCGATTGCATCCTCGTTCACATCCAGAAAGTAGTGGCGTTGACGGGTTCGCAGCAATGGATCCATCCAGTCGCCATCAAAAAGGATCTCCCAGATCTCACCACCGCCAGCAGGTAAAGGGATCTCATAGGAGCCTGCAATATCCTGCCGGAATGCTGTCGGACCCAGATTAAAGATCACTAAGTGGGAATTTTCTGGGCGTGTGGGTTGAGTTCGCCAGAGTCCCAGCACTCCATGTTCATGATTTGTATGCCAGATCTCAATTCGGGTCAGGGGGGTGCGGCCATCCTCATCCAGCAATGTGTAGTCCCTGAAGATCTGACGCAGGCGGGCCATATCGAGGCGGTGTTGCTTGTGGAGTAGATAAGTTTGCCGATCCGTTAATCCGGTGTTGCTCCAGAAAGCCAGCTGCTTCTCCGTCACATCATCCCAATGAAACCTCCAGTCTTCAGCGCCCTCCAGACAATTCAGCATCAGTGAGTCAACCCCTGGCACAAACATATACATAAAATTCGCTGTGAACATGGTCAGGGCTTCCACATTGCGAACGGTTCGGCGCACATAGTCCAGCAGATCCTCCTGAGGTAGCCATCCTGCCTGGATCATGGCTTCCCCCTGAAAGCGAGCGAGTTCTGCCGGATTTTTGCCATAGGCCCAGGGGGTCTCAGGACGACCAACCCTCACCTGCGGATCGGCGTAGATTTCATCGTGCAGCTGAGCATAGACCGCATTGCGGCGGGAACAGGAAACCGCATGGTGCAGGGCAGGGATCAAGCGATCAAAATCAGGAACCTGGGATCGGGGACGTAGATGAGGAGGTTTGGTGATCTCTTCCAGAATCGGGAAGCCATAAGGAGCATAAAAAATGTCGATACATTCCCGAATCACCGGATCAGCTTGCATGGCAAACGTCTCACCCAGGATCAATGTGTCTGGGCTGGCCCCCTTTAATGCCTCACGCAGTTCCTGGAGTAAAATTTCACCGTAATTGGTTTCCCTTGACTGGTACTGGTAGATCAGTCCATCCAGATATCCCAGGCGCAGGATGGGGAGACGGTAGCGAACTGTGAATGCAACAATTTTTTCCACCAGTTGTTTCCGCACCCACGGATCCGAGAGTTTGAACATCCAGGTGCCATAATCTCGAAACTTGGCTGCTTCGGCATCTACATACACGGGATCCTGATGATCCGGATCCAAAATCTGATCCAGTGATCCTGCAAAAGACCTCCTGACCTGATGCACAAAAGGCAGATCCGGAACCACTGCCAATCCCTGTTCATAAAGCCGCTGGATCCATTGCAAAAAGTCCCAGGTGTGACCCAGCTGCCAATCAACATCAGCAACGTCATAGGTAAGGTAATTAAACTTAGGATCCAGGGCTGATCGATCCGCAACTGATGAAGCTGTCGTCACCATCACTTCATCGATCCCCAACTCTCCCAATCGATTGGGAATATCAGTGCGCAGCATCTGTCGGGTAATCGGATCTCTGAACATTTCTTCACGGCTTCTAGGGGCAAAAATACCTCCCTCATATCCAGCCAGTAAGCCCTCCAACGTAGTTTCCATGAGAACATGGGCATGACGAGGCTGGGGAACAGCCGTTTTCCAGTTAAACCGGACCTTGGGGATGTAGAGGATCTCAAACACCCGTTCCAAATCAGCTAAAGGAGTAAAGGGTTGCCAGGATCCCTTCCCCACGCGAAAGCGAAATTGCAAGGAGGTGCCCGGTCGGATCCGGTTCAGGGTCTTTGTCCAGAACGGGAACTCAGGCTGAGGCGAGTGTAACTGCCGCCACCATCCCAAGCCCACTTTCACCTGCACCTGACTTTCAGGGCATCGGAGTGAGCCATCCCAGTCCAAGAGCTGAGGTAAATAAATCCGTATGGCTACATCCACCAGACCATCCGGATCAACCCGCTCAATATGAGTTAGGGTTCTGGGGCAAAAAAGAGCTTCAGGTGTTTGTTGAGAAGACCCTAGGGAAGTAGCTAGCATCATTGGAACATCGAGATTGCGATCAACAGAAAGGAGAGGGTTACCTTCCCATGCCCAATATGAAGTAGAGAGGTTAAGTTTGTCTGCTGGAAAAAGTTAGAAATCTCACCTTCTTCAGGGGAGGTCTGCCACCCTGGTCCCAAAATCCTCCAGAGATCAACCCTCGTTATCAGGCGGACGTACCCCTGCTCCCAATATTCAACCCCCTGAACTTAACAACCTGAGCAGGTTGATCATGTAAGGTAGGAGCAACCATCCAAAGGTCCGTCCCCTGGTATGGCAGAAACCATTCTCATTGTCGACGACACTCTCCACAACCTGGAACTGTTGGATGAACTCCTGACCCAACAGGGATATGATGTCCGCCTGGCGGCGAATGGCAAAACCGCACTTACAGGCATAGCTGCTGATCCCCCCGATTTGATCCTGCTGGACATCATGATGTCAGACATGAATGGGTTTGAAGTCTGCACCATTCTTAAAAATAATCCCCAACACCGCGACATCCCCATTATTTTTCTCAGTGCTCTGGATGACGTTCAAGATAAAGTAGCTGGCTTCTCGATTGGAGGGGCCGATTACATCACCAAACCCTTTCAAACTGAAGAAGTCCTGGTCCGGATCGAAAACCAGCTAGTGCGCAAAAGGCTCCAGGATCAACTACAGCAGGCCAATCAGTCACTGGCAGCCTTGAATCAAGAACTGGAGGCACGGGTTCGGGTCCGCACATCTCAGCTTTGGCAAAATATCCTCTACCACGATCTCACAGGCTTGCCCAGCCGTACCTTTCTTCTGCAGGAACTGAATCAAACTCTCGGTCGTTATCAAAAAGATCCCACGCAGGAATTTGCTCTGCTCTCCCTGGACTGTGATCGCTTCAGCCTTATTAATCATTCCTTAGGCCATGAAATGGGGGATCAGGTTCTGATTGCCATTGCTCGCTGCCTGGAAAAGGAATTGCGTCCTGGGGAACTTCTAGCTCATTTGGGAGAAGATAATTATTGTTTACTCTTACCCAAGAAAACAGATCTGGAAGCAGTTAAAAACCGCGCCCAGACGTTACTCACGGCCCTACAAAAACCGATCCATCTGCAGGACTATGACATCTTCATGACCGCCTGTGTGGGCATTGTCTGCAGTGCTGCCCATCATGAACATCCTTTGAACATTCTGCGTGATGCAGATACTGCTCTATACCGCGCCAAGTTAAAAGGACGGAATAATATCTTCATCATGGATCCATCCCTGCATGCAAAAGCTCTGGAACGCCTGCAGTTAGAACGAGATCTGCAATGGGCGCTGCAGCGGCAAGAATTCTTTCTGAACTATCAACCTATTGTCAATCTTGTAACCGGACAGGTGTGGGGATTTGAGGCCTTGATGCGTTGGCATCATCCAGTGCGAGGACAGGTTTCTCCGTCTGTTTTCATTCCCTGCATGGAGGAATGTGGCCTGATCATTGCAGCGGGTGCCTGGGTACTAGAAAAGGCCTGTAAACAACTGCAGCAGTGGAGCCAGATCCAACCTGATTTAATGATGAGTGTCAATCTATCACCCTATCAGTTCAGTCATCCCCAACTGCAGACTGAAATCCAGCAAATTCTTGCCTCTACAGGTATGAACCCCCACAGCTTAAAGCAGGAGATCACGGAAAGCGCTATCACACATCCCGATATGGCCTTAGCCTTGCTAAATCAACTCCAACAACAAGGTATTCTGCTCAGTATTGACGACTTTGGCACAGGGTATTCGTCCCTAAATTATCTCCGTCAATTCCCCATTCACAGTATCAAAGTGGATCAGTCCTTTATTCAAGATATTGGTCCCACCGGAGAAAACAGTGCCATTACTGCGGCCATGATTGGAGTGGGCCATGCGCTGGGTATGGTGGTGATCGCAGAAGGGATTGAAACTGCTGCTCACCTGGCAGGGCTCCGGGCGCTGCGCTGTGATTATGGTCAGGGGTATTTTTTCTCTCGCCCCCTGATGCCGGAACAGGCTGCTACCTTACTCAAGCAGGATCCCCGCTGGTGAGCAAGATCAGAGCCTGCATCGGTTTGTTACAAATCAAATGAACATCTCATGACAAACTATTGTCAGACATTGATCCACAGGAGCTAACGCCTATGGAAACCCTGCAGTTGCGCTCTCAGGTGGGAGCAGATGGTCAGATCCACATTCAGCTTCCTGAAAAACTGGCCAATCAGGAAATTGAGCTGGTGCTGGTTTATCAGCCTTCAGACTCTCATACTCAACCGGCGTCTGCTGAACATCATGATCCGCTGGTGGCCCTCTTTGCAGACACTCACAATCTCGAGGATTCAACCGGGGAACTGCTTTAAGTCCCCAGATCCTTCTCTGTCATCATGATCGGGTCGTGGTCAGCAGAAGCATGACCGATATCATGGCTTGAAATGCCTATCACCTTTTCTATGGGACCTCCGAGCCATTTAGCGGGAAAAACCATTGCCCTCACCGGAGCCTCAGGGACTCTGGGACAGACTCTGCTCAAAAAGCTGCATGAGCAAGGATCCCATCTGATTGCCCTCACCACCGGATCCTATCCGTTTGCCGAAACCCTGGAGTCCGCGCATCTGGAAGTGATCCCCTGGCGGGTGGGGGATGAACAAGCCCTGGCGGAGCTGCTACAGCGGGTGGATATTCTGATCCTCAACCACGGCATCAATGTCCATGCGGATCGGACACCTGAAGCGATTCACCGATCCTTTGAGGTGAACACCTTCTCTTGCTGGCGGTTGATGGAGCTGTTTCTCACTACCATCCCTGAAGCTTCTCAACCCACCGAAAAGGAGATCTGGGTGAACACCTCCGAAGCCGAAGTGAGTCCGGCGGTCAGTCCCCTTTACGAACTATCAAAACGCGCGATTGGGGATCTGATCACTCTGCGCCGGTTGGATGCTCCCTGCGTGATTCGCAAATTGATCCTCGGTCCATTTAAAAGCCATCTCAATCCCATTGGGATCATGTCCGCTGACTGGGTGGCTGCTCAGATCCTGGCTCAGGCCAAGGGAGGACGGCAAAATATTATTGTGGCCATCAATCCCCTCACCTATGTTCTCTTCCCCTGGAAAGAATTTTGGGTTTCCACCTACTTCCGCCTGTTTAGTCGTGGGCAAGTGGAATCTGCTTCCCCTGAGGTTACGTCTGTAAATCCCCAAGGTTAATGCTCATGCACTCTGCAAAAGAGCCCACCTCAACCCCCTTTCCTCTTCGCTTTTTTGACACCACCCTCAGGGATGGGATTCAGGGGGCAGGGATCAGGCTCAGCTTGAAGGAGAAAGTTGCTATTGCTGAGCATCTCACCCATCTGGGGATCGATGTTCTGGAAGTGGGCTATGCCGGAGCTGTCCCTGGAGATGGGGAAGTGATCCGCACGATCGCCGCAGCCGTGGGGACTCAATCCGGCCCTGTGATTTGTAGTCTCGCCCGGGCTCAGCCTGAGGATATTCATGCAGCAGCTCAGTCACTGCAACCTGCTCACAAAGCTCGTATCCACACCTACATCTCCACCTCAGAGCCAAAGAGAGAGGTCATTAACACCGCCAGGGAGATGGTATCTCTGGCCAAAGAATTGATTGGGGATGTGGAATTTTCTCCCATGCATGCCACTCGTTCCGATCCTCTCTTTGTGGTGGAAGTTTTGGCGGCTGTTATCGCTGCAGGGGCCACCACAATCAGCATTGCTGACACCATGGGAACTGCCTTCCCCCACGAAATTGCCCACCTGATCCAATCGCTGCAACAGCTGTTGCCAGAACTTCAGGGTGTTGTGCTTTCCATTCACGGACATAATGATCTGGGGATGGCAGTAGCCAATAGCCTGGAGGCGATCCGGCAGGGAGTTCGGCAGGTGGAGGGTACGTTCCTGGGGATCGGTCCTCGTGCGGGTAACACAGCGTTAGAGGAGGTGATCCTGGCCATCCATCGGCGTCCTGAGGTTTTCAATCCTGATTTCAAAAACAATCATTCGTCTCTCCTTCCCACTCAGATCAAGGTGGATCAATTGCCTGGGATCACGCTGGAAATCGCTCGCATATTAGAGATCCCTATTCCCCCACACAAACCCGTTGTCGGTCAACAGATAAATTTCTTTCTGATCTCTTAATAACTAGGTTCAAGGCGAGAAATAGTATCGACTAGGCTCTCCTGACTTCCTGGTGTTGATGGTATAGTAAGTCACTGAGTTCCTTGG
>CAYMOX010000063.1:0-3807 GCA_964392245.1 uncultured bacterium
GTGTCATGACTCAAAAATACACTTGATCTACACTCTCCCCTGCGGAATATGGGTTATCGGAAGTTACGTGAGACGATGGTATCTCGCCTAGAGGTAAGTCCTTGTGAGCAGTGTACTTTTCTTTAGATTAGACAGAATACTTGCAGCATAAAAAACGCTGTTAATCTATCTCTTTCTTACAACTTGTTGATAAAAACTCTCTAGCGCCCGTACTGGTAATTGTTTTGCAAAGAGATTAACCAGATTACTCTTGATCTTATCTTTAATTTCAATTCTCCAGTGAGTATCAATACCAAGCTTAACTCCTAACTGGATATATTCTAATTCAGAATAAGCAATTGTTTCTGTGACTCCCAACTGAGTCAAAATAGCTGCTGAATGACGGCTACGCATAAGAGATCCAGGACAGGTTACAACTGGTAAACCACAAGCTATTGCTTCCAAAGTTGTATTACCCCCCGACCAAGATAGAGTATCCAGATAAATATCTGAGAGGAGATTTACCTGCAAATATTCCTGCATATTTAGTCTTGGTAAGATCAGACAGTAGTCAGAAAAATTAAGATTTACCTTTAAAAAACTAGACTCCAACCTGGCACGGAAGATCTTAGCAATATAATCACTTTCTCTAGAAATAAATAGAAATTTTGCATTCGGCATCTGTAAAGCTATTTCTGGAAAAATATAATCGTATTGAGGTAGGTACTTGGGGAAGAATTGGCATGAAAGATAAAGAATTGAGTCGTCAGGGAGATTAAAAGTAGTTCTATCTCCTCTCTCTGGAATTACAGGATAATCGTAACAGATCCCTATTCCTGGTAACCTTATAAGCCTTTCACTATAAAACTTCTCCCCTTCCAGAGGTTCCATTAAATCGCTGGATATAAAGTAGTCGATAGTTGGAGAACCAGAGGTGACCGGCTGAGTCCAAGTAGTACATTGAATTGGAGCTAAGCGAAGGCAAGAAAGTTGAGTTGTAATATAAGACATTGGAATATCTAAGAAAACCAAGATATGGAGATGATCACTGGTGATCTTCTGACAAGCTTCCTCCAGATCAATAACAGTACTAAATGAATCAACATACTCCATTAATTCATGAGTTGTCTGATCTACTACAGAGTTTGTGTAATAACAATAAACTGAAAACTGGCTCCTGTCATGATTCTTGATCCAGCCCATGAAAAGTTTTGTTACAGTATTTAGTCGGAAGTGATGAGAGACATAACCAATTCTTATCTTGGTAGATGCATCATAATCCGGTAGAGAAAGAGGTTTGATCCATCGAGGATAGTATTTACTCAGAGATCTATGAATAAGATTTGAGAACTTCTCCTGTAGGAGTCTATCATTCATGCCTTGGTAGTTAAGATAGAAACTTGTTACTGAAAATGCTCCTTCCTGATATATCTCTCTACTTTCTTGTGAATGTAAGTTGTTCTCATTCTCTAACTCAATCAATCCTTGGGTATAGCGTTGTCGATAGAAGTTGATCTGCTCTTGACTCGAATAAATTCTTGGTAAGACAAGTTTCTCTTTCCATTTAGCGACCGAGTGATCTGGAGAGATCTTCAGAACCTGCCGGTACCATTTTATTGCATCCTCTGTTCTACTCTGATCCTCAAACACTATTGCCAGGCTGAGCCCGATGTCAATATTTGATGGGTCTAATTCATAAGCCTTTAGAAAATATTTTTCTGCTTGATCAGATAGTTTTTTGTTGAAAAAGTAATTTCCCAGAATGACATACACGTCATGAAGAGTAGGATCCAGTTCAACTGCCTTTTGGAATGCTGGGACAGCTTGAGCCATTTTATTCTGATTCAGGTAAATATAGCCAATTCGTTCATGAGCACGTGAAAAAGACGGATCCAGATCAATTGCCCGGTGATAAGCAGTAAGTGCCTGATCATATAGTTCTTGTGACTCAAAGACGATTCCTAGATTGAGATGATAAATAGCAATATTCGGATCAAGAGAAATTGCTTGTGATATTAACTCAACCGCAATAAAATCTTGCTCCTGTTGATGTGCTAATGTTCCATAGAGATGATAAGGCTCAGGTTCCTCTGGATGATCTTGGAGTGCCTTTAAGTAGATAGCTTCCGCCTTGAGTAAATCACCTTGTCTTTGATAATTAATTCCTTTTTCTAGAAGATTATATATATGTTGATCCATCGTTTTGATTCCTATGAGTGAGTTGATTCCAAGAAAATTCGTGAACTCAAGAAAGAAATACTGATTCGGTCACGAGGCAACGTCTAGTTTAGTGATCCTCCAGCCACTCAATCAGATTTTGCAGAGAGCTGAGAGTCAGAAACTGATCTGTGAGTTGTTCCAGACTCTAGGACGAACTTCTCTCTCTCTTCTCCTCAGCGATTTGAGCACACAGGCACAGATCTGGTCAATATTGACAGGATTCCGGTAGGGTTCTAGCAAGCAGGGAATGGTTGCCAATCGGCCTAGCAGATCCACATCGTGGGGTAGTCGCTGGGGATCCGGCTCAAAATACAGATCAATGGAGCGGGGTTCATCACTAACTTCACGACTAGCTTCCACTGATCCGTAGGGTTCCAGGAACTCAGAGAGTAGGCTCTTAGCAAACTGGTCATGGGGTTGGCGGGTCACAGTTGATTTCAAATGAGATACCGCGAGTGTAGCGATCCCTATTCCGTTTGCAGCTGCCGGATCTGATCCAGAGTCAGTTCTGTGAGGTGAGCAATCTGGGAGAGATCCATGCCTGCAGCCAGCATCTTAAGGGCAACTTCTACTTTGGCTTCTTCCTTCCCTTCTTCCTTGCCCCGTTGCTCACCGATCTGGATCCCCCGTTGCTCGCCGATCTGGATCCCCCGTTGTTCCCCGATCTGGATGCCCTCATTCAGGGTTTCTTCTTTCCATTTCAAATAGGCAGGCGATAAGTTCATGACCAATTCCCTCTCTTCCTGTCGCAACGCCTCTCTGCTCTCATCTAACATTATCTTCCAGTTGCCAAGAAGCTCCAACACTCTGATCCGATCTGGATCTTCAGAGCTCATGTCTAATACTTCCTGAATCGCCTGCTGCTGTACTTTACCCCGACCTAATAACCGCAACCACAATGTCTCCGGAATCCTGGGGAGTTGATGGATCACTACCACCCCTCCTCGTAATCCAGGGGGGAGAAGATAGATCCCTTGGAGCCACGGATCCTGGGGCTGAGCCCCAAATTGCTTCAACACCTTTCGGGAAGCCGTGGGAGTCAGGATCCAGAGGCGAGGCAATTCCGTAACTGACTCGGAACGCTGGTGCTGGGCCTGCACCATCAGGGATTTGAGTACACAGGCCCGGATCTGTTCAATACTGACGGGATTGCGGTAGGGTTCCAGCAAGCAGGGAATGGTTGCCAATCGTCCCAGCAGACCCAAATCCTGGGGTGGTCGCTGGGGATCCGGCTCAAAATACAGATCAATGGAGCGGGGTTCATCACTGACTTCACGACTAACCTCTACCGATCCCCAGGGTTCCAGGAACTCAGAGAGTAGGCTCTTGGCAAACTGGTCATGGGGTTGGCGAGTCACAGCTGATTTCTACTGGAATACCGCCAGTGTAGCGATCCCTATTCCGTTTGCAGCTGCCGGATCTGATCCAGAGTCAGTTCTGTGAGTTGAGCGATCTGGGAGAGATCCATGCCTGCGGCCAGCATCTTGAGGGCAACGTCTACTTTGGCTTCTTCCTTACCTCGTTGTTCCCCGATCTGGATCCCCTCATTCAGAGTTTCTTCTTTCCATTTCAAATAGGCAGGCGATAAGTTCATGACCAATTCCCTCT
>CAYMOX010000063.1:3907-26453 GCA_964392245.1 uncultured bacterium
CCAGGAACTCAGAGAGTAGGCTCTTGGCAAACTGGTCATGGGGTTGGCGAGTCACTTCGGTTCCCAAGGGAGGGGTTGCTTTAGCCTGGGGGAAAGGGGTTTTCTGCGTTCAGGTAAAGATGCTCGGGTTCTTGTTCATGAGACTCTCTCGAGTTCAGATTCCGTCTCGTTTGCCATGTAAGCTAGGTTACGGTATAGCTGAATGCATTTCGCTCTTGATGTCAGGATCCATGGCCGACAACTCTATCATTCTTTACGACACCACCTTGCGGGACGGGGCTCAACGGGAAGGGCTGGCCCTTTCACTAGAGGATAAGCTGCAGATCGCCAAGCTCCTGGATCGGCTGGGGGTCCCGTTCATTGAGGGAGGATGGCCGGGGGCGAACCCCAAGGATGTGCAGTTCTTCTGGCAGCTGAAGGAAGAATCCCCCCTCACCCAAGCCGAAGTGGTGGCTTTTTGTTCCACCCGTCGTCCTGGTCAGCAAGCCGCAGATGATCCCATGTTGCAGGCGATTCTGGCGGCAGGCACTCGCTATGTCACGGTTTTTGGTAAATCCTGGGATCTGCATGTAACTGAGGGGCTGAACACCACCCTGGCAGAGAATCTGGAGATGATCCATGATTCCATTCAGTTCTTGCGCTCCCAGCAACGGCGGGTGATCTACGATGCCGAGCACTGGTTTGATGCTTACCAGCGCAACCCCGACTACGCCCTTTCCACTCTACAGGTAGCGGCGGATGCTGGGGTGGAGTGGCTGGTTCTCTGCGATACCAATGGCGGCACCCTCCCCCACGAGATTGCTCGCATCACCGCAGCGGTCCAGGCGGAAGCTCATCATTTTCAAGGTGCACAGTTGGGGATCCATACCCACAATGATGCTGGCACGGCGGTGGCCAATGCTCTGGCTGCAGTTCAGATAGGGGCCACCATGGTCCAGGGAACAATCAATGGCTATGGGGAGCGCTGTGGCAATGCGGATCTCTGCAGTCTGATTCCCAATTTAGAACTAAAGCTGGGCTATGCCTGTCTGCCGGAGGGGCACCTGTCCTTGCTCACGGAAACGGCCCGAGCCGTGAGTGAAGTGGTGAATCTGGCCCCCAACGATCATGCCCCCTATGTTGGCCTCTCGGCTTTTGCTCACAAAGGCGGGATCCATGTGAGTGCAGTGCAAAAAAATCCCCTCACCTATGAGCATATCCAACCAGAGCTGGTGGGGAATGTGCGGCGTGTGGTGGTGTCCGAACAGTCGGGATTGAGCAATATCCTGACTAAGATGGCCAGTTTTGGGGTGCAGCTCGACAAATCTGATCCACTGGCGCGGCAACTGCTGAACCGCCTCAAACAGCTGGAGTATGAAGGGTATCAGTTTGAAGCGGCTGAAGCGAGCTTTGAGTTGTGGGTGCGGGGGTGTTTGCAGCAGCGTCCCCATTTGTTCGATCTCCTCAGTTTTACTGCCACCTCTACAACTCGCTCCGACTGGAACAGCCGCGATTGGGATCACTTGGATGAGAGCGGCATCACGGCCCAGGCCATGACCAAAATTGCTGTGCATGGAGAAGAACGGCTGACAGCGGCGGAAGGGAATGGTCCAGTTGCCGCTCTGGATGGGGCTTTGCGCAAGGCATTGGTGGAGTTCTACCCTCAGATCGAAGCGATCCAGCTGGTGGATTATAAGGTGCGGATTCTGGATGGCGGTGCTGGGACCTCAGCCAAAACGCGGGTCCTGATTGAATTCAGTGACGGGCATCACCGCTGGACCACGGTGGGTGTGTCCTCCAACCTGATCGAAGCCTCGATTCGCGCCCTGATCGAGGGGCTGGAATACGGGTTGCTGGCCTACAGCGATGGGTTTGGTCCTGCTCCCGACATTTCTCTGCGTTCCCAGGTCGATGTCATCTCCTGAGGCAATTCTCCACTTCTGGTTTGGAGATCCTAGCGATCCCACCTATGGCAACCCTCGCAAAATTTGGTTCCGCAAAGATCCCGGGTTTGATGCCGAGATCCGATGGCGATTTGAAGCTGATTATCAGCAGGCTGCCGCAGGAAGATTGGAGCATTGGCGCCACACTCCCTATCCCTGTCTGGCTTTACTTCTGCTTCTGGATCAGATGCCTCGCAACATGTATCGCCAGACCCCCCAAGCCTTTGCCACTGATCCATTGGCCCTGCAAGTGGCGCAGTACGCTGTGGCCCAGGGGTTTGATCAGACATTTCTGCCTGTGCAGCGCTGGTTTGTTTATCTCCCGTTTGAACACAGTGAAGATCTGGAACAACAACAGCGAGCAGTGACATTCTTTGAGCAATTGCAGGATCAGCCCGACTGCCATGAGGCGATTGAGTATGCCCACAAACATCTGCAGGTGATCCAGCGCTTTGGTCGTTTTCCGCATCGCAATGCGATTCTGGGCCGACCCTCTACACCCGAGGAAGAAGAGTATCTGTGCCAACCCGGAGCCAGATTTTAAGCGTTGCTGTTTTTGAACTAATAGTTCAGAATCTGCTCCAACCTTGATTGCAATTGCTCCTGGTTTAGGTCGGTAATAATGAAAACTTCCTGGACACTACTACCCCGCCGCGCCACTACCTTGAATCCACCCCGGATCGGGACAGAGATGCGCAATTTTAAGTGGGGACTGCGCCCCCCAGCCTGGGCAATAACTCCTGGGGTAACCGTTTTGATGCCGGTAACAGTGATCAGCTTTTCCAGGACCGCAATGAGCCCTTCAATATGGGTGGAGTGATTGAGGACTAAGCGCCCTGGGGTGGCTCCCTTGCTCATCCTTTTTCTCCTGGGGTGGACAACCAACCCTGGCGAATGAACCAATCTTGCAGATCCCGTTGCACCCGCTGAGGAATTTCCCAGGGAAAGAGGTGGGCTGTGTTGGGGTAGCAGATCCACTCGGCCTGAGGCAGGTGCGTTGCGGTCTCATAACTGGCCTGGCAGGTAATGTGACGATCCTGTTCCGCCGCCATCACCAGGGTGGGAATCGCAAGTTGGGGCAGATGCTCGAGACAGGAGTAGCGCTGTTGCAGCGCCTGGCGCAACGCCTGACGAGCAGGACCCGAGGTGGACAGATAAGCGGGTAGGGCCGCCGTGGCCAGGTAGTGGTAGGTTTCAGGGGTATGCTGCTGGATCAGGTAACGGTAGAGGGAGCGGCGGCCAAAGGTGTCAATATTCCAGGCCCAGCCCGGCCAGGCCCAGTTGAGGAGGGAGGCTACACCGGTATAAAGATCATCCCAGAGATCCGTGGGCGGATGATTGCCTACAGGACGAGCAGCCGTGGCTACCAGTACCAGTCCCTGGACTCGTTCTGGATAGCGAAGGGCCAGTTCCAGGGCCAGAATTCCCCCCAAAGACCAGCCCAGGATCAGACAGCGCTCAAGCGCCAACTTGTCTAGAAGAGCGACCAGATCGATGAGGTGATCGGCGATAGAGAAGGAGGAGGAGGTGCGGCTACGGCCATAGCCTCTGAGATCTGGGGCAACGAGGTGACACTCATGGTCCAGGGCGGAGGCAAACACCGACATGCAGTCAGCATTGCCTGGATGACCGTGGAGCATCAATACGGAGGTGGAAGCACCGGCTGAGCCCCACTCTCGACGGTAAAGATTCATTGCAGGCCCGTAATTGAAGGGCTGCACTGTCCTGTCCATGGGTTTGTTATCCAGTTCGCCAGAGATCCAAGCTGAGGATTGAGAAAGAAAAGGTGATACCTCAGGCGGTGGTATAGGCGGCAGAGGGAGGACGCTTGATCTTGACGGCGTTAGGCATCCAGAGCTGGTTTTGCTCCAGGACCTGCACAAATCCACGGGAACGCAGATTGCCCAGCAAACGGGTCACGGTAACGCGAGTTGCCCCAATGGCATCCCCGATCTGAGCATGGGTCAGGACCCAGGGAAGCACCAACCCGTCTTCGTAGGGTTCACCATGTTCTTCAATCAGCAGGGTGAGAAACCCTTTCAGCCGATCAATAGCACGCCGTTGTCCCAGATTCCCCAGCCAGAGCAGTTTCCGCTGCAGCTGATATCGGAAATCCTCCTGAACTTTCTGGTGAAAGCGGGGCCACTGCTCCAGATCCTGCCAGTAGAACCACATCACGGCGGTGCGTTCAGCGTGAGTGCAGGCCTTCAGATCGAATCGCTCCTGCGTGCTGAGCTCGAAAGGATACCCAGACGTGATGAAACCAACAAACACCTCGCGCCGTTCAGGGGTTTGACTCACCAGACGCACTACCCCTTCCTGGACCAGGTAAACCAGGCCAGGGCGGGTGGGAATGCGCACATCCTTGGGAAAGGTCCGGCAGCGATAGTGTTCATCTGCCCACTGACATAGCTCCCGCCACTCCTGTGCCTCTGCCGCCGATGTAATTGCAGTAATTGACATAAACGGAACCCTCCTTCTCAGTAAATACCCAACTACCGTAGCGAATCTGCTAATACATTGATACCAGACATCGGAGATCCACCCGGGGAAGCACCCAACTTCATCGTCTCTTCATAATGGCATGCATCCCTGTAATCTCAACAGCGTAAAATCACGGCACTGGTGTTAAAGATTACCTACATGAATTGCAATGGCTGCTACCTGAGAAGGCAAAGATTTGAGGACTGATCAACAGCTCCTGAAGTCAAGGTCCAACCCCGTCTCAGATCAGGTGGGAGGAAAGTGGCGGGTGCGAATATCCTTGCTGAATTGGTCAATGGCCTCAAGGATGCTTTGGCGCAGGTGCAGATAGGAGCGGGCAAAGGGGGGCAGCTGTTCCGTGAATCCCAGGAGATCATGAGTAACCAGAATCTGACCATCACAGTAGGGACCAGCGCCGATGCCAATGGTGGGAATCTGCAGTTGCTGGGTGATCTGCTGGCCCAATTCCGCAGGAATATGTTCCAACAGCAAGGCGAAAGCCCCCGCCTGTTCAAGAGCGCTGGCCTCCTGCAGCAACCGCTCGGCGGCGGCTGGGGTCTTGCCCTGTTGACGAAAGCCTCCCAATTGGTGCTTGGCCTGGGGGGTAAGGCCAATGTGGGCCATGACTGGGATCCCGCGCTCCACCAAAAAGGCCACAGTATCGACCATGGCCGGATAGCCCCCTTCCAGCTTCACGGCAGCCACTTCTGCCTCCTTGAGCAACCGCCCTGCCGAGGTGAGGGCCTGCTCTCGGTGGGTTTGATAGGTCATAAAGGGCAGATCCGCCACCAGGAATGCCCGTTGCACGCCACGCCGCACCGCTTTGCTGTGGTGGATCATCTCCTCCAGGGTCAGGGGTAAGGTGCTGCTGTAGCCGAGGCTGGTCATGGCCAGGCTGTCCCCCACCAGAATCAGATCCACCCCAGCCGCGTCCAGAAGCTGAGCAAAGGCATAGTCAGCCGCCGTGAGAGCCACCAGAGGGTGCCCTGTTTGTTTTGCCTTTTGGAAGTGCTGGATTTGCAGGGCTGTCATGGCCACGGACCTCACACCAACATCAACACCTGCTGAGGCTATGCCTGAAGACTGGTCAGGGAGACAACTTGCTGGCGGTCAGCTGATTTTTCCGCAGCTTCGGCCACCTCCAGGGCATGCAACATCTGTTCTCGTTCCACGTAGAGGGGGTGTCCCTCCAGGAGATGATCGATCACCATGCGGGTATCTTTGCCAAAAAGCCCACGGCGTGATCCGCCATCCAGGGGATGGGCTCCATCTGGACGCAGCAGAATCGCCTGTTCATTATCAATCAGAAGGGCCCCACGGTGGCCGTGGACTTCAATGGTTCGCTGGGAGCGCCAGATCGATTCCCCTTTACCATAGGTGACTGAACCCACCAAACCGCTGGCAAAGGTCAGAGTGGCGGTGCAGTAGCAACTGGAATACCGCTGGGGTAACTGGCTGCCCTCATAGCGACACTGGCAGCTGACGCTGGTCACAGGTCCGAAGAGGTTGATCAGGCGGTGCAAGCGAGACACGGCACCCATGAGGGGAAAGCCAAAGAGTTCCAGATCATAGGTCCAGCGTTCCGGGGCCGGACGGGCTGTGGTCAGGGTGGCATAGTTAACCGCGAAGATGTCTCCCAGCCCCCCTAATTCTCGCCGCAGTACCTCGTGTACACCACTGAGAAGTTCAATGTGCTCCACATGCAGGAGCAGGTTCTTGCTCTCCGCCAAAGCCACCAGTGCCCGAGCCTCAGCGCTGCTGAGTGCCAACGGATATTCCACGACGACATGTAAGCCCAGATTCAGCGCCGCCCGAGCAATGGGGGCATGATCACGGTTGATCGTACTGATCAACACCAGGTCCAGTCGGGCTTCGTGGAGCAGGGCAGACCAGTCAGAATAGGCCGTGGCTCCAAATTCACTGGCAAAGCTCTTGGTTTGACTGGCTCGATGCCCCACAACTGCCACCAGTTGCGCCCGCTCGTCTTCTTGCAGGGCTTCAGCCCGCAGTCGAGCCGCAAAACCTGTACCGATCATTCCTACTCGCAAGGGATCCGCTCCTTCTGAGCACTAGGGAGGAGGCAATACCTGTTCCCTTTAGTAGCATCACATAGTGGGGGCCGTTAAGGAAACTGCTGAGCCAAGGATGTGCCCTTTCCCTGCTCCTGGAGATTGGTATCGATAGGCACGGAATCTACTGAGATAGCAACTTAAGTTGAAGAGCATTCTTGCTTCCATCCGCTTATTCGTTCAGCCAGTATGAACCCTTCTGCTTTCACCTTGATCCGCACGCTTACGTTGACTGCCACCGCCACAGGGATTGCCCTGATCACGGGATGGATCCCGCCCCATCAGATGATGCTGGCCGAGTCCAAGCCCTCTGAGCCGGAGATGCTTCTGGCTCAAAATGAGTCGTTAACCCCAGTGAAATTTACGCTGTCCTGGCTGTTGCAGGGGGTGGATGCCCCCATGACTCTGGCCATAGAACGGGGCTATTTTGCTGAAGCGGGTTTGGATCTATCGTTCGAACGTGGGTTTGGCTCCGCGGATTCCCTGGGTAAGATCGCTGCAGGTCAGTTTGATCTGGGTTTCGGGGATGCCTATTCCATGATTGAGTTCAATCAGAAGAACCCGGATCAACCTTTGATCGCCGTAGCGATCCCCTACAATCGTTCCCCCTTCAGCATCATTACCCTGAAAGAGAATGGCATCGCTACCCCTCAGGATCTGGCAAGCCGGACATTAGGGGCCCCTGCGGGGGATGCTCCCCGTCGTCTCTGGCCGGTCTTTGCCCAGCAGGTGGGGGTGGCGGCTGATTCTGTGGAATGGGTGACGATGGAGCCTAAACTGCGGGAAAGCTTTCTCCTGAATGGGGAAGTGGATGCCATCAGTGGATTTGTCTATTCCGCACTGCCCGCTCTGGTGAATGGAGGTGCCGGGGTAGACAAACTCAATATCTTCTACTACAACGACTACGGTATTAATTTCTACGGCAATGCCATCATCACGCGGGCGGACTTTGCTGCCGAGAATCCCGAGGTGATCCGGGCCTTCCTGGCGGCCTATATTCGTGGGTTTCAGGAGACGCTTCGCGATCCAGCTGCCGGACTGGCCACGGTTTTGGCGGCGGATGCTGGCGGCCTGATGAAGGAAGCCGATGAAAAACTGAGACTGCAGATCGCGCTCGAAAATCTCTGGGTCACCCCTGAGGTGGAGGAGAATGGCCTGGCCACGATTGATCCCGAACGCTTTGCCACCACCATTGCTCAGGTAGTAGAAGGGTTTGGGTTAAGCAGTACCCCCACCGTGGATCAGGTCTTTGATGGCAGCTTCCTCCCTCCCAAGGAAGAGCGTCTGGTTCCGCCTGCCTCCGAACGGGGTTCACTTTAACTGGCAAAAACCCCTGGACCAGAATCGAAGGGAATCTAAAATTTATGGGCGTCAGTCCAGATCTGGCGTCATGCTAAGGGTAAGCCGCGTTACATCAAACACTGCGGGCTACCGAGGCCGTGTGGACAGATCAAAGGGCGGTGAAGGTTCTCCTATTCCCTACCCCTATGCCAGACATCGACTGGAAAAAGCTGCAAAATGGCTCAGATATTCGCGGCATTGCCCTGGCCGGTGTTCCTGAGGAACCAGTGAATCTGACCGCAGACGTGGTTTCAACACTGGGTAAAGCTTTTGTCTCTTGGCTAGCAGAAAGGGTGGAGCAACCTCCGGATCAACTCACCATTGCCGTAGGTCGCGACAGCCGTCTCTCGGGTCCGGCCTTGATGTCTTCTCTGCAAGAGGGGATCCGGGCAATGGGATGCCAGGTCCTGGACTTTGGTCTGGCGTCTACCCCGGCCATGTTCATGAGTACCGTCACCCCAGATTTTGCCTGTGATGGGGCGATCATGATGACCGCCAGCCACCTCCCCTTTAACCGCAATGGGCTCAAGTTTTTTACCGCCAGGGGCGGCTTAGAAAAGCAGGATATCAGCGAGATTTTGTTGCTGGCGGCAACCCAGGATTTTACTGCTGCTGCGACGTCCGGGAGTGTGACCGCCCGTGATTTTATGTCGGTGTATGCCTCGGGGTTGGTTCAGTACGTGCGGCAAGCCGTTAATCATCCCCAGCACTTCGAGCAGCCCCTCCAGGGCCTCAAGATCCTGGTAGACGCAGGCAACGGCGCTGGGGGCTTTTATGCGGACCAGGTGCTTCAGCCTCTGGGGGCAGATACCAGTGGCAGTCAATTTCTCGATCCGGATGGCACCTTTCCCAACCACATTCCCAATCCTGAAGATCCCGAAGCGATGACCTCGCTGCAGCTGGCGGTACTGGAACAACAGGCCGATCTGGGCATCATTTTTGATACGGATGTGGATCGCTCGGCGGCTGTGGATCATGATGGCAAGGAGTTGAATCGTAACCGCCTGATTGCGTTAGTGGCAGCCATGGTTCTGGCGGAACATCCAGGTTCCACGGTGGTTACGGATTCGATCACCTCCGAGGGGCTCACCGAATTTATTGAGCAGGTTCTGGGAGGGATCCACCACCGCTTTAAGCGGGGCTACAAGAATGTGATTAACGAGGCAATTCGCCTGGATCAGGAGGGACAGGCATCCTGGCTGGCGATTGAGACCTCCGGTCATGCCGCTCTCAAGGAAAACTACTTCCTCGATGATGGGGCCTTTCTGGTGACCAAGCTCCTGGTTAAGCTGGCCCAGCTCCGGTTACAGGGGCGATCTCTGGCGGATCTGATTAGTGCTCTCAAGGAACCGGCAGAAAGTGCCGAATTGCGCTTCAAAATTACGGCAGCAGACTTTAAGACCTACGGTGAGACAGTGATCCAGGCCCTGACAGAGTTTGCCTCAACCCAGGGGGATTGGGAAGTGGTTCCTAAAAATTATGAAGGGGTGCGGATCCGGTGCAAGTCGCCTGAGGAAGAAGGTTGGTTCCTGCTGCGGCTATCTCTCCATGATCCGGTGATCCCACTTAACGTTGAGTCCAATGTCGCGGATGGGGTAGTTCAGATCGCGAGCCGTCTGGCCAGCTTTTTTAAGTCTTTTCCAGAACTCGATCTGACACCTCTGGAGCGCTATAAGTTGGTGCTCAAGTAGGTTCTGAGCATTTCAGCAAACTCAACTTCGAGTTCAGTACTCGCTCAGCAGGGCCTCTACAAACTCATAGCTGGAGAAAGGTCGCAGATCAGCAATGCCTTCGCCAGCCCCAATAAAGCGAATGGGTAACTCCAATTGCTGCGTGACTGCCAGCGCGATCCCACCCTTGGCGGTACTGTCCAGCTTGGTAAGCACCACGCCACTCAGGCGAGCCACCTCAGCAAATACCTCAGCCTGTCGCAGACCATTCTGTCCCTGGGTGGCATCCAGAACCAACAGGGCCTCCACCTTGGCATCCGGCACTTTTTTATCAATCACCCGCCGGATCTTGCCCAGTTCATCCATCAGGTTTTTCTTGTTTTGCAAGCGGCCTGCGGTATCCACCAATAACAGTTCCACCTCACGAGCCTGAGCGGCGCTGATCGCATCAAACACAACGGCGGCAGGATCCGTATTCTGACCCGGATTGGCAATCACCTCTACCCCGGCCCGTGTCCCCCAGATCTTGAGTTGCTCCACAGCAGCAGCCCGGAAAGTATCTGCCGCCGCGATCAAGCAACGGTAGTCGGACTGCCTGGCTAGGTGCGCAATTTTACCAATCGTGGTGGTTTTTCCCACCCCATTCACCCCCACGATTAGCCAGATGTTGAGGGTGTCTTTCTCTGGAGCAAAGGTGGCCTGCCCCAGGGAGAGCATCTCCTGCATCTGTTTCTTCAGGTAGCGCACGGCCTCCTCCGGGGGAAGCGTTTCTTTGCGCATCCGCTGCTGCAGAGCGGCAATGATCTGTTCCGTTGCTTCCAGACCGACATCCGCCTGCAGGAGAACGGTTTCAATCTCATCGACAGCATCTTGATCAATTGGCCCCCGTCCCACCAGGGCCTTCAGCTGGTTGATCAGACTCAGCCGGGTTTTCCCTAAGCCCCGCCGCAGCTTCTGTAGCCAGGTGATCTCTTCTACGGAAATATCTTCGGGCCGCCGTCCCTGAGCCGCCAGGATCTCTGCCGACCAGCGAAATCCGGCATCAAAGCTTAGATCTACCTCTCCAGGAGGAGTCTCAGCCGGAGCAGTGGGAGTTGGGGAGGGTTCCTCAACAACAGCCGTTGCCTCCAGGGCTTCCAATCGCTGGGCCGCCTGTGGGGCTGTGTCAAAAAAAGCCTGAGGTTTTGTCGCGGGCACCTGAGGAGAGGCATCGGTTTCTGGTGCGGCTTTCGCCTGGACTTCCTCCGGGGGAGCTTCGGATCCCGAGGGGCTTGGTGTTGATGCTCTCTCTTCTGCCTCTACAGTCGCAGCGGAGGCGGAGGGAGGTTGGGCAGCGATCTCGGCTGCAACCTGATCATCTGGAGGGGAAGGCTCTTCGACAGGAGCTGCAGGTTCGGAACCCTCCTGACGCGCCTTGATATTGGCATAGGCCGCCTTGGCAAAGGCCAGATAATCGATCGCCTCCTGCTGGGGTTGCGGTGATTGGGCCGCCGCTGCAGAACTATTTTCCTCAGGGGCTGGGGAGGGGGCTGGTTCCTCCGCTTGGGTGTGGCGACGACGAAACCAATCGAAGGGCATAGTCGATGTCTCAGGCATAACCATTGTTGATCTCAGTGTAGTGGATGGCCGCAATCCACCAGGGGCGGGCCGGGTCTTCAGAGGGGATCGGCTATCATGGCCACACGATCCGTGAGTATGCTCCATGTCTGATAACGGCCAGGACCCGAGGTCCCCATCCACCCCCCAGCCCCCTGAAGACCCCCCGATAGAGCCGGATCGGGACTCCACGCCTCCTGACGCCGACGCTGATCCCTGGCAGGCCTGGCAACAACAACTGCAGATGTGGCAGGAAAGTTTCGCGGAGCTTCCCCAGCACTCTGACACCTGGGTGCAAAGTCTCCTGGCAGCAGCCCAACTGCAGTGGGGAGGGGTTGTGCGGGAAAGTCGGGAGCAGATCCTTGTGTCTCTGGCAACTTCTCGGCTGGAAGGATCGCTGCAGGGACTGGAATACACCGTGACGGATCTCATGAACCGCCTCACCCCCCCTCAGGTTCGTGTTCTGATCAGTTCTCTGCCCACCGCTGCAGATCGAGCCATGGTGGCCAGCCTCTTTTACCATGCAGCGATCACCGCCGGGCAGGACGCACTGAGCCTGACCTGCGCCAAAGCCTATGGCACCAGTGGGTTGCCTCTGGTTCTTGATGCTGAGGATCAGATCCAGACTCAGGCTTCCGCAGCCCTGATCACCGCTCTGGTGGCGATTGAAGTGGCGACAGGCACCTCGGCGGTGATCCTGCAGTTGTTGGGCACTCGCGAGTTAAAAAAACTGTTCAAGGCCGATGCCCTGTTACGGCGAGAAGCCATCTTGAAAGGTGCCACACTTGCCCCAGAAGATGAGGATTGGCAGCCCTTCCGCAACCTCCTCAGTCAACGTCCAGAGCAAACCAATGATCTCTGGTTGCAGATGACCGATTGGGGGATTCAGGCGGCTCAGCTGGCGGAATTTATCGGCCAACGCATGGGAGAACTGGTGCGCAGTGACTGGGTCCGTCTGGCCATACCCCTGCCCCTGGTGCTGGAGGCGATTCAGTTGCTAACCAGTGACATGGTGCTGGGGGTCAGTCATGCGGTGGAGTCTTCTCTGGATGCCACCAGCGCGGCCCGGCGGATCGAACTGCTATTGCTCAATCTGCCCCAGGCTCAGCGGATTCCTGTCGCTTCCCAGATTCAGTCAGCCCTCCCCCAGGTGTTGCAGGTGGTCGATCAGACCCTGGGTCCCCTGCTAGCCAAGCAACTTGATGCGGCTGTGGAGGGATTTGATCCCCAGCTGCGCAATGCCATGCTCAATCAGTGGGGGCGGCAGATCAACCTCTGGAGTCCCTGGCAGTTTTTTCAGGGGTGGGGTAGCCGCGAATGGATCCTGAGAATGCAGCAAACCATGGATCAGCTCTGGCAGGATTATCCGGGGTTGACCTCAGTGCAGATCTATTCCCGAGGACTGGAGGCGGCCAAGGAGTACAACCGCACCATGGAGCAAGCCGAGTGTTTGCGCCAGACCATCCAGGAATTGGATCCCAGCTTTGATCTGCAGGGAGCTCTGGGTTGAAAGTTATAGCACTTAGGATCCTGGCAGCGCTGGCTTGTGAAACTCACGGATCAGGTACTTGATCGTCGTTAGCGGTAGAAGCTTGCGGGAATAGAGAGCGGTGGCAGTATCCTGCAGTGATCCTCGAGGTAAGGTGGCCATTACCTGCCCGGACAGCAGACCGGAAGCCCCAACGAAAAAGAGAAAATCTCCCTTGTCCCGCACCAGTTCCCGGTGATTGCGGCTGGCAAAAAAATGTAGGGATTGGGAGCTGATGCCGTATTTGTCAAGGATCTGTCCCACTTCGCTATTCTGCTTGACACTCATTTGGTAGATATGCCGTGCCTGGCTTTTTGTAAGCAGTCCAGCTTTGATCAGTTCGGTGAGGAGGAATTGATTTTTTTTAGGCAGTGTTGATGAGGTTGACCCAGAGTTAGGCGGCTGCGATTGACTTTGCTGGTGGAGGCTGACTTGCAGAGAATTAATGGTCTGGGCCTGAGCTTCAATGGTTTGTTTTGCCTTTTGCAGCTTATCTAACGTTTCCCGCCGATAGGGGTGCTTGCGCTGACAGATGGTTTCCCAACTATTGGCAGCCTGAAGGGAATGTAATTCAGCTTGTTCGGTCAGGTAAATATCCAGGATTTCCGGATCAATCCAGTTTCTGTGCACCAGCAGTTGACCCAATTTCAGGGGTTGGTGTTGCTGAGCTCGAATAGCCCATACCAGCTGATCCAGGCGGATCAGATCGTAGAGAAGCAGCACTTGGCCTAGGGGGATAAAACTGGTGGGCAGCACCTCAAAGATTTGATCCATGGTGGCCCAGCCCTGGAGCATGCAGAACTCTTCGGGCCGAATATTGGATTCCCCTTGCTGAAAAAGACAAAGGCTGTATTGCTGAGGAGTGATCAGCTGATGCTTTACCAATGTCTCCGCAATACCTTCGGGCAGATCCAGGCTTAACATAGGCTGATGGCGAGGGTTGAGATCATTCTATGCATTTTTGGGAAGGCTTATAGGCCCCAAGTATTAGGGATCTTGATTCTGTATCCTCACTCCCGTTCAAACGGCTGTCCTAACCCTTTAGGGATCAGCATGAACTTATCCCCAGCGTTGCCAGATGACAGAAAGATTATTGGCGGGCATGGGTTCTACCGCTAAGAGCTGCAATTTTTCTCGAGCTGCTGCTCCAGCTACTTCCTCTAGGTGCCTTACACCCCACTCGGGATCCTGCAGGCGCAGATGCTGATCAAACTCAGCGTTGCTGGGAGCGGTATGGCCACCATGCTGTTGAAAGGGTCCGTACAAATACAGCACCCCTCCCTCCGGCAAAATACGTCCGGCCCCTGCCATTAAGGCGAGACAGGCGGACCAGGGGGCAATGTGGATCATATTGATATTCACCAGGGCGGTGATGGGGGGATCGGGTGGAGAAGTCTCCAGGGGCCAGGGGGAAGCCTCTACATTGAGCCGCAGAGGGGGCTTGAGATTAGCTGCCGGAGAGTAATGCGCCCAGGCTTGGATGCTCTCAATCAGCAGCGGATCCACTTCCGTCGGTTGCCATACCCTAGGAGACAAATGGGGAGCAAAGTAAGCCGCATGCTCGCCAGTCCCGCTAGCCACTTCCAGAACCGTTCCCTCTGCGGGGAGATACCGCTGCAGACAGGCCAGGATCGGGTCACGGTTGCGTTGGGTGGCAGGCGCAAAACGCCGTTGGTCTTCTGAAGAAGGGAGCACTGGATAGACACCTTCTGAACATCGGGGCAGGCAGGACGGATCCTCTATCTGTGATACCCTACTCTCAACCTCCTTAACAGGGTTAGACCTGGACCTGACGGAAATGGTTGATTCTGCCCATCCGCTGGTGGACGAAGAACCCCTCCCCTGGCCATTTTTAAGACCCGAACATCTCCCTAACCTGGAAGCAGCGTCTTTTGTGGCGGCCAATGCAACTGTGGTGGGGTGGGTGGAGCTTTATCCGGCTGTCAGTATCTGGTATGGAGCGGTGGTGCGGGGGGATGTGGAACGGATCGTGATCGGGACGCGCACCAATATTCAGGATGGAGCGATTCTGCACGGAGATCCTGGGACCCCGACATTGCTGGCGGAAAACATCACGGTTGGACACCGGGCTGTAATCCACAGTGCCCAGATCGAGGCAGGGTGCATGATTGGGATCGGCAGTGTCATTTTGAATGGCGTCACCATTGGCGCGGGAAGCATGGTGGGGGCGGGAGCAGTGGTGACCAAAAGTGTACCCCCTCGCTCGGTGGTCATGGGGGTGCCTGCTCAGGTGGTGCGGGAGGTGTCAGACCAGGAGGCGGCGGATCTGGTGGCCCATGCCTACCGATATGAATTCCTGGCCCGTCAGCATGCCCTCCAGTTCTAAGCAGGCCCTGTGAATACCCTTGTCTGGAACGATCACGCTCATGACCTACTGCTTAGGGATCCTCACCTGTTATGGCCTGGTGATGGCCGCCGACTCCCGTACCAATGCTGGGGTGGACTACATCTCGACCTATCGCAAGCTCTTTGATTTTTCAGTCTCTGGAGAACGGGTCCTGCTGCTGGCCTCGTCTGGAAATCTCTCCGTCACCCAGGCGGTGATCACGGGCATGGAGCGGGATATTGAACTGGCGGTGGAACCCAATCTGCACACCCTGTCAGATCTCTACGCCATCTCCCGTTACGTCGGGGGCAAGATCCGGCGGATTCAAGAACAGGATCGCCCCTGGCTAGAGAAGGATGGCATTGACTTCAGCTGCAGTCTGTTGCTGGGGGGGCAAATCCAAAACCAACAACCCGGCCTTTTTCTGATCTACAGTCAGGGCAACTGTATTCATGCCACTGCCGAAACCCCCTTTCTCCAGATCGGGGAGACCAAGTATGGCAAACCGATTCTGGATCGCACCCTTACCTACACCAGCTCTCTGGACCAGGCTGCCAAATGTGCCCTGCTTTCCCTCGACTCCACCATGAAGTCCAACATCTCGGTGGGGCCGCCGCTGGATCTGGTGATGTATGTGGCGGGATCCCTGACGGTGCAACATCGTCTGCGCCTGCATACTCGAAACCCCTACCTGGTTAAGATCCGGCAGGGGTGGGAGGAGTCATTACGGCAGGCCTTTCAGGAGATGCCCGATATTGAGTGGGGCTTGAATCCCAGCTCTGATCAAGATGCAGCGGATCTGGGCTGATTTCTAGAACAGGGTGAGCAGGTAGATCAGGGTGAAGACCACGATCCAGACGATATCCACAAAGTGCCAGTAGATCTCCGCCACTTCCACGCCAGCATGATTGCTGCTGTAGTGATCGGGATTGCGAGCTTGCCAGAGAACAAACAGGATCAGTAGCACCCCAATCAGCACGTGGGCCCCATGAAACCCGGTCATGACGTAGAAGCAATTGGCAAAGATGTTGGTGGTGAGGCCATATCCCAGCGTCAGGTACTCATACACTTGGCCTCCCAGAAAAACCGCTCCCATCAGGGCCGTCACCCCGAACCAGAGGCGCAATCCTGCCACATCATGAGTCTTGATCGCCTGGGTGCCCTTATTGATCACCAGACTGCTGGAGAGCAGGATCACCGTGTTCACCGCCGGGATCAACAGCTCCACTTCTGTCCCCTCGGGGGGCCAGGCGGCATAAGAGGTCATAAAAACGAGATAGACCGCAAAGAAGCCCCCAAACATGAGGAACTCTGAGCCCAGGAAGGTCAGTAATCCCCAGACTCGCAAATCGGGATGGGCATGATCATCATGCTCCGCACCCGCTTCCACGGGAACCGCTGCTGGGGCTGGATCAATCGAGGTTTGCATAACAACACCTGAGGAATAGGGGAAACAATGGGAGAGGTTCAGGAGGCAGGAGCTTGCTTAGTGGGGGACAGGCTCCGCCAGAGGAGTCTCCAGACCACGACCATAGTCATAAGGGCCATGGGCCACCACGGGTAACCTCTCCCAGTTTTCAATCGCCGGGGGAGAAGCCGTGGTCCACTCCAGGCTGAGGGAATTCCAGGGGTTATCTCCGGCTTTTGGCCCCTTCATCCAGCTGTAGATGGCATTGATCAGAAAGGGAATCACCGCAATCCCCAGGAGGATGGAGCCGTAGGTGGCCAGGTGGTTCAGGGATTCAAACTGGTGATCGTACATGGCCACACGCCGAGGCATGCCTTTCATCCCCATTTCATGCATGGGCAGGAAGGTCAGGTGGGTGCCGATAAAGGTCATGGCAAAGTGGATGCGCCCCCAGGTTTCATTCATCAGGCGCCCGGTCATCTTGGGAAACCAGTGGTAAATGCCAGCAAAAATGCCAAAGACCGATCCCCCAAAGAGAACGTAATGGAAGTGGCCCACCACATAATAGGTGTCGTGCACATGGATATCGAAGGGGGCTGTGCCCAGGGTAACCCCACTGATCCCTCCCACCACAAACATGGAAAGGAGACCAATCGCAAACAGCATGGCCGTGGTCAGGCGCAGCTTCCCTCCCCAGAGGGTGGCCACCCAGCTAAAGATCTTGATCCCGGTGGGCACGGCCACGATCAAAGTGGAAATGGTGAAAAAGATGCGCATCCAGGCCGGGGTGCCGCTGGTGAACATGTGGTGCACCCAGACAAACAGACCCACAAAGCAGATGGCCAGACTGGAGTAGGCAATGGCTTTATAGCCGAAGATGGGCTTGCGAGCATAGACCGGAATCACCTCCGACATGATCCCGAAAATGGGCAGGATCATCAGATAGACTGCCGGGTGGGAGTAGAACCAGAAGAGGTGCTGGTAGATCACCACGTTGCCACCAGCATCCGGACGGAAAAAGGAGGTGCCAAAGTTGATGTCAAACACCAGCAGAATCAACCCTGCCGCCAGCACAGGGGTGGAGAAGAGCGCTAGCAGTGAGGTGGCCAGCATCGCCCAGACAAACAGAGGCAGCTGATCCCACTTCATGCTGGGGACCTTCATGTTGACGATCGTGACCACAAAGTTGACCGCCCCCAGGATCGAGGAGGTTCCCACCAGCACAATGCTGAGGGCCCAGAGGGTTTGGGCGGTATTGGCAGTAATCAAACTCAGAGGAGGATACGACGTCCAGCCCGCCTGCGCCCCCCCAAAGAAGAAACTGGCCAGCAGGATTCCACCCGCCGGAGGGTTCAGCCAGAAGGCAAGAGCATTCAGGCGGGGAAAGGCCATATCTCTGGCCCCGATCATCAAGGGGATCAAATAGTTACCAAAGCCACCGATGGCCGCTGGGACAATCCAGAGAAAGATCATCAGGGTGCCGTGGTTGGTGAGCAGGGCATTGTAGAGGTTGGGATCAATGAGATCAGAATCGCCAGTGTATAGCTCCCCCCGCATCACCTCTGCCATCAATCCCGCAATCAGGAAGAAGATGAAAGACAACACTAAATACTGAATGCCAATTACCTTGTGATCCGTGTTGAAGGTGAAGTAGTGGTACCACTTCCAGGCCTGAGGGTGCTCTTTACCCCCAGCAAACGCTTCGTCAACGGGTATCTGTGCTTGTGCCATAAGTCTCTCAGATAGTCAATGCAAAAAAATGGATGGGATAACAACACCAGGAGTTTAGCTCTGGGTGGGCAAGTGATCCGTCATTCCCATACGATGCAGGTGATCTTGGGCAAATCCAGAAGTCAGGGGTCCGGAGAGAGCAACCGTGGTGGCTTCGCGCTGGGCAACCACGTTCTCCGACATCCACGCAGAAAACTCCTCTGGCTCATGGACCACCACTGTTGTGCGCATGCCGCCGTGATAGGCCCCGCAGAGCTCTGCACAGATCACGGGATACTCGCCGGTCTGGGTAGGGCGAAACCGCAGCTGGGTGTGTTGTCCCGGGATCGCATCCTGCTTCAGGCGGAATTCTGGCACCCAGAAGGAATGGATCACATCATCCGCAGACAGATTGAGTTGAATATCTCGCCCCACCGGAACATGCAACTCCCCAGCCAGAACTCCGGTGGCTGGATAGGTGAAGAGCCAGGCATACTGAATCCCTTTGACGTCCACCACCAGATCGGGAGTGATATCCTTCTGTCCGCGCACAGGTACACCAATGCCAAAGGTGGGCAGATCTGGACCCATGGCTTCCATATCGCCGTCAGAAACCAGTTGCACCTGAGGCGTAGGGCGATTGGCCAGCATCCCCTGATGATGTTCTGCTCCAAACCCCCCCATTCTCTGGTACACATCCACGCTGTACACCCCCAAACCAATCACAATGACGGCGGGGATCAAGGTCCAGAACACTTCCAGAGGGACATTGCCTTCGATGGGCTCCGCATCTCCTTCTTCGCCTGCCTTGCGGCGGAACCAGATCACAGAGATCAGGATGGCTCCCTCCACTACCAGAAAGAGAGCAGTAGCAATGGTCAGCATCGTGTTAAAAAACTTATCCACATAGGCGGCCTGCTCAGAGGCTGGCGTTGGCATCAGGCCATGGTGCTGGCCTACCCAGTAGCTGATGATGGCGACGATCACGCCTGCCACCAGAGTTATGAGGGACGTCGGTATTTGTTTCATTTTATGAAGATCTCTGCAAGCATTCGCTCCCAGCACACTTTCCCTTTCCAGGGGGACAGATCCACTCACCCCAATGGGGAAGCTAAAGATCTGATAACCCTGACAAGTGCATCAAGGCAGCATAATCCTAGCGTCTTGACAACAGCGCACAAACAGACGTTCCAAGACTCTTAAGCTTTGCTATTTCCGCCACTGTCGGCTCACTCAGGCGAATCCAGACCTGTGGGCGCGCCCAAACCCATCGCAGTGCCTTAAGACTTATTCATGATTCGAAGAAATCATTAAAAGGACTTCATGTTTACTGGACCTGCACTTAGCATCGGTGGGTAGAGATCTGCCTACAGCATCCTGGTGGGCCATTGATGTGCTGATTGAGAATCTTCATGATTAATCCTTCTTTTGATGTTGACTTTGCTGCGGGATCGAGTTCTGTGGAGTCTGGTCCCGTTCAGATGCAGCGACGGATCGCCATTTTTATCCTCACCATGGCAGGGCTAACCCTGTTCCTGATGGCGCTGGGCAGTGCCACTCGTGTGATGAATGCAGGTCTGTCCTGCCCAGATTGGCCCCTCTGTTACGGGGAACTGTTGCCCAGGGATCAGATGAACCTGCGTGTGTTTCTGGAATGGTTCCATCGGCTGATTGCAACTGGCATGGGGCTCCTCACTTTGACATTGCTGGGTGTAACTCTCTGGTTTCGCACGCACCTGCCTCGCTGGATGCCTGGTCTGGCGGTTCTGGCCGTCGCCATTGTGATCTTTCAGGGGATCCTGGGGGGGCTCACCGTCACAGAACTGCTGCGCTTTGATATCGTTACTGCTCACCTGGGCACAGGGTTGTTCTTCTTTGCCACCCTGTTGACGATGGGAATCCTGCTCTGGCCCCAGGCACAGATGAGTGCAGTCCCCGTAGGCCGTTTACCCTGGATTGGATCACTAGCGACAGCTCTGGTGTACCTGCAAAGTCTACTGGGGGCGCTGGTGGCTTCTCAATGGGCATTGCACCAATGTTTTGGCAATCAGCAACTGTGCAGTGTCATGAACAGCCATTTAATTGGCATTGCACCCGCCACTCTGGCCACCCTCTGGCTCTGTTTCCGCGTCTGGCGTGCCTCTGATCTTTGCCGTTCCCTCAAGCGGCTAGGACTTCTGGCTGGGATCAGCTTGCTGCTGCAATTGCTGTTGGGACTGGCCACTTTCCATCTGCATCTGCAGGTCGAGCCCCTGACGGTTGCACATCAGGCTGTGGGCGCCACCCTTTTGGGATCGCTGGTTGCCTTCACGGTGTTAGCTTTCCGTCACCGATCCCTGACCCATGCTTCCGTTGCCTGACCCACGGTTGCTGATCACTGGTAGTCAGCTCTTGCGACTGCCCTCTTTGTGAATTGCAGGATAAAGAATGCATATACTTTCTGCCGACTCGCCGCAGCCCACCAAGCACCACCAGTCCCTTCTGGAGGTCACGCGCAGTTATAGCCAGCTGCTCAAACCCAAAATTATTTTTCTTTTACTGGTGACCACTGCCGGAGGCATGTGGATGGCGGGCCAGGGCCAGGTAGATCCCCTCATCTTCTGGATCACCCTTTTGGGAGGAGCCATGGCGGCAGGTGCTGCTAATGTCATCAACATGGTCTACGACCGCGATATCGATCATGTGATGGAAAGAACACGGCATCGTCCTCTCCCTTCTGGACGGATCCAGGTGCGGGATGCCCTGATCTTTGCAGGGGTACTGGCGGCTCTCTCCTTTGGTCTGCTTTATACCTGCGTGAATTTGCTCAGTGCCCTGCTGGCCATGTCGGGCATTCTGGTTTACGTGGGTGTTTATACGCACTGGCTGAAGCGATCCAGTACCCAAAACATCGTCATCGGTGGGGCGGCAGGAGCGATCCCTCCACTGGTGGGCTGGGCCGCCGTCAGTAACAGCCTGAGCTGGCCTGCCTGGGTCCTGTTTGCCATTATTTTTATCTGGACACCCCCTCATTTCTGGGCCCTGGCGATCCTGAAGCGGGACGATTATCAGAAGGCGGGCGTGCCGATGTTGCCTGTGGTGCGTGGGGAAGAACACACTTCCCGCCAGATCCTGGGGTACACGCTCCTGATGCTACCTGTGACGTTGTTATTGGTCTTTCCCTTCCATATGCTGGGGGCCTTTTATCTGACGACAGCCACCATGCTGGGGCTGGGTTTCATCTGGAAAGCCTGGCAACTGGTGCAGGCACCCCTGGATCGGGATATGGCTGGATCGGTCTTCACTTATGCCAATTTGTACCTGCTATTGCTGTGCACCATGATCGGGATTGATAGCCTGCCGTTGACGCAGCAGCTGATCAGTGGACTCTCCCAGCAGTTGCATACCTTTGTGGAAATGGCGTTGCTGTAAGCCAATCCAGAAGTTCCAGGATTGAAGACTCATGAGAAGGCTGCCCTGGATAATAATCGCCTTCCCTAGGCATTAGCCGTTCCATATCCCCTAGATCAATATCGAGATCGGCAAGATCAATCTCTGGAATGTCACTGATCTGAGAATGGATGAGGAGTGGTTAACGGAGTGAGAATCAAGTTGATCAACCCGAACATCAACATGAATCTAAACCTATTGTAAAAATAGATCTCACCCCTGAACTCCAAAAGAATCTTCGTAAGCTTATCAAAAGATACCGCAATATTCGCTCAGACATTCAAGAAGTTATTGAGAATATAGAAAATGGCTGCTTCGTGGGCGACCGTATTGCTGGTATTGGTGAAAGTTATGCTGTTTTAAAAGCCCGAGTCAGAAACAGCGATATCCAGAAAGGGAAAAGTTCTGTTTATCGATTAATTTATCTTGTTGAATCACCAGAATCTGTACTTTTGCTAACGATTTACTCCAAATCTGACAAAGAAGATATCACGGCTGATCAGATCTCTGAATCTTGAGAGGGTTCTATCAGAAGAGTGATATAGACAGGTAAACATTACCCTGAGTTCATACGCAGATTCATTGAGAGTTGGTTATCCTGAGTATCATATATGCTCAAGGAGTAAGCTCATGAAGGCAATTGAGGTTACAGGGATCGTAGATGGTGAAGGTAATTTACTGCTTGACCAGCCTGTGACATCAGCAGCTCACACTCGTGTTCGTGTCATCGTCCTATATCCTGAAACTCTAGACCAATCTCAAGTGAATGATCCAGACGATACACCCCTGGAAGAGATCAAATTAAGTCTGAGAAGATCGTTAGAGGAAGCTACTTCTGGTCAAAGGATTCCTATTTCCCACATGTGGGAAGAGTTGGATACATAAAACATGAGGAAAAAAGATTACAGAAATCGCCGTAAAGCCCGCCAGCTTTAGCTGTGGGATATAAGGCGGTGAGCCGATGGGGAACAACTTTATCCAGTTGTTGCTAGGATAAAACGATGTTAGTCATCGAGTTCAAAGCACGGGTCAACCCCACCCA
>CAYMOX010000064.1:0-26440 GCA_964392245.1 uncultured bacterium
CCCCCGAACAGACCCGCCTTGCCCCCCCGTTCCAGCGGAGAGAGGACATCAATGGCCTTGATCCCCGTGAGAAAAAGCTCGGTGCTGGTAGTGCGTTGATTCAGAGCAACCGGATCACGGTGAAGGGAATGCCACTCTCCCCCCTGCAATGGCGGTTGATGATCAATCGTTTCTCCAAAGACATTAAAGATCCGTCCCAACACCCTTTCCCCGACAGGCACCTGCAGCGGATGAGACGTCGATCTGATCTCCATGCCTCGGGCCAGCCCCTGGGTGGGTTTGAGGGAGAGTCCCCGCACCTGGTGATCCTCGAGATAGGAGACCACCTCAATCGGTACACAGCGTTCATCCATGGTTTCCACCAGATCATGGAGGCGAGGCAGTCCTCCCTGAAAGGCCATATCCACCACTGTGCCTCGAATGGCTGTGATCCGACCTCGCATCTCGCTTCTCTTTTTGTTTTCCCCTGCTCCCCCCATAGCAAAATTAGGATCCAAATTGCTTCATTGCCGTCGCCCACACCTGAGCTGCCAGACTGCTACTCCCCCGAGTTGGGCTGGCATCATCATTTCCCAACCACACGCCCGTCACCCAGGCTGGTTGCTGCAGATAACCCACGAATAACAGATCCTTGTTGGCAGTGGTGGTGCCTGTTTTTCCCGCTTCGCCCCACCCCAATCGTCCACTGCGGCCCGTCCCGGAGGTCATGACTCCCTGCAGCATCCGCGTCATTACGTTCGCTACACCTGGAGCTAGGACTAGCTGGGGCTGGGCCGGATTCTCCCCGGGTTCTGGATAGATGCGGCGGCAGGTGCGCCAGTCCTGGGGATTGACACAATCACTACTGTCCAGAATGCGGCGAATCGTATGGGAGCGGGCGTGCACCCCCTGATTGGCCAGGACGGCAAACGCTTCCGTTAACTCCAGCAGATTCACCTCCATCGTTCCCAGCACTGTGGCGGGATAGGGTTGTAGAGGTGAACGGATCCCCATGCGGCGAGCAGTCTGAATCACCCGATCCATCCCCACCTCCTGGGCCAGCCGCAGGGCAATCACATTTTCCGAAAGCAGTAACCCCTGCTCCAGGGTAAGGGCCGCCGATCCAGAACGACAGCCGGTGAAGGTTTGTCCCCCCCAGCTGAAGGCACTGCAAGGGTAGGAACGGGCGGGGGAGATCCCCAGTTCCAGGGCGGTGGTGTAGGGAAAGATCTTGAACGTCGATCCAGGTTGCCGTTGGGCCTGGACCACCCGGTTAAACTGACTATTCTGGTAATCCACTCCCCCCACCAGGGTCAGGATCTCTCCGGTTTGGGCATCCACGGTCACCAGCGCCGCCTGGGAAAACCCATAGGAAGCCCCCTGAGTGGAAACCGTTTCCGATAGTGTTTTCTCGGCAATGAGCTGCATACGGGGCTGCAGCGTTGTTTCCACCACAAATCCCCCTTCCGAGGCCAGATCCTGCCCCAGGAGGGCCTGCAATTCCTGTAAGACGGTGTTGTAAAAATAGGGGGCCACCGTGCTGCTGAGGTTGATGTCCGGGTTGATGACTAGACGACTGCGCTGGGCTCTGCGGATCTCTTCCTCCTCAAACGCCCCTAGTTCCTCCAATCGGGCCAGGACTCTTGCTCGTCCCCGTACCGCCGCATCATAGTTATCCACAGGATTAAAGGCATTGGGAGCAGGCAGGATGGAAGCCATGGTCGCTGCTTGCGACAGATCTAGATCCTGAGCCGGAACCCCAAAGTAAAACTGTGCCCCGGATTCAAAGCCGTAAATCCCATTTCCCAGGTAGACATTATTCAGGTAGAGCACCAGCATTTCAGACTTGCTATAGCGGCTTTCCAGTTTCAGGGCGGCCAGGGCTTCCCGTAATTTGCGACCCAGAGAATTATCTGTGCCTGTGTAGTCCCGCAGGATAGTCCGCGCCAGTTGCTGACTGATAGAACTCCCGCCCTGCTGCAGTTGCCCTGAGGTGATATTGACAAGCAGAGCCCGCGAGATCCCAATCAGATCCAGACCAAAGTGGGAATAGTAACGGTGATCCTCGGCTGCCACCACCACCTTGGGCAGAATGACACCAAAATCTTCGAGAGAATGAAGTGCACGGTAGGTATCACTGGGGGTGCGCTGCAACTCTGTCTGTTGATCCCCCGCCAGCACCACCAGAGGACCACGAGTGCCTGCAGGCAACGGATCCACCACAATCTTGTTCCATTCCTGACCCACGAAAAAAAAACCGACACAGAGGGTTACACCCAACCCCGACCACACCCCTCGGGCCAGATACACCGCGAAAGGGGGAGGAGCCACCACTTGCAACTGCACACTCTGGGGATCTTTGGGCGGACCCAAGGTGACTAAGCGACCATGGGGAAGAGGAACAGACTTAACCCTGCGCCCCTGATGGTAAAGCCCATTGGTGGAGTGATCATCTACCAGCCGATAGTGCGCCGGATCCCAGCCCAAGCCCCGCCAAAACCAGCGAGGTAGATGCCAGCGCGGCTGGATTGCCTCCAAATGAGCATGCACCTGACTGACGGACGCCGAGGGAATCGGAATCTGACAGAGTCGCTCACTCCGACCCAGATAGAGTTCGGTCCCCTGAATTGGGATCTCTTGCGCGGGGAGATCCCGGGTTTGAATCTTTAAGATCACGGACGGTTGGGCGGTACTCTGAGGGGGATTCAGTCGTATCGTTCCTTGAGGGGAAGTCCCCTTCCTGTTTTGTAATGCCTGTGTCAGGGATCCGAGCCAGCGCAGGGGTGAAACAGCCATGGGTGAGTCCTCAACAAGCACAATATTGCAGGGGGGGAGCCGCACCGGGATCACGGGGGTATACCTGTCGATGTTCTCCTCAGGCCAATGAGAACGCCTCAGACAGGTCGAACAGTTAGCGACGGTCACGGCGTTCACGGGCTTGCTGCCTTAATTCTTCCAATCTTGAGGGTCTTTGTAACACTGGATCAGCAGGCACAGCAGAGTTGATCTGGGGATCCCAGGTGGAAATGTACAGATTGCCCTGGGCGTTGAGTTGCATGCGTCCCTGCAGGGTCTCAAACTGAAAATCCGCTTGCGTCATGCTGCCCTCACGGATCTGTTGCAGTTTCATGATCAGATCAGGAGGGGGAGGGGTCTGGAGCATATCTCCGAGCAGGTTCTGGACTAGATCCAGAGGCACCTGGGCATTGACTGTCACTTCCGTTTGCCGGAGAGTTTGCCCTTCGTCATAAACCAGACCCAGATCCAGGCGTCCCTGTCCCTGCCCCAGTTGTAGCCAGTAACGGTCATAGCGGGTTCCTGGTACGCGGCCACTGCCACTGTCGTGCGGTTGCCCCAGTCCATCCCTGACCGAGATTTGAGCCGTGTTCACCGGAAAGGTGCGCAGGCGAGAATCTGGGGGTTGCGTCGAAGCAGAAACTGGAGTACTCCCCTGCAGCTCTGGTGAGTGGGCCAGATCCCTGGGGGGTGGGGAGGACAATCCTGGGGTTGGAGAGTCAGGTGTGGTTGAGGAGGATCCTGGATCCGATACTCTGGATTGCGCCTGCTGTGCCCGTTGTAACCATTGCTGCGCGGTTTCATCCCCACTCCGCTGCGATAATGCCACCTGAAAGTGCTGAATGGCAGCGTCGTAATCCTGATCCTGGAAAGCCGTTTGTCCTGACTGGAGGGCACTGGCATAAGCAGATGCTTGCTCCTGAGCGGGACGATTACCCACCCGACCCGGATCGGGTTTTAGCCACAGCAAGATCCCAGCAAAACTCAGCAGACCCAGGATCCCACCCATCAATAGGGGCAATCCCCGCTCTATCCAGACGGGAGCTTGATCGGGCTGCCCTTCTGAAGTCGAAGTTGCCAGCCGCATTGTGCCTCCCCGTGAGGCAGCGGTTGCAACCTCTGGAGAACTCCTCCCTACACCTCGAAGGGTCCCCCGTTGTCCGGCCTGCGCCACCGACTGTAACCGTTCAAGAATCTCCGCCATGCTCTGGGGACGGTCCCGCCGATCCTTGGCCAGACAATCCAGGATCAGTTCTGACAGAGCCACAGGTAATGAAGGGTCATAGCGTTGCAACGGAGCAGGTTCGGCCTTGTGATGGGCCTGATACCAGCCCGGAAAGGAGTCAGTAATGGGAACAATCGGCAACCGTCCGGTCAGCATCTCAAAGAAGAGGATTCCAAGGCTGTAAATATCGGAGCAGGGATCAGGGGGAATGCCTTCCAGTTGCTCGGGAGAAGAGTAGGCCAGGGTGCCCACATAGGCCTGGGTGAGGCTGGCGGTGCCATTACTACTGATCAGCTTGGCAATGCCAAAATCAAGAATTTTGACCAGTTCCCCCAGACTCTCATCCGGAATCACCTGAATGTTGCTGGGCTTGAGATCGCGGTGGACGATATGCACCTGCCGCCCCTCCACCCAGAGACCATCGTGGGCGGCCTTCAGCCCCAAACCGATCTGACGAGCCAGGGGCAGAAACTCTGGGAGCGAGAGTGCCCCGTGCCGCCGCAACCGATCCGCCAGTGATTCCCCCTGCAGGTACTCCATCACATAAAAAGGTTGTCCCGCAGGTGAGAGACCATAATCTTGAACCCGCACAATATGCAGACTCTTCTGCCCCAGGTAGGCTCCGGCTCGGGCTTCCTGCTCAAAACGCTGCTGAGCCTTCGGATCCTCCAGGCTGTGGAACAGGAGTTTGACCGCTACCGTCACCTGTCCTAATTGCTGATCCTGAGCCAGATACACCCGTCCCATGGCCCCCTGCCCCAACAGCTTTACCAGGCGATACCGACCCGCCAGCTGCTGTCCAATAAAGGGATCAGAGGATGATCTCATCACGGAGGACATCAATCCTACACTTCACCACATCTCCACCTAAGATAAGCAGGATCAGGGGTGGTGTGCTATGCTTTTTGCCGCTGAATTTGCTGCTGTGAATGCTCCGCTTTTGCCACACTCGAAGCCGATTACATCCGCTGCAATAGGATTTGTACCTGATTGATCAGTTCAGGGGTAGAAAAGCCTTTGGTCAGGAACTGGGAAGCCCCCAACCGTTTTGCCTCGGCACCCCATTCCTCAGAAAGTCGTGAGGAAATCACCAGAATCGGCATCTGCAACCCCTGCTGACGACAGCTATTGATCAGGGTAAACCCATCCATTCCGGGCATTTCAATGTCTGTGATCAGCAGGGCTGGAGCACTGTGTTGTTGCAACCAGGTCCATGCCTCCTGACCATCAGCACAGGTCACCACCTGGTAACCATAGCTGTTCAGGCTCACCTGCACGCGGCGGCGCACCAGTGCCGCATCATCCACCACCAGGATCAGGGAACTGTCCGGAGGCTTCGTGGAGAGGGGCGGGAACGTTGTTTGCTCTGGCTCCCTGGTCTTGGCAGTCGGTGAGGCGAAGGACCCTGAAGCGACTCCTTGCACATAATCAGCCATCGCCATCGGATCCAGGACTGGGATCAATCCCCCATCTGCCCGGAGGTTGACACCGAGAAGACCGACCGGAGCAGACAAAGGATCGGGGACAGGATTAACCAGTAAATCGGTTTGTTCCAGAAGCTCATCGGCCAGGAGCCAGAGTACTTGGCTGGCTAAGACAGAGCGTACCCGGATAGCCACTGCCGCCTCGGGTAACTGGCGGGGAGGGCAGGCTTGCCAGTATTCCACCAGATCCAGGGTAGGGGACGGTTCAGATTCAGGTTCTAGACGGAGTTGGTATGAGCAGAGACCAGAATCCGGTGGCAGGATCTGAAGGCTCAGGGTATCCAGCAATGCAGTGGTATCGATAGTCTCAACCGGCAGAGCAAAGGTTTGATTGCCCGCCTTGAGCACCACACAGTCCACCAGGAGATGCGGCACAGGGATCTCCAGATGAAAGCGCGTACCAGCCCCGATTTGGGTTTCCAGTGTCAGTGTTCCCCCCAGCGATTTCACCACCTCGGCAACCACATCCATGCCCACACCCCGGCCAGAAATATCCGTCACACGGGTTTGAGTACTGAACCCCGGTTGGCAGATCACAGCCAGCAATTCAGAAGGTGTCCGAGTCTTTTGCAAGGGCATGCCTTTGGCAGCCGCAGAGGCTTCGACCTGTGCTGGATCAATCCCGCGACCATCATCTGCCAGCGTTAACAGATAGCGGTTCCCGATTCGCTGCAACTCTAACCGCAGGGTGCCCTCAGATGGCTTTCCCAGAGCTTGTCGTTCCCTCTCGGATTCCAGCCCATGATCATAGGCATTGCGGAGCAGATGTAAAAGGACAGGCTCCAGTTTGCGAGCCGCCCCTGCATCAATCAGAATTCCTTCTCCTGTAACCCATAACTGGGCAGGCTTTTCTAGACGGGTGCTGAGATCTCGCAGCGTAGCTCTGAGCTTCAGAACCAGGGATTGGAAAGGAATCAGCCGATGGGATTCCACAGCCTGCTGCAACCCTCCCAGGCTTTGATCCAGCTGCTTCAGATTCAATTGGGTCTGATGTGCTGAACGGGCTGCTTCTAACCCGAGTTCGGACAGACGCAGGTTGACCTCTAGCAGACGATTAATGGTTGTGTATCCCTGTCGATACCGTTCCAGGCTCAAGCCGATGGAGGTGGGGAAAAGGCTTCCCTGAGAGCTGCGCATCAGGGCAAAATCATCCTGCAATTGTCGCAGGCTGGTAATGAAATGGACACTGTCCTGGGCTAAGGACAGGATTTGGGTCAGCTGATTTTCCAGAATCCTGTAGGCCCCCTGGGTTGCCTGCACCGACAGCAAGGTTTCGATCATGCGCTGGGCTGAGCGATCTAACTCCTGCAAAGAAACGGGAATGGGTAGATCCGAGGCAACTTCAGTTGCGGGAGCAATGTCGGATGAGATCTCAACTCCTCTCTCAATTCGAAGCACCGGCACCGATTGGGGTTGGGGAGTAGCAGGAGAGTATCCCCCCTGGCGGGCACTGTCCTTCAACTGCTGCAAATAGGGAAGCCAGTCGGATCGCCATCGCTGGCAGGTCTGGTCCTGCAAAAGTTGGCGGCTATGGTCCAGGAGCTGCAGCCAGCCTGACTGCAATTGCAGGTCTCGACCAATATGAAGGAGTTGCCGCAGAGTGCGCTTGGCAAGATTGATCACAGAAGAGGGCACCGGCCCCTGTTCCGGCAGATCCTCCACTGCCATTTCCAGATCTAGAACAACCAGATCAAATCCCTGATCGGCAAAGTCGTGCTGCAGTTGTCGCTGTTCGCTCCAGTCGGCTAGATAGGCCTGCCGGATCTGCTCCTGCAATACCTGTAATCTTTGTACTGCGGGGGCTACAGCCTCCAGTGCAGCGGTGCCACTGTCTTTAACCTGGATAGAGCTGGCCAATAATTCCCCAGCCTCAAAAAGGGCCCGAGGCAGGTATCCCTTGTCCTCCACCGGAAAGGGTTGGTAGCGCAGGTCCCCCAGCAGATCCTCCAGCGCAGAGGAAACCGGTAAGACTGCATCGGCACCCACCGTGGCTGCTGAACCTTTAATGGTGTGAACCAGACGGTAGAGCTCCTGGATCGTGGTTGCCCAGCTGGGGGCAGTCAGCTGCTGGCAGAGATTCAGGTAGGACTGCAGATAGTTCTCACTGTCAACCTCAAACATGAGGCGCAGCTCTTGCTGCAGCTGCAGTTCGGTCTGATCGAGATCCGGAGGAGAGGAGGAAGCAGGGAAACTTGACATGATCCAGCTCGTACCACAACGACAACTTGAGATCAGGAGGAGAGAAGTGAATCTAATGAGGCAAGTTGGAACCCATTTTCAGGGATCTCATTTGCAGAGATCTCAGCCTTGGAAGGGGAAGCTGAGGAATGACTGAATCGGAAGAATTGAATCCGATCCTGGAGAAGTTGAGCCTGCTGGCGAATCCGCTGGGCTTGTTCTGCTGTGAGCTCCGCCTTGGCTTCTGTGGTCGCCGTGATATCAGCAATCCTGTCCATGGTCTCCAGTGTGGTCTGGGTGGCGGAAGTAATCGTCAGGCTGGAGGCCAGCACTTCCGTTCCTAACTGAGCTACCTCATCGGTCACTGTTCGAATGGCCGTAAAGACCTGGGTAGACTGATCAACCCCCTGGGAAAACCGTTGCACCAGCTCAGTGATCTGAGTCATGTCATACTGCAGACCGGAAAGCACGGTCTGGATCTGATCGGTGCGCTGCTGGAGACGCACCAAACTCTGGCTGGTTTGGGTTGCCAGCTCGTTCACCTGTTCAGCAATCGTCTCAAATTCATGGGCAATGCTGGCAAATTGTACCGGATCCTGTTGGCCGGAGGCACGGGCTGCCAGCATTGATGCATTCAAAGCCAGCACGCGGGTCATGGCCGAGACTCGCTTCTGATCCCGCGAAAACTGGGCTGCTAGGTCGATAAAGTCATTCAGGGTTTGGCTACGACGCACGATCTGTTCGGCTCCCTGTTGCAGGGCCAGAATCTTGTTGCTCATGGTGGTCATCTCGATCTGTCCCTGTTGCACCATGGCCTGAGAGTGGCGAATCACCTGCTCCGTTGCGGCGGTGCGCTCTGAAGTCCTCTGGGAGAGACTGGCCACCTGCTGAATATGCTTTTGCATTTGCTGGACTGACTCTGCTTGCTGTTCAGCTTGCTGGCTCACATTCTGTGACAACTGTTCAACGGTCAGACTCTCACGGGTAATTTGTACTGCGGAAGATTGCACCTGCAAGAGAACCTGGTTCAGCTCTTCAATCAAGCGGTTAAGGGTATCTGCAACTAGACCTGTAATCCGATCACTTACCGGTGCCTGGACCGCCAAATCTCCCTCTTCCACTTGAGAAACTACCGCGAGGATCTCCTGGATATCCTGCTGCAGGTTCCGACTTTCTGCTTCCACTAGCTGGTTTTGATCCTCCAGCTGCTGGGTAGTGCCACGCAATTGCTGCACCAAGGATCGGATCTGAAGCAGCAATCGATTAAATGATTCTGCCAAATTTGAAAACTCATCATCTCCAGCAAAGATGAGGGGTTCTGCTTCCTTATCCAGATCCTGCCCTTGCTGGTTCACATAGATAGCGAGGCGTTCCACGCGGGAGAGGACCAGGTTTTCCAGTAACAGCAGCATTACACCCCCCAGGGCACCACCAGCAATCAAAATGCCCACCACCAGGTAGGAGAGGGTTGTTTGCCCCTGAGCATAGAGGGTACGCGGTTCTACTGTTTGCACCAGAGCCTCGGGCTGGGCCTGGGGATTGCGGAGTAAGGTGTAGGCACTAATCTCATCTGAACTCAGGGTCGCTACTGCAGTCTGGGTTGCAGGATCTGCCTTCAGGGAGGTTGCTACCCTCTGGATGTCAGCGGACTGTGATCCAACCCCATTCCAGGCCGTCAAGGTAATTTGAGGTAATGACGTAATTCCTTGAATTCTCTCAAGCTTGGGTGCATCCAGAGCCCGGCCCATGATCAACCTGCCCCGAGATGCTCCTGTTGTTCCAGCACTGGGCAGAATGGGCTGGGCTGTCACCAGATAGATTCCATCGCTGAGGGTCAGGGTTGTTTGCAGACCCCCCTCTGCCTCAACAGACTGCTGGGGTAGCTGCTGAATCAGCTCAGTAGTTAATTCTGGCGAGAGGGGAAGGGTTGCTTCGGTTTCCAGATCGACCCGCTGGGAAAAGACGATCTCATCCCTGCTGCTAACCAGCAATAACAGATTGATCTCCAGCCCCGTCAGGGTACTGCCCGTAGCAGGGAAATTGGCCGTCAGGTAGGCAGGATCCTGCGATTGCATAAATGCGTAGGTATCATCCCAGCGGCTGTAATCTGCTGCCAGGGTGCTGAGGGTGGCCAGCTCATTGTTAAGAATTTTCAGGACCCGATCCATGTTGCGAGTGGTGAATTCCTCTTCCAGAACCAGGAAGCGCTGCAGGATCACCCCCCGCGCCAAGCCGTAGAACCCAGCAGTGATCCCTAACAGCCCAAATCCAAGTATGGCAAAGACCTTGGTCCGCAGTTTCATGGGTTCTCCTTCGGCGGGTGTTTCAGTACTATCGGTGGCTTCATTTAGAGTCCTGCAGTAGAGAGATCTCGGGAACGGCTATCTGTTTCCTGCGCTGGCAGGGCCGGAGCAGATCCAGGTTCAGATCCGGATAAACGGAAAAATTGCACCGTACTAAATAGCTGATTAGCCAGGCTACCCATGGACTGGGATTGGCTTTGAGCCAACTGAGTCAGTTGGGCTGTGCGTTCAGCCAGGGCAGCAATCTCTCGCATGGTTTGGGTTGAGAGCTGGGCACTGGTCACGATCCGTCCATTCGCTGTTGCCACATCCTCCCCTGCTGTCACCACCGTGGCAGTCACAGCCTGGACCTGCTGAAAGATTTGCGTTGATGCCCCAACCCCCACCGTAAAGTCACCCACCAGATGCCCCAGATCCTGCACATCCTGATCAATCGTGAGGGCCAGATCCTGAACCTGCTCAGTCTGCGCCTGCAGGGTTGCCAGACTGGAGTTGGTCTGTTGAGCCAGGATTTTAATCTGTTTGGCAAGGGCCTGAAACTCTCTGGCGAGGGCCTGCATTTGCTGTGGATCCTGCTGGGCAAGGGCGCGGGCTGAGAGCAGCTCAGCACTGATGGCCAGGGTTTGGGTGAGGGTGGCTGACTGGTTTTGTTCCTTAACCACCAGATCGGTTAGCGAAATGAAGTCGGTAATAACCTGACGGCTCTGGAGAAGATTCTCGGTTCCTTGCTGTAGAGTTTGAATGCCCTGAGTAAGATGGGTCATGGCCTGCTGCCCTCGCTCCACTGTCAGCTGGATTTCCTGCAGAGCCTGCTTGGCCTGGCTCACCTGCGATACCGACTGCTGGGCGGCAACTTCCACCTCATCGGTCAGCTGGAGCACCCGAACCACCTCACTGGCCTGTTCCTGGGCATTCTCAGCTACGGTGGCAGCCATCGTGGCTAACTGCTGCGAGCCCTGAGTCACCTGTGCAGTGGTGGAAACCACCTGTGAAAGGATCTGTGCCAGCTGTTCGATCAGACGGTTGAGGGTATCAGACACCAGACCTGTGATGCGGGGATTGACTTCCGCCCGCACCGTCAGATCCCCATCCTCAACGTTGGAAACCACCTCCAGCAGGCGGCCCACATCCTGCTGCAAAGTCTGGCTTTCAGCTTCAGCCATTTCCGCCTGTCGCAGTTGTTCCTGAGTCTCAACGGTGCGGCGAACCTCTTCTCGGATGAGTTCCTCATTGGCGGCCAACTTCTTAATCAGATTAAAAAAGGACAGGGATAGACGCCCAATTTCATCCTCCTGCTTCATTTGAGCCTGCAGCGCAGGATCCTGTCCTGCCAGGCGAGTGCATTCGTTGAGAATGGGCTGCAAACGACGGTTGAGGTTGCGGATAAACAAGGCAATGATCACCGAGATCAGGCCAGCCGCCAGAAGGGCCACAATCAGAGTAATCGAGCGCACAGGACCGAGAACGACTCCATAAGGAACAATGGCCATCATGGTCCAGCCGGTGTTTGCCACACGACGATAGGCCAGATACTGACCGGATTCATCCAGCTCCAGAAGCCCACTGGGCTGGGTGGCAAGGGCCGCCTCCACAAAGGGCCAGGCCAGATTCAACTCCCCTACGGTTTCGAAGGAGGGTCCCAGTTCGCCCTCCGGCGGGGGGGGAGGTTGAGCGGGTGGATACGCAATAATGCGCCCCTCCTGGGAGAGGATGACAAAGTATCCCTGCTGCCGCATCACTGCAGTGTTCTGGAGCTGCTCAGTGATTTGGGCCAGGTTGATATCAACGTTGGTAATCCCGATCAGGGTCCCGTCTGCAGCCCGAATGGGGGTAGCATAGCTACTCACCAAGGCTCCATAGGTTCCATAGGGTTCCACCCAAATCGGCTCTCCGGTTTCCACTGGCACTGTGTAGTACACCTGATTGGGGTAGTCATTATCTGCAAATAGCTCTGAGTAAAACACATCCTCATAGGGGGCAGGCAAGCGGGTTCCCACCTGACCCTCCACCTGCTGATCACGGTAGTAATAGGGGAAGAACCATTCCAGATCTGGCAAAAGGGCAAAGGGGGTCTGCCCAAATCCCAGGCCAAAAGCGAGATCGGGCTGTTCCAGAAAGGCCGCCAGTGCCAGTTGCTGATAGGGCTCTGCTGCCCTGACTCCTCGTTGCTGAAAAACCGTGATCGCCGCCCCAAGAGCGCGGGCATGTTGCTCCACGGGTGCCAGTTGGCCGAGAATCTCATTGACGCGGGTATCCAAACTGGCAGTCAGTTCTCCCTCCAGCTGATCCGTCAGGGTACGGGTCAAAATCAGGGTCCCTCCACCCAGAGCCACCAGCAGACCCGCCAGTGTGGAAATAAACAGTTTGGTCCCGATAGAGTTTAGTCTCAGCCTATCGAACTGGGGCGGATCAGAAGGCGAATGTGAGGGTCGACGAGCAGGGGATGTCATGGGGTGCGCCTCCTTAAACCATCAGGACAGGATCGGTGGGCATGGGGGAATCCAAGGAGGTACTGCCCTCCTCAGATTCCCTCGCCATCTCAGGCAGAAGCGGCGGGGATGGCAGCCGGAAGAAGCGGACATTGTTGAGCAATTCTCGTGAGAGTCTCTCCATCTCCTCCACTTGTTTCTGGGATCCTTGACTTAGATCCTTGGTTAGATCAGCGAGTGTGGCAATTTGTGCCATGAGGGTGGTGGTGGTATCCGCCGCAGTAAGAATCCCCTGGCTAGCCACAGCAACACCTTCCCCCACCTGCATCACAATCTGAGTACGGGAACGGATATCACTGAAGACCTGTTGTGACTGTTCCACACCAGAGGTAAAGCGACTGACCAGTCCTGAGAGCCGCTGCACCTCGCCATCGACCCCGGATACCACTGTATGGATCTGATTCGTGCGCTGCTGTAGGGTTTCTAGCGCCTCGTTAGTTTGCTGGGCCAGAGCACTCACTTGGTCGGCGATCGCCTCAAATTCTCGGGCGACAACCGCAAATTGACGGGGATCACGCTGCTCTGCGGCACGGGCGGCCACCAGAGTGGCGTTCAGGGCCAAAACCTGAGTCATGGAGGCAATCTGTCCCTGATCCTGGACAAACTGATCTGCCAGTCCCACAAATTCTCCCAGAGTTTTCATGCGCTGTACGATCAGGTCAGTCCCTTCCTGCAGCGTGGAGATCTCACGGGTCAGGGACTGAATGGTGGTTTGCCCCGCCGTGACTGCTGTACCGACTTCGTTGAGGGCCTCGGTGGCTTTGGTGGTTTCCTGGCTGGCGATCTGGGCTGCTGATTGAACTTCCTGCGTAAGGGTGAGAGCACGACCCACATCTCTGGCCTGCCCGATAGCATTCTCAGCCACCTGAGTGGATAGCAATCGCAGCTGATCTGCACTCTGGGACACTTTCTCTGTGGTCGTTAACACCTGGCTTAAAATCCGGATCAACTGTTCAACCAGACGGTTAAATGTATCAGCGACCAGTCCAGTGGCCCGATCACTCACCGTTGCCTCAGCCTCCAGGTTCCCCTCTTCTACTGCCAGAACCACCTCCAGGAGCTGACCCACATCCGCCTGCAGGAGCTGACTCTCCTCGGTAATCCTGGCGTTGGCTTGTTCAAGTTGTTCCGCGTTCACCTGCAACGAACCGAGGAGCTGCTGGATCTGGTTCGCCATCCCATTGATATTGCTGGAGAGGAGCGCCAACTCATCCTGGCCCTGCACCGGCAGGCGCGGGGTCAGATCACCCTGGCCCAGGCGTACCACAGCGGCGGTGGCTCTGAGAATGGGTTGAATTGCGCGTGCCGACAACCAGGCAGCCAGAATACCCACCCCGACAGCTGTAGCCAGGACAGTGGCAGCCGTGAACAGAAGCAGCTGACGGCGGGCAGCAAATACGACAGCGGCTGGAGAGGTAACCGTTACCGACCAGGTGTCTGCTAACCCCTCCACCTGCAGGGGAAGATAGGTTTCAATCCGGCTGGCACCGCTGACGGGATCCTGTCCTAAGATCAAGTTCTCGTCTTCTGTTGCCGCCAGAGTGGCAAAAGCTGGAATATACGACTCCACATTCTGACCCTCAAGGTTGGGATCCTGGGCCAGGAAAATGGTTCCATCTTCACGGGTGAAGGCATACCCCTTCCCCTCCTCGGCAATAAAAGCCCCCTGCAGCCGCGAGTCCACCGACCGCATTAACAGCTCCGCATATACCACCGCAATAATCTCATTACTCTCACTGTCGCGCACCGGAACAGCCAGGGGAATCGCCCATCCCGCCACAGCCGCACTGGCAGGCAAAGGAAATGGCTGACCCACCAGATAGTCTTCTCTCTCAAGCACCGCTTGAAAGTAAGGTTGCTGTTGCTGATCGGGTAGCGGATCCCCCTCCGACTGGATCAGAGGACTTCCATCGCGGTTGATCACTGCAATCAGGCCATACACCCCTGCTTGCTGAGAATAATTGAGTAGGGCAGCCCGTTTCTGGCGGCGGGAGGTGGATTCCCGCAGTTCTGGATCAGTGAATAAGGGCAGGGTTGCAATGACATTCAGATTGATGCGGCTGTTGCTTATCACCTGGCTAAACAGCGTTTGGACTTCACGAATTTCATCCAGGCGAGTTTCTTCAATGGCCGCTGTCAGAGTTGCATTGGTGATCCAGAGAGCCAGTGCCCCGACTACAAAGACGGGAAGAGTTGCCAGAGTAATTCCCAGGGCCGTTGCCTTAAAGCGGAGACTGGAGGCCAAAGGTTGTCTACCCAATGGTCTAGGCGGAAGAGTTTTCGGCGGGGCAGAGTGCTGAGCCATTGGAAATCTCGCTGCTTTATGGACAGAGGGGGCTGGTACCTGCGGGTACATCAACACAGACATCGGCCTGTGAGACAAACCCATCTGCGATCACGGTTGAGGCAATATTGTCCTGGGTGACGGCAATCGGGGTGAGTTTGATGAAGGGAATATTCTCTCCACTGGCCACCTGAATGGTTTCGCTGGTGAGCTGCTGCAGGGATCCACCACTGATGAGAGTCTGTACCACCTGGATGGTGGCTTGAGCCTGCTGAGGAATAGGTTTGTAGACCGTCATGGCCTGATCCCCCAGGAGAATATTACGAATCCCCACCACAGTGGCATCCTGACCCGTAACCAGTACTTGTCCATTCAAGCCAAAGAGCCGCAGTGCCGAGATGACTCCTCCGGCCATGCCATCGTTGGCCACATAGGCAATCTGAATATTGCCCTCCTCTTCATCCAAAAGATCCTCCATCGTGGCCTGGGCAGTGGCATTGTTCCAGTCCTGGGTGTACTCGTCGTGGATGATACTGATCGCCCCCTGATCCACTAGGGGCTGTAACTGGCTGAGCGCACCTTCTCGGAAGAGAATGGCATTGTTATCATCCTCAGAGCCATTGATCATCACCACCCGCGATCCAGGTTCATAGTTCTCAGCGATATAGCGACCCTGAAGCTCTCCCACCATAAAATTGTCAAAACTGACATACGCCGCGACATCCTTCGATTGGATGAGACGATCATAGGCAATCACCGGAACCTGCCTGGCCTGGGCTCTCTCCACAATCGTGGTGTCATTGCTATCCACAGTAGCCACCACCAGAATACAGGCCCCATTGCTCAAGGCTTCCTCTGCCTGCTGATTTTGGGTGCTGATCTGGCCATTTGCATTTGCATAGGAAATGGTGGCACCCGGTAAGGCTTGCTGCAGCCCTTCTACCAGGAGCGGGCGATCGAGCGATTCCCAACGAGGCACAGTTCTGGACTCCGGTAGCAATACTGCGATGTTGTTGCAGTTTCGAGCACTCTCCACATTTGCCTGCGCTATAGCAGGAAGGTCTCCTGCCAGCAAAAATCCCAGGCCTAAAAATGCAAGTTTCTGGAACTCCATACCGATCCTCCCTCAAGGTAAAAAATTTTGCTTTAGCCGCGTCGCCAGCGCTGAGGTTGCCAGAGCTGCTCTCCAATCTGTTCCGGGTGAAATAGAGAAACCTGCGCTTGCTGCAGTTCTGTGCCGGTACAACTTCCCAGAACCCGATCCACCACGATCCCAACCCCTTCGCATCCTGAAAGCGACTCCGTCAAGCAAACCGCAATCAGGGTTTCTGTGGACAGTTGCCCTGCCTCTGTTCTGCCCAAGGGGTTGGTCCCCGTTTTCACCTGCAATAGCGGCTTGATCTGCCCACGATGATGAATGAGCCCCAGCAGTTGAGCGTCAAAAAATGGCAGAGGTAATAAAGCCGACCGTTCCACAACAATGATTTCTTCCACCCAGGGGGCGGCAAAGGCCAATCGTTCTTCTGCTGCCTGGGCCAAAATGTAGCGTGGGACTGTCTGCTGATCCATGGTTATGAGTCCTACATTTTTTGCAGAATTTGCTGCAGACTTTCTTGAGATACAGGTTTGGTTAAGTAGTCATCTGCTCCTGCTCTCTTGATGCCATAATCCACTTCTAGAGGAGTCTTTTTACTGGAGCAAAAGATCACTTTTTGATCGGCTGTTGCTGAGTTAGACCGCAGTGAGCGCAAAAATTTGTAGCCATCTTGATCCGGCATGACAATATCGAGGAAAACAGCTGTGTAGCTTCCGGTAGCAATACGCTCCAGAACACCTTCTGTACTGGCGGCAGCATCCACCTGGTGGCCAAGTTTTTCTAGAAGAGAAACCAGGTAGATTCTGTCAGTAGAACTATCGTCAATGACCAAAAATTGCATAACTCTCTTCCCAACAAAGGAAACTAAATGACAACCTAGACCAGAGTATTTCTCTCGACCGGAGCAATTTCCTGCAAGAGTTCCCGCAACTCTTGACGAAAGCTGGATATTTCCTCAGAGGAACGGGGCTTAGCAAGAAACTTACAGTTAGCCCACTGGGCCCGCCATTGATTGGACACACTTTTTTCTCCCGTCAGCATCACCATCGGGATTGAGGACAATTGCGGTTGCCTACGAATCTGCTTGATCAGCTCAAAGCCACTGGCCTCAGGCATATTGATATCCAGGAAGATAACTGCTGGAGCTGTTTGTAACAGGGATGGCACGGCCTTGAGTGCGTCACTACAAGTATTGACGCGGTATCCCCAATGCTCCACCAAACTCTGAAACTGCTTGAGAAGCAACGGAGAATCATCCACCACAAAGACTTCTGGAACTGTTCCGACAGGATCAGCTTGAGTGTTTTTACTGGAGGGCACACTAAAGCTGACCAAATGTTTTCTGGCCAAGTTAGCGAACATGCGTGCTACATCCAAGGGATCGCGGGCCAATTCATCAGCAATGTCTACGAGATTTTTTGGAGACGCCATTAATTTGGAGAGTTGCTGCTTTTGACTGGGGCTGAGATTCGACGCATCCAGGGCTTCCAGGTTGATTTGGGGCACGACCTCAGGTGTCGGAATCTGGGATTGAAGTCCCTGCCATTGCTTTTGCCTAGCACTCAAATCCGCCAGGAGTGTCTCCAGGTCAAATCCTGCAATCGGAGAGCAGGCTACCAGATCAAAATCAGGAACAAATACAGCCTGGCCTGGTTTGTAACAGAGTTTTAGATCCAGATCCGTTAGGATACTTAGGCGAATCGCCTGCACAGCCTCGTCGTAACTGAGGAGGTTTAGCTTATCCATCCTGCTCAGCATTGAGCCTAAACGTGCGATCTGATCTAGAGTTGCCTCAGCTTCAATTTGTTTGATTGCTTGTTCCGAGGAGGGGGTTCGCAGTCGAGGAATAAATCTTTTCAGGATCTTCATCAGAGAGGACCAGCACAATTTTTCTTGTCCCAGGAAGATCACTTTGCCCTGTACAAACCCAAGATACCAGGAACTACTTTCTTGAGTAGCATTGATCTGGAGATGCCAGTATCCTGTCGAAACCCCATGAGCAGCTTTGATTAATCGAGGAGAAAGTTCTCTAGCCCCAAATGAAAAGCTTTGCTGAACTGAGGTCATAGCCATATTCCTCCGGCAGGCAGCTGATGGTGATGTTGTAAATACTGGGACTGATTAGGTATTCCAAACAAGCTGAGCTGACTGATTGCAGCTGCAGAAATTAAGTTGCTTTCTCCTCGCTAAACGGCTTGCTCACAAACTTTATAATGTTGCTCTCCCTGAACCACGATTGAGAATCGACCTGCATCAAGATGACGTCGGCAACAAGATACTGCATCTTGATGTTTAAGAAAAACCTCACGTGTGAGATAAGAACGCCCCTGATAGGCGATTCCCTGCACCATGCCTGCCCTGGAGGGAACATGGACATCAATCACCTCTTTACTCGAAAGTAGAAGCATAATTATTTACACGAGGCTTCAGTACAAGCAACAGTATATCGCACCATTCATCCTTTTAGCTCCGCCATTTGGCGGATAGTAATCCGATAGGACGCAGAGTGCTGAGATTAACTGAAAATTTTGCAAGGTATCTGTAAATGTCATGGGGGCCGACACCTCTGCTCTTCTTGGATCAAATCGCTATCCTGACCGAACCCACAGGAAGACTGGAATCGCGAACTTGAATGACTTCATAAAGGGCTACATAAAATCGGGCTTCACCATGACTTCAATGGCCGTCGGGATCTCTAGAGATCGACTTGAAAAGTCATCCCGCTTTAATCTTCTGCCTAAGGAGCATGACGGTAAGATGTGCAGTGTTCCAGATCCATAATGGAGCCAGTGCCTTTTGCAGGATCACTATGCAGGTTACCTTTCAGATCTTTCGGCAAACCCCTCCTAATCCCCCACAGATGCAGGCCTTCCAACTGGAGACTCCGGCGAGTGCCACGATTCTGGATTGCCTCAACCGGATCAAATGGGAACAGGATGGCAGCCTGGCCTATCGCAAAAACTGTCGTAATACGATTTGTGGTAGCTGTGCCATGCGCATTAATGGTCGGGCAGCCCTGGCCTGCAAACAACATGTTGAGGAAGAACTGCAGCCCGATCAACCGATACGGATCGCCCCCCTAGGTAATCTGCCTGTGATCAGGGATTTGATTGTGGATATGCAGGATTTCTGGGCCAACCTAGAGCAGGTGGATCCCTTTATCAGCACCCAATCGCGTCAGATTCCCGAACGGGAATTTTTGCAAACCCCTGAGGAGCGATCCCGTCTGGAACAGGCCAGTAACTGCATTATGTGTGGGGCCTGCTACTCCGACTGTAACGCCCGTGAAGTGAACTCAACCTTTGTTGGACCTCATGCTCTGGCCAAAGCCAATCGACTGCTTCAGGACAATCGTGATGATCAGCAGCAGCAACGGCTGGATCAGCACAACAGCCAAGCCGGGGTTTGGGGATGTACGCGGTGTTTAAACTGTAATTTTGTCTGCCCGATGGATGTAGCCCCTCTGGATCAAATTACTCAGATTAAACAACAGATCTTGGCTAAGGAAACTCGTCCGATCGGCGAGACCAGCCGCGAGATCCGCCACCGCAAGCTACTGGTGGATCTGGTGCGCAAGGGAGGATGGGTGGATGAACGCCGCTTTGGGATCCAGGTGGTGGCGAATCAGGGACGGGATGTGAATGGGTTCCTCAGTATTTTGCCCCTCGGATTGCGGATGTTGAACCGCTGGAAGTTTCCCCTGCAGTTTCATCCCTCTCAGGGCACTGAGACCGTCAAACGCCTGATTGATCACGTTCGCTCCCAAGTGAGCAGGGATAATCAGAAATCTTTACCCTGATCCTGGGGGTATTCTTTCGGTTAGAAGCAAAGCTGACCCATTCCGTTCCAGAAAGCTTCGAATGGACATTTCTTCCCTAAAACAGGAGGATAGGGGAATCTTGATGAAGCCAGGTAATGTCCCAACGATCCTCACCCCTCTGGTTGCGTCTCCTCAGCTTTAGCATTTATGGGTTTCTCTATCTGCCCATAGTGCTGATCATCATCTACTCGTTTAATCAAGCCCGCTTTGGTCTGGTGTGGACTGGCTTCACGCTGAAATGGTATGCCCAGCTTTTTCACGATGATCTGATTCTCCTGGCAGTAAAAAATACCTTGCTGTTGGGGATTGTGAGTACAGGGATCAGTACCTTGCTGGGGACGTTGCTGGCCTATGGCTTACACCGCTACCGAGTACCTGGAAAGCAGCTTTTTCAGAGTGCTATGTACCTGCCCGTGGTCATCCCTGATATTGTAATGGCCATTACACTCCTGCTTTTTTACAAGCTCGTTCGCTACTACACAGGTCTGTTTGAGCTGGGACTGACCACCATGATCCTGGCGCATGTCACCTTCCAGATCTCATTTGTTGCCATTGTGGTGAGAAGTCGATTGGCAGCTCTGGATCCGTCTCTGGAGGAAGCTGCCCATGATCTCTATGCAAATTCCTGGGCTACCGTTCGTCATGTCACTTTGCCTGCCATCTGGCCTGGAATTGTCGCTGCTGCCTTGTTGGCGTTTACCCTCTCTATTGATGACTTTGTGATTTCTTTTTTTACGAGTGGCCCGGAGAGCACGACGCTTCCCATCCTGATCTACAGTACGGTGCGCCGCGGGGTAACTCCTGAGATTAATGCTCTATCCACTTTGATCATTGCAGCGACTTTCGGGATAATTGTGGCTGCTCAGACTCGCTGGCCGAGGATCGGAAGGACTCAGAAGGATTGACTGAAGCAGAGGAATGAGAGTTTAAACTGGCGCTGAATCGGTACAGAACCTGTAACAACTCATCTAAATTTTCGCGAGAGTGAGCAGAAACAAACAGAGCATGAGGGTACAGGACACGAACATCTGAGATCCAATCGGGATCGAGGCGATCAATCTTATTAAACACCAGTTGACGCGGGCAGGTGGCCAGGGGCATCGACTCCAGCAGGGTATTGACAGCCTCAATCTGACTTTCCCAATTGGGGTGAGAAAGATCCACGACATGCAGGAGGGCATCGGCTTCGGTCACTTCTTCCAGAGTGGCGCGAAAGGCATCCACCAGCTGAGCAGGCAATTCAGATAGAAACCCCACGGTATCGGTGAGGAGCAAGCCTTCTCCATCAGGTTTCTGCAGGCGGCGAGTGGTGGGATCGAGGGTGGCAAACAATTGATCGGCAACATACACATCAGCATGGGTAAGGGCATTGAGCAGTGTCGACTTACCCGCATTGGTGTAGCCCACCAGTGAGATCACGGGAATATCGGCCTGTTCTCGCCGCTGCCGCAGACGCTGCCGATGCTGACGCAAACTTTGGACATCCTGGCGCAATTTGCTGATCCGGCGCTGAATAGCTCGCCGCTCCATTTCCAGTTGGGTTTCTCCAGGTCCTCGGGTGCCAATCCCACCCCCTAACCGCGACATGGTTTTACCACGACCTGCCAGTCGAGGGAGTAGATACTCAAGCTGCGCTAATTCCACCTGCAACTTTCCTGCCCGGGACTGCGCCCGCTGGGCAAAGATATCCAGGATCACCTCACTCCGATCGACAATACGAACTCCCACCTGAGCTTCCAGCGTTCGTACTTGACTGGGGGACAGCTCACGGTCAAACACAACCAGATTCGCCCCCAGATCTTGAACTAGGAGCGCCAATTCCTGCACTTTACCGGACCCGATCACTGTTTTCGAACTAGGACCTTCGCGGCGCTGCCACAGGGTCTGCAGAACCTGACCCCCCGCAGTTTCCACCAACCTGGCCAATTCCTCCAGATTTGAGAGCAGATCCTCGTAAGACTGGGAGCGATCCTGCAATCCCACCAGAATCGTGCGGTCTTGATTTGAGTGAACTTCACGAGCTTTAAACTCTCGACGGAACTGATTCTCAATCTCCTCAACCCATTCATTCAGATCCTGCTCAACGATCCAGGGTAACGGCAGAGGGTCGGAAACTTGCCAGCGGAGTTGGGGATCAGGAGTGAGATGAGCCAGGTAAGCGGACTCAATAAAACCAGTGGCAGCCCCCCCCTTGCGGCGATGTCCGTGATCGGGAGTTACATTCAGAGTGACCAGCGCATCCAGCCTTTGCAAAGCCATTGCAGTCAGGACCTTCTGCCCCGGACTGGAGACGTTGACCTGGGTGGTGATGCACCGGATCCCGCACAAGCGTTCGGCTCCCTGGCGGGGGAGTTCCAGCACTGGGATTTGAGTTTCATAAGGACTTCCCACCCCTACCCGGATCACCTGGCCCCGTCGATTGACAAAGACCGTAACAGGTTGGCGGTTCAGGTCCTGGCTGATGGATCCCAACCGCTGAGCAAACTCAACAGTCAACAGCCGATCTTGTGGTAAGCGCTGCTGGTAAAGGCGCTGGAGTTGCTTAATCTGGTAGGGTTTCAGCCCCTTACTGTGCAGGATCTCGTTCACGGAAACTTGTAAGTAAGCAGAGACGGATCAATCGAAGATTGGAGGTCAGTTGGGGTTGTAGGATCCACAGAGGCTCACAGTGGGTTTAGAGTAGCATATCTGGTATGGTAACAGAGGACTTCGGTGGCTCTCTAGATCTTGAAGTGAGTTAAGTCATGTTTTGGGATCCGGCTTCAGAGCCTTCACTAATATTCGGATGATTCATTTTTAATTTATCCTGTATTCAGGAGATATTTCATGGCTCGCGCCTCTCTCTTCCGGCTGCTCAGGCGTGTACTGGCTGCCTCAGATGTCTATGCTGATCGGAGAAGAAAGAGGACCCGGTCTGTGGGCTCTCCCCCTTGGCCTCGGCGGCGTTTTTTACAATTCATGGCTTTGGTAGGAGGAGCAACCCCTGTCGGTTCCCTGTTTCCCCTGCCGGTTCACAGCCAGGATCAGCCTCGCATTACCGTTGTGGGCGGAGGAATTGCGGGACTCAATGCTGCCTACCAGTTGAAAAAGCTGGGGCTCTCTGCCACTGTTTATGAGGCCAAATCCATTCTGGGGGGACGGATCCAATCCAGGGCAGTCGTGGAGGAGGGTCTGATCAATGATCTGGGGGGGGTCTTCATCAACACTGATCATGAAGATATTCTGTCCCTGGTGGATGAGCTGAATCTAACTCTCTTTTCTCGCTATGAAAACCTGGCCCCAACCATTCCTCCATCTGCATTTTATTTCAATGGACAGGCTTTCTCAGAAACAGAAATTGCAGACCACCTGCGTCCCCTTGCTCTACAGATCAATCAGGATGCTGAACTGCTGGAGGCAGATTTCGATACTTATGTTGAAGTCTTTGATGGTTTATCTGTCAAAGATTATCTTGATCAGCACCAGGACAAGATCCCCAGACCCTGGATTCGCACCCTGGTGGAGGCAGGGATTCGGACTGAATATGGGGTGGAAGCGTGGGAATCTTCGGCCCTACAGCTGATCTACAACCTGCCCAGGGTTGAAGACAATGAAGTGGAACCCATCAGCAGCGATGAGGCCTACACCCTGGAGGGGGGATCGGCGCAATTCATCCGCGCACTCGCAGAGGCTCTGCCCGATCACATTCAGACCCGTGCGATCCTGCGGCAACTAGAAGCACAAGGGCAGGGATATCGCTTGACGTTTGAGCGGGCGGGCGGGCAGTTAGAAACTATTGAGTCTGACTATGTGATCCTGGCGCTACCCTTTACGGCCTTAAGGAGGGTGAATTTGCAGGTTCAGTTACCGCAGACGTTGCAACGGTTTATTCAGGAAATCACCCTGGGACGTAATGAGAAAGTGTTTGCAGGGTTTCGAGAGCGTGCCTGGCAGATAGAATCGGGTTTCTCCCTTGATGCCTGGACGGATCTAGGTTTTTCGCAAGGGTGGGATGATACACAACGTCAATCGGATCAGCCCCGGGGGGTATTGACTTACTTTCTGGGTGGGGATGAAGTTGCGGTAACTCAGGGAAACTCTTCGCTGCGAGGGCCTGATTTTTTAGCTCAATTTGATCGTTTGGTGCCAGGTGTAGAGGCGGCGCAAACCGGACGATACCACCGTACGTACTGGACTGAAGATCCTTTTGTGGGGGGAGGTTATACCAGTTTCAGACCCGGCCAATATCTGCAATTTAGTGAATACCTGTACATCGAATCAGAAGATCCAGATGAACGGGTTGATGTGCATGTCGGCAACCTGGTATTTGCGGGTGAACATCTGAGTGACGAATATTATGGCTACATGAATGGAGGGGCTCAAACAGGAAGACTGGCGGCTGAGGTCGTGGCCTTTTTGATCCAGGCTCAGGAGACATGAATCCAGATCAGCCTATCTCTCTCTAGCGGAACTGGAGCCGCTGATCAGCGGCCATTTTTTTGATTTCCTCTCTTTTTCACTCTAGTTTTTTCATGCCAGCGGCTAAGGGATCAAAATCAGTCGCGAAATGGGTGTGATCGTTAAAATAAGCGCCTGCAAATAAGGCTCCCCGCAGACTGGCTCCCGACAGATCCGCATCACTTAAGATGGCTCGGGAAAGATTGGCATGGGTGAGATCGACATGGGTGAGATCAGCGTAGCTGAGATCGGCTTCCGAGAGATCCGCTCGTTTAAGATCTGCTTTTGCCAGATTGGCCCCGGTGAGATCCGCATGCCTCAGATCTGCGTAGCTGAGATCCGCCTCGGCCAGAAATACATCCGTCATGTTGCCATAGCTGATATCTGCACCGATCATACGGGCCTGGGCCAGGGTACTTTCCTGGAGGTCGGCCCCGCCTAGGTCAACTCCGCCCAAATTGGCTCCCCGCAGATCAGCTCCTGTGAGAATGCCTTCGGCAATCGTGGCCCCGCCCAGATCGGCTCCTTTGAGGTTGGCCCCCGTGAGATTGGCTAATTCCAGATTGGCTCCGGCCAGTTTTGCTTCACTTAAATTGGCTGCCATCAGCAGGGAGCCCAGCAGGTTAGCCCGGCCCAGGTTTGCTAGCCAGAGGTTGACGGATCGAAGATCGGCTCGACGTAGATCTGCTTTTTGAAAATTGGTGCGCTGCAGGCTGGAGTATTGCAGGACGGCTTCCCGTAGATCCGCGCGTCTGAGGTTGGAGAAAGAGAGGGTTACCCCACTGAGATGGGCGCGGCGCAGATTCACTCCCTGCAGGTCTGACTCAAAGAAATTTCGCTCACCCTGGGCATATTTCTGAAGGAGAAGGGTCCCTAGGTTGACTGCCGCTACAGCATTAGAGGATCTTTCGGAGTCCAGAACTGGCTGGGTCGAATCCGTCGTCGAAGCGGGTTTCGTCATTGAAATAGGCTCCCCGTAAATTTGCACCTTCCAGTAATGCCCCTGTGAGATTAACCCCCCAGAGATCCACCGCGTAGAGGTTAGCCTCGCGCAGATCAACTTTCTCAAGATTGGCCTGCTTCAGGCGAGCCCCCGCCAGAGACGCTCCCTTGAGACTGGCTCCTCTTAAATTAGCCTGCCAGAGATTGGCCCCCGAGAGATCGGCCTCCCGGAGATTGGCTCCACGCAAATCCGCTCCCTGTAAATTGGCTTTCTGCAATCTGGCCCGAATGAGATCAACTTCCCACAACTTACACCCTCGCAGATCGGCGTAGGAAAAATTAGTGGCCCGCAGCGTTGCCCCCAGAAGGTTGCTAGCCCATAGCGTTGCATGGCTGAGGTTGGTGCCACTGAGGATGATGCCCCTCAGATCGGCTTCACTCAAGTCAATGCCAGTAAGGTCAAGTTTGACAAAGCTACGTTCCCCACGGGCAAAGTGTGCTAGCAACTCCTCGGCCCTGTAGGTTTGGGACATGGCCTCGCTCAGTCCTTTGGTAGCTATTTTACTAAGGCGGCGTCTGTTTACGCTCCGAGAATTTACGTGACTGAGGATCAGACTGCCACTTATCGGCTTATAGTCCAGATAATTTAGTCCAGATAATGCTTGGCTAGCTGACTGGCTGGGATCGAGACTCCATGATGTACTGAACATTGCCCCGAAAGTCAGCAAACCCTAAAGTCTTCGCCCCTAATACTTTGAGAAATCCATGGTTTCCGCCGCGGAAATGAATATAGGGCTATCCCAATTCATGAGATCGGGATGCTCCTAATGTAGAGCCAAGATTCACAGCAGGGGAGATCTTTGGAACACACCAGTATGATGGGCTGTATAGGATTTGAACCTATGATCTTCCGCTTAAGAGGCGGCTGCTGTACCACTTAGCTAACAGCCCTTTCTTGGTAGATCGCCCGGGAGTTGTTCGCGGAGAGTCTCCGAAGGGGTTACCTGGATAAGTCCGCTTAAGAGGCGGCTGCATATCTGCTCTGCCAACGACGGAATCTACACTTTGGTGCTCATGGTGGTCTTCCTAAACCCCTGTCTTCGGGATGAAACTCCGAGATCCTAAATGATCAATATGATCTCTCCCTGCCGTGGCGAAATCTCTTACCGAGCCTATACTACATAACATACTACACGCTGTCAAGCAGAGAGGGATCGGGTTGTTGGCAGGAATTGGGTTGACGTAGTGACTGGACAACGTATCGCCGCACTCCAGAAACGTGGTGAAACTAATGGCCGCAAATAGTCCAGATAATTAATACTTATCTGGACTATCCGGATCAGCTCATAGGGGCAGGGCTATTTCATTCTAAAAATGCGCTTGAGCGTGTCTAGACCAAATTTACAG
>CAYMOX010000065.1:0-25850 GCA_964392245.1 uncultured bacterium
CGAAGCGGTCACGCTTGAGCCAGTCGTCGAGGGTATCGAACCACCCCCGCTCTGGCGCTACGCGTCCAACTGCTATGGTCATATTGCCGAATCTCCAAATTGTCAATCGATAATGAAATTACGCCAAAATCCTGACAAATCGTCAGGAGAGGGACAGGTCTAAGCATCTGATTCACCTGTTGGTACAGGATGAAGAATGGCTCCAACCTGTCTCAACCAGCCTTGCCCCAAACTTAACATTTATGATCTGGGGGTAAAGACTTGTAAAATCTTCCTCATTATAGGGGATTCCGTTGGAGGCCCCAACCATGCCTCCCGAATTCCTGGCCAATGAACCCTGTCTCCTGGAACCGGAAGGAAAACCCCATGGAATCCAGCTGCAGTGGCTGAGTAGGTGATATTTTGGGATAGCAACAGTGGTAGAGAAGAGGTTGAGATGGCAGGCGAGATCTTTAACACAGCTGGGCTGGCCATAGTATTGACGCTGGTGGGACTGGCTGTCGGTTACGGCATTCTGAAAGTCACCAACGCCAGCGAGTAGCGTTTCCCCCTACCTACTTCAGGGGTTTGGGTAGGAGATCGAAGCGCGGGTGCCGGGCCTAAAGGCAAAAGTATGTCAAAAATCCTGATCATTGGTGCAGGCCCGGGGGGGTTGACAGCAGCCTATGCCCTGCGAGGGTCTGGCTGTGAGGTTGTGGTTCTGGAAAAAGATCCGGAGTACGTTGGGGGTCTGTCCCGTACGGTTCAATACAGAGGTTACCGCTTTGATATTGGCGGCCATCGCTTTTTTTCCAAATCCTCCGAGATCGAAGCGTTGTGGACCACCTGGCTGGGATCAGAGATGCTGGTTCGCCGTCGTTTATCGCGGATTTACTACAACAGACGTTTTTTCGCTTATCCGATTCGTCCCTTGAATGTCCTCCAGAATTTGGGGATTCCTTACACCAGTCTGTGTGTGCTCAGCTACCTGAAGGCTAGGCTCTTTCCTCACCCCGAGGTGAAATCCTTTGAGGACTGGGTGATCAATCAATTTGGGGAACGCCTGTACACCACCTTTTTTAAGACCTACACCGAAAAGGTTTGGGGAATTCCCTGCCATCAGATCAGTGCTGACTGGGCTGCCCAGCGCATTAAGGGGCTGTCGATGTTTTCGCTGATCCGCAGCATTCTGCAACCGCGCACGCGTCAGAGAGAGCGTGTGATCAAAACCCTGATCGATCAGTTCCGCTATCCTCGCCTTGGTCCCGGTCAGATGTGGGAGGAAGTGCGGACTCAGCTGGAGAGAGGGGGGCAAAGCGTGCTTTTAGATCATGGGGTAACGCGACTCCACTGGCGGACCGGACAGGGGATTCATGCAGTGGAAGCTTGTACCAGTTCAGGAGAGCAGGCTGTATTTTCTGTGGATCAGGTGATCTCGACGATGCCGTTGCGAGCTCTGGTGAACGCCCTGAACCCGCTTCCTCCAGATTCGGTGTTACGGGCTGCGTCACAGCTCAAGTATCGAGACTTTCTCACCATTGCCTTGATTCTGGATCAACCCGATCTGTTTCCCGACAACTGGATCTATGTGCATGACCCCAGTGTGCAGGTGGGTCGCATCCAGAATTTTAAGAACTGGAGCCCCGATCTGGTGCCGGATCCCCAGACTACTTGCCTGGGACTGGAATATTTCTGTACTGCGGATCAGCAGCTATGGGACATGAGTGATCCCGACCTGATTGCCCTGGCCACCCAAGAACTGATCCAGCTAGGTCTATGCGGTCACCCCGATCAGCCTGCTCAAGTGTTAGATGGGTCGGTGGTTCGGGTTCCCAAGGCTTATCCAGTGTATGACCACGAATACCTGGGCCATGTTGCTGTGATCCGCGAGTTTGTGGAACAGAAGCTCCCCAACCTGCAGCTGGTGGGGCGCAATGGTATGCACCGCTATAACAATCAGGACCATGCCATGATGACGGGGTTGCTGGCGGCTCGCAACATCATGAGTGGATCCCCCAGTTTTGATCTGTGGCGCGTGAACCAGGATGCCACCTATTTAGAGGAAGGTCCCATGGATGAGCAGGGGGGAGGACGGTTGGTGCCGCGCCCGCTGCAGCCAGAGGTTGCTATCCGATCCTCTCCTCTAAACTAAATGTGCTTCCAGATCGAGATGCGTTCACTTTCATCAGCTTGGGTTGCAGGGACATCTCCATTAAGAATAGTGACCTATAGACATGAATCTTGGACCTGCATAGGATCGAGTTATTTGCATAGGTTCATCTTCAGACCCATGCCAGAACATTGATCTCAAATCCAGTAGCCAATCCTATGCAGCTTTCCGCCAGTACCCGTTATTACATTCGCCAGTTGCTTAAGCAGACCCCTCAAGATCTAACCTCAGTGGTGGTTCCTGGGGCTGCATTACGGGCAACGCCTGAGGCTGATCTGGATGCGGTTCTCTGCAGCCTGTATCTAGATCCAGAAGAGATTCAGGAAAATACTCAGCAGCTAGAAGCCCTTGTGCAGGTTCATCGCCAACTGGAAGATTCCAAGCCTAGCCTGAAGTGTCGGATCGAAGCTCAGATTTTCTGGATCCTGGGACTGTCATCCACAGATCCGGGGTTCAAGCTAAGCCTTTTCCACTCATGAGATCGGCAAAGCCTGCTTGTGGATTCAGCTTCTATGCTTGGAGGGATCCCTTCTGACCTGCTTCCGGCATGTACACCATCATTCTCGAACCTACTCAGAAGTCTTTGCAGCTGGCTGCCGCTCACCTCAGGCAAGGAGAACTGGTGGCGATGCCCACCGAAACGGTCTACGGACTGGCGGGAAATGCTCTCAACCCTGATGCGGTAACCAAGATCTTTCAGGCGAAGGAACGCCCCTCTTTTGATCCCTTGATTGTTCACATTCCCAAACCTGATCTGCCTGGATCAAGCTACGTCAAATTAATCCAGCAGGACTGGCAGCTGGTGGATCTAACTGGTTTTTCTGCCCAGGTCACGGTGGAGCTGGAGAAGATCCTCTCCCACTGCTGGCCTGGTCCTTTGACAATCGTTTTACCCAAGCAGCCCCATGTTCCAGATTTGGTGACCAGCGGTCTGCCCACGGTTGCCATTCGTATGCCTAATCATCCAGTTGCCCAGCAGCTTCTGCAGGAGACCCAGTTACCGCTGGCTGCACCCAGTGCTAATCGCTTTGGCCACATTAGCCCCACCACTGCAGCTGCAGTCAACAGCGAACTGAGAGGGCGGATCCGCTACATCCTGGATGGAGGCCCCTGTTCAGTTGGAGTGGAGTCCACCATCATGGCCCTGGATCCAGCAGGTCATCTCACCCTGATGCGCCCTGGGGGTGTGGGGGCGGAGCAACTGCACCAAATCACCCAGCTGCCGATTCAAAGACCCATTCCTGGAGCAAACGCCTCTGCACCTCCAGAAGCACCGGGTCAACTCCTCAGTCACTACGCACCCCGCAAACCTCTGTGGATGTTGCCTGCTCCACTTCACGCGCTTTCAGATCACGACCTGCAAGATCGACTGAGGCCATGGCTTCAACCAGAGATCAAATGTGGTCTGCTTTGTTTTCAAAACCAAGATCCCCATCCTGTCCAGCGTTTTCGACAGATCTGGGGGGTAACTCCTCATGTTGAGGTGCTCAGCCCCAAAGGTGATCTGGGGGAAGCTGCCCGCACTCTCTTTGCCAAGTTACGGGAACTGGATGAAGGACCGGCCTCCATTCTCTTCACAGAACCCTGCCCCTACTCCCACGGCCTGGGGTATGCGATTGGTGATCGGCTACAACGCGCTTCTCGTCCCTTGCCTGACTCGATTGTCCCCTGAAAAAGTGAACTACAGCAATTTCCAATCACTCCCCCAGATCGTATAACTCTCCAAACTTGCGACGGATGTAGTGCAGGTAAGGCTTAATGCTGAGCGGCATACCCGTGGCTTGTTCCAGGATCTCGTTGGCGGTAAACTTGCGTCCGTGTTGATAGAGATTGTTTTTCAGCCAATGGTGTAGAGTGCTGAATTTTCCCTGCTCGATCTCTTCAGGGATCTCAGGATGTGACCACTGAGCGGCTTCAAAAAACTGCGCTGCCATCAGATTCCCGAGGGTATATCCCTGAAACACCCCCCCGATCTGGCTGGTGTACCAGTGAACATCCTGCAGTACCCCCAGGCCATCATGGGGAGGTACCAAACCAAAGTCCGCTTGATAGCGAGCATTCCAGGCCTCTGGTAAATCTTTCACCTCCAGCCGTCCCTCCAGCAGATCCAGCTCCAGATCAAAGCGGACCATCACATGCAGGTTGTAGGTGAGCTCATCAGCATCCGTGCGGATCAGAGAAGGCTGAACCTTATTAATAGCGCGGTAAAACGTTTCCAGGGGTACTGATCCCAGTTGGGAGGGGAAAATAGACTGAAGCCGCGGATAGTAGTGCTGCCAAAAAGGACGGCTACGCCCCACCAGGTTCTCCCAGAGACGCGACTGACTCTCATGCACCCCGGCGGAGATGCCTTCATTCAGGGGCGTTCCTTCCAAAGATGGGGCGATCCCCAGTTCATAAAGGGCATGTCCTGTTTCATGCAGCGTACTGAAGAGGGCTTCCCCCAGATCCTGCCGCTGGACGCGGGTTGTAATGCGCACATCCCCCTGCGAAAACTTAATCATAAAGGGATGGTGGGTGAGATCCTGGCGACCCCGCTCCAGATCGTAGCCATAGTCCTGGGCCACCTGCAGGGCAAAGCTGAGTTGATCCGCCTCAGGGAAATCCTGCTTCAGGCAACGGTCATCGATCAACGGTTGGGCCACCACGTTCTGCACCAGAGGCACCAGTTCCTGCCGCAGCTGCTGAAACAGGGTGCGAATTTGGGCCGCCGTCATCCCCGGATCCCACATATCAATCAACGGATCTGCAATGCTTTCCTGCTGGGGGTAATAGCTGGCTAGCTGCCGACTCATCTCCAGAATCTTTTGCAAGTCGGGTTGCACAAGATCAAAATTGTTCTTTGCCCGAGCCTCGACCCAGATGGCATAGGTGGTAGCCTGCTGCTGTCGAAATTGTGCCATGAACTCGGCAGGTACCCGCATCGCCCGCTCATAATCACGGCGAGTGATCTGAATCAGGCAGGCATCTTCAGGCGTAAACTGCTCCGGGTTCTTCTCCAGTAGCTCCAGGATGTGTCCAAGTTTTGGATCTGTGAGAAGGCTGTGGGAGAGGTGACTGAGGGTTGCCAGTTGCCGAGCGCGGGCAGGTGCCCCTTCAGTGGGCATGTAGGTGGACTGATCCCACTCCAGTACAGCGGCGGCAGCCTTAAGGTCTTGAATTTGGAGGAGACGAGATTTCAGATCTTGAAGCATGGCCTCAGGTGATGCAAACATGACCATGAAGGGAACATTTAACCTCAGACATGAGAACGTAAAAAGTTGGGCAGATCAATCGGCTTTTTCTTGCGGACCCGGGGGGCAATAGGCCGATGGCTGGCTGCAACCGGGGTGATCACCTGCGCAGAAGCCCCAATACTAGCGTAGTGAGCCAGGGGTAGATGGGGTTCCTCTTCTTTGGGGGGCTCACCGCGATTGATACTGCGTTCCAGCGCTGCCTTCAGCCGTAAATTGTGCTGCTGTTGCTCACTGATCTTGTCTCTCAACAGCTGCATTTCTGCGTCTTTCTCAGCCACAAAGGCAAATTGGGATTGCAGCTCATGGGAACGTTCCGCCAGGGTAGCCTCCAACAATTGTTTCTGGTGCTCTAGATCCCGAAGTCGATCCTGGGCGGTGAGCAGATCTGGCAGCAGATCTTCGTACTCCTGGAGTCTCGCCTGCAGATTTTCAGTGAGCTGTTGCAGTTCTTCGACTCGACGTTGAGCCCGGTTATACTGTGTAGCCAGATTCTCTTGAGTCTGCTGCAGGAGTCGGCAACGCTCCTCTGCCTGGTGAAGTTGCTGCACCAGAGCCTGCTGTTCTTGGTGTTGGTGCTCAGCCTGTTGCTGTTGCTGTTCCAACTGCTGCTGATACTGGTGGTGGATGTCTTGCAATTGGGCTTTGAGGGACTGAATCTGATCTTCGTAGAGATGCCGTTCCTCCTGCCAGCGCTGTCCGGTTTCAGCTTCGGTTTCGGCATACCCTGCCAGCCGTGCCTCCAGATGCTCCCGTTGCTCCTGCCAGGCCGCCTGTTGGCAGGTGTAAAGATTGTTCAACTGGCTAAGTTCCTGCTGGCTTTCGGCAATCTGGGTGCGGGCCAGGGATAACTCCGCCTTGAATCGCTGCAACATATCAATACGTTTCTGGGCTAGATCCTGGGCTTCCAGCAGACGAGCCTGGGATTCCTGTTGCTGTTGCTCCCAGTGGCGCCGCTCCTGAGCCAGGCAGAGCTGCTGCTGTTCCAGTTGGGCCTGTAGAGATTCAATATCTGTCCGTTGCCGCTCATTGAGTTTTTGCCGGGCGGCCACCTGGGCTTCCAGTTCTGTAACCCGAGCCTGCAGGGTCTGGTTGGCAGCCTTGACTTCTCCGATTGCTACAGAATCGGAAGCACTCAGGGACAGTTCCTGCTTGGTCTCCCACTCTGCTAAACGGGCCTGCAGGGTAGCGATCCGTTGCTCTTTCTCCGCCAGGGCTGCTTCCCAGGCTTGCTTCTCCTTCTGCAGAGTTCCGTCTAAGCTAGCCCCGCTCTCTTTCTTGCCTGCCGATAGGCGTTTCTTGGCCTGCTGTTCGGTTTTGGCCAGCTGGGTTTTCAGTTGAGCCACTTCCTCCTGCAATTGGGCGTTGGATTGCTGCCGAGTTTCTAATTCTGCCTCAGCCTTGATCAGCTGAGCCTCGACTTCTTGCCGTTGCCGAACTGCTTTCTCAAGCTTGAGGCGTAAAGCATCCTGTTGAGAGGAAGAGTTGTGCTGCTCGGAATCCGGAGACGAGGATGTGGACATAGCGGCAGGAGAGGGGGTGTCAATAAAGGGTAAAGACTCTTGCAGTATAGAGAGATTCTCTAGCGGGCTCAAGCTTAAGGGGATTTCTGAAGATTCGGCTGCCAAGGAAGAAGATGTTTCAGGTGGGCTAGATTCCTCAGCTGAGGCCATCTCTGCGTTCTCAGAAAGAGGAGACGACGCTACATCTGGCTTGCGGTCAGGGAACACAGAACGGGGATCAAATTGGCGGCGAATGCGGCTTTGTTTGGGCCGACGGGATTTTTCGTTTGAACCAGGCATGGGTGTAAAACTCCTGGGCTCCACCAACTCAACTGCGTGTTGTCAAAGCGATATTAGAGCAATCCTACTTTATGTCGCTGGGTTTTCGGCACCGACGGGAAAAGAAACTCGAAGTTCCTTGGGAGACTTCAGGAAAGAATCGCGACAGTCTTGATAAGATTTGGGGGGCTTTGCCTCTTATTTATGGCTAAATCACCACCACCGATCATTTACATTTTGTTGGGTTTGCTGCTGATTGGAGGCGGCTACCAGCTTTTCCGTTCTGGACGATTACCATTCTCGTTTCCTCAGGCATCTCAATCACCCTTCTTTTCAGGAGAACCGGATGCTGAACAGGAGATTCTCTCCAGCCGCGGAGAAACTGTGCTCTTTCCTACGATTGCCGGGGATGCCAAGCAGGCCGCAGCGGGGTTGATCCAGGCGGGGAAGCAGGCTGCAGCGTTAACGGTCCTGGAAGGAATTGTGCTCACCGAACCCAATGATCCGGAAAGCCGCATCTACCTCCAGAATCTTCTGGCTCAAGAGCAGGGTAATCCCTACACGCTGGCGGTGGTGGTACCCATTTCCAGCAATCCAGATCGGGCTCAGGAAACCCTGCGCGGGGTGGCCATGGCTCAGCAACAGGCCAACCAACTGCAGATCGCCATTTTTGATGATGGGGATGATCCTGAACAGGCAGCTGCCGTAGCCACCACCATTGTCAGCCAACCCGAGATTCTGGGCGTCATTGGCCACAATTCCAGTGGTGCGTCCCTGGCGGCAGCCCCCATCTACCTGGGCGCCGGGGTGGCGATGATCTCCTCCACCAGCACCAGTACCGCTTTGAGTCCGCTCGGGGATGCCATCTTTCGGGTGGTTCCCACCGATCAGGTGGCAGGGACTCAGCTGGCTCGCTACATTCTCAATACCCTACAGCGGAAGCGGGTTGCCATTTTTTATGCCCCGGCCAGTAACTACAGCTCCAGTCTGCGTACTGCTTTTGCCACCACCCTGGCCACCGAGGGGGGAGAGGTGATCACCGAAGTGGATCTGGAGGCGGCTGATTTTTCGGCAAGCAATGCCCTGCAACGGGCTCGGGATCAAGGATCGGAGGTGCTGTTTCTGGCTCCCCATGGGGCCACAGTTACTCAAGCCCATGAAGTGGCCCAGGCCAATGCTGCTGCCGCTTCTCCACTGCCCATGGTGGGAGGTGATGTCCTCTTCAGCTTTACCACCCTGCAACAGGGAGCAGCCGTTGAGGATCTGGTGGTGGCGATTCCCTGGCACCCCCTGGTGCCTGCCTACCGCGACTTTGCCAATCGGGCCGCCCAGGAGTGGGGAGGACAGGTGAGCTGGCGGACTGCCCTGGCCTATGATGCCACCCAGGTCCTGCTCTCTGGACTGAGGACGAGCCCAGATCCAAGCCGTCAACAGCTGCTGGAGTTTTTAAATCAAGGGTTCACGCCCCTGCAGGGGGCTTCGGGCACGGTTCGCTTTCTGCCCTCTGGGGACCGAGATGGCGCGAATGTGCTGGTGCAGGTACAACCCGGATCCCTCTCCGGTACGGGCTATGATTTTGTGCCTCTTCCCTGAAATTGACTCCCAGTTGCGCAGCTTGCTATGACCACTCCCCGTATGTTTGCCTCCACCTGGTATGCCGATCTGCGCTGGGGGTTGAGGGCCTTTTCCAGCCGTAATTACCGTCTTTACTTTTTAGGCCAGAGTTGTTCGGTGATCGGGTTATGGATGAGTTTTGTGGCCACCATGTGGGTGGTCTATGACCTCACCCATTCCTCCCTGATCCTGGGGTTGGTGGGATTTGTCACCCGTTTTCCGGCCTTTGGTCTGACCCCGTTCGTGGGGGTGTGGGTGGATCGCTGCAACCGTTACCAGCTGGTATGGGTCACTCAGTGCTTACGAATGCTGCTAGCCCTGGCCCTGGCGGTGCTGGTGCTCACAGGGCAGATCACTGTCCCCCTCCTGCTGCTGATTAGTTTGCTGCAAGGGCTGATTGTTGCCGTGGATATTCCCTCTCGCCATGCCCTGCTGGTCGAGTTGGTGAACGGCTCGGATCACCTCAGCAGTGCCATTGCCCTCAACTCCTCCCTGTTCAGTGCCGCACGGCTGATCGGTCCAGCCCTGGCCGGAATTTTAATTGCCCACCTGGGGGCAGGCATCTGTTATCTCCTGGACTGTCTTAGCTATCTGGCGCTCCTGGGAGCAATGGCCGCCATCCAGCTCACTCCTCTGCCGCGACTCCCTTCTCAGAAGACCCCCTGGCAGGACTTTCTGGCGGGACTGCAATACGTGAGTGGATCCCTGCCGATGCGTGCGGTATTAACTGGCGTGGGGCTGTCCAGCTTTATGGGGATGCCCTATCTCACCCTGGCCCCGATCATGGCTCGCGAGGTCCTGGGGGGAGGTCCTGAGACTCTGGGCTGGTTGATGTCGGCATCAGGAAGCGGTGCTCTGCTGGCAGCCTTCTATCTGGCCACGCGGCGGCAGGTGGCAGGGTTGGGGGCGGTCATGGCCTGGTCTCAGGGGGTATTGGGCCTCTGTCTACTGCTCTATGCCCATTCCCAGATGCTGTGGCTGTCACTGCTCAGTACTGCAGGAATTGGATCGACTTTGATCCTGCAAACCGCAGCAGGCAACACCTGGCTCCAAACCTACGTGCAGGAGGACATGCGAGGCCGGATCATGAGCCTCTACACCATGGCTTTTGTGGGTATGATTCCCTTTGGCACCCTCTGGACGGGATATTTGGGGGAACACTGGGGAACTCCAGCTGCTTTAGGGTTGTGTGGGGGATTTTGTCTGCTGGGATCGGGGATTTTAGTAGGGATTCTCCCTCAGCTGGAGCGGGAAACTCCCGATCTTTTGGTAAATCATTAACTCAGTATTCAAGGCAACAGGTAGGTGCTCATCCAGGAAGTTCAATCAATCTGCAGTGGCCTGTCTGCCTGCAAAATATCCGACTGAGCCCGTTACAATTCCTGTGACTAGTCCTCGAGCCCAGACTTTTTGATCTGGATCTTGACTAAGAAACGTAAACAACCCTCCTACTACAAATGCAGTTCCGACAACTCCCAGACAAAACACAAGGATCAAGGTTTCTCTGTGTTAATTTTTTGTCAGAATCCTGATCTCTTTAGTTCCTCTATGCTCGGCGTCTTCAGGATCCTCTGGGGAGGAGGCGCTCACATTCACCACCAGCCCCTGCTGGACCACATTGTTGATGTCCAATCCCTGTTGCTGCGATCCTGAAAGACTTCTTTGAGGAGTCGTTACGATCTGATCCCGAGTAAGCGGGTGGTCAGAGACTTCCCATCATCAGAGATCCCGATTTGCTTGCCTTCATTTTCAGCTTCAACCGCAATTTTCATCAGTGCCAGGCCCCGACGCAAGACATCACTGTTTGTGCCATGAATCTGGTCCGCTAGTTCAAGAATTAAGTTGTACTGCTCCTCAGGGACGTCCACAGTGATCCGCCGGAATCCTGTTCTTTTTGCTACCATTTTTCCCTCCTCTCAGGTGGTTCTTCGTTAGAATCAAGTGTCAGTATGTTTTACTGAGATTAACACTATCTATCTACTGATATTTTACTTGATGCCTGCATCCAGGGCCGTCCAGCAGGTAAACTCAACCCAGCTCGTCTAACCTGTGATGCCATGTCAACAGGGCGGTCAAATTTTTCGGGGATCTGGGTGCTGGATCGGCAACCCTCCAAGTCTCTGGATCCAATTCTAAAAGCCGAGGGAAGGAATCTGCTGCACTGGGGAACTCATGCAGGCCTGATCTTTTACAGATATGGGAAATTGCCCTAATCTGGGAGTGCTTTTTCAGGACAGCCCCACACCGGCCATGGTTAGTGCAGCACCTCCAAGCTCTGAGTTTCCCCTGGAAAATCAGCACGGCACCGAGAATCTGGTGGAACTGCTTAGCTGGAGAGCTCAGCATCAGCCTCAGCAGGTGGCCTACCGCTTTCTGAAGAACGGTGAGATGGAAGTAGCCAGCCTGACCTATGGGCAGTTGGATCACCAGGCTCGCGCAGTAGCTCTGCAGTTACTCCAACAGCTCCAGCCAGGTGACCGTGCCCTGCTGTTGTATCCGGCTGGACTGGAATTTATTGTTGCCTTTCTGGGCTGTCTCTATGCGGGCATCGTTGCTGTCCCTGCCTATCCCCCTCGCCGCAACCAGAACCGACAGCGGTTACAGGCAATCCTGCAGGACTGTCAGGCAAACGTGATCCTCACCTCTGCCGCCCAGAACCAGGAGATCAAAACCCAGCTCGAGGAGATCGAATCCTGGACAGTGCCTCCCCTCCTGATCAGCGATCTGGTGAATCTCAATTGCGGAGATCAATGGCAGCCACTCAAAATCACCTCTGAAACTCTGGCGTTTTTGCAGTACACCTCCGGATCCACGGGAAATCCTAGAGGTGTCATGGTTACCCATGGAAATCTCTGGCAAAACCAGCGCATGATCCAGGCAGGATTCGGCCACGGGGAACAGACAACAATTGTGAGCTGGTTACCCCTGTTTCATGACATGGGACTGGTGGGGAACGTTTTACAGCCCTTGTATCTAGGGATTCCCAGTATCCTTATGCCTCCAGCGGCCTTTTTACAACGACCGATCCGCTGGTTACAGGCCATCAGTCATTACCGGGCTACCACCAGTGGGGGACCCAATTTTGCCTATGATCTCTGTCTGGAGCGAATTCAGCCGGAACAGATCCGGGATCTGGATCTGAGTTGCTGGCAGGTGGCCTTTAACGGGGCTGAACCTGTGCGAGCCGACACTCTGCAGCGATTCGCCCAAACCTTTGCCCCCTGGGGTTTTCGCTGGCAAGCCTTTTTCCCCTGTTACGGCCTGGCAGAAACAACCCTATTTGTTACTGGCGGCCCCTGGCAACACCCACCCCTGATCCAGTCACTTGAAGGAAAGGGCCTGGAACTGAACCAGGTGATCCTGGCAGATCCATCGCAACCGGAAACTCGTCAGCTTGTGGGTTGTGGTCAGCCCTGGCTGGAGACCGAGGTGCTGATCGTCGATCCGGAAACTCAGAGACGCTGTGCTCCCGAAGAGATCGGTGAGATCTGGGTAGCTGGAGATCAGGTGGCTGCAGGTTACTGGGAACAGCCGGAAGCCACAGCTTCAACTTTTCAAGCTCGGCTGCGGGGTAGCTCTAAACCATTTCTCCGCACCGGAGATCTGGGATTTCTGCTGCAGGGACAGCTGTTTATCACGGGTCGTTGCAAAGATGTGCTGATCATTCGGGGACAAAACCATTACCCCCAAGATATTGAGTTCACGGTTCAACATAGCCATCCAGCCCTGCGCATGAATAGTGGGGCCGCCTTTACAGTCTCTGAAGCAGGGCTGCCTGAGCAACTGGTGATTGTGCAGGAGATAGAACGCACAGCTCTACAACAGTTACCCGCAGAAAAGCAGCGGATCTTTGAGGCGATCTGTGCCGCCGTCTCGGAGGAGCATGAATTGCAGGTGAGCGCCATCCGGTTGCTGAAACCCTTTGCTCTGCCCAAAACCTCCAGTGGTAAGGTCCAGCGATCTGCCTGTCGGCTGGGCTATCTGCAAGGAGATCTCCAAGAAGTCGCCAGCTGGCAGCGCTCCTCAGGTCCGGTAGGGTTGCTCCCCGTGCCTGCCGCTTCACCCGAACAGCCACAAACTGTAACGCAAAAGCAGATCCAAACCTGGCTGGTGCAATATCTCGCCCGCAATCTGCAGCTGGATCCCGCCGATATTGATCCAGAGAAAGCCTTTGCAGCTTATGGCCTGGATTCAGCGGTGGCGGTGAGTATGACCACGGACCTGGGGGACTGGCTTAACCTGGAGCTGGAGGTGATGTTGTTCTGGGAATACCCCACCATTACAAGTGTTGCCCAATATCTGGAAACCGCCTGCCACTCCCTCTTACACCAGCAGGCACGGTGATCCGATGACCGAAACTGCTGCTCCCCAGCCTGCCCCGCATCGCCCCAAACTGGCGTCGAAAACGATCCAGTTCAACCCCTTCGATCCCATTTTTCACCAGGATCCTTACCCTGTTTATCACCACCTGAGGGCAACGGATCCTGTCCATTGGAGTCCCCTGGGGGTCTGGGTGGTCACCACCTATGAAGATGTGCGTCGGATCCTCAAGGATGCACGGTTTACCACTGATCCGGTGCCGGAGCGGATTGCCCGCAAGAGTGATTACCTGCGAGAACGGGGACATCCTGGTCTGGAGGCACTAGCGCAAAGCACTCAGCGGTTTCTCTTCTACCTTAACCCCCCTGATCACACGCGCATGCGACGGTGGGTAGGGCAGGCTTTTTACTGGAGCCCTGAGCGGCTCAGCCATCTGGTCCAGGAGATCCTGGATCACCTGTTGCAACCAAAACTGGCCTCAGGCCATCTGGAGGTGATCTCAGATCTGGCAGCACCTCTGCCTGTGATGGTGATCGCACGGATGCTGGGGGTTCCCACGCAGGACTGCCTGAAACTCAAACCCTGGGCTGATGAACTTTCCCACATCCTGGATCCCCTCATGCCTTTAGAGGCTTATGTTCATCTGAACAAGATGGTGGAGCAATTTACAACCTATTTTGAGGATCTGATTCAAGAACGGCAGCACCATCCCCAGGATGATGCCATCAGTACCCTCCTTGCTGCAGAGGGTAAAGATCTGACCCTCACGGATCTGGTCGCCTCCTGCATTGTGCTCTTCATGACAGGGGAAGAAACCACTGTGAACACCATTGGCAACAGCCTGCTCACGCTCCTGCGGGCTCCTGCTCAGCTCCAGATCCTGCGTCAGCAGCCCGAGTTGATCCCATCGGCCCTAGAAGAACTACTGCGCTTTGAAAGTCCTGTGCAACTCACGGCCCGCGTGGCCACCACCCATGTGCCATTGCGGGACAAGATCATCTCCCCTGGACAATCGGTTTTCCTGGCTCTGGGGGCTGCCAATCGTGATCCTGCCCAATTTCCCGATCCCGATCACCTGGATGTGCAGCGTTCCCCTTCCTCCCATCTGGCCTTTGGAGAGGGTATTCATGCCTGTTTAGGCGCGGGATTGGCCCGGATCCAGGCACAATTGACGCTACAGCGGTTACTATCTCTCCCTGGTTTAGAGCTGGCCACAGAGGATTGGACATGGCGGCGGCATATTGCTCTTCGCGGAGTTAATGCCTTACCCATTACCTTTCGCCCCATCCATCAGTGAAATCACGATCGTTAAAGTCGGCTCTGACCAAAAACTCAGGGATTGCAGGGCGACTATTGAAGTTCCCTATCGAAGAAACGCTTTGTTTTCAGCTCTCATTGCCCTGATCAATAATTTCAGAAGTTGATTTTGTAGAGTTTATTAAAAGCACAGAATAGATAATTCCTCCGATAGCTCCTACCAAGACGAAGGCCAGCAAAACAGGTAGGATCTCTGGCATCTGATCTGCTGGGACATTGATCTGGATGAGTAAGAGCGCCATGCCAATATTTCTGGCAATAGTGCCCACAGCCAAAGCAGAGCGTTCCTCCAGATTCGGACCTCCAAGGTAGTGTCCAATGACTAGCCAAACGGCAACAACAGGGATACCAACAATAAAAGGTACAACACCTACTCCGATCAGAAGATGAAAGGTACTGACCAGCATCACAAGGATCAGGGCAACAAAGAGGATGTTGGCAATTTTTGTTACACTAGGTTCTAGTTTGTTCGCAATATCCGGTAGGGCTTGCCGGATCAGAACCCCTGCACCAATGGGTAACACTTGGACTACTAAAAGAGCTTTCAACACAGCGACTGGATCACTGATGATGGTTGCTGGAAAGATGGCATCGTAAACAAATCCCCAAAATGGAACCGTTATCACTGCCAGAATGGAAACTGTTACTTGTAAACTAACTGCGTAGGAGAAACTCCCGCCTGCCATCACAGCTCTTTTGGTGGTTAAGGGGGCTCCCGGAGCTGCTGCCATGGCAAGCAACACCCCTCTGAGTGCTGATCCCACAGGAAGTGGAAGCGCAGCAATGATCGCAACGATGGGAGCTAGTATCACGACGGACAGGAAGGAGCGAATTAATAAGCTCGGTTGCCGCCATAATGATGTAATCTCCTGAATAGACTGATTCAGGCCCAGAGAAAACATTAAAGAGAGCAGGGTTAGAGCTGCAAGGTTCTGTAACAGTTGAGAATCCATGCGATTGATCCTATAAAGGACTCTTTAGAACAGGGGGATACGGTCAAGTTTAAAGCATACTTAATCTCAGTCATGTATATTTTCTTTAACTAGCTGGAATTTTGCTAGATTTAATTATGGATTTAGTCTTTCTGATCATGGACAAAGATTTTATTGCGTACTATGTATAAGAAGTTAAGACAAAAGAACACATGATTTTATAAGTCATCCTCAGCACTGGACCATTGTCAGAGTGAAGACAAGTTCATAGAAAGGGTTGAGTTAGTTTGTTGGAACCATTTTATCCTCGTAGTCATACTAAGTTAACCAGGTCAAACATCTCGTTTTCAATCACACTTAATCTTGAAATTAACTATGTATAGATATTCTGCTGCAACCTGGATAACCGTCATTTTATCTTTTCTACTATGCCTACTTGTTGATTGGCCTGTTAGGGGGCAGATCATCAATATCCCTGAGACGGAAATCCCACTTTCCTTACGTGGAATTAATCAAATTGGGGAACTAGAGACTGGTGAAATTCGCTTAGATGGACAGCTACTTTTTCGAGTTGCAGCTCCAGCTTCAGATAGTCCATCTAGTGGCAATAAGCTCTCACCTATCGAGCGAAGAGTACGGGCAATTCAATTTCGATTAAATGATCTGGTTTCTGATGGTCTTGATCCTAATACTCTCCAAGTTAGTCCGGCAATTCTCAACAATGAAACTGTGGTTGCGGCATCGGATGAGGATAGTGACCTCCAACCAATCATGACCATCACAGCCTTTGACTTAGCAATTGAGCCAAGGCGATTTAACATTAACAGTTTAGCCAAGCAACGAGCGGAACTTATCCATTCTGCGTTGATCCAGGCTTGGACCCAACGACAACCCGAGTATATTCGGCAACAAATTGGCAGGAGCTTATTGATCCTACTTGCAATGGTAGGGAGTAGCCTGCTGATCGGTCGACTACAAAAATTACGTCATTTCCTTAGCCTCAATATCAACACAAAAAAACAGCAGCGAGAATCCTCTCAGTCCCAAGTTCCCCTGGATCACAACTCTATAGTGAGTATAGAATCTGTGGAAACCAGACAGCCAGTGAGGGCATATCATCAATCTTTCCTGACAAAACTATGGCCTTCTCTGAACCTTGATCAACAAGCAAAACTCAACTTGATCACTTTTCCGATTCTGGCAGCGGCACAAATTTCCACTTGGTTAGTAGGAAGCGCTGTTATTTTACAGAACTTTGCTCAAACGAGGGCACTTGGAGTCTGGCTTGTCCGTGTTCCTACCAGTTTAATCCTGATACCTGTTGGATTGGCAATCATCCATCCGTTTGCAGAATTAATTCTGCGTTGGCGACTTAGCAGATTCCTAGAATGGCGCAAAGAAAGAAAAGGTTCAAACTCTCGTTTGAAACAACGTTTCGAAACCATTTGGATCATTATTCAGGAAGTTTTACGATACATTTTTATCTTGATTGGTATTCTGTTGTTCGGCTATTTTACTCAAGTATTACCCATTGTCCTTATTATGATTGCTGCAATCGCTTATCTTTCTCAAGATCTTATCAAGGATGCTCAACAGGCTTTCTTTATTCTCTTTGAGGATCAGTATGCCTTGGGCGATTGGATCAGAATTGGTGATATATATGGGCAAGTGGAGAAGATTTCACTAAGGGCTACTCAACTAAGGGGGGTCAACCAGGATCTCTTTACTATTGCTAATGGTAGCTTCACAAAGGTTACAAATAGTACCAGCCAGAGATCTGGATTGCATCTCAACATTAATGTGACTCACGACACAAACCTAGATAAAGCAATCACAGTTATGGAGAAGGTGATTATGGATCTCTATGATAGTGAGAAGTGGGGAAAATATATAACAGAGAAGCCTCATGTCCTCGGGGTTGATTCTATTGGGGAGAGTAGTCTTACCATTAGTCTTGTCCTCATAACCCAGCCTGGACAGCAATGGGCAGTGGGTAGAGAGTTTCGACATCAGCTAAAAGTGGCATTTGATCAGGCAGGGATCGAAGTCGCATCTCCTAAAAGGTCAGTCTGGCTGATGAGTTCCTCTGAGCATCACAAAGAGAATCTCCCGCAGCAGCCTGGGGATCTGAATGATGACAATCCTTTAGGACACTAATCGATAGTCAATTTCTTTGTCTGATGGATGGATGACTTAAACAGGATAGAAAGGCTGGTATACTTGAACGTGTCACGATGATATATTTTCTGATTGCATGGAAACTCTGAACGATTTCACATCAGTTACTTCAGGAAAATCAGACGACATTGCTCTAGCTAGCCAAAACAGCAAGATCCTCTCCGATCCTGGTCAACACTGGTGGCTACGAATTGTTACAGAGCCATTGTTGCATTTTTTGCTAATAGGATTACTTATTTTTGCTCTTCACTCTTATATAGAGAAAACCGTTAACCCTGATGACGGAAATTTGATTCGGGTGTCCCCTCAGCTGGTGAATCAGATCGCCTCAACCTGGGAGCGCCAGTGGCGACGTCCACCCACAGACGCGGAGCTAGAAAACCTGATTAACTCCAATATCCAGGAGGAGGTGTTGTACCGCGAGGCACTAGCGATGAACCTGGATCAGAATGACACGATTGTGCGTCGCTGGTTGGTACAAAAGATGGACTTCCTCTCCCGCGACATGATCCCACCCGTGGATCCCACCGAGGAGGATATCAAAGCTTATTTTGAGAGCCACCAGAGCGACTATGTGCAACCTGCCCGGATCAGCTTTACGCATATCTTCTTTGATGCTGATCGCCGTGGACTCAGTGCTGAGCAGGAGGCTGTAGCCGTTCTCCACCAGTTGAATCAGGCGGATCCGGTTCCGGATCGTGCGCCTCAACTTGGGGATCGGTTCATGCTCAACTACGATTACACAGGACAGGAACCCCAGGATGTCCGCCAGTACTTTGGCAAGGACTTTGCGGATCAACTGTTTGAGCTAGAACAAGGACGCTGGCAGGGACCGATCACGTCTGGCTATGGGCTGCATTTGGTGCGAGTCACCGATCGCCGCGATCCTGAACCCGCTGAGCTAGAGACGGTTTACGATGACGTTCAACGGACGTTGATTGACGAGCGTCGTCAGGAAGCCAATGCTGCCTTTTATCAAGCTCTACTTGCCAAATACACGGTTGAAATTGATGAGAACATCCAGATTGAACACCCTGAACTCACCGTTGCTCTTGCCAATGGCTTTAACCGCCACAGCGGCGCACTGAACAGTGGTGCCGGGTTTAACATCATGGGCTACTAGGGGGGGCAGTGAAAGCATTTCTATCTCAGGCAATCTCTACCTTCCAGCTCTATTCAAATCGAGCCCCCTTCTACTTTCTGCCCATTATCCTAGCTTTCTGCTTGTGTCTGCTCAGCACGCCAGCGCAGGCTCATGCTTTGCAACCGGCTTACCTCAATATCATTCAGCGGAGTGGATCCCAGTATGAGGTGTCCTGGAAGGTGCCTTTTGCGGGCGAAGGATCTGTCGTCCCTCTGGGAGAGGAGCCTGAGTTTCCAGAGGCGTGCCAGGAGGTTACCAGTCGAGCAGTCTACCCATCCCCTGCCGCGATCTTGACTCGCTGGACCCTAAGCTGCGGGGTAGATGGGTTGTATGGTCAGACGATTCACATCAAGGGACTGGAAGCGGCCCTCAATGATGTGCTGTTCCGGTTACAGACAGCAGCTGGGGAAACCTATTCGTCTGTATTAAGAGCCGCCAATCCCAGTTATTCTGTGCCAGCCAAGGGATCCCGTCCCCAAATTGCCTGGTCGTATTTAAGGTTGGGGATCGGTCACATTCTCTCGGGCTATGATCACTTGCTATTTGTGCTGGGGCTGGTGTTGATTGTGAAGCAGCGCTGGCTTTTGTTTAAAACGATTACGGCTTTTACCGTTGCCCACAGTATCACCTTGGGTGCAGCCACCCTTGGGGTTGTGAATGTTTCCCAGACCCCCACAGAAGCCGTGATTGCCCTCAGTATTCTTTTTCTGGCTGGAGAACTGGCCCACGGGCGGCGGGGAAAAACAGGACTGACCGAGCGCTACCCCTGGCTGGTGGCCCTGACGTTTGGGTTGTTGCATGGCTTGGGCTTTGCCGGGGCCTTGACAGCAGTCGGTTTGCCTCAGACGGACATTCCCCTGGCCCTGCTGCTGTTTAACCTGGGGGTAGAAATCGGGCAGTTGATGTTTGTCTTTGCGGTGCTGGCAATCATGGTGGGACTCAAGCGCATCCGCCCCGAATGGCCCGCCTGGAGCGGTTGGCTAGCCCCTTATGCCATCGGATCCCTATCGGCTTTCTGGTGTATCGAACGGGTATCGGCCTTCTGGGAGGTGGGGTAGGATGACAACCTTTCAACCCCTTCAGCCATCTGCTGTCTCCTTCAATAGGGTCTGGACTTCTTTAGTTGCAGATCATAAGGATGCGATCGCTGCGGGTCTATGTGGCCTGCTTGTGCTTACGGGCTGGCTGCTCCACCAGGGATCCCTGACGAACCTGGAACTTCTCGTCCTTGCTGCGGCCTACCTGATCGGAGGATTTGAGAGCACCAAAGAGGGTCTATCCACATTAATCCAGGACCAAGAACTCGATGTGGATCTGCTCATGATTGTGGCTGCCCTGGGGGCCGCTTCCCTGGGTCTGTGGCAGCAGGACTACACTTTGATCATTGATGGGGCCATCCTGATCCTGATCTTTTCCGTCAGTGGGGCTCTGGAAGGGTTTGCCACGCAACGAACGGAGCGCAATATTCGGGATCTGATGGCCGCCGCACCGGATGTGGCCCGCGTGATCCGGGGACAGCAAGAGCATGAAGTGGGTGTCAGTCAGGTCCAGGTGGGGGACATGATCCTGGTAAAGCCTGGAGAACTGATTCCGCTAGATGGCCGAGTGATCGAAGGCCACAGTGCTGTCAACCAGGCCCCCATCACTGGGGAAGCCATGCCAGCGGATAAGTCCCCTGGGGATGAAGTGTTTGCGGGGAGCTTAAACGGGAATGGGGCGTTAAAGATTCACGTGGAAAAGCCTCCAGAGAGTAGCTTGATTCAGCGGGTGATCCGACTGGTGGAGCAAGCCCAGACCTCAGAACCCCCTTCGCAGCAATTTATTGATCGCTTTGAGCGGGGCTATGCCCGATTCATTGTCATGGCGGGGCTAGGGCTGGCAACCCTGCCTCCCTATTTGCTGGGGTGGGACTGGAGAACCACGATCTATCGAGCCCTGATCTTTCTGGTGGTGGCCTCCCCCTGTGCACTGGTGGCCTCGATTATGCCTGCTCTGCTCTCAGGGATTGCCAGCGGAGCGCGTCAGGGGATTCTGTTTAAAAATGGGGCCCAGCTGGAGGCGATTGGGAGGGTTCAGGCTGTTGCCTTCGATAAGACTGGCACGTTAACCACTGGGGAATTGCAGGTGATCGCTGTGCAACCGCAAGCAGGGTATGACCGTAACCGCCTACTGCAGCTGGCAGGATCGGTGGAAGCAGCTTCAGAACACCCGATCGGCAAGGCGATTGTGCAATTCTGTCGATCTCAGGGATTAACCTTGTCCCCGGCTACCCAGGTGCAGGCTGAAGCTGGACAGGGAATTCGGGGGGTTGTGAACGGGGAGGACATCTGGATCGGAAAAGTTGATGTTGAGGATCCATGTATGACCTCGCTGGAGGCAGATTGTAGAGCCTCGACCCAGGTCTGGATCAGGGTTGCGGATGCGATTGTGGGCCACATCGTCCTCGCCGATACCATTCGTCCTGAAGCTGAACATATCGTGCAAACTTTGCAGGACCAGGGCATCAAGCATGTGGTGATGCTGACTGGCGACAATGAGACCTCTGCTCAGGCCATTGCCCAGGATTTAGGGATTGAAGAAGTATACGCCGATCTTTTACCGGAACAGAAATTAACAACCATTCAGCAGTTGCAGCAAACCTATGGTCCGGTGGTGATGATTGGAGACGGGATCAATGATGCCCCTGCTCTTGCTGTTGCTGATGTGGGGATTGCTTTAGGAGGGGCTAGCACAGACGTTGCTCTGGAGACTGCTGATATTATTCTGATGGCCAACAGCTTGGACAAGCTGCCTCTCGCCATCCGCCTGGGGCGACGGGCCAATCGAGTCGTGAAGCAAAACATTACATTTGCACTGACTTTTATTGCGGTCCTGCTCTTGGCCAACTTTGTTGGTGGTATCAATATGCCTGAGGGCGTGATCGGTCATGAAGGATCGACACTGATCGTGACATTAAGTGGTCTGCGGTTATTAAGGTACTGATGGTACACATTGATGAAAGACGTTACGGTTAGCAAGCCTTTTACCTCCCGCCTTCTGCCCGACTTCATCCCCTGGCTGGGTCCACGGGCTTCCCATCACACCCATCACCATCACAACGGTGCGCACACGCATACTCATGGGACCCTTGATCCAGAAATCACTTCATCAGCCCGAGGTCTGTGGGCGGTTCAGTGGTCCTTTGTGGGACTGGTGTTGACTGGACTGGTTCAGACGATTGTCTTTCTGCTCTCCGACAGCATCGCTCTGCTGGCAGATCTGATCCACAACATTGCCGATGCCTCGACGGCGATTCCGCTGGGGTTAGCTTTTCTTGTGGCCCGATGGCAACCCACACGCCAGTTTTCTTATGGCTATGGCCGAGCAGAAGACCTGGCAGGGGTGGCCGTGGTGGCGATCATTGCTTTTAGTGCTCTGATCACGGGGTATGAGTCAGTGCAGCGGTTTTTGCATCCACAAGAACTGGACCATCTGGGAGCCCTGATCGCGGCGGGGTTGATTGGTTTTATGGGCAATGGGGCGGTCTCGCTGTTTCGCCTCCGGGTGGGGGAAGACATAGGCAGTGCTGCCCTTGTGGCCGATGGCCATCATGCTCGGGCTGATAGTCTGGTCAGTTTGTCGGTGGTCCTGGGTGCGTTAGGGGTTGGGTTTGGCTTCCCCCAGGCCGATCCCCTCATGGGGCTCCTGATTACAGGGGTGCTCCTGCATATCGTCTGGGACGCAGGCAAAACCATGATGGTGCGGATGCTGGATGGGGTGGATCTCGAGGTAGTGGACTCGATCCAGCATGCTGTGGAGCATGTCGAGGAAGTGGAAGCTGTCAACCAGATCCGCGCCCGTTGGCTGGGGCATCGGCTCTATGCTGAGGTCACCATTGCCCTGTCACCCTTGCTATCCATCCAGGAGGGGCAGGTGATTGCAGGCAAAGTGGAGGATCAACTGCAGGCGCATATTCCCTATCTGGCTCAGACGTCGGTCCAGATCATCCCCCATTGCCCTGAGGTCGGTTCCTGCCCCCATGAAGAGTGAGAGACTGTCTGACTGATCGTTTGAGCAGATTGATGAAGATGTTCAGTTGTAATTGGGGAACACATTGATGTCTTTAAAGAAACTTAGAAAGCTGATTGCCATCGGTAGCGCGGGTCTCTTCCTGCAGCTGATCTTCTGGACACCCACGGCCCTGGCAGACGTGGTCAAGAATCCACTGCGGGATGCCTACTACGGGGATTTGCATGTCCACACTGGCTGGTCCTTTGATGCTTTTACCTTTGGCAACCGCACCACCCCGCAGGATGCCTATGACTATGCCAAGGGAGGCACGATTGAACATGCAGCGGGATATGAAATTAAGCTGCGTAAGCCCCTGGACTTTTACACCGTAACCGATCACTCCGAGTACATGGGCATCATGCCCAAGTTCTTGAGCAAAGATGATCCCCTGCTATCCACCCCTATCGGTAAAGAGATCAAACAGGCTTATGCCAGTGGCGACCCGGAAGCTGCTGCCGGTGTTTTCATCAAGGTCGGGGGGAGTATTGCCGCCGCTAAAGCCCTGCCCGATCTGGTTGATCCAGAAGTTTCCAGTTCGGTCTGGCAGGAAATTGTCCAGATTGCCGATGATAACTACGAGCCGGGCAAATTTACCACTTTCCCGGCCTATGAGTGGACATCTAACGGGCCAAAGGGGTATCAGAACCTGCACCGGAACATTATCTTCCGCAGTTCTGACAAGGTCCCGGAGCTACCTTTTTCTAATTTCGACTCCAACAAGCCAGAAGATCTTTGGAACTTCATGGATACTCTGCGGGCGGATGGGGTGACGCTCCTAGCCATTCCCCACAACTCGAATCTCAGCGATGGTCTCATGTTCCCCATGGAAGATTCCTACGGAAAGCCCCTCACGCGGGAGTACGCTGAGCAGCGGATGCGAAACGAGCCCATCGTCGAAGCCACCCAGATCAAGGGCACCTCAGAGACCAACCCGCTCCTATCGGATACAGACGAATTCGCCAATTTCGAAATTTCGGACTTTAAGCTGGATCCCAATGGTTTGGGGTCACGGGGGCAAGCTAAGGGTAGCTATATTCGCGATGCCTATAAAACCGGACTGGTGTTTGACGAAAGTCTGGGCGCTAACCCCTATAAGTTCGGCATGGTCGCCGCCACCGATACCCATAATTCTGGGGGACCAATTGAAGAAGACAACTACTTCGGCAAAGCAGGGGTTGAAGATGGCACCGCCGAAATTCGCCTGATCAAGGGCGGGGGTGGCTTTCCGAAAGAAATCACGCAATCCTGGGGTGCGTCGGGTGTGGCAGCGGCCTGGGCTGACTCCAACACTCGGGAAGATATTTACGATGCCTTTACCCGCAAAGAAACCTTTGCCACCACAGGTCCGCGGATTCGAGTGCGGCTTTTTGGGGGCTGGGACTACAACCCGGTCGATGCCAACAGCGATGACTTGGTCAACATCGGTTACGACAAGGGTGTACCTATGGGCGGAGATCTGGCGGCCAAGCCGAATGACGCTCAAGCTCCCACCTTTTTGGTCTGGGCAATGAAAGATGCTGACAGCGGCAACCTGGATCGAATTCAGATGGTCAAAGGCTGGTCTCAATTCGGGCAGAGCTTTGAGAAGATCTACGACGTCGCCCTTGCGGATGATCGCCAGGTGGATCCGGTAACGGGTCGAGTGCCTGCAGTTGGCAACACCGTTGATCTGGCGACAGCGACCTACAAAAACTCAATTGGGGATGCACAGCTCTCCGCCTTCTGGACGGATCCTGATTTTGATCCTGCGGAGCGGGCCTTTTACTATGCTCGGGTTCTGGAGATCCCAACTCCTCGCTGGAGTACCTACGATGCTGTGCGTCTGGGGATCCCCATTCCCGCAGGTTTACCCGCCACCATTCAAGAGCGGGCCTACACCTCACCCATCTGGTATACCCCGGAGGAATCTCTGCTGGCACAAGCCCGTGCTCAGGCGCTTACCGTCAGCAGTCTGAAGGCGCAGGGAGCCCGGGAACTGAACACCGATCAGATCAAAAGCCAGATTATCGGGAAGCGGGTGAAAATCAAGAACCTAGTCACGGATGAAGTGCTGGAAGCGTTCTACCACCCAGATGGGAATCGCACCCTTTCTCGACTGGTGGGTTATTCGGCTTTTCACGGCAATGTGGGCGGCATTACCAATCCCTACACGATTGAGAACAATATGCTTTCCTCCTCTTTTGATAACGGATCCAAATTCTCCTCGCGGATCTTTGAGCTGGACGGTAAGTTCTATGGGGCCAAGAGTGATGAAGCCGGGTATGTGAATTACGAAGTGATTGCTATTGATGAGTCCTCTGGGAGTCCCCAGGTGGCTACTGTGATCAACTAACCTATCAATCCATCAGGGTGAGGGGAAGATAATAAACTTCTGCTTGCCCTTGATCCGATATGTTTTGAAGTCATTGTGGTCGATCGTACAAATGATTGATAGCGATTCTCTCTCTGCCAAATGAACTAAGGGAGCGTCAGCAAAATCCATAAGTCGGTCAGCATACTGTTTCATCAACCGTTCAAGATTTGGTAAATCCGCATCCGTGATCGGCAAGAGAATCACTGCACCAGAGCGCAAAAAACGCCAACCTGTAGATCAATCACTGGGATGCTCACCTAGGAGATGGAAAAGTTCTGCTAAAACCGCGGCGGTGGTCGCAAGGGGAAGCCTTAACGATGAGAATGTATCAACGCATCGTTTGTGCCAGCGATCATCTGCATCCAGCAGAGCTAAGATCGCACCCGTATCAATCAGTCCTCTGGCCTGCAAGGCGTCCTTTTAACTTCGATCGAACCCGTTGACGTATTTTTTCAGAGCGGTTGGGATCACCCCCGTGGATGGTTCCAAAAGTTTGAGCTACTGCCTGGTGAAGTTGCCTTTGTACTTCATCTTCACCTACATCAGCCTGGGATCTGCGAGACAGCCAGTCCATGACAATATCTTCCAGTAGCTGAGCCAAGCTGACATTCTCCGCTTTCGCAGCCTCTTCCAGCGTACGTTTCAACTCGAACGCGATGTGCCAGTTATAAACCTCAGTTTTCCTCATGCACTACACTGTAGTGTAAAAGCCATGATCTTCCCCAGGGGACTTCGATTAATTGATAATGGGAGTTTTTTGGTAAAATTGAAGAGATGAT